>JBBSEF010000028.1:0-33755 GCA_038240015.1 Burkholderiales bacterium
CCGCGCAGAAGTACGTGGTGTGCAATGCCGACGAAGGCGACTCGGGAACCTATTCGGATCGCATGACGATGGAGGGTGATCCATTCATGCTGATCGAAGGCATGACGATCGCTGCGCTCGCGGTCGGTGCAACCAAGGGGTTCATCTACATCCGAAGCGAATATCCGCATGCGATCGCGACGATGAACGAAGCGATTGCGCACGCGACAGCGGCCGGGTATCTCGGGTCGAGCGTGTGCGGCAGCGGTCGCGCGTTCGATCTCGAAGTGCGCAAGGGCGCAGGCTCGTACGTGTGCGGCGAAGAGACCGCGATGCTCGACAGTCTCGAAGGCAAGCGCGGCATCGTGCGCGCCAAGCCGCCGCTGCCTGCGATCGCTGGCTTGTTCGGCCAGCCCACCGTGATCAACAACGTGATCACGTTCGCAAGCGTGCCGCTGATCATGGCGCGCGGCGCGGCGTTCTATCGCGACTACGGTGTCGGACGCTCGCAAGGCACCTTGCCCTTTCAACTCGCAGGCAACATCAAACACGGCGGCCTGGTCGAGAAAGCCTTCGGTATCACGCTGCGCGAATTGCTTTACGACTTCGGCGGCGGCAGCGCGAGCGGCCGACCGATCAAGGCTGTTCAGGTCGGCGGCCCGCTCGGCACCTATGTGCCCGAAGCACAGTGGGACGTGCCGCTCGACTACGAGGCGTATATCGCGATCGGCGCGGTGGTCGGTCACGGCGGCATCGTCGTGCACGACGACACGGCCGACATGGCGAAGCTTGCCCGCTATGCGATGGAGTTCTGCGCGATCGAGAGCTGCGGCAAGTGCACGCCGTGCCGCATCGGCTCGACCCGCGGCGTCGAGATCATCGACCGCATCACGGCGAACCAGAATCGCACGCAACAAATCCATCTGTTGCGAGATCTGTGCGACACGATGGTTCATGGCAGCCTGTGCGCGATGGGCGGCATGACGCCCTTGCCGGTGCTGTCCGCGCTGGATCACTATCCCGAGGATTTCGGCAATCTGCCGCCGAGCGAAAAAGCAGCCTGAGGAGCACGACCATGCTGGACCCCCTGCACCATCCCATGAAGACCGAACTCGACTACGGCACGCCCGCGCGTGCATCGCTCGAGGAAATCACGCTCGAGATCGACGGCATGTCGGTCACTGTCGTGAAAGGCACGTCGCTGATGCGAGCGGCTGCCGAGTCGGGCGTCAATATTCCCAAACTCTGCGCGACCGACAGCCTCGAAGCGTTCGGCTCGTGCCGCCTGTGCCTGGTCGAGATCGAAGGCCGCAAGGGTTACCCGGCCTCTTGCACGACACCGGCCGAAGCGGGCATGAAAGTGAGTACGCAAACATCCAAGCTGAAAGATATTCGGCGAGGCGTGATGGAGCTCTACATGAGCGATCACCCGGCCGACTGTCTGCACGATGGCGCACACGGCGCTTGTGAGTTGAAGCAGATGGCGGACCTGTCCGGTGTGCGCGAGGTGCGCTATTTCGGCTTCGCGCAAACCGACGAGGGCGCCGCGGCTGGAGCGAATTCCGCGGTCATTGCGAATCATTGCGGCACCGCCAAAGACGAGTCGAACCCCTACTTCACGTTCGATCCGGCCAAGTGCATCGTGTGCAGCCGTTGTGTCCGCGCGTGTGAAGAAACGCAGGGAACGTATGCGTTGACGATCGCAGGCCGCGGCTTCGACAGCCGCGTGTCGGCCGGCCAGGACCAACCGTTCATGAACAGCGATTGCGTCAGTTGCGGCGCATGCGTTTCGGCCTGCCCCACCGACGCATTGCAGGAGAAGAGCGTCGTCGTGCTCGGTCGCCCCGAGACCAGCGCCATCACGACCTGCGCTTATTGCGGCGTGGGTTGCGGCTTCAAGGCCGAGATGAAGGGCGAGGAAGTGATCCGCATGACGCCGTGGAAAGACGGCAAGGCCAACGAAGGCCACTCGTGCGTGAAAGGCCGTTTCGCGTGGGGCTATGCAACGCACCAGGACCGCATCACCAAGCCGATGATCCGCGCGAAAATCACCGACCCGTGGAAGGAAGTGAGCTGGGACGAAGCGATCGGTCATGCGGCGAGCGAATTCAAGCGTCTGCAAAAGACGTATGGGCGCGACTCAGTCGGCGGCATCACGTCGTCGCGCTGTACCAATGAAGAAACTTATCTGGTGCAGAAGCTGGTGCGCGCGGCGTTCGGCAACAACAACGTCGACACGTGCGCGCGCGTGTGTCACTCGCCCACCGGCTACGGCCTCGGCCAGACCTTCGGTACCTCGGCCGGCACGCAGACCTTCAAGTCGGTCGAGCAGGCTGACGTGATCGTGGTGATCGGCGCGAATCCGACCGACGCGCATCCGGTCTTTGCGTCGCGCATGAAGCGACGCTTGCGCCAGGGCGCGAAACTGATCGTGGTCGACCCGCGCAAGATCGACCTCGTCGATGCGCCGCATGTGCATGCCGACTACCACCTCGCGTTGAAGCCCGGCACCAACGTCGCGATCATTACCGCGATGGCCCACGTGATCGCAACCGAAGGCCTGCTGTCGACCGACTACATCGCCGAGCGCTGCGACGACAAGAGCTTCACCGACTGGCGCGATTTCGTCTCGAAGCCGGAGAATTCACCCGAGGCGTTCGAGGCGGTCACCGGCGTGCCCGCCGATCAGGTGCGCGGCGCGGCGCGCATGTACGCAACCGGCGGCAATGCCGCGATCTACTACGGTCTCGGCGTCACCGAACACGCGCAAGGCTCGACGATGGTGATCGGCATCGCCAACCTCGCGATGGCCACCGGCAACGTCGGACGCGAAGGCGTAGGCGTGAATCCGCTGCGCGGGCAGAACAACGTGCAGGGCAGTTGCGACATGGGATCGTTCCCGCACGAGTTGCCGGGCTATCGCCATATCTCCGATTCGATCGTGCGCAGCCAGTTCGAAGCCGCTTGGGGCGTGACGCTCGACGCCGAGCCGGGTCTGCGCATACCCAACATGTTCGACGCCGCGCAAGACGGCAGTTTCATGGGCCTCTACTGCCAGGGCGAAGACATCGTGCAGTCCGACCCCGACACGCAACACGTCGCCGATGCATTGAGCGCGATGGAATGTATCGTCGTGCAGGACCTCTTTCTGAACGAGACCGCGAAGTACGCGCACGTCTTTCTGCCCGGCTCGTCGTTCCTCGAGAAGGACGGCACGTTCACCAATGCCGAGCGCCGCATTTCACGCGTGAAGAAGGTGATGCAGCCGCTGGCTGAATTCGCCGATTGGGAAGTCACCGTCATGCTGTCGAATGCGCTTGGATATCCGATGTATTACACGCATCCCGAAGAGATCATGCAGGAGGTGGCCGACCTCACGCCGACATTCCGCGGCGTGACCTACGAAAAGATCGATCGTCTGGGCAGCGTGCAGTGGCCGTGCAATGAAAACACCGAAGAAGCAGGGACATCGGTGATGCATGTGGGCCGCTTCGTGCGCGGCAAAGGCCGCTTCATCAACACGCAATACGTCGCGAGCGAGGAGAAGGTCACACGCAAGTATCCGTTGCTGCTCACGACCGGTCGCATCCTGTCGCAATACAACGTGGGCGCGCAGACGCGACGCACGCCGAACAACCTGTGGCACGACGAAGATCGGCTCGAATTGCATCCGCATGACGCCGAAGACCGCGGCATCAACGAAGGCGACTGGGTCGGCATCGAAAGCCGCGCGGGACAAACCGTGTTGCGCGCGACCGTGAGCGAGCGCGTGCAGCCGGGCGTCGTGTACACCACGTTCCACTTTCCCGAGTCGGGCGCGAACGTCATCACGACCGACAGTTCGGACTGGGCCACCAATTGTCCCGAGTACAAGGTGACGGCAGTGCAGGTGATGCCTGTGGCGCAGCCGTCGAGCTGGCAACGCGAGTACGCCGACTTCAATCGCGATCAGCTCGATTTTCTCGCGCAGGCGCAAGCGCAAGGGGAACCCCAAGCCCCGATCGAAGCCATGGCGAAGTGACGAAGACGAAATGAAACCCGTCGACGCGTCTTTGCGACCTGCGGGTGTCGTCGCCGCAACAGTCGTCGACTTGCGCTCAGGCGTCATCGCGGGCAGGGCTGACTGGTTAGTCGAAGAAGTGCCGATCGCGCTGGTGTTCAACGGCATCTCGCACGCCGTGATGCTGGCGACGCCGACCGACCTCGAAGACTTCGCGCTCGGTTTCGGTCTTTCCGAAGGACTGCTGTTGAACCCGGCCGAGTTGTTCGGCATCGATGTCGTGTGTGTCGACGAGGGCATCGAGCTTCAGATGGAAGTCGCCGCCGCATGCGAGATGCGTTTGAAGTCGCGCCGCCGCACGCTTGCCGGTCGCACCGGTTGCGGTCTGTGCGGAGCCGAGAGCCTGACGCAAGTGCATCACGCGTTGCCGACAGCACCCACAATTTCGGTCACTCCATCGGCGATTGCAAAGGCCCAACGCGCGTTGCGCGATCGGCAGGAGGTTCAGCGATGGACCGGCGCGTCGCACGCGGCAGCGTGGTGCGGTCTCGATGGCGATGTGCGACTGTCGCGAGAAGACGTGGGCCGTCATAACGCGCTCGACAAATTGATCGGCGCGATGCGCCGCGCGATCGTCGATTCGGTCGACGGCTTCGTGTGCGTGACCAGCCGCGCGAGTTTCGAGATGGTGCAAAAGACAGCGATGTGCGGCGCAGGATTATTGGCTGCGGTTTCCGCGCCGACCTCGATGGCGGTCGCAACCGCACAAGCATGCAATCTCGCGTTGGCCGGCTTCGTGCGCGAAGACGATCTGGTCGCATACGCCTTTCCGGAGCGCGTCGGCTTGGGCGCGGGCGACGTGCATTCGACATCAAGAGGCGCAACCGATGAACGCTGACAACCTCGTGCGCATGGCCAATCACATCGGCGAATTTTTCATCGCGATGCCCGATCACGCGGAGGCCAAGGCCGGCATCGTTTTGCACATCCGCCAATTCTGGGAGCCGCGCATGCGGGAACAATTGCTCGCGCATATCGATCGCGAAGATTCTTCCGGACTTGCCCCACTCGTGCTCGAGGCCGTCAGCGAGCAGCGATCGCAGCTGATGCCGCAGCGGGCGCCGTAGGCACTTGCGGCGCGACGACCGCGGTGATCGGAACACTCCACGGACCGCTCCAATAGATTCCGCGTTCGAAGCACGGCTCGCGATGAAAGACGATCTGTTCAAAGCCTGCCTGCTGCAATTCGCGTCGAAGTCCCGATTCAGAGAACAGACGCATCTCCAAAGTGCTTCCCGGGCCGCCGTGAAAAACCAGGTTCGAGAAACGTTGCACTCGTCCATCAAGTGTCTTGTTGGTCAATACATAAGAGCTGTTCTTCTTTTCGATCTGGTACTCGTCAAGATCCGGAAAGTGCTCGATCGTGTCGCCCTCGACGACAAAGGGAACGGTGAGTATCAGGACGCCACCAGATTTCAGCAGGCGACGCAGGTTTGTGAACGCGTTGACAATCGGCGGTGCGACGTGCTCCAAAACATCTGAGCTGACGATGAAGTCATAGGCGCCTGTCTCGGAATCTTCGATCGACCGAATATCGAGCCTGGGTTCTCGGTGATAAAAAGTGTTGCGATAGCGAAGTCTCTTCGACAAGGGGATCGCATATTGGTCCGCGTCGGTCATTCCCAATCCGGCAATGTGCCGAGCTTCCGGCGGAAAGTCTTCAACCGACAAGCTCTTTGCGAAGAGCGCCATCGAGAGGTGATGCACAACCGCCCTCTGCCTCATCGATGAATCGCACTTCGGACACCATCCCTGATCTCGCTGCAGATTTTCGATCAGCGTTGCGCAGCTCGCACCGCAGATGTTGCAGCGATAAAGCAGTGTTCCTGGCGCAAATTTCGAAGCGTCCGAAAGCGAGCGTATGGTCGCCTGCGACGTCCACCAGCGTTGGACGCGACGCTTGATGCGGGCGAACGATGGAATCCGATCGAACGCGCGCACTCAGCGAGCCGGATGATCCGGCAGCGACGCCGGTGGTCGCAGCGTCAGCTTCGGCCGCCGCTGCAACGAAAGGGAGAAGTGCACATAGGGGGAAAGCGTCGTCAGCATCAATTCAGCGCGCCACGCCTGCAAGAAGACGGCTCGACCGATCCGGGTTCCTCCCAGATGAACATGCGCCCGGCGCGAAACCAGATTGAAGCGAGTCAGCCGGCTGAATGTGAAACGAACTCCGCGGTTGCGCAGATACTCGTTGGCCCCATACCAGATCGCCATGAATCCGCGGCCCATCCGATGCTCGGGAAATATGTAGAGGTCGAAGTCGAACGCGGACATCTCGGGGTCGCCCAAGTGATAAGTACAACGAACTTCATCCTCTTCATAGTTGCGAAAGGCAAGCCAGATGTAGCCGATCAGCGCCGACTTGCGCCAGGCGCCCACGCACACCGCGCCTTGATCGAAGCGCAGCGCCTTGATCTCCGGGCGAGCCGGCATCAGGTCGATCTCCGGATCGCCCTGTTTGATTTCCCTGAACTCGAACGCGCTCATCGCAACGGATGGCGCCGCAGCCTTGTCCGGAATCGGCTGGGCGATGAACTCGTACACGTGAAGGCGCAGCTTCGGCGAGATCTTCTGAAGCATGCGATCGGTCGCATACAGCGCGCCCGCAACCATCCCGAATTCCCGGAAGGGACCCATCATCGTCCGCAGCATTGGGCGCCTGTCATGCGATCGCGGATTTAAAAAACCCGCAAGAGCCAGGCTCCATGCGGGTTTCGAAAGGTTTGATGTGGTGGAGAAGAGGAGGATCGAACTCCCGACCTTCGCATTGCGAACGCGACGCTCTCCCAGCTGAGCTACTTCCCCGAGCGGTCGATTGTAGCCGCGTGATCGATGGGCTTCAAGCGAGTTGCGAACCCATCGCGCGGCAACGTCATCATCGTGGGCAACGCCACGCGTCTTGCGGGCGAACGCGCAGGAGACTAACGTACATGGGTCGCCCATCGATCGCCCCCACATGCTGCTGCCGCCGCCTCCGTCATACGCGCCCGCGTTCTGCAACGATCAATACAACAACGGCAAACGCGTCGCCGATCTGCACGGCATCCTCGAGCGATGGAGAGTCGAGGCCGCTGCCGCGCGCCGCAAACTGGCTACGCGACTCGACATCGCGTTTGGCGACGACGACACCGAACGCTTCGATCTGTTTTCACCGAAGGGCGCATCGCGCGAAACGCTGCCGGTGGTTGTCTTCATTCACGGCGGCTACTGGCGGTCGTTGTCGAAGTCCGAGTTTTCGTGGATCGCGCCGTCGTATGTCGAGCGCGGCATCAAGGTCGCGGTACTCGACTACGGACTCGCGCCGCACTATCGGCTCGAAACCATCGTGCGGCAGAGCCTCGCCGCGATCGCGTGGATCTGGACGCATGGCAATGAGCTCGGCATCTCGCGCGATCGCATCGTCGTCGCGGGTCACTCCGCGGGCGGCCATCTCACCGCGATGATGCTCGCCGCACGCTGGCCCGACTTCGATCGCCGCTTGCCGCAGAAGGTGGTGCATGCCGGTGTCGCGATCAGCGGGCTCTTCGACATGGAGCCCTTGCGCCACGCACCCTATCTGAATGCCGACCTGCAGTTGACGCTCGATCGCGTGGCGCCGCTGTCGCCGCTCTACATGCAGCCGGCGACCGATGCGCCGCTGATCACCGCGGTCGGCGGCGACGAGTCCGACGAGTTCAAGCGGCACACGCGCGAGATCGGCATCGCATGGGCGCGCAATCTGCGCGAGGACGTTCCGCTGCCGCGCGAGAATCATTTCACCGCGTGCGAGCGCTTCGTCGATTCCGGCCACCGCCTGTTCGAAGCGACGGTCGAACTCTGCGAGGGTCGCGGTGAAAGGTCGATCTGACCGTGCACGCTGAGCGCGCGCCGCCGTCGCGCGCTTATTCGGAAAGATACTTCCAGCGATTGTTCTCGATCTTCGCCATCACGCGCGCGCGCTGATCGAGGCCGACGTGATCCTGCGGGCTCATGTTGATCACGCCTTGCGGCACCACCAGGTTGTGGGTGCCTTCGAGCGCGTCGCGCAGCGCCTTGCGAAACTCAAGCGTGCCGGGACGCGCGACCTTGAGCGCCTTGGGCAGCGCATTGGCGAGCAGCATCCATGCGCCCCACGCATCGCCCGCGAATTGCGTGACCGAGTCCGGCCCGAACGAGGCTTCGAAACGCTTGGTGAAATCGACCGCGACCTTCTTCGAAGGATGATCGTTGGGCAACTGCGTCGCGACGACTGCGGGACCGGTCGGGAAGACCGTGCCTTCCACGTCCTTGCCGCCGACCTTCAGGAATTCGAACGTCGCGATGCCGTGGGTCTGATAGATGCGGCCCTTGTAGTTGCGCTGAGCCAACGCGAGCTGCGGCGTGACCGCCGGCGTGCCCGCGCCAGCGATCAGGATCGCATCGGGGTTGGCCGCGATCAACTTCAGCACCTGCCCGGTGACCGACGTGTCGGCGCGGTTATAACGCTCGACCGCGACCATCTTGATGTGCCGGATTTCGAGCAGCTTGTTGACCTCGGTGAGCCAGCTCTCGCCATAGGCGTCGGTGAAGCCGATGAAGCCGAGCGTCTTCACGCCGTTGTCCGCCATGTGTTTGGTCACGGCAACAGCCATCAGCGAATCGTTCTGCGGCATCTTGAACACCCACGCACGCTTGGCGTCCATCGGCAGCACGATCGACGCGGACGCGGCCATCGCGATCATCGGCGTCTGCGCTTCGGCCACGACATCGATGATTGCGAGCGCATTGGGCGTGGTGTTGGGGCCGAGCAGCACATCGACCTTGTCTTCGGACGTGAGCTTGCGAGCATTCAGCACCGCGCCGGTCGGGCTCGATGCGTCGTCGAGAATGATGTACTCGATCTTCGTGCCGTTGATTTCGCGAGGCCACAGCGTCGACACGTTCTTGCTCGGCAAACCGATCGACGCCGCCGGACCGGTGGTGGAGAGATCGACGCCGACCTTGATCTGGGCGTGCGCGAATTCGGGTGCGGACAGCGCAAACACCGCGGCGATGAGGGCTGGGCGAGCAAGCATGTTGTCTCCTGTCGAGAAGCTTTAGATGTCAACTAACGAGAAGAATACGCGATTCGAAGATGGGGATGGTCGTCCCCGCGTGCGCGGGAACGACGCATCAAAAGCTGAGCGTGACCGTGTCGTCGGCTAACGCGCGCTCCATCATCCACGCCGCGCCGACGGTTTCTTCGATCTCGTCGATCAGGGCGCCGGTCATTGACTGGCGCGCTTGCGAACACACGACGAAGCGCACGCCCTGCTCGGCCGCCATGCGGATGAAATCGTATAGCGTGTGTCCGCCCTGCGCCTGGTCACCCGCGTGCGTCACGATGCGCGTGGCCACGTCGGCCAACGCGAGTCGAGCGGACCGTCCCGCGAACGCGACCTCGACTGTTGCGCCGAGCGCCGCGGCGGCGGCGGCCATGTAGAACGGCGCCGCGACTTCGTCGGCGTGATCGGGATCGGTATTGACGAGCAGGATGAAGAGCTTCTTCATCGTCAGAAACCTGCGCGCGTGGGATCGGGCGGCATCGCTTCGTTCTCGGGCGGCGTTGCCGCTTCGACACCGGTCCAGCGATTCAGATCCATGTCGGATTCGAACGCGCGATGGACCGCGTCTCCGGTCACGAGATGCACACGATCCGCGTCCCACGCGGAGGGGCGCACGCGCACGCACCACGCGCGGCCGAAAGGATCGCGATTGATCGCACAGGTCTTCGCGGTCTCGTCTTCATTGTTCGCAACGATCACGCCGGCGATC
Source organism: Burkholderiales bacterium (assembly GCA_038240015.1). Lineage (GTDB taxonomy): Bacteria > Pseudomonadota > Gammaproteobacteria > Burkholderiales > Burkholderiaceae_D > CAHJXF01. The sequence goes on from JBBSEF010000028.1 coordinate 9,812, forward strand.
GGCGCGTGCACCACCTGCACGGTCTTGGCCATCTCGACGACGCCGATCGATGCGCGCCGCTCGAACTCATGTCCCGGACGCTTCGGCGTGTAGTAATAGATGTCGCCGACCAGCGCGCACGCATAGGGCGTGATGCCGATCGTCACGGTGTCATCGCTTTCAACGCGCAGCCACAACTTCTCTTCGACGTCGTACCAGAGCTCGTCGGGAAACGGCAGGCCGCGAATCATGCGCATGTAATGACTCTATTCGTGAACAGCAAAGCAGTGGCGGAAGAGAATGGGAGTCGAACCCACCCGGGACCGCGTGGCGGCCCCTGTCCGGATTTGAAGTCCGGCCGCTCCACCGGGAACGTGTCTCTTCCGTGGACAACGGTCATGCGCCGGGCCGGGCTCGAGTTGCGCACTTACGCCCGAGTTTATGGATGAAAGAGGTCCGGTTGAATGATGCGATGCTCGTCGCCGAGACGCCGCGTGTAGCCGACGCGATCGAAGAACTCGAGGATCTGCACGGCGATCTTGCGGCCGACGCCGATTCTGTCACGAAAGGCCGCGGCCCTCGTCACGCCGTCGCTTTGCTGCAGCTCGGCGACGACGCGGGCGAGCGCGTGGACCGTGACCGGCAGGTAGTAGTGATCGTGCGCGACCTTGTAGATCTCGCCCAGCGACGCGAGCCGCACGAAGAGAGCGCGCGTCGCGCCTTCGTCTTCGCCGAGCTCGCGCGCGATGTCTCGAACCCGCGGCGGATGGTTAGGCTCGCTCGCATTTTGGAGCGAGGCGCGTGCGCGATCGAAGCGCTCGCTATCCTGCGCGGACAACTCGAAACGATGCTCGGGCAGATGCAGCCAAGGGCCGGTCTGCGACACGCGAATCGAGCTCTTCAGCGCATCGATCAGCGCCGCGAAGGTGGCCGCGTTGAACGCCGGCGTCGCCATGCGGCGCAGACGGTCGCGACCCGGTCCGACGGCGTCGGGTGCGCGCGCGTGTTCGGCTGCGAGCACATCGACGACACGCGCGAGCAACGCGTCCCAGCGCTCGGGCGAGAAAAGCGTGATCGCTGTGGCCGTTTCAGTGCTCGCGGTCGTGCCGCGTACCGCGCGCGTCGCGATCGGATCGCCTTCCAATGCGCTGTTGTGCGCGACGTTCCATCGCGCGAGGTCGACGCCCTTGTCGCTCGTGCGCACCGCGTGGGCGAGCGCCGCCTTCACGTCCGATTGCGCCGCCGCGCGAAGCAATGCGAGCCGCGCTTCGCTGCGCCGGCCCCGCACGGGCACATCGATATCGATCACGATGCCGCCTGCGATGCTCCCCCCTCGGCTGTCCTGGCCGCTCGCGTCGCGCAACACGAAGCGATCGCCGGCAATCAGATGCAGAGGTTTGTCGAAGACGATCTGCGCGATGCACGACATCTCGTCATGCATATCATTCATATGATTTGCATCGAGCAGCGCGATGCGTGCATTGACCGAGGCCGCTCCTGCGTGAAAACGGACGCTGCGCCAGTTGCGCTGATCGAATCCCTCGAACACGTCCTCGCCCGAAGGAGTCGTTACGGACGGAATCAGCAGCACGTCGACGCGATCGGTCTCGATCGCGATAGTCGGCGCAACGATCCAGTCGCCGCGATGCACCGCGCTCTTCTCGATGCCGCGACCGGACAGATTGAGCGCGACGCGTTGGCCCGCATGCGCGTCTTCGACCGCCCGGTTCTGCGCATGGATGCTGCGCACGCGCGCTTCGAGTCCGCCGGGCAACAGCGTCAGCATGTCGTCGATGGCGACGCGACCGGAGAAGCAGGTTCCCGTCACGACCAGACCGATGCCTTGCAGGACGAAGGCGCGATCGATCGCGAGGCGGAAGTGCCTGCCGTGATTCGATGCGCCCGCGTCGGCGTCCGTCTGCGCCTCGCTTGGCTTGCCCGAATGCACGCGCAGCGCACCGGTGAGCGCGCGGGTCAGCGTTGCCATGCCTTCATTCGAAACGATCGAGACCGGCACGATCGTGGCGCCCGCATAGCGCGACCCATCGATCAGCGCCCGCACGTCGCTGCTCGCCTCGCGTCGCCTGTCGTCGTCGACCGCATCGACCTTGCTCAACGCGACGATGAGTTCCCGCACACCGAGCCACGCGAGGATGTCGAGATGCTCGCGCGTCTGCGGCATCGGTCCGTCATCGGCGGCGACGACAAGGAGCCCGAGGTCGATGCCGGCCGCACCCGCGATCATGGTCTGCACGAACTTGCTATGCCCGGGCACGTCGATGAAGCCGATCGGTTCGGCGCCGTCGCGTCGTGCGCTGTCGTCGCGGTTTGCCTGATCGAGACTCGCGTACGCGAAGCCGAGTTCAATCGAGATGCCGCGCGCTTTTTCTTCGGCGAGCCGATCAGTGTCGACGCCGGTCAGGGCGCGCACCAGCGAGGTCTTGCCGTGATCGACGTGGCCCGCGGTGCCGACGATCATCGCTCGGTCAGCATCAGATGCGACCACGCGGCGAGCAGATCGTCCGCGTCTTCGATCGTCCGCAGGTCGAGCCACAACGCGCCCTTGTTGACGCGGCCGATGATGGGCGTGGGCAACTCGCGCATCGCGGCTTCGATGGCGGCGATGACCCGGCCCCCACGCTTGGCGTGCAGCGGACGAATCACGAGCGCCGCGCTCGGCAACAGATCGACCGGCTGTGCGCCGCTGCCGATCTGGCTCAGGCAGTTTTGGATGTCGACGCTTGCGATGCTTGCGAGCGTCGTTGCGAACGCAGGCTGCAAACGCTCCGCGGTCTTTCGAATCGCCGCGCGCGGACGCGTCAACCAGCGCAAGGTCGTCAAGCGCCCTACCAGAAGTTCGGGCTCGCGATACAGCATCAGCGTTGCTTCGAGCGCGGCCAGCGTCGCCTTGTCGCAGCGCAGGCAACGCTTCAGGGGATTCTTCTTCATGCGCGCAATCAGATCGCGCCGGCCCGCGATGACGCCGCTCTGCGGACCGCCCAAGAGCTTGTCGCCCGAGAACGTGACGATGTCCGCGCCGGCTGCGATCGTGTCGCGCACCGTCGGTTCATGCGGCAGGCCGAAAGGAGCGAGGTCGATCAAGGCGCCCGCGCCGAGATCGACCATGAAAGGGAGCGCGGCTGCGTGCGCGACCTCGGCGATCTCCCGTTCTTCGGGTGCGGCGACGAAGCCCTCGATGCGATAGTTGCTCGCATGCACCTTCATCAAGAGCGCGGTCTTCAACGTGATCGCCTGCTCGTAGTCCTTCTTGTGCGTGCGATTGGTGGTTCCGACTTCGACCAGCCTGCAGCCCGCGCGACGCATGATGTCGGGCACGCGAAACGCGCCGCCGATCTCGATCAATTCGCCGCGCGACACGATCGCTTCGCGCTTGCCGCCCGCGCCGGCTCGGCCTGCGCTGCCGATCCCGCCCAGCGTATCTAACGCGAGCAGGACGGCAGCGGCATTGTTGTTGACGACGGTTGCGGCTTCGGCGCCGGTGAGTTCGCAGACCAGATGCGCGACCAGATCGTCGCGATCGCCGCGATCGCCGCTCGCAAGATCGTATTCGAGCGCGAGCGGATGGCGCATCGCCTCGACCGCGGCTTCGATGGCGGATTCGGCCAACGGTGCGCGGCCGAGGTTGGTGTGCAAGGTAGTGCCGGTCAGATTGAAGACGCGGCGTGCGCGACGCACGCTGCGCGCTTGCAAGCCGGCCTGCGCGCTCGCGACGATGCTCGATTCGTCGCGGCACGATCCGGCCAACCACGCCGCGCGCGCTTGATCGAGCGCTACGCGCAACGCCGCGGTCGCGCTCGATGCGCCGTGCATTGCGATGGTCGCGGCCATCGACGGACTGTGCAGCAACGCATCGATCGCAGGCGGCGTTGCGCGAGGTGACGCATCCGCGACCGGCGCGGGACTCGATATGCGGCGCGCTTTCACGCGATTCTCACGTCGTGACCGGCTGCCGACGTTCAGGCGGCCGCCGCGTCCGGATGAACGCCCGGATGAATGAACAGGTTCGGACCCACGCGAACGTAGCCTCGCTCGTCGGTCAGGAGATCGAGCGCGAGCGTCGCGAGGTCGTCGGCGACCGGGTCGGCTTGCGCATCCGATTCGAGGCTGATGAGCTTGAGATAGCTCGAGCATTCGTCGCAGACCTCGGCCTTGACGACTTCGCGCGTCGCGGCGGCTTTGCCGGCCTCGCTGTCGGGATCGTTCGACAGCGTGAGATAGCCGATGCCCGCAGTCGATTCGCAGTGACTGCACTTGATGCGCACCATGTGCCACTGCGTCGCGCACAGCGAGCACACAAGATAGCGCAGTCCCTGCTGCATGCCGCCGATGCGTCGCAGGCTGGCGACGGGCAACGAGCCGCAACAGGGACACACGGTTGCGACGTCGAGAGCGCGAACGGCCGCGCGGCCGAGCGTCGCGAGCGCGCTCACCCACCAGACCTGCAAGCCTGCGGCGACCCAGGGCAGAGCCTCCGCCGGCACCGACTCGTATTCGTGAGCGAGCAACGCGGTGCCGATGCGGTCGAGCTCACCATCGCTGCTCGCGCGCAACGTGTGCCGCGCCGCGGCGGCAGTCGCCGGCAAGTCAGCGTCGTTGTCGGCCGCGCTGCTCGTATCGAGCACCGCATGCAGCGCCGCGATCCACGAGCCATCGCGATCGGCAAGTCCCGCCGGAAGAATCGGCATGCGATGCGCATGCATCGTCGAGAGCGTGTTCGCATCGGGCAATCCACCAGGCGCCAGCGAAGCCGCGGCTGCATGTTGCGCGCGCGCGAGCTTCGCCATGAACGCAAAGAAGACCCGCTGCTCGGGCATGCGCAGCGCGAGCTGATCGAAGCGGCTCGCACGATCGATGAACAGCGTCGAGGGATCGGGCAAGAGGATCGGTTCGGGTGCAGCCGCGTGCAGCGGAATGACTTCGGGTTGAATCAGCGGATCGGACAAGGGGGCGGCAATATGTGAGGGAAGAAGGAGGTCTGGAAGAAGCAGCGCGATCATAGCGCGAGGAAAAAAAACGCCGGCATCGCCGGCGCTTGAATTGCTTGTGGCGAACTCACAGAACCGGATCGGATCGCCGCTCTGATCGCGCCGACGAGATCGATCGATCGCCCGTCACTTCCTCATACCAGGCAGCGTGGTGATGGCGCGCCCACGCATGCGTGACGGTGCCGCGCGTCATCGCGCGAACCGAACCCTTGACCCAGATCGCCGCGTAGATATGGACGAAGATTCCGGCGATCAGCACGAAGGCGCTGATCGAATGGATCAACACCGCCACGCGATGCACGGGCACCGGAAAGAACAGGCCGAAGATCGAACGCCAGATCACGATGCCGGTGAGGAGCAGCAGGATCATCGTGACGACGATCACCCAGAACAGATATTTCTGTCCCGCGTTGTAGCGGCCGATCGGCGGCAGAACATCGTCGCGGTTCATCACGACGTCGTCGAACTGCTTGATCCATTGACGATCGACCGGTCTGATCGCGTTGTAGCTCCACAGCCTCAGCGCGAGGATGAAGAAGCTGATGAACATGACGACGCCGATGAACGGGTGCAGGATGCGCGCCCATTGCGGACCGCCGAGCAGATGCACGAAAAAGAAGAAAGCCGGATGAAAGAACGCGAGTCCGCTGGTTGCGAGCAGCACGAACATGATCGCGGTGAGCCAGTGATTGGCGCGCTGGCCCCCGGTGTAGCGCAGGATGCCGGGCTTGGTGGCGGCTTTCACAGGTCTCTCCTCGTATCGTTGGAAGGATCATTGACGATCCCTCCTTCATGCCGATCGCGACGCGCTTCGCGAACCACTTGCCGGTCCGCTTCCCAGGGATCGCCGCCGCGGTCGCCACCCGGGTCAACGCTGCGGCCCCCGCCATCGCCGCCCCGGTCGTCGCCATCGACCGGCTCTTCCTTCGGGCCTACCGTGATGTAGTGGAGAAAGCCGCCCAGCGCGATCGCCCCGAGCGCGAGACTTGCGAGAGGTTTGGTGATGCCCTTCCACAGCGAGACCATCGGCGAGATGGTCGGATCGACCGGCAGGTTGATGTTCTGCGGATTCTTGGCGTCCTTCAACACGTACATCACATGCGTGCCGCCCACGCCCGCCGGGTCGTACAGTCCCGCGCTGGCGTAGCCGCGCTCGTTGAGATCGGCGATGCGCTCTTCGGCGTGGACCTTCATGTCTTCCTTGCTGCCGAAGATGATCGCGCCGGTCGGACAGGTCTTCACGCACGCGGGCTCGAGGCCGACCGATACGCGGTCGGAACAAAGCGTGCACTTGTAGGCTTTCTTGTCCTTCTCCGAGATGCGCGGAACGTTGAACGGGCAGCCGGTGATGCAATAGCCGCAGCCGATGCAGTTGTCGGAGTTGAAATCGACGATGCCGTTGGCGTACTTGACGATCGCGCCGGGCGCCGGACATGCCTTCAGGCAACCCGGATCCTCGCAGTGCATGCAACCGTCCTTGCGGATGGTCCAGTCGAGTCCGCCCGCGAGCGGACCCTCCTTGGGCTCGGTCTCGAAGAAACGCATCACCGTCCATGCGTTGGCTTCGAGATCGTGCGGGTTGTCATAGACGCCGGTGTTCTTGCCCACCGTGTACTCGAGGTCGTTCCATTCGCTGCACGCGGTCTGGCAGGCCTTGCATCCGATGCATTTGGAAACATCGATCAGCTTGGCGACCTGAACAGCGTGGTTGCGGGCCTGGGGCGAAGGCGTCGTGGTCGCGGATCGCGCGACAATATTTTGATCTGACATGATGGTCCCCTATGCCTTCTCGATGTCGACCAGAAACGACTTGTACTCGGGCGTGTTGGTATTGGCGTCCCCCACGAACGGCGTGAGCGTGTTTACGAGGTAGCCCGACTTGGCCACGCCCGTGAAGCCCCAGTGATTCGGCAAGCCCACCGTGTGCACCGTCTGCCCGTTGCACGTCAACGTCGCGATGCGCTTGGTGACGACCGCGACCGCCTTGATGAAGCCGCGATTGGAACGGACCTTGACCTTGTCGCCGAGCGCGATGCCCTTCAATTTCGCGAGCTCCTCGCTGATCTCCACGAACTGTTCGGGCTGCAGCATCGCCGATGTCTTGGTGTGCTTGGTCCAGTAGTGGAAGTGCTCGGTGAGTCGATAGCTGGTCGCGACATACGGAAACTCTTTCGGTTTTCCGAACTGCTCGAGGTCGCCCTTGAAGACCCGTGCCGCGGGGTTATAGACCGCCTTCGCATTGCCGGGATTCAAGAGGTTGACCGTGAGCGGAGACTCCATCGGCTCGTAGTGCTCCGGGAACGGGCCCTCGTTCATCGCGCCCACCGCGAAGAAGCGCGCGACGCCTTCGGGCAGCAGGATGAATGGCCCGACGTTTTCTTCGGGCTTCACGGTCGGACCGTAGTCGGGCACATCGCTGCCCGCCCATCGTTGACCGTTCCACGCGATCACCTTGCGCTTCGCGTCCCACGGCTTGCCCGCCGGGTCGGCACTCGCGCGGTTGTAGAGGATGCGGCGATTGGCCGGCCACGCCCACGCCCAGTTGGGCGTGTTGCCATTGCCCGAGTCGGTGTTGTCGCGCCTGGCCATTTGATTGCCGGCCTGCGTCCACGCCCCCGAAAAGAGCCAGCAGCCGCATGCGGTGCTGCCGTCGTCGCGCAACTGCGCGAAGCCTGCGAGTTGCTCTCCCGCTTTCGCAACCGTCTTGGTCGCATCGGTGGGATCGGGCAGATCGGCGAGCGCACGGCCGTTGTACTCACGCGCGAGCTCGTCGGGTGCGGGCGACTCCGGATCGCGATGCGCCCAGGTGAGATTGAGAACCGGATCCGGATATGTGCCGCCGTCCTTGCGGTACAACGCCCGGATACGCGTGAAGATGCCGGCCATGATGTCCGGATCGCCGCGCGCTTCACCAGGAGGCTCGGCGCCCTTCCAGTGCCATTGCAATACGCGGCTGGAACTGACGAGCGAGCCGTCTTCTTCGGCGAAGCAAGTCGAAGGCAAACGAAACACGGTGGTCTGAATCTTCGCGGTGTCGACTTCGTTGAAGTCGGGAATGTTGCGCCAGAAGTCTCCGGTCTCGGTCGCGAGCGGATCGACGATCACGAGGAACTTCAACTTCGCGAGCGCGGCGCCGACCTTGGCCTTGTTGGGAAACGATGCGAGCGGATTGAAGCCCTGCGCGATGTAGCCGTTGATGCGACCGTTGTACATGTCCTCGAAGACCTGCAGCACATCGTGCAGCTTGTCGAGCTTGGGCAGATATTCGTAGGCCCAGTTGTTGTCCTTGGTCGCGGCATCGCCGAACCACGCCTTCATCAGGCTCACATGAAACTTCGGATAGTTCTGCCAGTAGCTCACCTGCTTGGGGCGCAAGGGTTTCAAGGTGCGCTTGTCGAGATAGGCCTGGAAATCCGGCTCCTTCTCGCCGGGCAACGTCATGTAGCCGGGAAGCAGATTCGACAACAGACCCAGATCGGTCAGCCCCTGAATGTTCGAGTGGCCGCGCAACGCATTCATGCCGCCGCCCGCGATACCCATGTTGCCGAGCAAGAGCTGCACCATCGCGCCGGTGCGGATCATCTGCGAGCCCTGGCTGTGTTGCGTCCAGCCGAGCGCGTACATGATGGTCATCGCGCGCCCTGCGCGGCCGGTGCTGCCGATCATCTCGCACACCTTCAGGAACTTGTCCTTCGGCGTGCCGCAGATCTTCTCGACCATCTCGGGCGTGTAGCGCGCGTAATGCGCCTTCATCAGATTGAACACGCAACGCGGATTGGCAAGCGTGGGATCGACTTCGGCGAAGCCGTCGGCGCCGATCTTGTAATTCCACGAACTCTTGTCGTAGGCACGCTTCTCCGGGTTGTAGCCCGAGAAGATGCCGTCCTTGAAATCGTAGTCGTCGCGCACCACGAACGCCATGTCCGAATAGTTCTTGACGTACTCCTCGTGGTACTTGTTGTTGGCGATCAGATAGTTGATCACGCCGCCGAGAAACGCGATGTCGGTCCCCGCGCGGATCGGCGCGTAGTAATCGGCCAGCGCGGCCGAGCGCGTGAAGCGCGGATCGACGACGACCAGGCGCGCCTTGTTGTGCGCCTTGGCTTCGGTGACCCACTTGAACCCGCACGGGTGCGCTTCGGCGGCATTGCCGCCCATGATCAAAACTACATCCGCATTCTTGATGTCAACCCAGTGGTTGGTCATCGCACCACGGCCAAACGTCGGAGCAAGACTTGCTACCGTCGGGCCGTGTCAGACACGCGCTTGATTGTCAAAATTGAGAATGCCCAGAGAGCGAACGACCTTGTGCGTGACGTAACCGGTTTCATTGGACGACGCCGATGCGGCGAGCACGCCCATCGTCGGCCAGCGATTGACGGTGACGCCGTCCTTGTTCTTCGCCTCGAAATTCTTGTCGCGATCTTCCTTCATCAGCTTGGCGATGCGCGTCAAGGCATCGTCCCAGCCGATGCGCTTCCACTCGTTCGAACCGGCCTCGCGCACCTGCGGATACTTCAGGCGATTGGGGCTGTGCACGAATTCGAGCAGCCCCGCGCCCTTCGGACACAGCGTGCCGCGATTGACCGGATGATCGGGGTCTCCCTCGATGTGCATGATCTCGGACTTGGCGTTCTTCGCGCGGTCGCCCAGGCCGTACATCAGGATGCCGCAACCGACCGAGCAATACGGGCAGGTATTGCGCGTCTCGGTCGTGCGCGCGAGCTTGAATTGCCGTGCCTGCTCGCTGGCGAATGCGGTCGAATAACCCATCGCCGCCAGACCCGACGCGCCAATTCCCGCCGCACTGATGCGGAAGAACTGCCGTCGGGAGACTTTCATCTCCATGACACACTCCTCTTTATTTCGGGCCGCTTTCGACACAGCCCTCGTGAGTAACCAACTGGTAATCAGCAACTGGCGTACAGCCTACGCTTCGCCGGTGATGCTCGCACTGAGATACGCGCAATTCAATAAGTATTTTCGCGTAGGAAGACGGTCGAGAGGAATCGACGGCCAAGGGGGCTGCATGCGAGCGCAGAAGGTAGGTGTCCGTCCTTTTTCCAATTAGACGATTTACCGATGGGTGGGACGACCGCCGTTTCGTATCGTGATTCGCCGCGGAAGAAGTCGGGCTTTTGAGAAAGCGCTAGCGAGTTGGCTCGTTATCGGTAATGATCGAGTGGCGATCGGCATGGCACGAAAGTGCATCAAATTGACTTGGAGGATATGCACGTGAATAACATCGTCTGGATAGTCGGCGCGGTAGTCATCATCATTGCAGTGCTGGGGTTCTTCGGACTTCGGTAGCGTGGATATGCGTGCGCGCTCGGGCGACGGACAAGTCGCTTGTGCGCGTACGCACGTCTGTCACTGGCCGCTCGGCGCAGCGACTGGAGGCTGCGTCGACGCGACGACCTCAAGCATCGAGCAGACCGTCCGATAGCGCGCGCTCGCGGACCAGCGCGTAGATCATGCGCGTCACCGGTACCGGTACATCGACACGTTCGGCGAGCTCGATGACCGCACCGACGATCGCTTCGATCTCGGGTTTCTTGTGCGCCTCGAAATCCTGATGCATCGAGATGCGCGCCGCGCCCAGACGCCGCGCGACATCGATGCGTTCTTCGGGCGTCATCGCGATGTGCACCCCATAGCCGCGCGCGACCGCCATGCCTTCTTTGAGCAGCGGCCGGATCACCTCGAGCAAACCTTGGCTGCTGCACAGCCGCGCCATGTCGGCGAAGGTGAGCGCGGCGATCGGATTGAAACTTAGGTTGCCGATCAGCTTGGCCCAGACGTCGTGCCGGATGTCCTTCGCCATCGTGGCCTCGAGCCCCGCCTCGGCTATCGACGAAGCGAGCGTCGAAAGCCGCGTCGTGATCGGGTCCGCGAGTCCGCGATCGATCTCTCCGATGATGAAGCCCTTACCTTTGGTGTGATGCACGACACCTGGCTGTGTGACTTCACCGGCCGCGTGCACCACGCAGCCGATGATGGCTTCGGCGGCGATCACCTTGGTCATATCGCCTTGCGGATCGACGCACCTGACCACCATGCCGTCGTGCTCGCCGCGCTCGCGCTGGAAGTACCACCACGGCACGCCGTTGATGGCGGGCACGACGATCGTGTGCGGGCCTACCAACGAAGCGATGCGCGGAAGCATCGCGGGAATTGCGTGGACCTTGAGCCCGATGAAGACCACGTCCTGCACACCGAAGTCGGATGGCTCTTCCGAAGCGGCCATCGCCTGCGTGTCGGTGCGATCGTTCTGATGGTCAACCAGAGTCAGGCCGCGCGTTGCGATCGCTTCGCGATGCGCGCCTCGCGCGACCACCGACAGGTCGTGGCCCGCGGCAGCGAGTCGAAACGCGAGCAAGCCGCCGATCGCGCCCGCGCCCACGACGCAGATCTTCATTCACGTTTCCTTTCGCAACGACGAAGCGCGTGCGCGCGACGCCGTGTCAGGCCGCGCTTCTCCGACGCGGCTATGAGTTGCACGCCGACAGCGCCGATGTGCGGATGGGTTCGCAATGCGGTTTGCTTCAAAAAAACATTTCCATGCTTCACGTGACGAGGAGAACCGCATGCAGCCCCTGATCAAACGATGGACCTTGGCCGCGAGCTTCGCCGTGCTTGTGCCGATGCTCGCGTCTATCGGCGCTTGCGGCAAGGCCCCCGCAACGAATACCAGTTCGGCAACGACCGCCACGACGACCTCGAGCACGCCGACCGTCCCTGCACCGTCCGGTGACAGCACACCCAAGCCCGCCGATACCATGGCAGCGCCCGCCATGCCGCAAAATGAAAAGACCGGGTCGACCACGCCGTCGACCGTCGGCACCGCATCGTCGGGCGCGCCGCCCTATTCGATGCAGGGCGCACCCGAAGGCAACCCCGCGCCGTCGCAAGGGACGAATGCAGGCGAGACCAAGAAATAATTCGGACGGGCGAGGTTGCGTGATCGCGCCCTCGTTCACCGGCAACACACCCGCGTCTCATCTCACGTGTTGCGAACCACGATCGTCGGAAACTTGCTCGACATGTCCTTGGCTTTTTCGGCGACCGCGATCGCGATCTTTCGCGCGATCGTCTTGTAGGTTCGCGCCAGCGTGCCGTCGGGATCGGCAACCACCGTAGGCGTTCCCGAATCGGCCTGTTCGCGGATGCGAATGTCCAGCGGCAGCCCGCCGAGAAACGTCACGCCATATTCCTCGCACATCTTCTGCCCGCCGCCTGCGCCGAAGATGTGTTCGACGTGACCGCAGTTCGTGCACACGTGCAGGCTCATGTTCTCGATCACGCCGAGAATCGGGATGCCGACCTTCTCGAACATCTTGAGCCCCTTCTTCGCATCAAGAAGCGCGATGTCCTGCGGCGTCGTGACGATCACCGCACCGGTCACCGGCACCTTTTGCGACAGCGTCAACTGTACGTCGCCGGTTCCGGGCGGCATGTCGACGATCAGGTAGTCGAGATCGCGCCAGTTGGTCTGCTCGAGCAATTGCGTGAGCGCCTGCGTGACGATCGGGCCGCGCCACACCATCGGCTCGTCGGCATCGATCATGAAACCGATCGAGCTCGCCTGAATGCCGTGTCGCTCCATCGGCTCCATGGTCTTGCCGTCGCGCGTTTCAGGCCTGCCTGAAATGCCGAGCATGGTAGGCTGCGACGGTCCGTAGATGTCGGCGTCGAGGATGCCGACGGTCGCACCTTCGGCCGCGAGCGCGAGCGCGAGATTGACCGCCGTCGTGCTCTTGCCCACGCCGCCCTTGCCGGACGCGATCGCGATGATGTTCTTCACGTTGGGCAATGGCTTCACGCCGCGCTGCACTGCATGCGCGACGATCTTCGAAGCGACGTTGACGCTGACGTTGACAACGCCGGGCACGGCGCGCAATGCGTTGATGACCTGATTGCGGATCACATCGACCTGGCTCTGTCCGGGATAACCGAGTTCGACGTCGAGCGAGACATTGACACTGCCGTCGGCGCCGCCATCGACGGCATCGATGCGCAAATTGCGTATCGATTTCGTGGCCGCGAGGTCCTTGCCGGTGTTGGAATCGATCACGCCGGACAAGGCTGCGTGGACTTGCTGTTCGATGGTCATGAATGGAAGGGCAGGTGAGTGAGTCGTCGAGTCTAGCCGAAGGCAGTCCTCGCTATCGAATCATCCCCAGCACTGTAGGCAACCACAGCGACAAGCCAGGCCAGTAGGTAACGATCACGAGGAACACCAGCATCGTCAACAGCCACGGCCACACCGCGACGGTCAATTCCGAGATGCCCATCTTCGTGATGCCTGATGCGACGTAGAGGTTCAGCCCCACCGGCGGATGACACATGCCGACTTCCATGTTGACCGTGATCAATATGCCGAAGTGGATCGGGTTGATGCCCAGTTTGATCGCGACCGGAAACAGGATAGGCGCGAGGATCAGCACGATCGACGAAGGCTCCATCACGTTGCCTGCCAACAGCAGCAGCGCGTTGACGACCAAGAGGAAAGCGATCGGCCCCAAGCCCTGTCCCAGAATCCAGTCGGCCATCGCCTGCGGGATCTGTTCGGACGTGATCAGAAACGAGAACAACACCGCGTTGGTGATGATGTAGAGCAGCATCGCCGAGAGGCTGGCCGAATCGAGCAGGACCTTCGGCACGCGCTTGAGCGGCATGTCCTTGTAGACGAAGACGGCGATGATGAAGGCATAGACGGCGCTCATCGCCGCCGCCTCGGTCGGCGTGAAGATGCCCGTGTAGATGCCGCCGATCACGACCACGATCAAGAGCAGGCCCCACACGCTTTCACGAAACGCACGCAGGCGTGCACCCCATGTCGCGCGCGGCAAGCGCGGGTAGTTGTTCTTGCGCGCCAGCCACCAGGTGGTCAGTCCCAGCATCATGGCGAGCACGAGTCCGGGGATGACACCCGCCATGAAGAGCGCACCCACCGAGGTGTTGGTCGACACCGAATACATCACCATCACGATCGACGGTGGGATCAGGATGCCGAGCGCACCCGACGTGGTGATGATGCCGGCACCGAATTTTTTCGGATAGCCCTGTCTCACCATCGCCGGAAGAATGATCGAGCCGATCGCGACGACGGTCGCGGGGCTCGATCCCGATACGGCCGCGAACAGCGCGCACGCCATCACGCCGGCCAGCGCGAGGCCGCCGTGAAAGTGGCCGACCATGCTGGTCGCGAACATGATCATGCGGCGCGCGACGCCGCCGTGTGTCAGGAAGTTGCCGGCCAGGATGAAGAACGGGATCGCCATGATCTCGAACTTCTCGATGCCGGTGAAGAGCTTCAACGCGACCGATTCGATCGGCACGTCGGTCATCGCGAAGAGGAAGGTGAGAACCGTCAGGCCGAGCGATATCGAGATCGGCATGCCAGTCAGCATCAGCGCGAACAGCAGGATGAAAATGATCCATGCGTTCATGACCGATCCCCGTTCTTGCCGCCCGGGTCTTCGGTTGGGTCGAAGGTCGGTCCATGCGAGCCCGGCGCGAACGCGGCGACCGGTGCGATCGGTACGCCCGCCACGTCATCGATGCCTTCGACGTGGCCGGGGTCGTGCTTGGGCAACGCGCCGGTCTTGAAGAAGCTCCACGCGACCTGGATGAAGCGATAGCACATCAGGTACGAGCCGAGCGGCACCGCGAGATACGCGATCCATACCGGCAGCTCGAGGTCAGGCGAGGTCGAATCGGTATGCGCGATTTCCCAGACGAATTTCGCGCCGAAGCTGCCGACGACTCCGGTGAAGAACGCGCCTGCCAGAAGGCCGAACAGCACGAACTTGCGATACCAGGGTTTCGAGAGCCGATTGATCAGCACATCGACACCGACGTGGATGCCGGTCCGCACGCCGTAAGCGGCGCCGAACTTCGCCATCCACACGAACATGTAGATGGTGAGTTCCTGCGCCCAACTGAGGTTGATGCCCAGCACGAAGTCCTGCAAGGCCGGCACACCCGACGCGTAACGATGAACGACAGCCACGAAGATGACCAGCGTCGCCGCACCCATCAGGCTGGCGATGAGCCACTCTTCCAGATGGTCGAGCACCTTGTTGATCACAACGTCTCCCTCGTTGCGCCGAAGCGTGCCGCTTGTTGGCTGGTTACCGGCTGGTTACTTGCCGATGATCTTCTGCTTCTGTCTTCTGCGAATTCACATCTGGAACACCCACAACTGCTGGGGCGGAAACTCCACCCAGCATTCACCCGGCTCGAGCCGTTGCTGGCCGTGCGCGCGCAACATGGTCTTGCCCGCATGGAGCACATGTTCCCAGCGGTCGCCCAGGTACATCGAGGTGACGAGCTTCATCGGCAGTCTGTTCTCGCCCGCGCTCGTGGCGATGCGTACCTGCTCGAGGCGGATCAGACCCGTCGCCTCGGAACCCACTTGCGCGTGGTTGACGTTCAGGCCCCATACCGACCAGCCATCGCCCTCGAGACGGGCAGCGCCGTTGCTCACCTCGCCCACTCGCCCTTTCATCAGATTGTTGCTGCCCATGAACTCCGCGGTGAACAAAGTCAGAGGCTTGCCGTACATCTCGGTCGGCGTTCCTTGCTGCTCGATCGTTCCGTTGTTGAGCAGCAGGATGCGATCGGACATCGCCATCGCTTCGGCCTGGTCATGGGTGACGACGATCGCCGAGAGCTGCAGCGTGATGATCAGTTCACGCAACCAGGCGCGCGCCTCTTCTCGCAGCTTCGCGTCGAGGTTGGAAAGCGGCTCGTCCATCAGAATGACCGGCGGGTTATAGACCAGCGCGCGCGCGATCGCGACGCGCTGCTGCTGCCCGCCCGAAAGTTGATGCGGAAGGCGGTCACCGAGGTGGCCGAGCCCGAGGTTGTCGAGCACCGTTTGCACCCGTGACTTGACTTCCGTGCCGTTGACTCTGCGAAGCTTCAAACCATAGGCCACATTGTTGAACACGCTCATGTGCGGCCACAGCGCATAGGATTGAAACACCAGGCCGAGGTTGCGCTTCTCCGACGGCACTTCGAGCTTGGCGGCGCTATCAAACACCGCTTGGTCGTCGATCCGGATCAAGCCGCTCCGCGGCGCTTCGAGCCCCGCGATGGCGCGCAGCAACGTCGTCTTGCCACTACCGGACGGGCCGAGCAGCGTGACCACCTCGCCGCGGCTGAGCTGCATCGACACGCCCTTGAGAATGGCGTTGCTACCATAACTGAGGTGCAGGTCTTTGACATCGAGCTTAATCATGAAGGTTGACTCCGAATCGCAAAGCAACGGCGAGACCCACACCGACCAGCGCAACATTGATGAGAGACAGCGCGGCCACCACGTCGGCCGCGCCGGTGGCCCATAGCGAAACGAGCAGCGCGCCGATCACTTCGGTTCCCGGACCGAGCAGATAGACGGCAGTCGAGTATTCGCGCTCGAAGATCATGAAGACCAGCAACCAGCTTGCGAGCAGGCCGTAGCGAATCAGCGGCAAGGTCACGTCGCGGCTGACCCGGCCCGGGCTGGCGCCGGCACTGCGAGCCGCTTCTTCAAGTTCCGGCCCGACTTGCAGCAATGAACTTGATACCAGGCGCATGCCGTACGCGAGCCACACCACGGTGTAGGCGAGCCACACACTGAACAGGGTCGAGCGCAGCGGCGCCAACGGCGGGACGAACAGGAACACCCACAAGAAGGCGAGGCCGGCGAGAAGCCCCGGTATCGCGCGCGGCACCAGCACCAGGTAGTCGACGAAGCGGGACCAGCCGTCGTTCTTGCGATGCGTCGCCAGGCCAAGCGCCGTATAGCAAACCACTGCAAGCGCGCCACCGATGATGCCGATCAGCACGGTGTTGACGATGCCGCGCACCAGCGTCGGTTGTTCGAATACGGCGCGGAAGTGATCGAGCGTCAGAACCTCCAGCAGTTGTATTCCTTCCCCCCATTGACTGACGAAGGCGCGCAACGCGATACCCGACAACGGCACCACGATCGTAACGAAGAGCCAAACGAAGACAATCGCCGCCGCAACCCAGCGCCAAGACCCGAGCGGAAGCGGACGCTGGCGGCCCGCCTTGCCCTTGACCGTCACGAACTTGCCGGCGTTCTTCAGCAGATAGCGCTGCAGCATCACCAATGGGAAGGTGACCGCGACGATGCACACCGCCACCGCCGCCATCAGGTGATACGAGGGCGTGCCGAGCTTGTTGGTCAGCTTGTACAGATAGGTCGCCAGCACCAGATGGCCTTCAGGGTCGCCGAGGACCAGGGCCAGACCGAAGATCTCGAAACCCAGGAAGAACACCAGCACGCCCGAGAACAACAGCGAGGGCCTCACCATCGGCAAGCTCACGTCCCTGGCCACCTGGAACGGCGACGAGCCCGCCATGCGCGCAGCCTCTTCCACATCCGAGCCCAGGCTCTTCAACGCCGACGACGAATACAGGTATACGTGGGGGACGTGCGTCAGACCCGCGATGATCGCGATACTGGTCAACGAGTACACGTTCCACGGCACAACACCGATCAAGTCCTTGACCCACACCGAGTAAAACCCGACCGGTCCCGCGGACACGACATATCCGAACGCAAGCACCATCGGCGAAACGAATATCGGGATCAACAAAACAGGTTCGATCCAACGCTGACCCGGCAGATCCGTGCGCACCATCAGAAAGGCGAGTATGCCGCCGAGCGGCACGGCGATCAAAACCATTCCTCCCGCGATGATCAGCGAGTTTTTTGCCGCGTCCCAGAAGTCCGAATCCGCGAAGATGAATTCGAACGCGCCCACCCCGACCGTCTTGTTCGGCATGAAGAACGGTGCGTTCAGCAAGCTCTGATAGAAGATCAGCGCCAGCGGCAGAAACACCGCTATGGCCGCCAGCGTAATGACGCTGACGCGAGGCAGGGCGGCACGCATGCTTACTTGCCGCTCTTGATCGCCTGCTGCCACTGCTTGATGAAGTCCAGGCGCTTGGTCTGGTCGAGGAAGCCGAGGAGCTCGGGGCCGACCGGGATCGGCTTCGCTGTCGCACCGAGAGTCTTCTGGTATCCGGCCGCGGTCATTTCGCCTTCGACGTCGGCACGGATCGAGCCGAGTTCGGACTGGTTGCCGATGATCGTCTGGCCGCGCTTGGAAAGGATGTAGTCGACCCAGAGCTTGGCCGCGTTCGGATTCTTCGCGGTCTTGGAAGCGAACATCACCCGCGACATCACCAAGGTATAGTCCTTGGGCAGCACGATGCCGATGCTCGGATCCTTCTTCGCGCGCAGCGCCGCGTAGGAGCTGAATATGTTGAAGCCGAGCAGGTTCTCTCCAGAGCTGATGCGTTCCATCATCGTGCCCGAGCTCGACTGGAAACGCGGGCCTGCGGCGCCGAGGGCCTTTGCGAATTCCCAGAACGCCGGGTTGTACTTGCTGTCCTGCGTAATCAGCAGGAAGCCCACGCCCGATTTCTCGATATCGTAGGTCGTGACCTTGCCCTTGATCTTGTCGGCCTTCTGCGCGAAGACACGCATCATGTCGGCGTGGCTTTGCGGCACCTCGTCGCCGGTCAAGAGGCGTTTGTTGTAGACGATCGCGATCGGCTCGTAGGTCGTGCCATAGGCCTCGTTCTTCCACACCGCCCAGCTCGGCAGGTTCGCGATCTCCGGCGATGCATAGGTCATCGCGCCGCCGTCGCTGACGAGCTTGATCTGCAGATCCATCGACGAACTCCACAGCACGTCGGCCGAGCCGGCGCCTGCGGCGCGTTCGCTGATGAAGCGGTTGTAGACCTCGGTCGAGTTCATGTCGTTGTATTCAACCGAAATGCCGGGGTAGAGCGCCTGAAAGTCCTTGATCAGAAAACCCGCGGCGGCCGTGTCGGTGGTGCTGTAGACGACCACCTTGCCCTCCTTTTTCGCGGCGGCGATCGTGTCGGCGTAGTTGGCCGGATAGCCCGCCGGGGCCTGCGCATGACTTGCCAGCGGCGCCAGGACCAAGGCAGTCAGCGAGGCCAGAGCGGCTCTTCGGATTGCATTCATTTGTCTTCTCCTATTGATTGCGAATGAGTGCCCCGCCAGCGGAACCTCATCGATGGGTAGGGTCCACGCGAAATTTCCGATCGCTTGAGTCCGCGTCAAATGCGTGGGACGGTTATCTGGCGAGCGTGGAGCAAACCTGAACTACTTCTGAAAAGCCATTGATCTTAGCGCTGTCCGGGTTTCGTGGCGCTTCGATTGAAAGCCCAGGGCCGGCACTCGAAGAGTAGCGAACTCCGTATCGTGCCGGGTGCGGCGCGAGTCTTCAATCGACTAAAAGAAAAGGGGCGTGCCCCACTTTCGGCACGCCCTCTTAATCACGCCCCGCTTCAGAATCTGAACCGAAGACCAAGAGCGAGCTCTCGCTGCGAATCACGACCCTTTGGAGCGGGGTCTTTGTAGCCGTCTGTGGTCTTTAGATAATCTGCCGCGAGATAGGCCTCGGTGCGTCTATCAAAGTGATAAAAGACCGATGCATAAGCGGTTTTCCGGTTGCCGCTACCGGCAGTCTTGACAGCGTTCGTATCGGTGAAGGCTCTGATCGTAAAGCCGCTGCCAGCGTAGCCGGCGTTTTTCGCCTTGAAGATCTGATATCCAACTTCATAATCCCACGGACCTGCAGGCGTGAACTTGGCCGACAGCGTGTACGCGTTGTCCTTTCGTTCTCCAACGATCGGTTGCTCGGACGTGTAATGAAAGTAACCTGCATTTACGCGAACGAGCGGGCCGAACAGGACATTACCGCCAATCGAGTAGCTCTTATGGACCAAGGTATTGATGTTGGCGCGGTCATAGAATCCAGCGAGATTGAATAGCCCGCCGTTATAACCGAACGCGGCGGTTTCGGTGGTGTTTCGAGCGAATTGTCCAGGGACGTTGCCAAATTGATAAGCCAATCCCGTAACGAAATTTCCCCATCGCTTTTTCCATACGACACCGTTGTCGATACGCGTACCGGTCGCGCTTGCCGCATAAAAAATCAACTGCTTGAAGTTGTTGGTGTTGCTGTATCCGCCCTCTTCAAGGCTGACCACTGCGGCTCCATAGGGGTCGCCGTATATCCCCGAATAATCGCGTGCAAGCGCGTTCTGCCGACCGAATGTGATCTTGCCGAGTTGGTCGCTTTCAAAACCCACCCATGCATCTCGATTGAACAATACGCCCGGCGTGTCTTCCTCGCCCGTGCGAATATCGAATTCGCTTTCCAGCTTGAAGATGACGCTAGGCACGTTGGGCGCGAGTGCGTGCTTGCCGGTGAGTCCCCAGCGATTGCCGCTGAACCATGAGACCTGATATCCGGTCTTGTGATTGCCGATGGTGTCTGCGTTGGTGACATTGCTCAATGTGACATCGAGCAGGCCGTACAACGTGACGCTGTCGGCCGGGGTGAGCTGGAATGTGATGCCGGAACCCACGTCATTGGTGGCTGCCACCAGTCTTTCGGCGGAAGGCTGAGGACCTTCGGTTGTAAAGACCTTCGCTATGGCTTCCTTGATTCCGTCGCCTTGCGAAGCGGCCTGCTGCGAGGCGGCTGGCTGGGCAGGTTGTTGCGCGGCCAACCTCTCGTCCAACTTCTTTTCGAGTGCTTCCAATCGCAACCGTTGCGCTTCCAGTTTCTGCTGCTGCGCGTCCAGTTGCGCGCGTTGCGCGGCAACTTCATTTCTCAAGTTGCTTGCCTCATCGGCAATCGCTTGCCCCACGGGGAGCCACAGTACGGCGCATGCGCCGACAAATGAGGCGCCTATCGCAATCTTTTTCAGCATGATTCCCCCCTTCGTTTTCTGCATTCACCTACTCGAATGGCAATGTCTGCCTAAACTAATTGCGGGCAGAATCAAAGGCCAACCAGAACGTACGGGGCGCTCTATGCACAAAATAATACTTCAGCTAATCTTTCCATACACTCCTGAGGCGCGAAACTCATCGGGACTCGAATCGGCTGTTGTTTTTCTGCTCGCGGCAAGGTGCGATGAATCTTGAAATGAGCTCAGCGGTGCGACCAATTTTTTTCGCAGTTGCATTGATTGCAGCGGCCCACGTCGTGTCGGGGTGCGCTACGGGTCCGCATGCGCTACCACCCCCGATTCAAATACCGATTGAGTTGCGTAGCGGAATGCCGACCGCGACCATTGGCATCGGTGGCAAACCGTTAAGACTGTTTATCGATCTGGGAGGCCATGGCGCGTTGGCCTTGACGCAAAACGAATTGATGCAAGTGCCGGTGAGCTATTTGACGGAATCAATCAGGTCGACCAATGCGTCGGGTGAGATCCGTGAATCCCGACGATTCGTCGCTCCCGATGTGGTACTGGGCGGAGTTTCTTTCGGGGATCTGGAGGGAAGCGAGTTCATCTTCCCCCCGACGGCCGCACCGCCGGATCGCAACGGGTACATCGGATTCGCGCTCCTCAGCCGCTTTCTTGTTGTTCTTGACTATGCGCATCAGGCTTTGCGCTTATATCCCTCTGGCTCAGCAGAAGCTTTTCTGCGGGAATGCGGCCCTGAAACATTTGTGATCGACATTGTCGACGGCGTACCGCAGTCCGTGGTCAAAACGAATTCCGGACGGCTCGTATTTTCCTGGGACACGGGGTCCACGCGCAGCGTGATTCGTCCCTCGGCAGTGGGCCGCGTCGCCAGCAACACACAAGATGCACGCGGATTTCAGTCGCACATGATCGAGAGCTTCGTGTTGGGCGCAAAACAATTCGGCCCGCAAGCATTCGTCCTCATCGACTATCCCGGACTGGCTGTCGATGGCGTGCTAGGAACCGACTTTTTCGCGTCGCACGTTGTATGCCTCGATATTCCCCAAGGCGCCGGTGCGGTCCGTTGATGATCTGTGCAGGGAATATTTTTCCGCGCAGTTCGATCTACCCATTGACGCCGCTGTTTACGTTCGGGCCATCATCAGCTGTAAATCGCGCAAGGCGCGCGTATCGGCAGTATTCTTGGCGCTGCCATACGTCGTTACGACCCGTGCCGGCATCGGGAGCACGGCGCTGTCACAGCTCCCGTCCAACCACATCGAAAGGATAGACACCGTGAATTCACCATTTGCGAAAACCGTCTTCATCGCTTCGTTTTACGTCGTGTCCTTGGCTGCACATGCGCAATACGGATCGTCCAGCCCACCCGTCGACAAATCTGCGGCGACCGGAAGCGCAACCGCGAAACGCATGTCGGAATCCGACATCCGCGCGTACAGAGATGGGCGCAGCGCTTGCGGCAAGATGACAGGGTCCGCGAAGGACGATTGTCGTAAGCAACTGAGCGCCAAGTATGTCGACAAACAGTGCGGCAAGCTCACGGGTGAGAAGCTCGATGAATGCCTGAAGACCGAGTACCCGGGCGATTGAGGGGGTGTCTGATCTCTGCGCGTGAGACGCGCTGAGATTTTTTCAAGGCGGGAGCGGCGCTTGCTACGAACCGATCAACTCTCCAGGACGGTCGGTCTCCCCGTTGCGCGATGACCTTGGTAAAGCAATCCGCATAACGGTGGGCTGCAGCAGAGTCTATGGCGCGCCGCTGCCGGCGACCTTGTAAACGTTGTTCATCAGGGCGGCGCCGACGCGCGATTCCATTTCCTTGTGCACCGGCCACATCGTCTTTTTCCACTCGGCACGCTGCGTATCGGTGAGGTCGATCACCTGCACGTTGCCCGACGCCCTGATCTTCGCGAGCGCGTCGTTATTCTCTTGCACCACCAGCATCTGTTCGTAATCGGTCGCGTCCTTGATCGAAGACGAAACGACGGCTTGCAGGTCCGGCGGCAGCGCATTCCAGAACGACTTGTTCATGATCACCGCGTAGCCCGTGTGCGTGTGATAGGTCAGCGTGATGAACTTCTGAACCTCCAGATACTTCTGAGAGGTGTAGCTCGAGAGAATGTTTTCGGTCCCGTCCACCACGCCGGTCTGCAAGGCTTGATAGACCTCGGAGAACGCCATCACCTGCGGAAGTGCGCCCAGTGCGCGCTCATTGGCGTCGAGAACCTTCGATGAGGGGATGCGCATCTTCAAGCCCTTCACGTCCGCCGGCGTGCGCAAGGGCTTGTTGGCCGAGATCACGTGAAAGCCGCCGCTCCAGTAAGCAAGGCCTTTGATGTTGCGCGGCTCCAGCAAACCGAACAGCTCCTGTCCGATCGCCCCGTGCGTGACGCGCTGAAAGGCTGCATCGTCGGGGAAGATATAGGGCAGATCGAAGACCTCGAACTGGCGCAGACCGAGCGGGCCGAACTTCGACAACGAAGGCGCGAGCATTTGTACCGCGCCCAGTTGCAGCGCTTCGAGTTCTTCCTTGTCCTTGTAGAGCACGGAATTGGGATAGAGCTCGATCCGCAGTGGCCCACCCGGCAGACCTTTCGAGCGCTCCTCAGCCAACTGCTTGAAGCGCTCGGCGCCTTTGCCCTTGGGCGTGTCGACCGTAACGACGTGGCTGAACTTGATGATGACCGGCGTCTGAACCCGTTGCGCGTATGCGTTGCACGCTACGCCCGTACCGGCGAGCAGCAGCAACGACCAGAAGTTCATGCGTGCTGACATCAGCGGCCTTTCGCGTTTACATCGGTCCGCAAGCATTCTGGAGAGTCTTCGACCGGCGCGCAATATCGCGTTTGTACCCATTCGCCGACGCAGCCGGAGAGCGATCAATGTCGCAATGCCGGTACCAGAGCGATCAGGCCATCGACGATCAGCTCGACGCCTAACGCAGCCAGCATCAAACCCATCAGGCGTGTCGCGACGTTGATGCCGGTGCGCCCGAGAGCGCGGCTGATGGGATCTGCGGCCGAGAGCGCGAGAAAAGAAGTGGTGCCGCAAACCTGGACAGGCCGGTAAGTGAAATTTCTGCTCGAATGGGCGCATTCGCCCGCAGGAGCAGAGAGCATGAGAAGACCACGCAGGAATCACTCATCGACGTTCAAGGCCAAGGTTGCGATTGCCGC
>JBBSEF010000029.1:0-33450 GCA_038240015.1 Burkholderiales bacterium
CACATTCGCATTGATGTTGGTGGACAGCAGCAGCGTGCTGTTGTTGATCGCTTCCAGCACGCCGTTGTTGGTCACCCCACCGCTGCCGCTGGCGATCGGAGTGATGTTGAGTGTGCCGCCCGACACATCGGCCGAGATGCGACCGTTGTTCACGAGCGTGTTGTTGCCGGAGGAAATGAGCGCTGTGCCGATGTTGCCCTGGCCGCGCACGACGATGTTCGCGCCCAGCGTGGTGATGCCGGTGCCTTCGACAGCAAGCCGCGCGCCGGCATCGTTGAGATTGATCGTGCCGGTGCCGCCGATGGTCTGGTTTGGGGTGACCGTGCTGTCCAGACTGAGAATGCCGCCATTGGCGATATTGAAGCTGCCACTGCTGAACGTCAGTCCGTTGTTGATGCGTTCGCGCGAGTTACCGTTGGTGGTCATGTCGACGGTGCCGGCCACCGTCACGTTGCTCAGAATGTTGCTGCCGCTGGAGACGGCACGAAACACACCGCTGCCCGACGTGTTGATCGTGCCGCCGGTGATGGTTCCAGCGTTGTGTTGAACGACGCTGGCGTTTAGCGCATTGATCTGCCCGCTGCCCCCATTGGTAATGTTGACCGATGAGAGTTGCAATATGCCGCCGGTCTTGGCTTCCAGAATATTGTTGTTGGTTACGCTGCCACCGCTGGCGGGGGCAACGAGATTGAGCGTGCCGCCCGACACATCGGCCGAGATGCGACCGTTGTTCACGAGCGTGTTGGTTCCGGAGGAAAAGAGCGCTGTGCCGATGTTGCCCTGGCCGCGCACGACGATGTTCGCGCCCAGCGTGGTGATGCCGGTGCCTTCGACAGCAAGCCGCGCGCCGGCATCGTTGAGATTGATCGTGCCGGTGCCGCCGATGGTTTGGTTCGCGGTGGCCGTGCTGTCCAAGCTGACAATGCCGCCGTTGGCGATGTTGATGGCGCCATTGAGCGTCAGGTCGTTCGCAATCCGCTCGCGTGCATTCGCGTTCGTGGCGGCATCGAGCGTGCCGTTCAAGGTCACGCCGGATAGCATGTTGGCACCGTTGAATACCACCAACGCGCCGCTACCCGTCGTGGCGACCGTCCCGCCGGTGATCGTGCTGTTGAACTGATTGATCACGCTGCCGACGCCAACATTGATCGTGCCGCCGGTGTTGGTGATGTTGTTCGATACCTGCAGCGCCGCAGTGGATACGCCCCCGACATTGATCGTGCCGTTGTTGGTGGTGCTTCCACCGCCCAGCAGAGTCAGCGTGAACGCGTCTATGGTGATTGTGCCCGCGTTGCCGAGCGTGGTGATCTGCTCGGCCTGATTGATCGTGACGAGCCCGCCGACGTTGATCGTGGCCGTGTCGCCTGCGCCGGGACGTGCGCCGCACGACCAATCCGCGAAGGTTTGCCACAAGCCGTTGTTGATCAGCGTGCAATTGGCCGCAAAGGCCGGCTCGGCCATCGGAAGCAGTGCGAGGGCGACTGCTGCGGCACATGGCGTAAGGCGAAATGACTTCATGAACTTCCCCGGCAGAATGAATGAAACAAGAACAATCGATGAGGCCTATGGCCCGGATCACGATTTGCGACGACCGTTTGAACGCACCTCTCGCGCAACCGCGTTCTCTTTCTGTTCCATAGCAACGACCGCTCCACCCCGTCATCCCAATCGTGTAAGCCTCTATCGAACCCGATACCTAGCCGAGCAAATGGTCGCCATCTCTCTCTGCAAGCGGTACAAATTCGCATCGCTGTCCACGCGAGGTGGCGCGCAGGTATCGTGTAGGTAACGGGTCGAGTTTTCGGCTGCCGACCGATACGCGCGTGTAAAGCCGGCCGACAGAATCGTCGGCTGTTCAACTCACCTAGCCTCACACTGAACGCCTGATGAAAACAATTCCCGAGGCAGCACCTGCCCACCGGCGCTCTGCACGACCGGACGATCGCATCACCGAAGGCTTGCCTTATCCGCTCGGCGCCACATGGGACGGCAGGGGCGTCAACTTCGTGCTGTTCTCGGCGCACGCGACCGGTGTCGAGTTGTGTCTCTTCGACGCGCATGGCGAACGCGAGGTCGAACGAATCGTCCTGCCCGAATTCACCGATGAGGTGTGGCACGTCCATGTGCTCGGTCTCAAGCCCGGCACGATCTACGGCTATCGCGTGCATGGTCCGTACGAGCCCAAGGCCGGGCATCGCTTCAACGCGAACAAGCTGTTGCTCGATCCGTACGCAAAAGCGCACATAGGCGAATTGAAATGGTCGCCGGAAGTCTTCGGCTATCGGCTAGAAGACCAAGGTGACGACGCCGACCTCACGTTCGACGAGCACGACAGTGCGGCCTTCGTGCCCAAGTGCGTGGTTGTCGATACGACGTTCGAATGGACCCATCCCGCGCGGCCACGCGTGCCGTGGGACAAAGTGATCTTCTACGAGACCCACGTGCGCGGGTTCACGAAGCGCCATCCGGCATTGCCGGAGAACAAGCGCGGCACGTTCGCCGGACTGACCGACGACGCCGTGATCGAGCACCTCACGACGTTGGGCGTCACGTCGGTGGAGCTGCTGCCGATCCATACCTTCGTCAACGACAGCGCGCTGCTCGACCGCGGCCTCACCAACTACTGGGGCTACAACACCATCGGCTTTTTCTCGGCGGACCCGCGTTTCTTCTCGAGGAACTCGATCACCGAATTCAAGACGATGGTCAACCGCCTGCATCGCGCGGGCCTCGAAGTGATCCTCGACGTGGTCTACAACCACACGGCCGAAGGCAATCAGCGCGGCCCGACGCTTTCGTTTCGCGGCATCGACAACGCGTCGTACTACCGCTTGACGCCCGACGATCCGCGCTATTACATCAACGACACCGGCACCGGCAACACGCTGAACCTCCCGCACTCGCGAGTCCTGCAGATGGTCACCGACAGCCTTCGCTATTGGGTGACCGAGATGAATGTCGATGGCTTTGGTTTCGACCTCGCGACCATTCTCGGCCGCGATCCGCATGGCTTCGCGCGCGACTTCAACGAAGGCGGGAGCTTTCTCGATTCATGCCGGCAAGACCCGATCCTCTCGTCGGTCAAGTTGATCGCGGAACCCTGGGACCTGGGACCCGGCGGCTATCAGGTCGGCGGGTTTCCACCCGGGTGGGCCGAATGGAACGATCGCTTTCGCGACACGGTACGCAGCTACTGGCGTGCAGAAGAGGGCATCGTCCCCGAGCTTGCAACCCGACTCGCGGGCTCTTCGGACAAGTTCAAGCATCGCGGTCGCCGTCCATGGGCGAGCGTCAACTTCATCACGGCACACGACGGCTTCACGTTGAACGATCTGGTCTCGTACGATCGAAAGCACAACGAAGCGAACGGCGAGGACAACCGGGACGGCACGTCGGACAACCGCTCGTGGAACTGCGGCGCCGAAGGACCGACCGACGATCCGCAAATCCGCGCGCTGCGAGAGCGACAGAAGCGCAACCTGCTCGCGACATTGCTCTTCGCGCAGGGCACCCCGATGATCGTTGCCGGCGACGAATTCGGCCGCACACAAAGGGGCAACAACAACGCGTACTGTCAGGACAACGAGATCAGTTGGATCGATTGGGAAGGGCGCGACGACGACGACTACGCATTGACCGCGTTCGTGTCGCGGCTGATTTCATTGCGGCACAGCTTGCCGGTGCTGCATCGACAACGTTGGTTCGATGCGCAGTGGAACGAAGCGCTGCAGGTGCGCGACGTGACGTGGCTCTCGACGACCGGGACAGCGATCGAGTCCGGCCAGTGGGGCGACGCGTCGATGCGATGCCTCGGCATGCTGATCGATGGTCGCGCGCAGGCGTCAGGCATTCAGAAGCCGGCATCGGACGCGACCTTGCTGCTGGTGTTCAACGGGCATCACGATATGGTCGAGTTCAAACTGCCCGACATCGAAGGGAGCGATCGTTGGTGTTGTCTCGTCGATACCAACATGCCGGTGCGCACTGAGCTTCCCGAATTTTCGGCGAACGAGGCCTATCAGGTGACGGGCCGATCGGTGCTGCTGTTCGCGCTGCAGACGCAAGGCGCGACGCAACGCGTGTTCGACAAGCTGGAGAAGGAGTTGACCGAGTGATCGTATGTCGTCCCCGCGAACGCGGGAACCCAGTGACTTATGGTGACGACGCCGGATTCCCGCGTTCGCGAGAACGACAGGCGCACACTCGTCCCTCATGACCTTCACCTCACTCACGCTTCCAATGCGCCAAGGCGCGCGCGCTTTCGCACGCGATTGGCGTTCCGGTGAACTACGGCTGCTCGTGCTGTCGCTGATCGTGGCAGTCGCCGCGATGACGAGCGTCGGCTTCTTCGTCGATCGACTTCGCGCCGGGCTCGAGCGCGATGCGGCGCAACTGCTCGGCGCCGATCTCGTCCTTACGTCCGACAAACCGGTCGATGAAAATCTTCGCAGCCAAGCGCGATCGCGCGACCTGACCGTCGCGGAAACCGTGAGCTTTCCGAGCATGGCCTTGTCGGTTCCGGCAGCTGGAGCGAAGGCGGAACCCGCGACGCAATTGTCAGCCGTGAAGGCGGTCACGAATGGTTATCCGCTGCGCGGCGCGTTGCGGACCGCAGCCACTCCAGGCGCGCCGGACGCCGTCACCAGGCAGCTTCCCGATGCGGGCACGGTATGGGTGGACGCC
The DNA here is from genome assembly GCA_038240015.1 of Burkholderiales bacterium. Taxonomy (GTDB): domain Bacteria; phylum Pseudomonadota; class Gammaproteobacteria; order Burkholderiales; family Burkholderiaceae_D; genus CAHJXF01. The sequence goes on from JBBSEF010000029.1 coordinate 4,684, forward strand.
GCGTTGCTGCCTGCGTTGCATGTGCGTGTCGGCGACGCGATCGACCTCGGCGACAAGCGCTTCACGATTGCAAGGCTCGTCACGCTCGAGCCCGATCGCGGCTTGTCGTTCGTCAATCTCGCGCCGCGCGTACTGATGCGCCTCGACGATCTGGCCGCGACCCATCTGATTCAGAACGGCAGCCGCGAAACGCATCGGCTGTTGATTGCGGGAACGCCCGAACGCGTGGCCGCGTTTCGTTCCTGGCTTGAGACGCGCCTCGCCCGCGGACAGAAACTCGAATCTCTCGAAGCGGGGCGACCCGAAGTCAGGAACACGCTCGATCGCGCCGAACGATTTCTCGCGCTCGTCGCGCTGTTGACCGCGATGCTCGCCGCCTTGGCGGTCGCGCTCGCTGCGCGGCGCTTCACCGAGCGGCATCTCGATGCGACCGCGGTCATGCGGTGCATCGGCGTGACGCAGAACGCGTTGCTGATCACGCATCTGTCTGAGTTCCTGATCATCGGATTCGCAGGCGCCATCGCGGGCGTGCTGCTCGGCTACGTCGCGCACTTCGTGTTCGTCGCTCTGCTGTCGTCGCTGCTCGATGCGAGCTTGCCGCAGCCATCCGGCTGGCCCGCATTGCAAGGCTTGCTCGTCGGCGTTGTGCTGCTCGCGGGTTTCGCGTTGCCTCCGGTCGTGCAACTGAGACACATTCCACCGGTTCGAGTCCTGCGTCGCGATGTCGGTCTGCCGCGTACCGGCACGCTCGTGGGCTATGCGCTCGGCATCGTATCGTTCGCCGCATTGACGTTGTGGAGCGCGGGCGATGTGAAGGTGGGTGCGATCACGCTCGGTGGTTTCATCGGTGCGTTTGCGGTGTTCACGCTCGTCGCATTCATCGTGCTGCGCGCGCTGTCGGCTGCGCGGCACGGTGCCCGGCTCGATGCGTCGTGGCGCTTCGCGCTCGCTTCGATGCAACGCCGGCCGATCAACACGATCGTGCAGACCGTTGCGCTCGCGATCGGTTTGATGGCGCTGTTGCTGCTGTCGGTCACGCGCACCGATCTCGTCGCCGCGTGGCGCCGTGCAGTGCCGCCCGATGCGCCTAATCGATTCGTGATCAATGTCCAACCCGATCAACGCGATCAATTCGTTTCCGCGCTGCGGGCCGCGCACATTTCGAATTTCGATTTTGCGCCGATGATCCGCGGCCGGTTGATCGCCATCGACGACAAGGTCGTCGGCAGTGCGACCTACCAGGAAGAGCGCGCGCAGCGCCTTGTCGATCGCGAATTCAACCTCTCGTACATGACGGACTTGCCGGTCAGCAACAAGGTCGTCGCCGGATCGTGGTTTGCGCCGGATGCGAGCGGCGAGATCTCGATCGAAGAGGGCATCGCAAAGACGCTGAACATCAAGCTCGGCGACCGCTTGCGCTTCGACATCGCAGGCGCATTCGCGGACGGTCGCGTGACCAGCATTCGCAAACTCGACTGGGATTCGATGCGCGTGAATTTCTTCGTAATCTTTCCGCCTGCGACTCTGGGCACGATGGCGCAGACCTGGATCTCGGCGTTTCATCTGCCCAGTGGGACCAACGCGGCGGACGCCGGCTTCACGAGCCGTCTCGTGCAAGGCTTTCCCAACGTCACGGTGATCGACACGAGCGCCATCTTCAAGCAGGTGCAGAGCATCGTCGATCAGGTCGTGCGCGCGGTCGAGTTCCTGTTCGTCTTCACGCTCGCTGCGGGTGTGCTGGTTCTCTACGCGGCGTTGTTGTCGTCGCGCGATGAGCGCACGCGAGAAGCTGCGCTGTTGCGCGCACTGGGGGCATCGCGAAGGCAATTGACTCGCGCGCAATTGGCCGAGTTCTTCGGCATCGGCGCATTGGCGGGACTGCTCGCGGCCGCAGGCGCAACCGCGACCGGGTGGGTGCTCGCGACGCGCGCGTTCGAGCTGACCTATTCGTTCGGCGCGATGGCGTGGGTGCTCGGCCTGGCTGCCGGCGTCACGCTCGCTCTCCTCGGCGGATGGCTCGGCCTGCGCCCCGTCATGAACGAGCCGCCTTTGCGCACCCTGCGCGAGGCATGAACGTGAACGCGGTCAGGACTGAGGATCAGGACTGAGGATCAAGGCTGCGGATCAAGACTGTGACCCCGAGATCGTCTCCATCAACTTCTTGCGCGACGCGATCAAACCGTTGTGCTTCAGCTGATGCAGACCCGGGATGCGGCCCGCGGCGAGGGCAGGGACATAGCGCTCGAGCACCTTGAGAAAGGGACGCATCAGATGCGGATCGAATTGCACGCCCGAGAGGTTAAGCATTTCTTCTACCGCGACACGATGCGGCCATGCGCCCTTGTAGGGACGCACATGCGTCAATGCGTCATACACATCGGCCAGGGCGCAGATGCGCGCGGCAAGCGGGATGCGACGATCCGATAGCGACGAGGGATAGCCAGCGCCATTCCACCATTCGTGATGATGCTTGGCGATCACGGCGGCCATTTGGAGGACCGGATCTTTCGCGCCCTGAAGCATGTAGGCGCCGACCTCGGCGTGCGCGCGCATCGCTGTCAACTCGGACGGATCGAGCGGACCGGGCTTGAGCAGAATCATTTCGTTGACGCCGATCTTGCCGATATCGTGCAGCCGCGCGGCATGTTCGATCCGTACGCAATAGGAATTCTCGAGACCGATCTCGCGCGCGAGCATGCCCGCCAGATGACCGACGCGAAAACAATGCTGCCCGGTCTGGTCGTCGAAGAACTCCGCCGCAAGCGCCCAGTTCTCCGCCGTGTCGTACGCGACGCTGCGAATCTCTTTCAGAATCGCGTCGGTGCGTAGCTTGGCCAGATCTTCGTGAATGGCCGCGAGCTCTTCGTGCTTCGCCACATTGGGTTTGCGTACCGTCGGCCCAACGATGCTGTCGACCGGCACGCCTTCGGGCGCATCGTCGCGCGAGGAAGGCGCAAGCCATTGCCGTACGTTGGCGAAGGGGTCGAACGGATACTCGAGCTTGGGCGGCGCGGGATCCAACTCGACACCGCGATCCGAAAGTTGCCGATAGAACTTCGCACGCTTGACGCCGGTCGTGTACTCGACCAGCTCCTTCGCGTAGCGCATCCCGAGCTTCGCCGTCGCCTGGTCCGTGGCATTGCCATAGACCTTCATCAGCGCACGCAGAACGTCGTCGTGGTAGAGGCGGGATTTCTTGGTAACGTCGTAGAGTTCGCGGAGCTTGTTGCGGGAGGAGGCGAAGCCCTCTTCCGTGCGATGCGCCCATTCGCAAAGGGCTTCGGGGATTTTGAGGAGGATTTCGACGCGCGGATTCTTGGATGCGCCCAGCGTACGTTGAGCGGCCGCGATGAGGTCCTCCGCGGTTTCGTGATCAAAGGTATCTATCAGATATAAGGCGCGAAAGTATTCATAATTTGCCTTTGAAACTGGATCAGCTTCAAAAGTTTCGAGCAGCCTGTTGCCAGTTTCTAGGAAATGGAGCGCCAAACCGGGATCCTGAAGGCGGTGCGCACAAAACAAACCAATGCCCGCATATTGAAACTTAAGGGATTTCTCCTGGGGAGTGTCAAGATTAAGTTCCAATATTGGCGCTGCAATACTAATCGCATCACGATAATGTCCTAATTCCTTAAGCGCAAGCATACTATTTGCAAGACTTGCTGCTTCGAAGAATTTGTCACCAATCGAATACGCAATTTTTAAAGCGTACTCAAGGTGATATAAGGACGTGACAAAATCAGCGCCGCCAAGATACGCAACCCCAAGAATATTATGAAGACGCCGCTGGTTCGATTGATCATCACAACCTTCGGCCCGAGGCAATAGTTCGAGCGCCAAGGCTATACACGAAGCGGTCTTACCTATCCGAGAGTAGTAATAAGAACAATCAATAAGGAACGAGATAATCTGCTCATAAAATTCACTGGTCGACAGCTGCTTCAAAATACTGACCACTTGCCCAATTCGCTCTTCTCCGACCGTCGATTGCGTAACCAAATGCAAGTGAACAAGGCGTTGAAGGCCCTCGATAACATATTTCGCATCCTCGATTTCGAGATTTCCTACCAAAGCCGAGGCGTGCAAATGATCAAGGCCGCAAAGCGACTCAATTCTGGCTTCATCGAAGGAGCAACGGTTTTCGTCCATGATTGACAATATTTGTTTCCTACAGCGAAAATTGGGCCGTGTAGCAAGAATCATCCCGGCTCGGAAAGATAGCACACAAATCTTAGTAATCCGAGTAATAATGCGCTTCTTGCTTTGTCGTTATACCGGTTGGTTGTAGATATTCACCTATTTACCTCTAGGAGTTTTTCCATGACACTCAATCTCGAAATTTCTAATGTAGCTGACCAAGCACTTGATACGGATTGCGCAACACTAGTGTTCATCAATGAGCCGGAACTCGAGTGGGTTGGCGGCGGCGAGATGTCAAACGGTTACTGAAAGTCGCCCTCGAAGACAACCATCTTAATGCTATTTTCAATGTAGACGGTACGAACACTGCAAGTTTGATGCCAAAATGCAGATTCAGAAAGTATTAAACTTTGTTTGCACGAGTTGAAGAGATTAATCTGAGGATGGTTAGCACTTCCTGCAATTGCGTCGCATGGTGAGGCGGTATATTATCGCGGTGATATTGGACCGGCGTCGGCACGAGGTCTAAGGAAACCAGTCTGTGACGGTTTCAAGGCCTCCGAAGTTTATTCGGTACGCGGCCATCGAGCGAACGATTTGTTTTGCATGGAAGGCCACAGAAGTATCGGTAAGCTTCATCATTTGAAGGTCATTAGCACCGTCGCCAATTACGATTGTTTTTTGTTGGTTCTGTGGATTTAGTGACGATGCGGCTTTCAGCGCTTCCGCTTTTTCTTTGGCACCGAAAACCGGGGGGGAAATCTTTCCGGTTAGCTGTTCGGCAACGACCTCCAGGCGATTAGCATACGCGTAATCAAGACCTAAACGGGCCTTGAGTCGATCAGTGAAATAGGTAAAGCCGCCCGACACAAGTAGCGTTTTTAGTCCGGCAGATCGCGCAGATAATAATAGTGTTTCCGCGCCGTCAGTAAGCCTTAATCGCTCCTCATAAACCCTTGCCAGCACATCCACACTTGTGCCCGCAAGCAACGCAACCCGTCTTCTCAAACTCTCCGCAAAGTCCGTAATCTCCCCGCGCATTGCCGCTTCGGTGATTGCCGCGACCTCTTTTTTCTTTCCCGCGAAATCCGCAATCTCGTCGATGCACTCGATCGTGATCAAGGTCGAGTCCATGTCCATCGCCAGCAACTTGAAGTCGGACAACTTCTTGCCGTGTTCGACGTAAGCATGATCGACGCGCGATGCGTCGCAGAGCTTGGCAACCTCTGCGCGTGTCTGCGAAGAATCATCCGCGCTTTCCAATCGATCCGCTCTTGCGTGCAGTCGTACGACGTTTCGTGGCTTGACAAGCGCGACAAGCGCGTTGAGCAGGTTGACGTCGATGGGTCCGGAGATGACCAGATTCATGGCGTGAGGGCCGAAAGGGTGGACCGGATAGCGGCGATGCGAGCCGGCAATTCCGGCGCGTTGATGTTTTGGCGCAACCGATCCTGGCCCGACAGCTTGATGTGGCGATTCTTCTGCACGAGCGCAATGATCGCACCCGCGTCGATGGGCGGGTTGGGCTTGAATTGAAACGTCACGGACTCGGAGTGTGCGTCGATCTTGATGATGCCCAGACTCTCCGCAAGGATCCGCAAGCGATGCGTCTCGACCAACGCCTGCGCCTGCTGCGGCAATTTTCCGAAACGGTCGATCAACTCTTCCTGGATATCGATCAACTCGTCGAGCGTCTTGCAGGTGGCCAGACGTTTGTAAATCGACAGTCGCTCGTGCACGTCGCCGCAATAACTGTCGGGCAACAACGCGGGCACGTGAAGATTGATTTCGGTCACGGCCGCAAGCGGCTGCGAGAGGTCGGGCTCGCGCCCTTGCTTCAAAGCTTTTACGGCTTCATTGAGCATTTCGGTATAGAGCTGAAAGCCGATCTCCTGCATGTTTCCCGATTGATCTTCCCCGAGAATCTGGCCTGCGCCGCGGATTTCCAGATCATGCATCGCCAGATAGAAGCCGCTTCCCAATTCTTCCATTTGCTGAATCGCATCGAGCCGCAATTGCGCCTGCTTCGATAGCGCTTCCAGGTCCGGCACCAAGAGATATGCGTAAGCCTGATGATGCGACCGCCCCACGCGTCCGCGCAATTGATGCAATTGCGCGAGCCCGAATTTATCGGCGCGATGAATCACGATCGTATTTGCGGTCGGAATGTCGATGCCCGTCTCGATGATGGTCGTGCACAACAGCATGTTGAAGCGCTGCTGCGTGAAGTCGCGCATCACGCGCTCGAGATCGCGCTCGGCCATTTGCCCATGCGCGACCGCGATGCGCGCTTCGGGCAGCAAGGCTTCGAGCGCCGCCTTGCGGTTTTGAATCGTGTCGACTTCATTGTGCAGATAATAGACTTGGCCGCCGCGCTTCAGCTCGCGCAGAACCGCCTCGCGGATGGTGCCGTCGGCTTCGCGCCTCACGAAGGTCTTGATCGCAAGCCGCTTCTGCGGAGCGGTCGCGATGACCGAGAACTCGCGTAGTCCTTCGAGGCTCATGCCGAGCGTGCGCGGGATCGGCGTCGCGGTCAGCGTGAGCACGTCGACTTCGGCGCGCAACTCTTTCATGCGTTCCTTGTGGCGCACGCCGAAGCGGTGTTCCTCGTCGATGATCACGAGACCGAGGCTCGCGAAGCGCACGTCCTGCGACAGCAGCTTGTGCGTTCCGATCACGATGTCGACGGTGCCGTCGTTGATGCCCTTGATCGCCGCGCTGACTTCCTTGCCCGAACGAAAGCGCGACAACTCGGCAATCTTCACCGGCCAATCGGCGAATCGATCGCTGAAGGTCTGCATGTGCTGCTCGACCAGCAAGGTTGTCGGTGCGAGGATCGCAACCTGCTTGCCACCGCTCCCCGCGACGAACGCCGCACGCAGCGCAACCTCGGTCTTGCCGAAGCCCACATCGCCGCACACCAACCGATCCATCGGTTTGCCCGAGGTCATGTCGGCGATCGTCGCTGAGATGGCCGCAGCCTGATCGGGCGTTTCATCGAACTGAAACGCGGCCGCAAAGGTCTCGTAGTCGCGAGCCGAATATTCGAACGCGTGTCCTTCGCGCGCGGCGCGACGGGCATACAAATTGAGAAGCTCCGCCGCTGAATCGCGGATTTGTTGTGCGGCTTTGCGTCGTGCCTTGTCCCATTGCCCCGAGCCCAGCGAATGCAAAGGCGCATCGTCTTCGGCCGCGCCTGAATAACGCGAGATCTGATGCAATTGCGACACCGGCACATAGAGCTTGGTGTGATCGGCATATTCGAGATGCAGAAACTCCATGTCGCCGTCGCCGAGATCCATCATCGCGAGGCCGAGATAGCGGCCGATGCCGTGCTGCGCGTGAACCACCGGATTGCCGATGCGCAGTTCCGACAGGTCGCGCACCATCATCTCTACATTGCTGACGCGCTCCTGCTGACGCGCGCCGGCGCGACGTCGCGGCGTGCCGGTCCCTCGATAGAGCTCGCTCTCTGTCAGGTAGGTGATGGAAGGGTCGGCGCTTGCAAAGCCTTCGTTCAGCAAGCCGACACACAAGCCGAATGCGGAGCCGGATTCGACGAACGCCGCGTGACTGTCGACGACATCCGGCGCGAGACCGAACTCCGAGAAGAACTGAAGGATCGTTTCGCGTCGGCCGGCAGAATCGGCAACGACAAGAGTTGCGGCTTCGGCTCGGTCGAGATGCTGCTTCAGGCGCGAGAGCGGATGGGAGCTTCGACGATCGACCTCGACGTCGGGCGGCGCTCGAAGTCCCGTGCTGAGTGGGGTGCACGTAGATAAGTCCACTGCACTTTCAGTCGAACTCGCATCGGTGTGGGACCCGGTGCCGACGGTGATGCGACCGAACGCCTTGGCCCGCGCGAAGAATTGTTCGGCATCGAGAAACAAACGCTCCGACGGAAGGATAGGACGCTCGCGATCGGCGGAGATGAAGCGATAGCGCTGATCGGCGTCGCGTCGAAATCGGAGCAACGCATCTTCCACATCGCCCACGAAGAACAGCGCCGCATCGTCGTCGAGATAATCGAAGAGCGTCGACGTCTCATCGAAAAACAGCGGCAGGTAATACTCGATGCCTGCGCTCGGAATGCCGTTGCCGATGTCGCGGTAGACCGCCGACTTGCTGGGATCGCCTTCGAAGCTCGCTCGCCAGCGGCCGCGAAATGCAGTGCGCGCCGGCTCGTCCATCGGAAACTCGCGGCCCGGAAGCAAGCGTACGTCTCTCACCGGATAGATGCTCCGCTGCGTGTCGATGTTGAAGGTACGGATCGATTCGATTTCGTCGCCGAGCAGATCGAGGCGATAGGGAACCACCGAGCCCATCGGAAACAGATCGATCACTCCGCCCCGCACGCTGTATTCGCCGGGAGACATCACTTGCGTGACGTGTTGATAACCCGCAAGCGTCAGTTGCGCGCGCAGCTTCGCTTCGTCGAGTCGTTCGCTCTGACGGAAAAAGAAGGTGTAGGCCGCGAGGTGCGACGGCGGCGCGAGTCGATACGAAGCGGTCGTGGCCGGTACCAGCAACACGTCGCATTCGCCGCGCGAAACGTGATGCAGCGTCGCGAGGCGTTCGGACACCAGGTCCTGATGCGGCGAGAACTGGTCGTATGGCAACGTCTCCCAGTCGGGGAGGACGTGTACGCGCAGGTCGGGCGCGAAGAAAAGAATTTCTTCGGACAGCCGTTGAGAGACGGAAGCATCCGCGCACAACACGGCCAGCATGCGGCGCGATCGTGCATGCGACTCGGCCTGCAACGCGAACTGCGCGATCAGCCAGGCGTCGCTGGAGCCGGGGAGGGTTCCGAGGGAAAAACGTTCGCCCGAGTCGGGCAATTGGAGATTCATTCAGGGTCGATCATGCGGGCCTCTTGCCTGCGTCCAGCGACCACGTCACGGACACTGCATCGATTCGCGCCAGGAAGGCGCGGCGCGCCATTCTATCGAGTCGGCGATCTTCGCTTCGACCAGAGCCTCGCAGAGGGGGAAACGACCGCTTCCGGCTTGACACGAAAGGGTCGGACGCTATAATCCGCCTCTTGTTTTCAGACGCGGGAATAGCTCAGTTGGTAGAGCGCAACCTTGCCAAGGTTGAGGTCGCGAGTTCGAGTCTCGTTTCCCGCTCCAATCGGCGTGAGAGTGATGGGGAAGCCGCCAGGGCTTCCCTTTTTGTTTGTGCCGAAAATCGCATCGCGCGAATCGGCGCAACGCGTAGTCCCCAGTTGATGCCAACGGGAGACGCGCATGCGGCGGGGTGGCAGAGAGGTTATGCAGCGGATTGCAAATCCGTCTAGGCCGGTTCGATTCCGACCCCCGCCTCCATCGAAACATCCAGCGGAAGAGCGCGATCGATCATGAATCGATCGACGGTGCGACGCGCGTCCAAGTCCGCGTTGACCTCATCGAATGCGGCTTCTTGCACGCTCCCTTGCGTAGAATGCGTCGAGATCTCCCGCAATCCGCAACCGTGGTAGCTCAACGCGCGAATAAACAACAAACCCAGTCACCCAATTGGAGGATGACTCCACGCCCGAGTGGTGGAATAGGTAGACACAAGGGACTTGAAAATTTGAGCCCTCGGGGGGAAACGCCCGAGGTGACACCCGTCAAAGTCGGCGAAGGCCCTGATCGCATTCCCCCATGTGGTCGAGTTGACACCGAACCAAGCCCGCCGGATAAAGAGGTGCGGGAAGGCGTAGAGAGCAGACGGCGGGCACCTAAAGCAGTAGTCAGCCAGGGTGAAGGCGTGCTCCAGACCACGAACGGTCCAAAAGACCGGCGGCGAAAGCCGAAGTGGTACGAAAATCCCTCGGTCGAAAGATCATGCCGGTTCGAGTCCGGCCTCGGGTACCAGAATCTTTATTATAGAGTATAGATTTCGCGATATGCATGCTCAGACAAGTGACATGATTTTTCCCACAGACGACGTCCGGCTAATTTTTAAAGGCCGCGCTAGGTTAATTCTTGATCAGTTGTCCAGCCAAGATGCTGTTGCCATTAACCAGGTAGTCGACGAAGTCTCCATATTGATAGGTCGAATTGTCGAGAACTATCAAATCGACGATCTAGCGATTGTCGAAGCGTCTGTAAGACTCGTTTGTTCAACTGACGGACTAGTAGACGCAACAAGAGCTGCAACAGTACTGACAGCTTGCACTTTCTACTTATACAAAATTGGCTCGTATACCCGCGGAATTAATACAGGCCGACTTGCGCTTATCGCCGCACAAAAAAGCAAAGATTTGAATCTTCAGCGAAAGGCACACGGAGCGTTAGGTACAAATCACATGACCGCCTGTAACTTCGAAATGGCGTGCCATCATTTCGAAGCGGCTTTCGCTCTCTCTCTACAACAACGAGATAAATCCTGTGAATGCGCCGCGCTCTCTAATATTGTAGTACTGTTTCTAGATATGGGTCTATATCAAGATGCAATCCGGATCGCATACCGAGCACTGCAATACGGAGCGGGCACCCCGGCACTTGCCTCCCTTCAACTCTACAACGCTTGCGCCATCCTAAAGTGCAGTCATTTGGGGTGTATTGATGCGAATGTTAGACGATACTATCTTATTGCATGTAAAAGGTTTAAGAACCGCGATAGCCAGTGTGATAATTTAATCCACACGTATTTCGAATATCAGCGCGCCATCTATTTAATCGACAACGGGAAGTGGCAAAGAGCGCATTTACTTATTACAAGAGCTATTAATTCTCGTAAGAATCTGACGAATAACAAGGTCGAGTGTTTGTTATTCACCGCGAAGGCGCTTTGTGATTTCGCAAGTAAAAACCGTGGGCGGACGGTGCTCGCGCGACGCACCTTGAGACGCTTGGCGCGTAAGACATCCGGGCTGGCCGCTCATCATGAAGATGTTTTACACGCGCTGATGCGGGTATACACAGGAGTCATCTCGAAAAGAGGCGAAGACTTGGGCCTTGTATATGCGCAGAGATTGCGCGCATACATCATTGAGATGAAACATGTCAAATTCTTGTCCCGTAGTTACGTTGATTGTAACTCCAACGGGAGCCCAGAGGCATTACCAAACTGTACTGAGGAAGCTCCACGAAGCTGGCTCGAACTAGATGATTTTAAAGAGGGGCGTGCAGTTCGTATCATTCAGCGGAACGATTGGGGTGCACACACTCAACTTTCGGTTATTTGCGATGAACTAGCCAGATTGCGAGGTCCCACTGTCGAACAACAATTGCGGACTAGAGCGTTTGATGTCGCGGAAAATTGGGCAATTGCGGCAGAGTTTTCATTCGAAAATGACGGAGAGCACTGCTTTAGAATTGGCAAGATGGTGGGAGATACAGCGCGCGCCTTGGGATTTAGCAAGGCTGACTGTGTTCAGATGGAGTTGGCTGCAAGGCTGCATGACATTGGGAAGATTGCGATCAATGAACTGACCACTTGCGGACCTACATTGTTTGGTCAGAATGAAGCCGATGCGATCAGGGAACACACGATTGCAGGAGAGCGCGTTTTAAATAGGTCATCTGATCTAACGCTGAATAGAGCGGCTCGAATTGCTAGAAGTCATCATGAGTGGTGGAATGGCCAGGGTTATCCCGACGGTCTGAAAGGTGAATTGATTCCGCTTGAGGCTCGAATATGTTCGGTTGCTGACACATATGAAATGTTAACTAATCCTGAGCGGAATAGCGTTGGTTGGACACATATAGAAGCAGTTAAGCAGCTCTTCACTATGGCAGGCATTCAGTTGGATCCTAATTTAATTAGGCCCTTTTTGAAGGCGATCGAAGGAAGTGCTTCGGCTAAGGTACGTGTAGCGGAGGAAGTGGATCGAAGTATGGCATGCAATCAACTTGCTCGAGCGAAGAAAAAGCTGTTCGAAACATTGGAGTTGGTCGATTAATAGAGTTACTGAACATCATTCAGGGTATTTTAAAACTATCTTAGGATCGGGGTGGGAGCCAAATGAACAATCAAATCGAATCGCTTTCTGCTAGCCTGCGGGCCATTCGCACCTCCCGCGAATTTGAAAAATGGGTTCGATTCGAATTGCGAAAGTACATCCCTCATGCCGCGTTCCTTGGAACGCTAGGGAAGCTCTACGGTGTGGGCAGCCTGCCTACGCACCGTTTGGGTGTGGACTTTGCGCTCAATATAGTAGAGGAGTTGAAGAACAGTGCCGGTGCGATCGATGATCCGCTGATGTACGGGTGGTTTCGCAGTGAGCGGCCGCGTCACATCGATATCGAGGAAGTCGAAGAATTCGGGGCTCAGCAGCAGTGGCGCAAGACGCTGATGGAATACGGGATGCGCAGCATGCTGATTCACGGCGTGCTCGATCACAACGCCCGACGCTTCGCTGTGTTTCAGATCGGCAATCCCTTTGGCGGAGCGTCGTTGGAGACGGTTCAATTGTTGTCGGCTTTGGTCAAGCCGATGTCTCAAGCTGCGTGGGCGACTATCGACAGCCGCTCTTCGCCGCCCACGCGTTGGCTGGTTGGGCATCCGACGTTGTCGTTGACAGCGACCGAACTGCAGATCGTCGAGATGCTTGCACAGGGTATGTCGAACAAGGAGATTGCGCGGCGTAGAGGTGTTTCGGATTCGACGGTGAAGACGCAGGTGTCGAGGACCGGCGCGAAACTCGGTGCCACGCGAAGGGCTGAAATCGTTGCGATCGCGATGCCGATGTTGTCACCGCTGCCGCCGCAGACGATCGTTCAGTATGGGTTGTGATCGTGGGCATGCGCGGGAATTGCCGATTCTTCTTACAAGAGAGCTGATGAGATTCCTCGCAAGCTCGGAATGACAGGGTGGGTGCCCTCAATGAAAATCCCGACTCGCCACGCCAAGTCGTCCCAGCATTTGTGAATGATCGAACAGCCGGTTCGCGACCACATGCCGTACCTCGCCCTGTTTCTGCCACACCCCGTGCACGGTCAACAGGCGCGCCGATAGCAATGGGCGTCGCTGTGTCTGTGCGACGCGCTCCCACACGATCACGTTGATGACGCCGGTCTCATCTTCGAGCGTGACGAAGATCGTTCCTTTTGCGGTGCCGGGTCGCTGGCGCATGGTGACGATGCCGGTGGTGCGCACCAGGCGTCCATCGGGCAGGTTGCGCAGCGCTGCTGCGCTCGACAGCTTCATCTTCGACAGGCGAGGGCGCAGCAATGCGAGTGGATGTCGTCGCAAGGTAAAGCCGGTGCTCGCGTAGTCGTCGACGATCTCGCGGCCTTCGGTGGCCACCGGCAGTTGCGGCGATGACTCGGCTATCGGCGCGTCGCGCATCAGGTCGCGTTCGAGGTGATGCGATGCGGCTTGCCAACGCGCTTGTCTTCGATGACCGGCAATTGCCGTGAGCGCATCGGCTGCGGCCAACGCATCGAGTTCGAGAGTCGATAGCGCGGCGCGGCGCGCCAGGTCATCGACATCGCGAAACGCCTGTCCGCGACGCGCGGCGATCAAGCGATCGGCAGCCCCATCGTTGAAACCCTTGACGCTGTTCAGCCCGAGTCGTACCGCGGGTTGCACACGCGGCTTGACCTCCTTGTCGCCATCGCGCGCGCAACGCGCCTCGAAGGCCGCGAGCTCTTCACACTCTTCCAGCCTCGCATCCCGATCGCTCACCATCACATCGATCGCCCGCACCTCGATGTCATGCCGCCGCGCATCCTGAATCAATTGCGACGATGAATAGAACCCCATCGGCTGGCTGTTCAGCATCGCGGCGAGAAACGCTGCGGGTTCGTGACACTTGAGCCAGCACGAGATATAGACGAGGAATCCGAAGCTGGCCGCATGCGATTCGGGAAAGCCGTATTCGCCGAAGCCTTCGACCTGCTTGAAGATGCGTTCGGCATAGTCGCGCTGGTAGCCGTTCTTCAACATGCCATCGACGATGCGGTCGTGAAAGGGGCCGAGCCCGCCTTTTCTTTTCCATGCGGCCATCGCGCGGCGCAGCTTGTCCGCTTCGCCGGCGGTGAAGTCGGCGGCCAGCATCATCAACTGCATCACCTGTTCCTGAAAGATTGGGACGCCGAGCGTGCGTGACAGCGCCTGCTCGACTTTCGAGCTTTCGTAAATAGGTTGCTCGCCACGTCGCAGCGCCTCGCGCGCCTTGAGATACGGATGCACCATGCCGCCCTGGATCGGACCGGGGCGCACGATCGCGACTTCGACCACGAGGTCGTAGAAGCATCGCGGCTGCAAGCGCGGCAGCATGCTCATCTGCGCGCGGCTTTCGATCTGGAACACGCCGACCGTATCGGCCTTGCAGATCATGTCGTACGTGAGCGCATCTTCTTTCGGGACGTCGATCAACTTGAAGGACGCACCGCGCCTCTGGGCAACCAGATCGAGTGCGCGTCGAATCGCCGACAGCATGCCGAGCGCGAGCACATCGACCTTCAGCAGTCCGAGTTCTTCGAGGTCGTCCTTGTCCCACTGAATGACGCTGCGATCTTTCATCGCGGCGTTTTCGATCGGCACGAGCCGGGATAATTTGTCGCGGCTGATGACGAAGCCGCCGACGTGTTGCGACAGATGGCGCGGAAAGCTGCGCAAGGTCGCAGTCAACTCGACCAGCTTCTGCACGACGGGGCTGTCGGGGTCGAAGCCGTTTTCTTCGAGCCGCTCGCGATGGGCGCTGTGCCCATCCCACCACGCATGCGATGACGACAGCCGCTGCACGCGATCGCCGTCGAGTCCCAGCGCCTTGCCGACATCGCGCACTGCAGAGCGCGTGCGATATGCGATCACGGTCGCGGCCAGCGCGGTGCGATGGCGCCCGTACTTTTGGTAGATGTACTGGATCACTTCTTCGCGGCGCTGATGCTCGAAGTCCACGTCGATGTCGGGCGGCTCGTTGCGCTCTTTCGTGAGGAAGCGCTCGAACAGAGTTTCCTGCAAGGCCGGATTGACTTCGGTGATGCCCAGGCAATAACACACTGTCGAATTGGCGGCCGAGCCCCGGCCCTGACAGAGAATCTCTTTGCTGCGCGCGAACTTCACGATGTCGTACACCGTGAGGAAGAAGGCTTCGTACATGAGCTCGGCGATCAGCGCGAGTTCGTGCTCGACCTGCTTTCTCACCTTGTCGATCACCCCCGCGGGAAAGCGCGTCGCGAGGCCTTCTTCGGTCAGCGTGCGCAGGTAGCTCGTCTGGGTCTGGCCTTCGGGAACGATTTCCTTCGGATATTGATAGCCGAGTTCCTTGAGCGAGAACTTGCATCGCTGCGCAATCGCCACGCTTTCTTCGAGCAATGCGGCGCTCCGGAAAAGTTCGGCGAGACGAAAGCGGGAGCGCAAGTGGCGCTCGGCGTTGGATGCGAGCGCGTCACCGCATTCGGCAATCGGCTTGTTCAATCGAATCGCGGTCAGCGTGTCGTGCAAGGGTTTGCGCGAACGGACGTGCATGTGCACGTTGCCCGCGGCCACGCAGGGCAGATGCATCCGCTCGGCCAAAGCCATCAAGCGATTGCAGACCAGATCGTCGTCCATGCGATATGCGCGCTCGATCGCGATCCATGCGCGATCGGCAAACGTGGATGCAATCCAGCGCGCATCGGCTTCGAGATCCGCATCGCCCGAATGTTCGACCGCCGCGCGCGAAGGAATCCACAAGGCGAGGCAGTCGGGCATGTGCGCGAGATGATCGATGGTTCCCGCCGAGGCCGGAATCTCGTCAGGCGACTGCGAAGTGCCGTCGAGATCCGCGCGCGTCAGGCGATACGTGCCTTTCTCGCAGCGCATGCGCGCGAGCGTGATCAACTCCGACAGATTGCCGTAGCCATTGAGGTTGGTCGCGAGCAGCACGAGCTGCAGTCCGTCGTCGAGAACGAAGCTGCTGCCGATGATCAGATGCAGCCCGCTGTCCTTGGCCTCCCCGTGCGCGCGCACTACGCCGGCGAGCGAACACTCGTCGGTGATCGCGAGCCCCGCATAGCCGAGCTCGATCGCGCGAACTACGAGTTCCTCGGGATGCGACGCGCCCTTGAGGAAGCTGAAGTTCGACAGGCAATGCAGCTCGGCGTAGGGGGGAAGGGCGAGTGACTTCATCCATTTGCCCGGATTGACGGGGTTTCAAAGAGGATATACATTGATTCGCATGTATATCCATCGGGAAAACATGCCATGCAGGTCTCTAAATGGGGTAACAGTCTCGCGGTGCGATTGCCCGCCGCAGTCGTCGAAGCGCTCGACTTGAAGGAAGGCGAAAGCATCGAGGTCCAGGTTGCGGGTCTCCGTTTGTTGCACATCGAAAAAAAGCCGGGACACAAGACGCTGTTGGCGCGTTTGCGCAAATACCGCGGACGTCTGCCTGCAGGATTCAAGTGGGATCGTCTCGAAGCGAACGAATGAGCGCGCAGCGACGCACGTTCGTCGATACCAATGTTCTGATGTATCTGCTTTCGGCGGATAGTCACAAAGCCGATCGCGCCGAGAAATTGATTGCATCGAATACGATCGTTTCCGTGCAGGTCCTCTCAGCATTCACTTCGGTGGCCCGACGCAAGCTGAAATTGAACTGGAAAGAGATCGATGAAATTCTCGCGACGATCCGCGAGGTTTGCAGCGTTGAACCATTGACGGTCGACACTTACGATCGCGCACGCACACTCGCCGAGCGATATCGATTGGCGTGGTACGACGCACTGATCGCCGCCAGCGCCCTTCTGGCCGGTTGCGCGGCGCTTTATTCCGAAGACTTTCAGCATGGCTTTGCGATCGACAAGAAACTCAAGGTCGTCAACCCTTTCGTTTGATGTCACTCAATCCACCCTGACAATGTGCTTGTCCAGCGCGTTCAAACGCCTGACCAGCAACCGATAGACATCGTGATCGAAGAGCCGCGACGTGATGGCCAGTTGCCGTGCTTCGTCGAGATGTGTCGCCATGCCGAGGTAAGCCCAGCCATCGACGACATGCAGGCGGTTGCCTTCACGAAATGCGATCGCTCCCACAAAAGGCCAAGGCACCAGCGCGAGTGAAGCCAACGCGGCTTGCAGACGCTCCGTGTGCTCGGCGATGGTCTCGAGTCCGATGCACGCGCCGCGACATCGCTTGACCTGATGCGAGAAGCAGGGCGTGCCGGGATGCGTCTTCTCGAGCTTGAGCAATGCGGGACACAGGCCATGCGCATCGGCAATCGCGCGCAAGGTCACGCCGGCCTGACGCGGCGTGGCGAAAGGTCCGTACAGATCGCGGTCCTGCGCGAAGAAGAGATCGTCGGGTCGCGCGATCGCGAGGCGCCACCGTGCGCGTGCTCGATCCACGACAAGCCGCCACGCACACACGTCCTCGTTCTTGCGCAGTTGCCGGTTGTAGGCCGGCATGCGCGCCTTGACGAGCGCTGCCTCGGTCAGCAACGCGCCCAGATCCTGCTCTGTGCCGCCGCCGGTCTCGATCCATTCGATGCGCGTCATTTGCTGCGAGATCTCCATCTCGCGCGCCGACAGATGGTCGCCGGTGAAGTGCGCCATCACGCGCTGGCGCAGGTTCTTCGCCTTGCCGATGTAGAGCGGACGCGGTTCTTCGGCGCGATGGTCGGCGCGAGGTGGGCTTTGCGCGCTCGCGGGCTTTGCATATTCGTCGGCGTGAAACAGATAGACGCCCGCGGTCCTGGGCAACGTGTCGAGCACGTCGGGGTCGAGATGCCGCGGCAAACTCGGACGCGCCGTGAGTTGATCGATCGCCGCCGCGATCTGCTCGTGCGGCAAGGCGTCGTGAATCTTTTGCCAGAACTGCCAGAGCAGACGCGCATCGCCGATCGCGCGATGGCGCATCTCGACGATGAGCCGATGACGTTCGATCAGCGTGTCGAGGTTGTGACGCGAATAGCCGGGATAGAGCTTGCGCGACAGTCTCACCGTGCACAGCACCGGCGGTCGGAAGTGATGACCGCTGCGACGAAACGCATTCTTCAGAAAGCCGTGATCGAAGCGCGCGTTGTGCGCGATGAAGAGCCGGCCGTCCAGGCGCGACAGGATGTCGTCGGCGAGATCCTCGAAGCGGGGCGCATCGGCCACCATCGCGTTGGTGATGCCGGTCAGCGTTTCGATGAAGTGCGGAATGGGCGCATGAGGGTTGACCAAGCTCGCCCATTCGCGCACCGGCCGTGACGGATCGTCGAAGTCGACTTCAATGATGCCGACCTCGGTTATGCGATCCTCGATCGGTGAACCACCGGTGGTTTCGAGATCGACGAAGGAGAGCCGCATGATGAAAATTACGCGCAGAAAAATCTCTAATGCATTGAGCAAAAATATGATTGTGGAATCAGGACGGGCTCAACCGAACAGCCCTTGCAGATACCACAAGGCCTTGCCGGTCGCGGGCAAGCGCTCGCGATAGACCCACAGCAAGCGGCCTGCCGCATTCTCGGCGATGAAGTAATCGCGCGTGACCGGCGCATCGTCCCACCAGCCGGCCTCGATGCGCTCCGGTCCTGCGAGCAGATCGAGCGGCGAGTCGAGCATCGGACGATGGGCTCGCATGGTTAGCATCCGCGGTTCGGACAACAGCCATGCGGGGCGTGGCCCGACGGTGCAGGACGAGGCCGTCGACTTGCTCGCGCTGGACCTGGAGCGGGTCACCGTGCCACGCGCTGTCGCATGGCGCAAGCCATGCGATGAAAAAGAGGTGTTCGATGCAGAGCCGCCATGGAGCCTCGCGGCCTCACTGCGCGTGTCTGCGCGCACCTCTCGCCACGCGCGCTCGGGTCGATGATCGGCCACGCGCTCGATGCGCATCATCGCATCGGGACCGAGGCGCGCGGTCAGCTTCTCGATCAATCGCGCCAGCGCTTCTCCGGTGTGTTCTCTCGCGTGCTGGGTCGCCGGTTCGCGTGCGGGAAAGAGCGTGCCATCGGACTCCTCTTCATCGACGATGATAGGCGCTTCGAGTGCGAGCTCGAGCACCGGCGCCTTGAGTTCGAGCCGCGACAAGCGCTCGCGCGCGAGTGCGGTCAGGCGCACCGCCTCGTTGCCCGGCGTGGCCAGCGCGATGGTCAATGCGGTCGGCTCGATCGCGTCTTTGGTCCAGCGATCGTGATGCAGTACCAGGGTGAAGCCGAGCACGGCCGCACGACGCGCAACTAGCCATCCGGCCAGTTGCGCGAGCAAGCGCTGCGCAGCGAAGACCAGCGCCTCTGCGCTCTCCACGCGCGCCATCAGTTCGATGCGCGCATCGAAACGCGACGGGGCCTCGAACAGGATTTGCGGGTCGGGCCTGTCGCCCGATGCGCGCGCGAGTTCGTCGAGCAATGCCGTGCCGAAGCGACGCGCGAGTCCTTTCTGCGGCAGCCGGCGCAGATCGGCGATGGTGCGGCAACCGATGCCATCGAAACGATCGAGAAAGGGCTGCGTCGAGGCGAGATGCGCGATCGGCAAGGCGTCGAGCGCGGCAGCGAAGCTCTCGTGTCGCGTGGGTTTCTGCTGGCCTGCCATGTTCTTCGCGAGCAGCCATGCGCCATGCGCGGTCGGCGCTTCGGCGATCGCGATCCGAAGACCCTGCATGCGCATGGCCGCGACGATGTCTTTCTTCAAGGCGCGACGACCGCCGAAGAGTTTCAGGCTGGCCGAGATTTCCATCACTAGGCCCGACGCGCGCAACGACACGGTCGGTGTGAAGCGCAGAGCGGCAAGCGCCGCGTCGCTCAACGCCTTGCGTTCGTCTTCGAGGTTGCGCGCGACCAGGATCAGTTCGGGCAAGAGGGCGAGAGACGTCGCCACCGCTTGCCCCGCGAACACGCCGCAGGCTTCGGCAGCGTGCGTCACGACGGCAATGACGCGCCGGCTGCCTTCGAGGCCGGTGACCGCCAGAGCCGGTTCGACTGCCTCGGGCCAGCGGCGCAGGATGCAGTCAAGCGGCAGCGTCGGACAATGGATGGCCAGCCAGTGCATGCGAAAGCGTTCGAGTGGGACTGTGCGCCGCGACTGCGCGTTCTTCGGTGATCAATTTGAAAGGCCGCAAGCTCTGTCGCACTTCGGGGAGCATCAACGTCAGCGGTCTTGCGAGCACCGGGCCGCGACGCTTCAACAGTTGAACCGAGATCGTGCGGCGGTGGCCCACGGGCTGACCCGTGGCGAGCGCAAGCCGAAGCGGGGCGGGCGACGCGTGGTATTGCGCGGCCGTCGGGCGCATCAGGAAGGTGAGGCCGTCGGCCGACGACGCAGCCGATTGCAAACGACGCAAGGCATCGTGACGCGCGAGCGCTTTGTCTTCGGGCAACCACGCGACGAGCGCGCCGAAGGCAGCGCTCCTCAAGCTTTCTTCCAGAGCCCACAAGCGATCGGCCGGCCGCGCCGCGCGCACGATCAACACGCGGCGCATATCGATGCCCAGTTGTTCCCATCCCGCGGGGTCGGGGATGTGCGGCGGCGCGAGCAGCACGATCTCGCGTCCGCTTTGCGTCAATGAGGAAAGCGTCGCCGCCAGAAAACGAATCTCGCCCACGCCGGCATGCGCGAGCAAGAGTTCGGTCAGGCAGCGCGACGGCCAGCCGCCTCCTGGCAACTCTTGATCAAGCATGCGAAAGCCGCTCGGGGTGGACGGCAGAGGCGAATGGGACAAGGCATCGCCGCGCCAGAAGCGGCCGGCGTATCCGGATTCACGCAACGCGGTTTCGGTGCGATCGATGGCCGCGATGTCGAGGCGGCGGTTTGAAGAAGATGCGGAAGACGCGGCGGGTGCGACCGACGCGGACTGAGGCTTGGCAAGCGCTGCCCCGCCTTGCTGTGGCAGGAACGCCGAAGTGAAGAGGGGCAGGGAGGCCACGATGGCGGGCAGACGAGAGCGGTGAAGAAGAGGAACAAGGCAGCCATCAGCGTCGCGGACGCGTGTGACCGATGCGGGGCGAGACGGTCTTGCGGAAGAGGCCGACCATCACGCCGTGGATTTCAAGATTCTGTTCGGGCCGGATCGGCGCATAAGACGCGTTGGCCGCTTCGAGATAGAAGCCGCGCTTGTCGCGCGCCAGCGTCTTCAACGTGAACTCGCCATCGACGAACGCAAGCACGACGTCGCCGGGGACGGCCGAGCGGACTTTCTCGACGACCACGAAATCGCCTTCGTGAATGCCAGCCTCGATCATCGAGTCGCCGCGCACCTGGAAGAGCTCGGTCTCGGACGGCTTGTCGATCAGGAAGTGATCGATCGCGAAGGCATCGCGCGCGCTGTCGTTGGCCGGTTGCGGCAGACCGGCGCGCACGGTGTCGGCGACGGTGCGCTCGAAGAAACGCGCCCCGGGTTTGAGGCGACGCCCCGGAGATTCTTCGAGATAGCCTTCGTCTTTCAGGCGCGCCACCACGCGATGGGTCCACGCGCGTCCGGCGATGCCCCACAACTTTCCGAGCTCTGTGAGAGAGGGGATGACGCCGTTTTTGACGAAGTAGTCTTGCAAGGCACCCACATGCCCGGAAAGGTCGGAGCGCGGTCGAGGCATAAGCGGAAGACCGAAAAGGTCTTTGGTGAATGATCGTTCACCAAACGATAACAGCCTGGGTTGTCGCCGTCAATCGTCTTCGAGCTTGGGGAAAGCCCGCAGGATCGAACCTCGAAACAAGACGGGATCGGCAGTACCCCCCATTCCTTAGAAGTACTGAGTATGAATAATTAAATACTATTCTTACATCACATCAGGGGAATCAAATATTAATGAATCAATTGTTTATGTCTTAAATAAGATAAGCAATCACACGTTTGATATATTTCTCATAATAATTGACAGGCGGTAAGCTCGTTAATGACTTTCAATGCCCGCATGGTCAAGGGGAATATCGATCTTGAAATACTTTCGAAACCTCATCGATGTCCATCGCGTGGGTGTCGGTGAACGTCCGATGCCCCTTTAGGACGAAACCTTCTTGCGGGGCATCGAGATGAATTCAATGATTCGGCTGCCGTTCCATACCCTCGTAGAACTCCCGCGAATATTGATCGCCTGAAAAAATCACGTTTCGTGAATCCGGACGGAAGGCGCCTTCGTAGTAGTAGACGCATTCCTGTAGCTATCGACTGTGTTTTCGCATTAATCAGCAAGACGGTGGCGACAAGAGAGCTCGATCCATACGCTAGCCGGTTTCACATGTTCCAACTTTGAATTTCCATAGGAGATAGACGTGAAAGCATCCGCTCTGATCCGACGCGCCAAGCGTCCGCTTGCCATCACGGCAGGCGCTCTTGCCGCGTCGCTGATTGCCATTCCAGGTGTGCAAGCCTCCAGCCACCGTGAAGCCCCGACCATCGCGATGAATCCCTCGGTCGATTCGACCGACGTGTACGCGTTCCGGAGCTACGAAACAGGTCGCTCGGCCTACGTCACCATTCTGGCGAACTACATTCCGTTCCAGGATCCGCAAGGCGGCCCGAACTTTTTCATGTTCAACCCCAATGCGCTCTATGAGATTCACATCGACAATAACGGAGACGGTGTCGAAGACTTGACGTTTCAATTTCGTTTCACCAACACTTCCAAGGCGACTGCGCTGACGGTGGGCGGCAAGTCGGTGAAAATTCCCCTGATCGACAGCGGCGTCATCACCGGCCCGAATTCGGCCGCGTTGAATGTGCGCGAGCAGTACTCGATCAATCTCGTGCGCGGTCCGCGTCGCACCGGCACATCGGCGCCGGTGGTCACGGCGCAAGGTGGCGGTTTGACGTTCGACAAGCCGGTCGACAACATCGGCGACAAGACCTTCGGCGGGCCCAACGGCTACGCGGCGTATGCGGCTCAGCACATCTACAACATCACGATCCCGGGCTGCGCTACCCCGGCCAAGGTGTTCGTGGGGCAACGCAAGGAGTCTTTCTATATCGCGGTTGGCAAGATCTTCGACTTGATCAACATCAATCCGCTCGGACCGGAAATTGGCGGCAACAACAACGATCTGGAAGCCAAGAACATCAGCACGCTGGCGCTCGAGGTTCCTATCGCGTGCCTCACGGCCGGAACCGATCCGGTGATCGGCGTGTGGACCACTGCGAGCTTGAGACAAGGCCGTTTGATCAGCGGTGCGCCAACGACGGGCCTCAACAAGGCGTTCAAGGAAGGCGGCGCCTGGACGCAGGTGTCCAGACTGGGTATGCCGCTGGTCAATGAGCTCGTGATCGGCATCGACGACAAGGACAAGTTCAGCGCTTCGAAACCCAAGGATGATGCGGCCAATTTCGCGGACTATGTGACCAACCCGATCTTGCCGGCATTGATTCAAACGCTCTTTCCTTCGGCCATCGCGCCAACCAATTTTCCGCGAACCGACTTGGTGACGGTATTTCTTAAAGGACTGAAAGGGCTCAACCAGCCCACGCCCGCTCCCACGGTTCTTGCGGACATGCTGCGTTTGAACACGTCGATCCCAGCGGTTGCGATCGGTGCACAAAATGCGTTGGGTGCCGCCGCAGGCGATGCCGCCGGATTTCCGAACGGAAGACGTCCGGGCGACGACGTAGTCGATTTGTCGTTGCGTGTGGCTATGGGTGCGCTGTGCGTGCTGACCGGACCGACCGACACGTTCGGCGTGGGTTGCAAGGCCAGCGATGCACCGGCTGGTGGTTTGCCTTTGACCGATGGCGTACGCAAGACATCGATCAACTTCGGGTCGACCTTTCCGTACCTTACGACGCCGTTGCCGGGCAACTTCAATCCGGTTGCGCCTGCCGGATCGACCTTCCCGTAAACCCAGGAGCATAGCCATGAGAAACATGCAACCAAAGAGAGCGATCGTTCGACGCCGTCGCGGCGTCGCGATAGCCCTCGCCGGCGTCGCGATGGTGATCACGCTCGCGTCTTGCGGAGGAGGACACGATGACGGCAACCCGGCGCCCGCACCGCCGCCGCCCGTGGCGACCGTACCGCCGGCGTCTGCATCGGCCAGCGCCCAAGGCTTCATCGATTACCTCAAGACCTTGATCGGGACGATGCAAGATACGGTGGAACCGTTCGATGTGAACTCGTTCATCGCACCGACGTCGGACACGACCGAGCCCGACCCCGGCGTGTGATCAGCCGGTGATGGCAACTGCGATGGATTGAAAGAGTCCCGCACGTTCGCCACCTGAACTGCACTGCGTTATCCGCGGCGCCCCACCCATCGGTGGGGCGCCGTTTTCTTTTCCGCTGTCGCACGATCATCCCCGACCGTGCATGAGCTTCTTGATCAATGGCGTGATCGCGAGCAACACACAACCCGCGCCGATCGAGCTGCCCACCAGGAACCAGTAAAGCGGAATCTGCGTCGCCTTGAGCATTGCTTCGAGCGTGCCCGCGAGATAGTTGGCGATCGCGTTGGCGAGGTACCACATGCCCATCAGCATCGCGGCCAGACGTGCGGGCGCGAGCTTGGTGACCATCGACAGACCGATCGGCGAGAGAAACAGTTCTCCCACGGTGTGAATCAAAAAGACGAAGAACAGCCACTGCGGGCCGACCTTCGCGCCACCCGTGGTCTGCGCATCGGCGATCGCGAGCACGATGAACCCGAGGCCGAGGATGATCATGCCCAGGCCCATCTTCGCGGGCGCCGGGATCGCATAGCGCGAGCGATCGAGCCGCGTCCAGATGATCGAGAGGATCGGACCGAGGGCGACGATCGCCAGCGGGTTGATCGCTTGAAAATAAGACGCCGGTATCTCCCATCCGAAGAACATGCGATCGGTCTGCTGGTCGGCGAACAGGCTCATCGTGCCGCCTGCCTGCTCGAAGCCCATCCAGAAGAACACGACGAACAGACCCATGACGAAGATGGCCGCGATGCGATGCCAGTCTTCGCGCGTCAACGGTTCAACTTCCTTGTTCGTACCGCGCGCGCGCCCTGCGAGCCACAGCAGTGCGATGGCGATCACGATGACGATCGGTTGGACGATGCCTCCGAGCGAAGTCCATGCGGGTCCGACCAGCGACGCGGCGGCTATCACGAGATACACGAACGGAATCATCGCGGCCGCGATCACGACGATGTGGATCCAGTCGATCCTTTCGAGACGCGACTTGCCCGGCGGCAGGCCCGCATCACCGAGCTTCTTCTGACCGAGCGTGAATTGCGTGAGACCGAACAGCATGCCGACACCCGCGCACGCGAAGCCGTAGTGCCAGCCCACTTTCTCGCCGAGCGTGCCGGCCACGAGCGGTGCAAGGAAGGCGCCGAGGTTGACGCCCATGTAGAAGATCGTGAATCCGCCATCGCGTCGCGGATCGTGTTCGCGATAGAGCGAGCCGAGCAAGGTCGAAATGTTGGGCTTGAAGAAACCATTGCCGATGATCAACAAGCCGAGTGCGAGATGAAGCAGCGGCGGAAAGGCCATCGCGAAGTGGCCGAGCGCCATCGTCAGGCCCCCGATCAATATCGCCTTGCGGCGGCCCAGGTAACGATCCGCGAGATATCCGCCCATGATCGGCGTCAGATAGACCAGTCCGGTGTAGAGACCGTAGAGCGCGAGCGCGTCCTTGCGCTCGTAATGCAATGCGTTGACGAGGTACAGAACCAGCAGCGCGCGCATGCCGTAATAGCTGAAGCGTTCCCACATTTCAGTGAGAAACAGCATCGGCAAGGCTTTCGGATGGCGATCCGGAATCGCGGATTCGCCTGCGGCCGGGTAGTCCGTGATGACGGTCATGACGATGGGATCAACGCGATCTCGAACGTGAAGGGCGCATTATGCAAGCGTCGCGTCGATGCGACCATTTTGCAACGCCACGCTCACGCCAGGCGGCGATCGGTCAAGCGTTCGAGGACACGCAACGGGGATGCCTCGGGGTCCCCGATCACCGCAAGCGGCAGCCGATACGTCTGCTCGAACATGAATTGTCCGGACATGACCGCATGCATGACCTGATCCGAAAAGCAGATCCAGCTCGTGCCCGGCATGAAGTCCACCGCACGCTGCGGGCACGTCTGCTGATAGTCGAGATCGGACTTCGCGAGATCGTGGAGCTGCAGCATCAGATGATCGTAGGCCGAGCGCGGCCGCTTGGTGACGCCGAGCTTGTGCATCAACCATGCGGCTCCGGGAGCGAGTTGGCCCGCGCGCGGCAGGAAGTGCGCGGCCATTGCGGCGAACGGTTCGCCGACACGCCAGCCCCGTGGCAGCGCCGTCGGATGCACGTTGGTGAAGACGCGCAGGATACGATCGCCGTGCGTCGGGTTCGAGGGAAAGGCATCGATATGCAGACGCGTGTCGTCCTTGCGCCATGACAACGCCTTGCCCGACGTGATGTCGCCGATCGCGCGCGGACGAAAGCTCGTGCCGGTGGCGCAACGGCGCGCGTGATAGGCCGGGAAAAGTCCGTCGATCAGGTCGTGGCATGCGTCGGCGTAGCGCGAAATCATCGCCGCCATCGCATCGCGTTGCGCCCCCTCGGCGCTGGTCCCGCTCACGCCGCCGCGACCCGCGCGCAGGTAGATGCTCTTGCGCTTCTCGTCGGTCAATGCGGGATCGAACAGATGTCGCTCATCATCACTCACGTCGAAGGCCAGCTTCTCGCACACGACTACGCCGCCGTGCTCGATCACAGCCTGCAACTCAGGCTCGGGCGGCAGCCCGCGCCACCGATCGATCGCCGAGGGCACAACTGCGGTCACATCGCTCATGAGTACGATCGATTCAGCGCGCGAGCTTGATGATCGCCGCGTATTCACGCGCCGTGACCGGCGTGATCGAGAGCCGATTGCCGCGTTGAAGAACGCGCATCCCGGAAAGCGCTGAATGCTCGCGCAACTCCGCGAGCGAGATCAGCCGCGTCTTCTTTTTTGCGCGCACATCGACCAGCATCCAGCGCGGCGTTTCACGCGTGGCCTTCGGATCGAAGTATTTGCCCTTGGCATCGAACTGCGTGTCGTCGGGATAAGGCGTGCTCGCGACTTCGGCGAGTCCGGCGATGCCGGGCTCCGGACAGCTCGAGTGATAGAACAGCACCGGATCGCCGACCTTCATCGAATCGCGCATGTAGTTGCGCGACTGATAATTGCGCACGCCGAACCACGGCACGATGGCTTTCGGCATCCCGAGCACATCGTCGATCGAAATCTCGGCGGGCTCGGACTTCATCAACCAGTAGTTCATTTCAAGAGCGTTCGTTGACGTGGAGGCGGGACGCGTATGCCGACAACGGGCCGATGCCGCAGAAGACACGCCCTCACAAAAAAGAGCGGCCGACGAGGAAATCGTCAGCCGCTGGCAGAGGGCCCCGCCGATGCCGCCAGACCGTCATCCTGAACCGTAGGTCCAGGGGGTCGCAGTCAACGGTACTTCAGGTTCATCCAACAAGGGATGATCGCAACAGCACCGTGATATTCCACAACCGAAGCAACACAAGTTGGTTCAAGGAATGTCAGGCCAAAAGCGAACACGGCAGGGAAAACAAAAATCGCAAATCAACTTCGCTTGCAATTGCCCGAGCCGTTCAGAACAACGCTTCCTGATTGGCCAGCGCGGTATCGAGCAACGCGTTGATCGATTGCATTCTACGCGCTATTTCTTCGTCGGCAACCGCCATTGTTTGCGCATCGCCCGCGTCGCGCGGTGACGATTCGCCGCGCGCGATCGAGTGAGCGCCGGGCGGCGTTTGCGAGAGCAATGCACTGGCGATATTCAGTGCGGCAAAGACCGCAATGCGTTCGGCGTTCGCGATTTTTCCCTGGTCGCGAATCACCTTCATCTGCGCATCGACGTGCTCGACGGCCGCCAGCAAAGCCGCTTTTCCGGATGGCGCGCACGACAGTCGATAGTCGCGTTCGAGAATGCGCACGGTCAATTGTTCCATCGCCGCGCTCACGTTCACGCTCCCTGTTACGCGTCCGAGGGAAGCCGCTCGATCAACGCTTCGACGCGCACACGCGCGGCGTCCAGTCGATCATGCATGGCCTGGTTGTCTGCCGCGCTTTTGTCGAGCGCCGTGCGCAGCGATTGATTCTCTTCACGAAGCGCGTGGACTACACGCACCAGCGCACCAACGCGGTCGGCGATGTGGTCGAGTTCGCGATCGAGGCCGACGAGCATGCGTGATGCTAGGAGGGTTGTTCGTTCAGCGTCAAGGCGAAGGTGGCGCGCATCACATCGACGCAACAATTGTCCACGCATTGAGCGCCAAGACCGACACGCACGCGCAGGATCGTTGACGCGCATGCATCCCCTCCTTACACTTGTCGACGCTTGGTGCTCGCCTGAATTTTTATTTGCGAGTCAAACGGGAAACAGGGTCGTCCCGGCTTTCAAAGGCCGAACGCAACCTGTGCTGCCCCCGCAACGGTCAGCAGGCGCATCGCTTTATTTTTTTGTTAGGGCGATGCAGTCGCGTCGAATGCCACTGTGCCTCGTGCATGGGAAGGCCGACGCGATCGTCCTGCCAGCCCGGATACCGGCCAGGCATTCGTCGGGAATGTCGCGGTGGGCGGCGCTCCGGTTCGTCTTCCCTTCGGCAGGCTCGCCGGTAGCCTCGTTGCACGCTGTATTGAGCGCTTCGTCAAGCGCCATATCAAACGCCGCACAGTGCGACGTTCCCTTGTTGCCATCACCCGCGGGGATGCGGGTACAGGGAGCGTCTCATGCACAATCGCCTCATCGTTCCGCTCGTCTGCGGATTCAGCCTTTTCATGTTCTCCACACGCGCGGCGACACAGTCTGCCGACTCGTCGCCAATAACCG
>JBBSEF010000030.1:0-31987 GCA_038240015.1 Burkholderiales bacterium
ACTCGGCGCTGCAAGACCGAAGTGTCGATACGCGGTCAGCGTCGCGATGCGTCCGCGCGGCGTGCGATGCAAAAAGCCTTGCTGAATCAGAAACGGTTCGATCACGTCTTCGATGGTGTCGCGCTCTTCACCGATCGCCGACGCGAGATTGTCGAGCCCGACCGGGCCGCCGTCGAACTTGTGCAGCACCGCTTCGAGCAGCTTGCGATCCATCACATCGAGACCAAGTGCATCGACGTCTAGCATCTTGAGCGCCGTGTCTGCAACCGCCGACGTGACGCGGCCATCGGCGCGCATCTCGGCGTAGTCGCGCACGCGACGCAAGAGACGATTGGCGATGCGCGGCGTGCCGCGCGAGCGCTTGGCAAGTTCCATCGCGCCGTCGTCGTCGATGCGCGTGCCGAGCAACGCGGCCGATCGCTTGACGATGCGCTGCACTTCTTCGGCCGTGTAGAACTCAAGCCGGGCGACGATGCCGAAGCGGTCACGCAAGGGATTGGTCAACATGCCCGCGCGCGTGGTCGCACCCACCAGCGTGAACGGTTGCAGGTCGAGCCTGACGCTGCGTGCCGCCGGACCTTCGCCGATCATGATGTCGATCTGAAAATCTTCGAGCGCCGGATAGAGAATCTCTTCGACGACCGGCGAGAGCCGATGGATTTCGTCGATGAAGAGTACGTCGTTCTTTTCGAGATTGGTGAGCAGCGCCGCGAGATCGCCGGGACGTTCGAGCACCGGTCCCGAAGTCGAGCGCATATGCACGCCCATCTCGCGCGCGACGATGTGCGCGAGCGTGGTCTTGCCGAGGCCGGGCGGACCGAACAGCAGCACGTGATCGAGCGACTCCTGCCGCTTCTTTGCGGCGCCGATGAAGATCTCGAGCTGCTCGCGAATCTTGACCTGGCCGATGTATTCGTCGAGCGCTTTTGGCCGCAGCGCGCGCTCGAAGACTTCTTCGTTGGGCGACGCGGCCGCGGGAGAGATCATGCGGGTGTCTGCGTCGCTCACGCTGGAGAGGGAATCGGGCTCGATCATCTGCGGTTACCAATGAAGCGCGACATCGTAGCGCGACAGCGTCCTGTCGCGCGACAAGAGCGTCAGCCCTTCGACGCGCGCCTGCGCGATCAGCATGCGATCGAAAGGGTCGCGGTGATGCGTCGGCAAGGCCTCGTGTTCGACGATGTGCGCGATCTCGATTGGCAGCAGATCGATATCGTTTTCGCGCTGCTGGCGCGACATCATGCGATCGACCGTCAACGGCAGATGCAGTTTGCCGATCATGCTTTTTATCTGGATTTCCCAGAGACTGGCCATGCTCACGAACAGCCGATTGCGCGTGTCCTCGATCAACGCGTGCAGATGCACCGGCAACAAATGCGGCGCTTGATCCATGAAAAGCAGCGCGTGCGTGTCCAGCAGGTAGCGGCCGATCGGTTGGATGTCGGCGCCGATCGCCGCGTGAACCGGACGCTTCGTCATCTCGCGCGGGTCTTGCGATAGCGCGGGGTGGTCTGCTGAACCAGAGTGGCACCGGCCGACTTGCGCTTTGCGCCTTGCGGCTCGTCGTACCACAAAGCCTCGTCGGCCATCGGCGCATCGAAGTCGGCCGCAATCGCAAATGCCGACGATGCATTCAGGCCGAGCACGCGCCTCTCGCGCCGGGTCTCGATCGGAACCAGACGCACGGTGGGCTTGTTCGCGCGCGCGATCACGATCTCCTCACCCGCCTCGGCGCGCGCGATCAGATCGGACAGCGTGGTCTTGGCTTTGTGGACGTTGACGATGGTCATGGGAGGATCGGGTTTGTGCCTCAAAGGAGCCGGCGAATCCCGGATTAGTCCATATCTTAGCTAAGGCAGGCCGAAGGTGCAAGTACGCGTTCGAAGTCAGCGCAGCAAGGGTCGTCCCTGGACAGAGGCTTTGTTCCAACCGGACAGCTTATTCAATGATCGTGGTTTTTGAACCCCGCGACGATCGCAATCAAGTTCGGCAACTGCGCGGCGGCGGCATCGAGAAGACGTTGCGACAGCTTGTCGATGAGCCGCTTGCCGAGTCCGTCTGCGGGCGCGGTATCGACCGCTTCGACCAGGCGCTGCAGTCGCTTCGCGCGCTCGGGGTCGGCGCCCTTCAACGCCAACAGCGTCAACGAAGCGTCGCCGTATTGCGATTGAGCGCGCGCTTCGAGATCGCGAAACGAATCGGTGATGGATTTCGCGCCGGCCTGAGAACCAATACGTCGCGCGAGCGTATGCGTCATCTGCAGCGCCGCCTTCGCGTCGATCGCGCGCTGCGCCTGACGACCGAGCTCGGTGTCGGTCGTATCGGTCAGAAACGCGATGTCGTCCGATGTCCATCGCACGTTGACCGCGTACAGCAGATCGCTGCGATCGAGCTTCAACAGCGGCCCGCCGCGCGCCTCTTCGGCTGCGAGCGCCGCGTCGACCTGCCGCAGCGCTTCGTCGAAGTAGGCATTGCCGCGCTTCCATCGCGACCCGAGCCCTGCGCCTTCGCCGACAGCGTTGACGAAATATCCGGGCAATGTTGCACGCAACTGCTGCGAGAAGGTCGCGACCGCTTCTTCCACGAGCGGCAGATCGAGCTTGTTCGCGAGGACACGAAGCGCGGCATCTCGCGCGGCACTACTAACCGATGTGGATGGCGCAGGCGCCGTCCTCTGCGTTTGCGCCCCGCTCGGCGATGCGAGCAGAACGAGTGCGAAGGCGATCGAGATCAGCGGTGCGATGCCTCGCGAACGACATCGCGAACCCCGTCGCCACGCGCATTGCACTTCGCGTTGACGCGTCACGACTTGCGCATCATGATTTTGATAGCGCCTTCAACGCCTGGCGAATCCCGTCCGACACATTGCTGCCTGCGGCAACTTGCTTGACCGCGAACAACGCCTCCTTGTCGGAGTATCCGAGCGACGTGAGCGCCTTCATGATGTCGGGCGCCGCGTCGCCGGCGTCGGTCGCAGACAGACCCGGAGACGCGCCGAGGTCGGCGCCGAGCTTCCCTTTCAATTCGAGCAGCAGGCGCTCCGCGGTTTTTTTCCCTATGCCCGGAATTTGCACGAGCCGCGCCGGCTCCTGCAACGTCACCACCTGTGCAAGATCGGCCAGCGACAATCCCGATAGCACCGCGAGCGCAGTGCGCGGACCGACACCCGCGATCTTGATCAACTCGCGAAACGCCGCGCGCTCGTCCTGCGTTCCAAATCCGTAAAGCAGTTGCGCATCTTCACGCACCACCAGATGCGTGAGCAGCGTGACGCGCTCGCCGACCGCGGGCAGGTGATAGAGCGTGCTCATCGGCACGTCGAGTTCGTAGCCGACGCCGCCGCAATCGACCAGCACATGCGGCGGCTTTTTCTCGAGCAGGACGCCGGCGATGCGACCGATCACGCGCGAGGCTCGCGGTGCGAAGCGTGTTTGAACAAAGCGCGATCAGCCCAGTTGCTTCAACAGCGTTGCCGCGTCGCTGATTTCAAACTTGCCGCCGGCTTCGACATTCAGTTGCTTGACGACGCCGTCATCGACCAGCATCGAATAGCGTTGCGAGCGCACGCCCATGCCGCGCGCCGTCAAATCGAATTCGAGGCCGAGCTTTTTCGTGAAGTCGGCCGACCCATCGGCCATCATGCGGACCTTGCCGGCCGTGTGCTGATCGCGACCCCATGCGCCCATCACGAAGGCGTCGTTGACCGCGACACACCAGATCTCGGCTATGCCCTTGGCCTTGAAGGCATCGTGCTGCTCGAGGTAGCCCGGCATGTGTTTGACCGAGCAGGTCGGCGTGAAAGCGCCGGGAAGACCGAACAGCGCGATCTTCTTGCCGCGGATCAGGTCTTCGACGTGAAAGCTGTTCGGTCCGACGGTGCAACCGTTGCCTTCGACTTCCACGTATTCCTGCAGCGTGGCGTCGGGCAGTCGTTCGCCGATGGTGATGGTCATGCGGTCTCCTGAATCCGGTCGCGGAAGGAGCCGATGATACGTGACCGAGAAGCCTAAACCCGCGTGACGCGGCGATTCCACGCGTTGTCTTTCAGACGCGCCCTCCGATGCGCCCGCGTCGCATCCGCAATCGCCCGAGTGCGAGATCGGGCGCAGCGCGCGTCAACGTCGCGATGCTCGCCGCCGTATGCGCATGACAGATCGCACACGCGAGCGCATCGGCCGCGTCGGCGCTCGGCGAGCCGGACAGCCGCAACAGTCGCTTGACCATCTCCTGCACTTGCGTCTTGTTGGCCTTGCCGTAGCCGACGGTCGCCTGCTTGGTCTGCAAGGCCGTGTATTCGCACACCGCGATGCCGCCATCGACCAGCGCGCAGATGGCCGCGCCGCGCGCCTGTCCGAGCAGCAGTGTCGATTGCGGATTGACGTTCACGAAGACTTTTTCGATCGCCGCGCATTCGGGGCGATGCGTGGCGACGACCTCGCGCACGCCGGCGAAGATCACGCGCAACCGTTCCGGCAGTTCGGCATCGGGTGTGCGCACGATGCCGCTCGCCACATAGGAAAGGCGCGGCCCGTCGACGTCGATCACGCCGAAGCCGGTGATGCGAAGTCCGGGGTCGATGCCGAGGATGCGCATGTCAGCGTTTGGGGGGCGGTTCGACGAGCC
Source organism: Burkholderiales bacterium (assembly GCA_038240015.1). Taxonomy (GTDB): domain Bacteria; phylum Pseudomonadota; class Gammaproteobacteria; order Burkholderiales; family Burkholderiaceae_D; genus CAHJXF01. The sequence goes on from JBBSEF010000030.1 coordinate 4,624, forward strand.
TGCGAATCCAGGTCGCGAAGCGATGCTCGTCGATCGAGCCGTCGGCAACGCCTAGCATGGTGATCACGCAATCGGCATCGCTTGCCGTCAAGATCCAGCCATTCAGTGCGAGAAAAGATTCGACCGCGACGAAGGCGGTGCGCTTGTTGCCGTCGACGAAAGGATGGTTTCGTGCGAGTCCGAATCCATACGCGGCAGCGCACCGGGATACGTCGGGCCGTTCGTAGACAGCAAGATTTTTTGGTCGCGCGAGCGCGGATGCGAGCATGCCAGCGTCGCGCACTCCGGCTAGGCCCCCGTGTTCGGCAAGCTGCGCATCATGAATCGCCTCGACGACGACGTCGTCGATCCACACGAAATCCATCGCGGTCGCGCCAGTGAATTATTTGGCGAGCTCGGCCAATACGTGTCGCCGCTTTTTCATGATCTTGCGCGCGGCGGTCATCTGCTTTTCGAACTCGGGATTGACGGTTGTCAGCCGGTAGCCCCCAGGGGCTTCGGTCAAATAAAGTGCATCGCCTTTTTCGAGATTGAAACGAGCGAGGGACTCCTTTGGGATGATCACGCCCAGAGAGTTGCCGACTTGGGACAGCTTCAAGGTCTGCATGAGAATCTCATATCGTAGTTATAACAAGGGTTATAACTATACCCAGGGGCCCTTGAACAGGCAAGCGGCGCTGCCGGCGTCCTGGCTCAATGCCTGAAGTGCCGCACCCCCGTGAACACCATCGCGATGCCGCGCTCGTCGGCTGCCGCGATCACTTCATCGTCGCGCACGCTGCCCCCGGGTTGGATCACGCACGACGCACCGGCATCGGCGACGACGTCGAGCCCGTCGCGAAACGGAAAGAATGCATCGGACGCGACCGCCGATCCCTTCAACGACAGGCCCGCGTGCTCGGCCTTGATCGCTGCGATGCGCGCCGAGTCGATGCGGCTCATCTGGCCCGCGCCGACGCCGAGCGTGCGGCCGTCTGCGCAAAACACGATCGCATTCGACTTCACGCATTTCGCGACGCCCCATGCGAAGAAGAGGTCGGCGAGTTGCTTGTCGTCCGGCTTCTTCTTCGTGACGACCACGATCGCATCGCGCGTCAGGCTGTGCTCGTCGAGCGTTTGAACGAGCAGACCCGAGCCGATACGCTTGACATCGAGGCCGGTCCATCCCGAACGGCTTGCTTGCGGTGCGGATGCGCCGGACGCGCCGGGCGCATACGACGCGACTTCGAGTACGCGCAGGTTGGTCTTCTTGGCGAGCAACGCGAGCGCATCTTCGGCATACGCGGGCGCGATCAACACTTCGACGAATTGCCTGCTCACCGCATCGACGGTCGCGGCATCGAGCGGCAGATTGAACGCGATGATGCCGCCGAAGGCCGACGTGGGGTCGGTTGCGAACGCCTTGTCGTAGGCCTCCTTCAGCGAGGCCCCGATCGCGACGCCGCAAGGATTCGCGTGTTTGACGATGACGCACGCAGGCTCGTCGAAGCTCTTCACGCATTCCCAAGCCGCGTCGGCATCGGCGAGGTTGTTGTACGACAGCTCCTTGCCCTGGATCTGGCGGGCGGTGACCAGCGTGCCGGGCAGCGGCGATGGATCGCGATAGAGCGCCGCCGACTGATGCGGGTTCTCGCCATAGCGCAGGTCCTGCAACTTGACGAAGCTCGCGTTCGATTGCGAGGGGAAGGCATGGCGCTCGGGCGCGCTCTCGTCAGCGGGGACCGCCTCGATCGACGACAGGTAGTCGCTGATCGCCGCGTCGTAGCGCGCGATGTGATCGAAGGCCGCGACCGCGAGCGCGAAGCGCGTCGCCTCAGACACGTCACCGTCCTGCTTGAGATCGCGCTCGACCATCTCGTACTGCGCAGGCTCGGTGACGACCGTCACGTCCTTCCAGTTCTTGGCGGCCGAGCGAACCATCGCCGGTCCGCCGATGTCGATGTTCTCGATCGCGTCCTCCAGCGTGCAGCCGGGCTTGGCGACGGTCGCTTCGAACGGATAGAGGTTGACCACCAACAGATCGATCATGCCGATGCCGTGCTGGTCGATCGAGGCCACATGCGCGGCCACATCGCGGCGCGCGAGCAGCCCGCCGTGGACTTTCGGATGCAAGGTCTTCACGCGGCCGTCGAGCATTTCGGGAAAGCCGGTGTAGTCGGCGACCTCGATCACCGGCACGCCCGCTTCGGTCAGCAACTTCGCGGTGCCGCCGGTCGAGAGCAACTCCACGTTCATCGCCGCGAGCATCTTCGCGAAAGCGACGACGCCGGTCTTGTCGGACACCGAAAGAAGCGCGCGACGAATCATCGGTTCTCGAGCAATCCGTGATCGCCGAGCTTCTTCCTCAACGTATTGCGATTGATGCCGAGGATCTCGGCTGCCTGCGACTGATTGCCGGCCGCGCGCTCCATCGCGATCTGGAGCACCGGTTTCTCGACGGTGTGCATCACCATGTCGTAAACGTGATGCGGGGTCTCGCCATCGAGGTCGCGAAAATATTTTTCGAGACTCTTGCGAACGCAATCTTCGATCGACTCTTTGCTCATCGCGGGTCGCCGTTCAAGCCGCTTCGCGCAGCGCGTGGTCGATCGAAATCGCGTTCGAATCGTCGGCCCTGCACGAGGTTAGCGGGTCGCAATCGCGTCCGAGGCTTGCAAGAAAGCGATCGACCTCGGCGCGCTGCGTGTCGCAGTCCTCGATCGCATTCATGCGCGCGCGAAAGGCCTGACCGCGCGGCAGGTCTTCGACATACCAGCCGATGTGCTTGCGTGCGGTGCGTAAGCCGGTGAACTCGCCGTAGAACGCGTAGTGATCGTCGAGATGCTCGGCAAGCAGCGTGCGGACTTCGCCTATCGATGGCGGCGCGAGATGCGCGCCGTGTTCGAGATAGTGCGCGACCTCGCGAAAGATCCACGGACGGCCCTGCGCGGCGCGGCCGATCATCACCGCGTCGGCGCCGGTGGCGCCCAGGACGTGCGCGGCGCCCTCGGGTGTATCGATGTCGCCGTTCGCCACGACCGCTATCGCGACGTCGGATTTCACTGCCGCGATGGTTTCGTATTCGGCATGCCCGCTGAAGAGATCCGCGCGCGTGCGGCCGTGGATCGTCAAGAGGGCGATGCCGGCGCGCTCGGCGATGCGTGCGATCACGCGCGCATTGCGCGCATCGCGACGCGGGCCGGTGCGAATCTTGAGCGTGACGGGAACGCCGTACGGCACGGTGACCGCTTCGACCACCGCGTCGAGAATGCGCGCCACCAGCGCTTCGTCGGCCAGCAGCGCCGACCCGGCCGCCGCGTTGCAAACTTTCTTCGCGGGGCAGCCCATGTTGATGTCGATGATCTGCGCGCCGCGCTCGACGTTGAAGCGCGCGCACTCGGCCAGCATCGTGGCATCCGCGCCGGCGATCTGAACCGTCTTGGGCTCGGGCTCGCCGTCGTGATCGGTGCGGCGCGAGCTCTTGACCGTTTCCCACAGACGTGGATTGGACGCAGCCATCTCCGACACGGCGTGGCCCGCGCCGAGGCGCTTGCAGAGTTTGCGAAACGGTCGATCGGTCACGCCCGCCATCGGCGCGACGAAGACGCGGTTGCGCAGAAGATAGGGACCGATGCGAAGCCCGGTTTCTCGTTGACGCGCACGAGTCGCATCCGATGCGGCATCGACCGACGCGGGATCGCGATCATCAGCGAGAGGTGCCAGAGGCATGGGCGCGGGCTGTAGAGAGTCAGGCTGGCCGCGAATGCCTCGCGCGAAGATGTGCGAGAGCAGCGCGAGCAGGGACAACATTCTATCGTCAAGCGGCCGGGCAACGCGATGCCGCTCACACGATCACGACTTCAGCGTCGCCCGTTCATCATCTGCCGCGCGAACACGCCGCGCAGCGGCCGCGCGATGTCGAGCAATGCAAGCGTGACGCCGCGACCCCATGCGATCGGGCCGAAAGGATGGGCGAACAGGCGCGGCATCAAGTCGGTGAGATCGACGATCGCGGCGCGATCGACGCGGCGCGATGCGATGAAGCGGGCCACCAGCGTGGGCGCATCGGGCGCACGGCTTGTTGCCGGACTCGCGTCGGCGTCGGCGAGAAGCCGGGCCAGCACATAGGCATCGCGAAGACCGAGATTGAGGCCTTGCCCCGCGACCGGATGCAGGGCCTGCGCGGCATTGCCGATCGCGAACTCGGCGGTCGTCGTCGAGTGCGCCCGCGCCGTTTCTTCGACCGCGTTCAGACCGAGCGCAAAGGCGCGGCGCTGACCGGCCGATGCGAAGCGTCCCAATCGATCGCCGAACGCGGCATGGAGCGCATCGAGAAAATCGGCGTCGCTCAATGCGAGACGCGCCTCGCCCTCGTCCGGTCGACCACACCAGACGACCGAGTAGCCCTCGCGCTTTGCATCGCGAGCGGGCAGGAGGGCGATCGGTCCGGTTTCGGTGAAGCGCTCGAACGCCGTGTGTGTCAGCGACGGCGACGACCGGTCCGCGACGGTCACGAACGCGGTGATCGCGGTCTGCTCATAGTCGCGATGAATCGCCCGGCGCTGCTGCGCGTCGAAGAGTCCGCCTTCGGCATGGACGACGTAACGCGCGTGGATGGCGTCGCTTTCGGGGCTCGATCGATCGCCGCGCGAGGTCGCAACGCGCAATCGGTGTTCATCGCTGCCGCTGTCCTCGTTCTCGCGATCTTTCTCGATACCGCCCGCTATGCCGGTCACGCGCAACGGCCGTGTCACATCGAGGCCGAGTCGCATCAACGCCGCATCGAGCGCATCGGTGAGATCGCCATGACGAATTACATAACCGAGCGCCGGCACACCGTAGTCATCGCGATCGATCACGGTGCGGCCGAAACGCCCGCGATGCGAGATGTGGATGTCGGTGATCGGCGTGGCGTGCGATTCGACGCCGTCGCGCCACGCGCCGATGCGTGCGAGCAGTGTCGCGCTGCCGTGCGAGATCGCGATCATGCGATCGTCCTTCGCAGCCGCTTCGCGGGTGCGCGCATCGACTAGCGCGATGCGGTCCGCCGCGATCCCCCGCTCGCGCAGAAACAGCGCGCACGCGGCGCCGACCGGGCCCGCGCCGCAGATCACGATGTCGCGCTCAATCATGCGCGATACCGGCACGCCGCAAGCGTCGATCGAGCGCACGAAGCTGTTCGAGCGTGCCGACGTTGTCCCACACGCCGTGAAAAATTTCGCCGCTGATGCGTCGTTCTTCAGCGAGCGCATAGGCCCACGGGAAGAGCGAGAGCGGCACGTTCTTCGGCAAGCCATCGAACACGCGCGGATGAAACACGCCGATGTTCGCGTAGGTGTGCTGCCGATCGCTCTCGCTCTCGCTCTCGCTGCCGATCGCGATCGGGCTCGCGACCGGTCCCGCGATTCGTCCCTTGGCGAGCGTCATGTCGCCGCGCGGGTGATGCGGCGGGTTGTCGGTCAGTACCAGATGCGCGGCGCGGGGCGGAAAGCCGGATAGGATCGCCTCGCCGACGGCCGCCAGACGCGCATAGTCGTAGTCGGTGTAGATGTCGGCGCTGACGACGACGAAGGGTCGGTCGCGCGCGTCGGCTTCGAGCAGCGGCAACGCAGTCACGATGCCGCCCGCGGTTTCGAGCGCGACCGCTTCGCGCGACCACGCGATCCGCGCTCCCCAACGCGATCCATCGGCGATCGCCTCTTCGAGTTGCGAGCCGAGCCACGCATGATTGATCACGAGATCGATGAAGCCCGCCGCCACCAGACGTTCGATCTGCCACACGATCAGCGGCTTGCCGCCGACCGGCAACAGCGGCTTGGGGGTCGTCTCGGTCAGGGGCCGCATGCGCAGACCGCGGCCGGCCGCGAGGATCATTGCTTTCATGGATTCAAAAGGTATAGCCGAATTCGACTGCGCGACCTTCCAGCGCATCGAGCAATTGCAGCAGCGGCCCGAGCGCGCGATAGCGGTTCGCGGTCGCACGCACGTACCCGATGAAGCGGGGCGCGTCGGTGAGGTAATGCGGCTTGCCGTCGCGATGGCGAATGCGCGCGAAGATGCCGAGCACTTTCAGATGGCGTTGCAGCCCCATCCATTCGAAGTCGCGATAGAAGTCGCCGAAGTCCACAGGTACCGGCAGGCCGGCCTTCTTCGCGCGCTCCCAGTAGCGCACGGTCCAGTCGATCACGACCTCTTCGTCCCACGAGATGAATGCGTCCTTGAACAGCGATGCGACGTCGTAGCTGATCGGGCCGTACACCGCGTCCTGAAAATCGAGAACACCCGGATTGAGTTTGCCCTTGGCGACCATCAGGTTGCGCGGCATGAAGTCGCGATGCACATAGCTGCGCGCTTCGGCGAGATTGACCGCGACGATGCGATCGAAGGCGGCCGCGAGCGTCGCGCGTTGCTTGTCTTCGAGCGCGATGCCCAGATGCCTGGCGACATACCAATCCGGAAACAGCGCGAGCTCACGACGCAAGAGCGTGTCGTCGTAGGGCGGCAGGACACCGGGCATCGATGCGCACTGCCATGCGATCAAAGAGTCGATCGCATCCATCATCAGCGGCGCGGCCGCTTGCGGGTCGTCCGGAGCCAGCGCGGATAGATAGGTCTGCGTACCGAGATCGGTCAACAGCAGGAAGCCCTGTTCGAGATCTTGTTCGAGCACGCGCGGCACATGCAATCCGGCCTCGGCCATCAAGCGCGCAACCTGCACGAACGCTGCCGTGTTCTCGCGCTCGGGCGGCGCGTCCATTGCGATCGCGGTACCCGTCCCGGCATCGACGCGAAAGTATCTTCGAAAGCTCGCATCGGCCGACGCGGGAGCGAGGGTCGCGACATCGATCGCATGACGATCGTCAAGCGACGAGAGCCAGCGCCGCAGCGCTAGAAGCCTAAGGTCGACGACGGGTGGGGCGGACAAGGATGAAGAAGAACAAGCGATGGCAGGCAAAGAGCCAGGCGGTGCGAACTTGCGACGAACATGCAGGCAAGCGGCCGAGAGCGTGTCCTATAATACGCGACGACTTCAGACCGCCGGCGCGCTCGACCCATGCGTTTGACCGCGATCCGACCACTTCTTCCCGCCGCCTCCTTGATTGACTTCCGCGCCGTGCCCGCGCGCCCCGTCGTTCGCGGCTTCGTTCGCGCCTTCGTTCGCCGCTTCGCGCGAGTTCCGTCGCGCATCGTCCTGTCATCGGCGTTGCTGATGCTGGCCCTCGCTTCGGCCCATGCAGAGGAAGGTCTCAAGCTGCGTCTGCAGAACGACCTACTCGATCCGCCCAACAAGACGAAGCAAGGCGCGCTGTCGTTCGCGCGCGCCGACCGCATCGAGGGCAGGATCGACACCGATGTGACGTTGAGCGGCAATGCCGAGCTGCGCCGAGCAGGCGGCGACGTGCTGAAGGCCGACACGATGCGCTACGTCGAAGTCGAGGACGAACTGTTTGCGAACGGCGCCGTGAAGATCGTGCGCGACGGCAACGTCTATGTCGGCCCCGAACTGCGCATCAAGCTCGACGACTACAGCGGCTATTTTCTGAAGCCCGAATATTTTCTGACCGGCACGCGCAACCGCCGCACCATTCCCGAGACGCAGATCATCACCGCTGCGACCGATCCGCTCTACGCCTATCGCAATCCGGTCGCGTCGAACCGCGCGGGATTTCCGGGACGCGGCAGCGCCGATCGCGCCATCTTCATCGACCGCGATCACGTCGATCTCGACAATCCGATCTACACCACCTGCCGCGCCGACAACACCGACTGGTACATCAAGGCCGAATCGATGTCGCTCGACCAGAGCACGCAAGTGGGAACGGCGCGCAACGCGAGAATCATCTTCAAGGATGTGCCGATCCTGGCGTCGCCGTACTTGAGTTTTCCGCTCGACGACAGTCGCAAGTCGGGCCTCTTGCCGCCGACCGTTTCGATCACGTCGAGGAGCGGCTTCGAATTCCTGCAGCCCTATTACTTCAACCTCGCGCCCAATTACGATCTGACGCTTTACCCGAAGATCATCACCGCGCGCGGCCTTCAGTTGGGCGCGGATACGCGCTACCTCTGGCCGACGTTCAACGGCGACGTGCGCGTCGAAGGTCTTCTCAACGACCAGCGCGAAAAAAACGAAAAGACGCGTTATGCGTTTTCAACGCTGAACACGTATGCGAACGGTCCGTGGTCGGGCTATCTGAATTACAACAAGGTTTCCGACGACAACTACTTCGTCGACTTCTCGCGGACCATCGCGCTGTCGTCGCAACGCATCCTGCCGCGCGATGCGGCCGTCACATACAGCGCGCAATACTGGTACGCGACCGCGCATGTGCTTCGTTATCAAACGCTGCAGGATCCGGTGTCGCCGATCGTGCCGCCTTTCGAGAAGTCGCCGCAGTTGCTGTTTCATGGCGCCCGCCTCGACGTGCTCGGCGGTTTCGACTTCAACCTCGACATCGATGCGACGCGCTTCATCCATCCCACGTTCGCCAGCGGCGACCGCTACGTGCTCGCGCCGAGCGTCGCGTATCCGATCCTGCGACCGGGATGGTTCGTCACGCCCAAGCTGGCGTTCAACGCCGCGCATTACAGCGTTGCCGATCAACCCAACGGTGCGCAAAGCGAATTCAATCGCACTCTGCCGACCGCATCGGTCGACTCGGGCCTGATCTTCGAGCGGGACACCTCGCTCTTCGGCCGGTCGTTGCGCCAGACGCTCGAGCCGCGCCTGTTCTACGTGCGCACGCCTTTTCGCGATCAGAGCAAATTGCCCAACTACGACAGCGGCATCACCGACTTCAACTTCTCGCAATTGTTCGCGGAAAATCCTTTCGGCGGATACGACCGCATCGCCGATTCCAATCAGCTCACGGCGGCCGTGACGACGCGCTATATCAACAACGACGACGGCGCCGAAATTTTTCGCGCATCGCTCGGTCAGCGCTCTTATCTGTCGCCGCAGCGCGTGACGCTGCCCGGCGGCCAACCGATCGACCGCAAGCGTTCGGACGTCCTCGCTGAAGTTTCGGGCCAGTTGTTGAAGAGCATTTCGGTCGATGCGGGCGTGCAATACAGTCCGGTGATTCGCGGCGTGATCCGCTCGAACGTCGGCGTCTCGTACCGCCCCGAGCCGACCAAGGTGCTCAACGCCGAGTATCGCTATCGGCAGGGCGACCTGGAACAGGTGGACTTCTCGGCCCAATGGCCGATCACGCGCAACGTGTACGCGGTCGGGCGCGTAAACTACTCGACCCGCGAGCGCAAGGCGATCGAGACTTTGGCGGGGATCGAGTACGGCGGATGCTGCTGGGTATTGCGCCTCGTCGGGACGCGTTATGTGACCGGGGCGCAGACGGCGACCAGTACGCTGTTCCTGCAACTGGAGTTGAACGGTCTCGCACGTCTGGGCTCCAACCCGCTCGAGTCGTTGAAGCGCAACGTACCGGGCTATCAGCTCGTCAATCCGCCGCCGGCGGCGGGATCGCCGTACCGCAATTATCAGTAAGCCTGATCGAACCGCGTTCGATCCCACGGATGAATGGTTCAAGCATGAATAGTCAAAACCTCAAGCATATTTTCTTGATTGCCGCAGCGGCGGCCGCGACGGCGGCGGCTGCTCCGTCCCTCGCACAAGGGCTCAACCCCAATCGTGCGCGCGCGCCGCAGAGCACACTCGCGCAGCCGCCCACTCAACCAGAAAAGCCGGACGGCATTGCGCCGCGGGCAAACGCGGCGTCGACCGCGACATCGACCGGTTCGCAGCGGGTGCTCGAACAGATCGTCGCGGTCGTCAATGGCGAGATCATCACGCGCAACGAATTGAAGGAACGCGTCGAAGCCGTTGCCAAGGCGCTGGCGCGCCAGGGCACGCAGTTGCCGCCCGCCGATGTGCTCGAGCGCCAGGTGCTCGAGCGCATGATCGTCGAGAAGGCCGAGGTGCAGCTGGCCGTCGAGAACGGTGTTCGCGTGGACGACGTGCAACTCGACCGCGCGGTGCAGCGCGTGGCCGAGTCGAACAACCTCTCGGTGCAGGCGTTCCGTGATCGGGTCGAGAAGGAGGGCACGACGTTCCCGCGTTTTCGCGATGACTTGCGCAACCAGATCATGATGGAGCGCGCACGCAACAAGGAGGTCGACGAAAAGGTGCAGGTAGGCGAGGGCGAGATCGATGCCTTCATCGCCGAGCAAACCGGCACGTCGTCGAGCGCGTCGCCCGAAGTCAACGTCGCGCAGATCCTGGTACGCGTACCCGAGCAGGCGACGCCCGAGCAGATCGAACGCCTGCGCGCGAAGGCCGAGGACCTCTATCAGCAGGCCAATGGCGGCGCCGACTTCGGCCGCCTTGCCGCCGGTTTTTCGGACTCACCCGAAGGCCTTCAAGGGGGAGACCTGGGCTTTCGTTCGCAAGATCGCTTGCCGCAGCTTTTCATCGATGCCATCTCGCCGCTGGCGGTCGGGCAAGTGGCCAAGCCGGTCAAGAGTGCGAACGGCTTTCACATCCTCAAGCTGGTCGCCAAACGCGGCGCAGGCGCCGGCGCCGCAGCCGTCGGTGGTTCTGGATTGGCCGCGCCGGTCGAACAGACGCACGCGCGTCACATCCTGATTCGCGTCAACGAGGTGGTTTCCGACGAGCAGGCCAAGACGCGCCTCGCCGACATCCGCCAGCGCATCGAGAACAAGACCGCGAGCTTCGAGGACATGGCGCGCGCCTATTCGAACGACACGTCGGCGAGCAAGGGCGGCGACCTCGGCACGCTCTATCCGGGCGACACCGTTCCCGAGTTCGAAAAGGCGATGAACGATCTCAAGCCCGACCAGATCAGCGAGCCGGTGCGCACGCCGTTCGGCTATCACCTGATTCAGGTGGTCGATCGCAAGAAGCAGGACGTGGCGCAAGATCGCTTGCGCCTGTTGGCTCGTCAGGCGATTCGCGAACGCAAGATCGAAGAGGCAACTGAAAGCTGGTTGCGCGAATTGCGCGACCGCGCGTATGTCGAGATGCGGTTGGACGACAAGTAAAGTACCTTCGAACGTCTCTTCGCGAGAGCGCGTGCGGATTGCGATCACGACAGGCGAGCCCGCCGGCATCGGTCCGGAGATCTCGCTCGAAGCCGCACGCATCGCGCGTCTTGCAGGCGTGGTGCGGACCATCCTGATCGGCGACGGCCGCATGCTTGCGAGCCGGGCCCGAGCCGCGAACATTGCGATTGCGCTGGTCGCCTACGCGCGCGACGCGACACCTGCCGCGGGCGCGGTCGAAGTGATCGACATGCCGCTCGCGACGATCTGCTTGCCGGGACAACTCGATGCGGCCAACGGACGCTACGTGTTGTCGCTGATCGATCGCGCGCTCCTCGGCATGCCGGGGTACGCGCAAACGGGCGCGCTGGAGCGCGAGTTCGATGCCCTCGTCACGGCGCCGGTTCAGAAAAGCGTGATCAACGATGCCGGCATCGCGTTCACCGGCCACACCGAATATCTGGCCGCGTGCACCAACACGCCGCGCGTCGTGATGATGCTGGCCGGTGCGATCGGCGGGTATGCGGACAACCATGCGGACGACCATGTATCGAGCGCGACGATGCTGCGCGTGGCCTTGGCGACCACGCATCTCGCACTAAAGGACGTGCCGCGCGCGATCACGCACGACGGCGTGCTCGAGACGCTGCGCATCGTCGATACCGACTTGCGCGAGAAGTTCGGCATCGCATCGCCGCGCATCCTGGTTGCGGGTCTCAACCCGCACGCGGGCGAAGGCGGTTATCTGGGCCGCGAAGAGATCGACGTCATCGCGCCCGCGATCGCATCCGCGCGCGCCGAGGCAATCGATGCGCGCGGACCATTGCCCGCCGACACGCTGTTCCAGCCGCGCTACCTGGACGACTGCGACGCAGTGCTCGCGATGTATCACGACCAAGGCTTGCCGGTGCTCAAGTTCGCCACCTTCGGGCACGGCGTCAACATCACGCTCGGACTGCCGATCGTGCGTACGTCAGTCGATCACGGCACGGCGCTCGATCTCGCGGGCAGGCCCGATGCGATGCGGCTGATCGACGCGCGCAGCATGAGCGTTGCGATCAACGTGGCCGCCGAGATGGCCGCAGCGAAGGCGGAAACGAAGGCGGCAACGACGGCTGCAACGACGGGCGCCTTGCGTCGCGCACGCCACGACGCGGCCGCGTGAACATCTCGAAGCACGCCTCGAAGCCGCGCACGGGAGGCACGCACGTCGCACGCAAACGCTTCGGCCAGAATTTTCTCGTCGATCACACCGTGATCGATGCGATCGTCAAGGCGATCGCGCCGCGCCCCGACGACCTGCTCGTCGAGATCGGGCCCGGCCTGGCTGCATTGACCGGGCCATTGATCGCCGCGCGATCGGCTATGCAAAACCTCGCGCATCCGCTGCACGTCGTCGAACTCGATCGCGATCTTGTAGCGCGTCTGCGCAGTCGTTTCGTTGAGAGCGAAATCGTCGTTCATGAAGCCGATGCGCTCAACTTCGATTTCGCAAGTCTCGCGCTCGACCATCAGCGCCTGCGTATCGTCGGCAACCTGCCGTACAACATTTCGTCGCCGTTGCTCTTTCACTTGCACGCGGTCGCGGACCGGGTGATCGATCAGCACTTCATGTTGCAGAAGGAAGTGGTGGCGCGCATGGTGGCTGCCCCCGGCACGTCGGACTATGGGCGCTTGTCGGTGATGCTGCAGGTTCGCTACGACATGGAGTCGTTGTTCGATGTGCCGGCCGAGGCGTTCGCTCCGCCGCCCAAGGTCACCTCGGCAATCGTGCGCATGATTCCGTGGCCGCGCGAATCGCTCGCGATCAACGATCAAACCATGTTCGCTCGCGTCGTTGCGGCGGCCTTCTCGCAGCGTCGCAAGATGTTGCGCAACACGCTCGCGGCGTATGCGCGGCACATGGAGGAGCTCGGCATCGTCCCGACTGCGCGCGCCGAAGAGATCGCTCCCGAGATCTTCGTGGCGCTCGCGAACCGCGCCAGCGCAGCAGCCTGATTTTCCGGATCGTCGTCACACGCGCAATCCGAGCGCGGCGAACACGCGCGGACCGGCGATGCCATCGACGCTTACTCCCGGCTGCGCGAGCACGCGTCGCTGAAACGCGAGCAGTGCGAGCAAGGTCTGCGGTCCGAAATCGGTGTCGGGCCTCGCGACAAAATCGCCGCTGCCGATCAGCGCGGTTTGGAGCGCCGTGACTTCTTCGCCTTGCGAACCGAAGCGCAGCCGGCGCGTTTGAGTGTCGGGTGCGTTGGCGGCAAGCGCCGCTTCGCTTCCGGCGACGAGCAGGTAGTCGAAAATATTCTGCTGCGTCGCGTAGCCGTTGTCCTTGAACAGCATCCACGGCCCGCTCGCGCTTCGATGTCCGTCGATCGTGTCTGGAAATCCCACGACCACCTGGCATCCCTGGCTCGAGTAGTGTCCCACCGCGCCGTCGATGCCGCACCAAGCGGCGTGCAGGTTGTCGCCCGGGAACGCCTTCGTCACCGGGTCGAATGCGGCATCGAACACGGTGTCGTCGTGCGTCCGCACGATCATGAAGTCGCGATTCTCGATGAACGCGCGATGCGCATTCGGACTGCCGGGACGATGCACGCCGCGCTGATACGCCTGGCTGTAATAGCCCGTGAAGATCTGGTTGAATTGGTCGGAATGCTCGGGCGCCATCACGGTGGCGTGCGGAACGGTGCTTCCCGGAAAGGCCGAGATGGTCTGGTCCGCAGGCTTCCACTGAACCAGCGTGCAGCGCGCGTGGCGGTAGTCCACATCGACCGCATCGAGCTCCGCCGCGGCGACGAATGCGCCATCCGCCTGGCCGCGCGGCGTGGCGCCTCGAAGTCCGACGAACACCATGCCCGACGTCGGTATCGGAAAACGATTGTTGGCGCAAAGGCGCGCGAGCACATCATGTGAAAGTTTGAACATGGCGGCCTCGTGAACGCGATCAGCTCAAGGTCAGCATGGCGGTGGCGTTAGCCGCAACGGTCAGCTTCATCGAGCCTTGTCGCACGCCGTCGGGCGCCAGTCCGTGCAGCACCGTCTGACCGAGAGGAACATTGTTCAGCACGAACTTGCCGCTGGCATCGCTCGTCGTCTTGTCCGAAAGGCCGTCGACCCAGATCGTTGCATTTGCAATCATCGCCTTGTCGTTACCGAGCACGCGGCCGGTCAAGGTCGTGCCTGCTCGCGCCTTGGCAGGCGGGGCCGTCGATTTCTCCGGGGTCGAGTTCGCGATTGTTTTCGGCGAGCCCGGCCGTATGCCGTCCACGATGCCGCGAATGATCAGCAGGATCGACTCGGATGCGAAGCCCGACGCGAAAGCCAGAGCAACTGCGGTTGACGTGTCCTTGGGCTGGATCATGTAGAAACTGCAGATCGCGATGAAAGGCGCAGCAATCAGTTGCATGATCTGGAACACCACTTGTTCGCGCGCTTCAAACAATTGCAGAGGGCTGTGGTCGGCGGTGCCCGGAAAGTTCGGTTCCGCGCGTTTTTGAATCTCCGGGATGCGTCTGGAAAGGCTGATCGCCCCGCCGATCATCGCCACCAACAAGATGTAGACCGGCAGGACCAGGCCGCCACTGACCGCATAGACGTCCTGTGTGCCGTACGTCTCCCTCATCTCGGCTGCCGATCCACCCAGCGCCAGAAGAAATGCATAGGAATGTTCGCGAACTTTGGGATCGGGCTTCTTGTCCTTCGGGTCGCAACGTGGAATGGGCGTGTCGACGTAGTTGCTGCCGTAGTCGAAGCACCCATAGAACATGGTGACGGGCGCCAACTTCTTGCCGCCTTGCTGAAGCCCGAACAAATCAGGCGCGGGCATCGTGACGACGATGAACGAGATGAACGTGAACGCGTAAGCGAAGATGAAGATCTGTCTTCGGTAAAGCGTGCTCAGAGGGTCGTCGGTCGAGGGCAGCGAAAATGTGAATGCGCGGATGAACCAGACGATCATGCCCGCGCCAAGGGCCAGAAGGGCGGCCGTCGTCCAGAAGGCGAACTGCTTCTCGGCCGCGGGATCAGTCGTTGCGATCGATAGCACCGCGACCACGCCGGCCATGCCGAAGTTGAGCCACGGCATGGCGATGACCCAGTCCCACGTCCGTCGTGGACCGGGCTTGCCGGCCGAACCTTGATTGACGTCCTCTGCGAGGACACTTCCCTTGGCTTGATCCATGACGCCTCCCAGGCGGCCGGGCGTGATCGCCTCTTCGCAGCAGTCTAGGCCACGCCGTATTTCTTTGCGTGTGAAATATTCACCGTCGAACGATGCGTCAAACCACCTTGACCGAAATATCGGGCAGCCCATCGATGTGTCCGAGCATCACGTCGCCTGGCACAACCGGCCCGACGTTCTCGGGCGTGCCGGAATAAATGATGTCTCCGGGAAATAGCTCAAAGGCTTGCGAGAGATTCGAGATTTGTTCGGCGACGTTCCAGATCATCTGCGACAGGTCGGCGCTTTGCTTGATCGCGCCATTGACCTTCAACACGATCGCGCCGCGTGTGAAGTGACCGACCTGCTCGACCGGATGGATCGGTCCGATAGGCGCTGCATGGTCGAAGCTCTTGCCGATTTCCCACGGCTTCTTCTGGTCGCCCATCGCGCGCTGCAGGTCGCGCCGTGTCATGTCGAGTCCGACCGCATAGCCGTACACGCAGGCGAGCGCGCGCTCGGGGGCGATGTTGCGTCCGCCGGTGTTGAGAGCGGCGACCAGTTCGAGCTCGTAGTGATAGTTCTTCGTCAACGTCGGATAGGCATGGTCGATGGTCTTGCCGATAGGAACGAATTGCACCGCGTCCGACGGCTTCTGGAAAAAGAACGGCGGCTCACGCGTCGGGTCGGACCCCATCTCGCGTGCATGCGCCGCGTAGTTGCGGCCGATGCAATAGATGCGACGGACCGGAAAGACGGCACGCGAGCCCGCGATCGGAATGCTCGGCTGCGGTATATCGAAGAGAATGTTCTGCGCGGTCGCGGCAGAGCCGGCGCCCGCACCGTTGCGCGGGTTCGCGCATGCGGCAAGCGCGCTGGCGCCAAGTGCCGCGCCCGATTGCAGCGCCGCGCGTCGTGAAATTGTTTTCATGCGTTCTCTCCTCGCGGCGAATGAAGGGTCGTCAGCGCTGGATCAATTCGATCTTGTATCCATCGGGATCTTCGACGAACGCGATGACCGTCGTGCCGCCCTTCACCGGTCCTGCATCGCGCGTTACCTTGCCGCCCGATGCGCGGATGCGATCGCATGCGGCTTTCGCATCGGGCACTTGAACCGCGATGTGTCCATAGGCGCTGCCGAGGTCGTAATGATCGACGCCATAGTTGTAGGTCAGTTCGATCTCGGCCTGATCAGGATTCGAGCCGTAGCCGACGAAGGCCAGAGAATAATTGTTGGAGGGGTTGTCGCTCTGGCGCAGCAGCTTCATGCCCATCACGGATGTGTAGAAGGCTATCGAACGCGGCATGTCGCCCACGCGCAGCATGGTGTGGAGAAGTCTCATGGGTATTCCTTCAGGTTCGCCGTCTACAACGTCGGCAGGAGTTCGGGCGGATGCCGCTTGATGTGATCGCGCGCGGCTTCGTAATCGGGAAACACGGTCGCGACCGTTGCCCAGAAGCGGGGACCGTGATTCATTTCTTTCAGGTGCGCGAGTTCGTGCGCGACGACGTAGTCGATCGCCGACAGCGGAAAGTGGATCAGCCGCCAGTTGAGCAGGATGCGTCCGTCCGCACTGCAACTTCCCCAGCGCGTCTTCGCCGACGACAGACGCAGCGCGCGATGACGCACACCCAGGCGCGTCTCGAAGATAGCGAGCCGCTCGCGAAACAATGCGCGCGCCTCGCTCTGCAACCAGGCCTGCACGCGGTCTTTCAGTTGGGCGCTCGATGCATCGGGAGGTAGAAACACCGTGAGCGTGCGCGCCTCTCGATCGAACACCACGCTCGCAGTGCGGCGCGCCGATGACGACAAACGCAGCACGATGGTTTCACCCAGATAAGGCAGCGAACCGCCGTCTTCCCACCGCACCTGCGGGATCGATGCGCGATGCCGCTGCATTTGTGCGAGCTTCGTGAAGATCCAGTCCTCGCGCTCGCGGATCGCGTCTTCGACCTGCACTATGCCGACCCAGCGCGGCGCCGCAATGGTCAAGCCCTCGGCATTGATAGTGAAGCCGATCGAGCGACGACGGCCGCGGCGAAACGCATAGGTCAGCACGCGTTCGCTCAGTTGAATGCGTCGCAGCTTCGGGGCGCCGGGCGCGGTAGACGGTGCGGTGGGAGGCGCTGCGGGAGGCGCTGCGGAAGGCGTGATCGGATGCGTGACGGGAAGCGGTGCGCGACGTTCATCGAAAAACGGCAACTCGAATTGCCGCGCGAGGCCCGACAGCAGGCGACCCATGAGGCCGGCCTGCGCGGCAGACCGCGGGTTACGCAGCGACTTGGGCGGCTTCATCGCGATACACCGCAGGGCTGATGCGACGCATCTCGTTCTCGATCCAGGCTTCGACTTCGCGGATCAGCGCGTCGGGCGTCTTGTCGAGCGAAGAAATCGGCGCACCGATCGACACGGTGACGAGCCCCGGCGTCTTGATGAAGCTGTTGCGCGGCCAGCATTCGCCCGCGTTATGTGCGATCGGCACCACCGGCACGTGCAGGCGCGTGGCGAGCCGCGCGCCGCCTTGTTTGTACTGCTTGCGGCCGCCGACCGCAACGCGTGTGCCTTCTGGAAACATGATGATCCAGCGGCCTTCCGCAATGCGCTGCGAGCCTTGCGCGACGACCGATTCGAACGCATCGTGACCTTTGTCGCGATCGATGTGAATCATGCGCAGCGACGCGAGCCCCCATCCGAAGAAAGGCACGTAATGCAACTCGCGCTTGTACACATAGCAGAGCTCGTGCGGCATCTTCGCGGGGAAGAACATCGTCTCCCATGCGGACTGATGCTTGGAAAGAAGGATGCACGGCCCTTCGGGCAGGTGCTCTGCGCCCACCATGCGCCAGCGCACGCCGCAGAAGACGCGGGCGCCCCAGATCGACACGCGCGGCCAGCAGATGATGACCTGATAGCGCCAATGAAGCGGCAGCGGCAGCATCACGATACTGGCCAATGCGAACGGGATGACCGTGACAATTTGAAAGAGGAGGAAGAACAGGGAACGAACGGCGCGCATGATCGAGCGGGTGGTCTCGTCTGGTAGGTCTTGTCGGTCAGGCTTGCTTTTTGGGCGCGACAGTTGGCGTGACCAGATGTTGCGCCGCCGCCGCGAGGTCATCGAACACCAGGGTGCCGGGCGGCAGGCCTCCGCGTTTCAGAGTTTCTTCGCCCTTGCCCGTCTTCACGAGTATCGTCGCGCATCCCGCGGCAGCGCCGCCTTCGAGATCGCGATGCGAGTCGCCGATCATCGTCACTTCGGACGGCAGCAGACCGAAGCGTTCGGCGGCCCGGATATAGAGGCCCGGCTTGGGTTTGCGGCAATCGCATCCGTCTTCGGGCAGATGCGGACAGAAGAACACCGCGTCGATGCGGCCGCCGACGCCGGCCAGCGCCTTGTGCATCTTGGCGTGCATCGCGTTCAGTGCATGCATGTCGAAGAGTCCGCGTGCGAGGCCCGACTGATTGGTCGCGATCGCGGTGCGAAAGCCGTTCTGATTCAAGAGCGCGATCGCCGCCAGACTGCCGGGCAGCGGCTTCCATTCTTCGGGCGACTTGATGTAGTGATCGCTGTCGTAGTTGATCACGCCGTCGCGGTCGAGGATGACGAGTTTCATGATCGCATCATGGCTTACGCGGCAACGAGCTTGGATAGATCGGCCACGCGATTCATCTCGCTCTGAAGCGCGTCAAGCAGTGCGAGACGATTGTTCCGCAAGCTTTCGTCGTCGACGTTGACCATCACCGTGTCGAAGAACGCATCGACCGGCCCGCGCAGTTCGGCCAGCGGCAAGAGAGCGGCTAGAAAATCTCCACTGGCGATTGCGGAGTCCAGACGCGGATGGATATTCTTGAGCGCGTCATGGAGGTCGCGCTCGGCAGGCTCCGACAGTAACTGCGTAGAGAGCGCGTGATCCAGCGAGCGTTCGGACTTCTTGAGGATGTTGCCGACGCGCTTGTTGGCCGCAGCAAGTGCTAGGAACTCGGGCCGCGCGGAAATCGCACTGACCGCCGCCAAGCGCTTCGGAAAGGACGCATCGATCAGTTCAGGATAAAGCACGGCCTCGACCTCATTGCTCGAATATCCGAGTTCGCGTCCGTAACCGGCGATTCGCACCCGAACGAATTCGACAAGCTCGCGCCGTGTCGTCGCGCGATCGAACGCGTAGTCTTTGAACACATCGAGTGAGGCGCCAACTAGCTTCACAACGTCGACCGGCAAATCCTTCTCTATCAGCATGCGTACGACGCCGAGCGCATGACGCCGCAATGCAAATGGATCCTTGTCGCCACTTGGAGCCGCACCGATGCTGAACATCCCGGCGAGAGTCTCGAGCTTGTCGGCAAGAGCGAGGCACACGCCCACCTTCGTCTTGGGCAATGCATCGCCTGCAAAGCGCGGACGATATTGCTCCTCGATCGCATCGGCAATGTCGGGCTTCTCGCCGTCGTGCCGCGCGTAGTAGCTACCCATCAGTCCTTGCAGTTCGGGGAACTCGCCGACCATGTCGGTCGAGAGATCGGCCTTCGCGATATATGCCGCCCTTCGCGCGTCATCCGCATTCAAATCGAGCATCTCGGCAATCTTGCTCGCGAGCGCCTTGACGCGCTCCATGCGCTCGTATTGCGTGCCGAGCTTGCTGTGATAGACGACTGTTCTCAAACCATCGACGCGGTCTCGCAGCTTTTTCTTGCGGTCCTGATCGAAGAAAAATTTCGCATCGGCAAGCCGCGCGCGCAGCACGCGTTCGTTGCCGCCGACGATCGACGTGGGATCGGCCGTCTCGATGTTCGACACCACGAGGAAGCGATTGACGATCGTATTCGATGCATCGGTGAGCGCGAAGTATTTCTGGTTCTGCTGCATCGTCAGGATCAGGCATTCCTGCGGCACCTCGAGAAAGCTCTCGTCGAACGTGCCGCGATAGACCACCGGCCACTCGACCAGCGCCGTCACTTCGTCGAGCAGCGCATCGGGCATCACGACACGATCGTCGCCCGCGGTCTGCACCAGTTGTTCGCGAATCGACTCGCGTCGTTCCGTAAAGCTCGCGATCACCTTGCCGTCGTCGCGCAGACTCTTCGCGTACTCGTCGGCCGAACGCAAGGCCACGAAGCGCTTGCCGATGAAGCGATGCCCTGCGGTCTGATTGCCGGCTTCGATGCCCAGTGCGTGCACCGGAACGACCGCACCGTCGTGCATCGCGACCAGGCCATGCGCGGGCCGCACGAATTGCACGGTGGTCTCGCGGCCTTCGTCGTTATGAAGTTGATAGGTCATCCGCTTGGGGACCGGCAGCTTCGCGAGCGCATCGTCGAGCGCTTGCTGCAGACCGACGGGGAGCGTCACGCCGCTGCGTTGGTGCTCGAACCAGACGTGCTCGACCCCTGCGTCCGTGCGTGTCGACAACGACGACACGTCGGCGCCTTCCTTCTCGAGTCGCTTGACGAGGGCGGCAGTCGGGGCGCCGCTCGCGTCGTACGCGATCCTGGCCGGCATCAGCTTCTTGGTTTCGACGCGATCGTCTGCACGATCGAGTACATCGGCAATCGCGACGCCGAGTCGACGCGGCGTCGCGAAGATCGTCACCGCGTTCGCGCCGCTGGCCAGCCCCGCCTGCGTGAGCCCTTCGGCGATGCGATCGGCGAACGCCTGCCCCAAAGTCTTCAAGGCCTTCGGCGGCAATTCTTCCGTCAGCAGTTCGACGAGCAGCGTTGCAGCCACCCGGGTTGCAGCGATCATCACGCAGCCTCTCGCAACTGCCGCGCCATCGGAAAGCCGAGCTTCTCGCGCGACGCGTAATACGACTCGGCCACCGCGCGCGACAGCTTGCGGATGCGCCCGATGTACGCCGCGCGTTCGGTGACCGAAATCGCGCCGCGCGCGTCGAGCAGGTTGAAGGTATGGGCGGCCTTCAACACCATCTCGTAGGCGGGTAATGCGAGCTCGGCCGCCATCAATGCATCGGCCTGCTTCTCGTAGTCGCCGAAGTGCGCGAGCAGCATCGCGGCGTCGCTGTGTTCGAAGTTGTAGGTGGACTGCTCGACTTCGTTCTGGTGATAGACGTCGCCATAGGTCAGCACGCTCCGCGTCGGCATTCCCTTACGATGGTCTTCACGTTCGGTCCACACCAGGTCGTACACGTTGTCCTTACCCTGCAGATACATCGCGAGACGCTCGAGGCCGTAAGTGATCTCGCCCGTGATCGGCTTGCAGTCGATGCCGCCAACTTGCTGGAAGTAAGTGAACTGGGTGACCTCCATGCCGTTCATCCACACTTCCCAGCCCAGGCCCCACGCGCCCAGCGTCGGGTTCTCCCAATCGTCCTCGACGAAGCGCACGTCGTTGGCCTGCAAGTCGAAGCCGAGCGCTTCGAGCGATCCGAGATAGAGATCGAGGATGTTCGATGGCGAGGGCTTCAACACGACCTGATACTGGTAGTAGTGCTGCAGGCGATTGGGGTTCTCGCCATAACGGCCGTCCTTCGGCCGGCGCGAAGGCTGCACGTAGGCCGCGCGCCACGGCTCGGGTCCAAGAGCGCGCAGGAAAGTCGCCGGATGCGAAGTCCCGGCGCCGACTTCCATGTCGATCGGCTGCAACAGTGCGCAGCCTTCCTCGGCCCAGTAGTTCTGCAGCGTGAGGATGATTTGCTGGAAGGTCTTCATCGAGAGAGAGCGTGGGATGCGCGGCGCGACACGTGAGGCAAGCTGCGCATTTTAGCGGCTCGATGCGCGTCGCACGCGGATCACATCGGATCGATGGCGAGAAGGTCGTTCGAGCCGCGACGATTGCGTCCGCGAGGCAACGCCAGCAATCCGCCGAGCAGTACGACGATCACGATCAGCACGGTTGAATTGCCGAAGCGCGTGTACGGAGTCAGTCCGGTCATGCCCTGTACCGACACGTCGAGCGAGCCGGCCGTGAACGGCGCGAGTTGCGCGAGCACGCGCCCATGCGGGTCGATCGACGCGGTCATGCCGGTGTTGGTCGCGCGCAGCATCGGTCGCGCGGTCTCGATCGCGCGCATACGGCTGATGTCCAGATGCTGCGGCAACGCCATCGAATCGCCGAACCACGCGACGTTGCTCACGTTGACCAGGATGCTGGCGTCGCCGGCCTGACGAATGATCTCTTCGCCGAACAAATCTTCATAGCAAATGTTGAACGCGACGCGCTGGCCCGCGAGATGCATCGGCTGCTGATCGATCGCGCCGCGCGTGAAGTCGCCCAGCGGCATCTTCATAAGGCGCACGAACCAGTGAAAGCCGAGAGGAACGAATTCCCCGAAGGGGACCAAGTGCGACTTGTCGTAGCGTTGCGCTTCGACACCTGCGAAGGGATCATCGGATGCATCCGCGTTCTTGCCGGCGCTCGCGCCTGAAGCCGCATCGGGTCCGATCGCGACGACGCTGTTGAAGTAGCGTTCGTTGCCTTCCGAGATCGGGACGCCGAACGCGATGGCTGCGTTCATGTCGCGTGCGTCGCGCACCAGACGCTGGCCTATGCTCTCGGGCAGATTGCCGAGCAGGCGTGTGAAAGCGGTCTCGGGAAGGACGATCAGATCGGCGCGCTTGACTTCGATCTGCTTCAGATAGGCCTCGGCGTTTTCGTCGAAGTGACTGGCGTCGAACTTGACGTCTTGCGCCACGTTGCCTTGAAGCAATCGCACGCTGATCGGCGCGCCGCTTGGCTTCGACCACTCGATATGCGCGAGCGCGCTTCCGATCGACGGCAGACCGAAGACGATCGCCGCCACGAAGATGAACCGAGGGCGCGATGATCTTGATCCAGGGCTTCGCGGCACGCGGCTAGCGGCGAGTGCGAGCGCGGCGGCAACCGCACCGGCGATCATTGAAATGCCATACATGCCCGCCATCGGCGCATAGCCGGCGAGAGGACTCGCGACGTGCGCGTATCCCGACGCGAGCCACGGAAAACCGGTGAACACATCACCGCGTCCGATCTCGGACAACGACCACAGCGCTGCGAATGCCGCAACCGATGCGACTGGACCCGGCGCACGTGCGTGTCGATACCACGCGAACGCGGCGCATGCGAGTGCCGGATAAATCGATAGATAAGCCGCCAGAAGAAAAGTGGCGCCGCCAGCGATGAGCGCATTCATCTCGCCGTAGGTATGCAGGCTGATATAGATCCACGAGATGCCGGTCACCAACCAGCCGAGCCCGAAAGCGAAGCCGACTCGCGCGCCGCCCAGCACTGCGCGTCGCGATCCAACTGTGCCGGGGACTTCGCTCGCTGCGCGCGAGGCAAGCGCGACGAGTCCCGCCAACGCGGCGATCTGGATCGGCCAGGTGCGCTCGTCGATGAATGCCGCGGCGTGCAGAACGCCGAGCACGAGCGCGATCAGAAAGCGAAGCGGGAAGCGGGACGGTAGAGAGAGGACCAGCATGCGGGCGCTCCCTCTTGTTCAAAGGGAGGGCAGGGTGGGGATGGGTAACCCCCTCCCCTTCAAGGAGAGGGTTGGGGTGGGGGTGACTTTTACCCCGACGCGTCGTGCTGTTCGTCGGTCGCCAATTTTTCGACGCGCAGCACGTCGACACGCCGCGCATCCGCACGCAATACCGTGAAGCGTACGTTGCCGATGATCGCCTCTTCGCTGCGTCGTGGCAGGCGCCCGAGATGATCGGCGACGAAACCGCCGATGGTCTCGGCCTGATCGTGCTTGAAATCGGTGTCGAAGAATTCGTTGAACTGATCGATCTCGGTCAGTGCGCGCACGCGCCAGCGCGGGCCGAGCGGCCCGGCCTCGGCCATCACGATGTTGTCGTCGTCTTCGTCGAAGTCGTATTCGTCTTCGATGTCGCCGACGATCTGCTCGAGCACGTCTTCGATCGTGACGAGGCCCGCGACGCCGCCGTATTCATCGACCACGATCGCGACGTGATTGCGATTGGCGCGAAAGTCGCGCAGCAAGACGTTCAGACGCTTCGACTCGGGGATGAACACCGGAGGCCGCAGCATCTTGCGGATGTCGAAGTCTTCGCCGCTGGTGTGGCGCAGCAGGTCCTTCGCAAGCAGCACGCCGATCACATGATCGCGATCGTCTTCGATCACCGGAAAGCGCGAGTGCGCGGTGTCGATCACGAAAGGGATCAGCTCGTCGGCCGGCTTTCTGATATCGATCATGTCGATCTGCGAGCGCGGCACCATGATGTCGCGCGCCGACAGTTCGGACACCTGCATCACGCCTTCGATCATCGACAACGCGTCCGCGTCGAGCAACTCGCGCTCGTGCGCGTGATGCAGCATGGCAAGCAGTTGTTCGCGATCCTCGGGTTCGCGCATCAACAGCGCGGAAAGGCGCGCCAGCAGATTCGGAGAATTCTCGCGCTGGCGCGGTAGAGGCTGCGGGTCGGACATTCTTGCGAATGCGAGTGAAGGGGGGAACGAGAATACACGAAAGGCTTCGACGATCGTATTCGCGGCCGCCTCAATAGGTCGCCCTGCCTCCCGAGAGATCGAACACGGCGCCGGTCGTGAACGAACACTCGCTCGACGCAAGCCACGCGACCATCGCGGCGGCTTCATCGACCTCGAGGAAGCGGCCCATCGGTATCTTCGACAGCATGAAGTCGATATGCGCCTGGGTCATGGTGGCAAACATCGCGGTCTTCGCGGCGGCCGGTGAAACGGCGTTGACCAGCACGCCCTTGGTCGCGAGTTCCTTGCCGAGCGATTTCGTGAGCGCGATCAGCGCCGCCTTCGACGCGCTGTAGTGCGAGGCGTTGGGATTGCCCTCCTTGCCGGCCACCGACGCGATGTTGACGATGCGGCCGTAGCCGGCTTCGATCATGTGCGGCACGAGCGCGCGGCAGGTGAGATAGGGCGCGATCAGGTTGACTTCGATGACGCGGCGCCAGACCTCGGGCTCGAGCTCCCAGGTCGGCGCGTTTCCGCCGGTGATGCCGGCATTGTTGACTAGGATGTCGATGCATCCGCGGGTCGCGATGGCCGCGGCGGTTGCTGCTGCGACCGAATGTTCATCGGTCAGTTCGACGGCACGCACATCGACCGGTCCTCGCGTTGCCAGCGCTTCTCGCGCGACCGCAAGGTGAGCCTCATCGATGTCCCACAGCACGACGGCCGCGCCCGAGGCCAGCATGCGCTCGGCGATCGCATAGCCGATACCTTGCGCGCCGCCGGTGATGACGGCCGTGCGTCCCGCGAGATCGATCTGATTCATCGCGCCCTTGACTGGTCGAGCAATGCGTCGGGCAAGCCCATGAGCGCGTCCATGCCGCTGGTGGAGACGGCGCAGTCGGCAATATATTGGCGAATGATGTTTGCGAAATCGACGTCGGGCAGAAGACCGAGCCGCGCGGCGCGATCGGCGGTTGCGCCAGCCGGCCAGTTCGCGACGATGCCGGCAATCTTTGCATCGGGTACGAAGCGCACGCGCTCACGCACCGCGCGACCGGCCACGGCTTCGAGCGCGTCGAGCATGTCGGACACGCGTACATTGACCGCCGGCAAATTGAGAGCGAGGCGGCCGCCCAGTTGTTCGCGGCTCGCTTCGTAGATCGCGATCAGTCCCTCGACCGTCCGTGCCGGTGACGTCAGCGGGTGCGAGGTCTCGGCACTTACCGGACAGATGGCTTCGAGACCCGCCAGCGGCTCGCGGATGATGCCCGAGAAGAACGACGACGCCGCACCGTTGGGCCGCCCCGGTCGCACCGTCACCGTCATCAAGCGCGCGGACCGCCCATCGATGTAGCCCTTCCTCGTGTAGTCCGCGATCAGATGCTCGCAGATCAACTTGTGGGTCCCGTACGACGTCTGCGGCGCCGGCAAGGTCGTGTCGCCGACGAGGGCCGACAGCGGCATCGAGGGATCGGGCCCGAACACCGCGACCGAGCTCGAGAAGACCAGCCGCGCGGGCTTGGCGCCGCCCCCCACCGCGCCGCGCAAAGCATCCAGCAGCGCGCGCGTCGTATCGAGGTTCGAGCGCAAGCCGAGTTCGAAGTCGTCTTCGCATTCGCCCGACACGGCCGACGCGAGATGGAAGACCCCATCGAAGCGATCGGTTGCGAATGCCGCGCATTGCGAGAGCAGTGGTCCGACGCGCGCTTCGACTCTTGCATCTGCGGTGAGGTCAACAGCGGGCGCCACTTGATCGGCGAGCACCAGCCTGTCGATGGATGCATAGTCCAGCGTGCCGCGCGCGAGCAAGGCGCGGGCGAGGCGTTGACCGATGAAGCCGCCTCCACCGGTGATCAACAGTTTCATCGTCTGGCTTTCATTTCAAGACGCTGCGCGAACCACAATCCAGAAAGGCAGTCCACTCGTCGATCTAGTGGTTTGCACCGTGGCGCGACGACACGGCAATGCCGATACTGCCACGACATCGCGGGACGGTCGTGGCAAGATCATCGCTTCGTACCGCTGCACAAATCAGAGATCAATGGCCAGCGTCACCATCCAGTCGGTCAAGAAGAATTTCGGCGAGACCGCGATCCTTCACGGGGTCGACATCGAAATCGCGGACGGCTCCTTCACCGTGTTGGTCGGACCTTCCGGTTGCGGCAAGTCGACGCTGTTGCGCATGATCGCCGGTCTCGAGGAAATCACCGCCGGTGAAATCCGCATCGGCGACAAGCGTGTCAACGATCTGCCGCCGAAGGAACGCGACATCGCGATGGTCTTCCAGAATTACGCGTTGTATCCGCACATGACGGTCGGCAAGAACATGGCGTTCTCGCTGATGCTTGCCAAAGAAGACAAGCAGACGATCGCTCGCAAGGTCGGCCGCGCAGCCGAGATCCTCGCGCTCACGCCGTTGCTCGACCGCTATCCGCGCCAACTCTCGGGCGGCCAGAGGCAACGCGTCGCGATGGGCCGCGCGATCGTGCGCGACCCGCAGGTGTTCCTGTTCGACGAACCGCTGTCGAACCTCGACGCCAAGCTGCGCGTCGCGATGAGAAGCGAGATCAAGGAACTGCATCAGCGCCTGAAGACGACGTCGGTGTATGTCACGCACGACCAGATCGAAGCGATAACGATGGGCGACAAGATCGTCGTCATGCGCGACGGGCGGATCGAGCAGACGGGCAGCCCGCTCGAACTCTACGATCGTCCGGCCAACCTGTTCGTCGCGGGGTTCATCGGCTCGCCGGCGATGAACTTCCTGCCCGGGACGATGCGGCGCGACGCGGGGTCGGCGCAGATCGAGTTGCGTGACGGCGTTCAT
>JBBSEF010000031.1:0-31231 GCA_038240015.1 Burkholderiales bacterium
GCCCCCTCGACACCCCAGGCGTCGAAGGCTGCGACCAGCACCTCCGTATCGGAAGTTCCGCGCCACGGCGGCGCGTACCGGACCGATTCGAGTTCGCGGCGCAGGGCCTGGCAGTTGTAGATCTCGCCGTTGAAGGTGACGACGTAGCGGCCGCTCGCCGACACCATCGGTTGATGTCCGGCGTCGCTGCGATCGAGCACCGCGAGTCGGCGATTGCCCAGACAAACTCCGGCCACGGAATCGCTCCATACGCCCGCGTCGTCCGGACCGCGGTGCGAAAGCGTGGCGATCATGCGTCCCACGCGCGCTTCGATTGCCGCGCGAGTGACGTCAGAACCCTCAATGGACCCGGCAACTCCGCACACGATCGCATCCCCTCCCATGGGAACGTACTACCAACGCATTCGTTCCAGAGTCGTCACGCGACTTTTATTATTACGACTCGGTCGGGACGGTCACGACCGACGACATCGATCACGACGCATCTTTGATCGCGCAGGCAGTGCGGTCAAGTTCCGATTTCAGGCTTCCGTTCAAGAGGAAGAGTGACGTTCGAGAAAGGGTCCGAGCTGCGAAAGCAGAAGCTCGGGCGCCTCTTCGGCAATGAAGTGACCCGTTGGTAACTTGTTTCCTGTCACCGAAGCACTGCACTTCACGGTCCAGTCGCCGATCGGGTCGAACAACTTCGCGACCACGCCGCGCGCGCCCCACAAGACCAGCATCGGGCACCTCACTTTCTTGCCAGCGGCGTCGCTGGCGCGGTCGTGCGCGAGGTCGATACCGGCCGAGGCGCGGTAATCCTCGCAACTTCCGTGCAGTCCTTCGGGCGTGGCCCAGCATCGCTCGTATTCGGCGAGCGCTTCGGGCGCATAGGCCGCGAGGCCGCCGCCGCCCCAGCCGCCGAGAAACAGGCGCAAGAAACGCGGCGCATCCGCGGCCAGCATGATCTCGGGCAGCGGCGCGGGTTGGGTCAGAAAGAACCAGTGGAAGTAGGCCTGCGCGAAAGCGAAGTCGGTCTTGTCGTACATCGTCATCGTCGGCGAGATGTCGATCACGCAAAGCGTCGTGACGCGATCGGGATGATCGAGCGCGAGCCGATGCGCGACGCGACCGCCGCGATCGTGGCCGACCACGTGAAAGCGTTCATGCCCGAGCGCGCGCATCACTTCGACCATGTCGGTGGCCATGACGCGCTTCGAATAGTTCGCGTGATCGACATCGCCGCGAGGCTTGTCGGAGTCGCCGTAGCCGCGCAGATCCGGACACACGACGCGATAGCGCTTCACCAATGCGGGCGCGACCTTGTGCCAGATCGCATGGGTTTGCGGAAAGCCGTGCAGGAGCAACAACGCGGGTCGTCCGTCATCCACGCCGCCGACACGCGCGTGGATGCGCGTGCCGTTCACCGCGAAGTCGCGCGCATCGAATCCCTCGAATCCAGGGACGACGCGCGAGCATGACTGCGAAGGATTCACTTCGAACGCTTTTTCTTCTGATCGCTGGTTGCAGCCTTGCGCGGCTCGGGCTAGGCAAGCACGCGCAACAGCAATCCGCCAAGCGCGTGGCGCACCGATTGCTCGCGCACCTCTGCGCGATCACCTGCAAAATGCATCGTCTCGCTCTGCAGGCTCATGGTCTCGTCGGCCCATGCGAAGCAGACCATGCCTACGGGTTTTTCGCGCGTGCCGCCGCCCGGCCCCGCAACGCCGGTGACGGCGGCCGCGAGTTGCGCGCGGCTCTCGACCAACGCACCTTCGGCCATCGCACGCGCCACCTCTTCGCTGACCGCGCCATGCGATTCGATCAGGTCGGCCGCGACGCCGAGCATTTCCATTTTCGCGTGATTGGAATACGTCACGAAGCCGCGCTCGAACCACACCGACGATCCCGCGATGTCGGTAAGCGCACCGGCGACGAGGCCGCCGGTGCACGACTCCGCGGTCGTCACCATCAGGCCGCGCTCGATCAGCCTTTGACCAAGTAGCGAAGCGAGGCTGCGGATGGTGTCGCTGCTCATGGTCGCATCATCGTCAAGACCAGATGCAACAGGATCGCCAACGTCAACAGCGTGTAGAACGCCGCGATCAGATCGTCTCCCATCACGCCGAACCCGGCCCAGCCACCGCTCTTGAAGCGACGCTCGAAGCGACGAATCGGAAACGGCTTGGCGATGTCGAACCAGCGAAACACCAGAAACGCGATCGACTGCCATAGCAAACTTGTCGGCGTGAGCAACAGCACCAGCCAGATCGCGACGATCTCGTCCCACACCATCGCGCCGTGATCGGCGGCGCCCAGATCGTGTCCGGTCCTGGCGCACGCCCAACATCCGATGACGAAGCCGACGATCAACAGCATGGCCCATGCCCACAACGGAAGATGCGGCGCGAGCAACGCATAAGTCGCCCATCCGAACAGCGTGCCGAAGGTGCCGGGCGCCTTCGGCGCGAGCCCGCTGCCGAAGCCGAGCGCCAGCGCATGCGCGGGATGCGCGAACAGGAAGCGAAGGTCGGGCTTCATGCGAAGTGATCGAATCCCTGCAGGACAAGGCCATCGGGAAAGCGAAAGTCCGCGCCGCGCGCGTCGACGAAGCGAAGCCCGACGCCCGCATCGATCGCGCCGATGCGCGTGACACGCGTGGCGCTTTTTCGCCCCGCCTCTTCGACCGCATCGCGTCGCGACTGCGGCGCGGTGAAGCAAAGCTGATAGTCGTCGCCGCCCGCGAGCGCGCAGCGATAACGCACGTCGTCGCCTTCGCGCGCGAGCGTCTCGGAGACCGGCACGCGGTCGGCGATCAACGTGGCCCCGATCTTCGACGCCGCGAGCACGTGGCCCAGGTCCTGCGCGAGTCCATCGGACACGTCGATTGCGGACGTGGCAATGCCCCGCAAGGCCAGGCCCAGCGCAATCCCCGGCGTGGGCCGCTCGAGGGCGTGGCGTGGTCCGTCATCGATCGCAAGAATGTTCGCACCGTCAACACGCGCCGCCCGCGTTCGCGCCACAGCGAGCGCGGCATCGCCGAGCGCGCCCGACGCCCATACATCGTCGCCCGCGCGCGCGCCATTGCGCCGCAGCGCGCGACTTTCCGGTACCTCGCCGAAGATCGCGATGCAGATGTTGAGCGGTCCGCGCGTCGTATCGCCGCCGATCAGCTCGCAATCGAATCGCTCCGCGCACTCGAAGAGCCCGCTTGCGAATCGTGAAAGCCATTCCTCATCGGCGTTCGGCAATGCGAGAGCGAGCGTGAACGCGAGCGGTTGGGCGCCCATTGCCGCGAGGTCGGAGAGATTGACCGCAAGCGACTTCCATCCGAGCGCGGCGGGATCGACATCGGAAAAGAAATGGCGGTCGGCGACCAGCATGTCGGTCGACACCGCAAGTTCATATCCCGCGCGCGGAGCGAGCAACGCACAATCGTCGCCGATCCCGAGACGCGCACGGCGAGCGGGCCGATCGAAGTAGCGCGCGATGAGTTCGAATTCGATCATGGTCTAGGGGGTTAGCCGTCGCCGTGGAGACGGCACCAGGTGCGACGCGACCCCTTCACCGCGTCTTTCGTTGCCCGCTCTCGCCCGCCCTCACCTGCGCAGCCACCTTGTCGAGCACGCCGTTCACGTACTTGAAGCCGTCCGTTCCGCCGAAGGACTTCGCGACTTCGACGGCTTCGTTGATCACGACGCGATACGGAATCTCGACGTGATGCACCAGCTCATACGCGCCGATCAACAGCACCGCGTGCTCGACCGGCGAGAGTTCGACGACGGGACGATCCAGGTGCGGGGTCACGGCCGCGCGCAGCGCGGCGACTTCTCGGATCGACCCATGCAACAACGCGTTGTAGTGCTCGGCATCAGCCTTGTCGAAGCCGGGCGTCTCGCGAATGTGCGCGTCGATCGCGCCGGCGTTCTCATCGCCCGCGTCGCGCGACAACAGCCACTCGTAAAGCCCTTGCAAGGCGAATTCGCGCGCGCGACGCCGTGCGCTTTTCGGCGGGCCCTTCTTCGCGGCGGGCCGGGCGTCGTCGGGCGATGCGTCGCTTGATTCTTTGCCGATCACTTCACGCATTCGCTGGCGTTCGCGGCATCGGCCGGGACGCGATGGATGATTGACGGCGCGCAAGTCGCAATCCCTCAATGCGCATCGCTCTCTTCCTCATCCGTGGCAAGGTCTTCGAGGCGGCTCGTGAGATTGGCCATCTCGACTGCGACCCGCGCGGCATCCATGCCCTTGTCTTCCGCGCGGCCGTGGGCTTGTTCGTCGGTCTCGGTGGTCAACACCGCATTCGCGATCGGGATGTCGAACTCGCGCGCGACGCGCGAGATGCCGGCGGCGCTTTGGTCGGCGACGAGTTCGAAGTGATAGGTTTCGCCGCGAATCACCGCGCCCAACGCGATCAGCGCGTCGAACTGCTCGACCTGCGCCATCTTCTGCAACGCGAAAGCAATTTCGAGCGCACCGGGAACGGTCGCCACGAGGATGTCCTCGGCGGCGACTCCCAGGCGCAGCAGTTCGCCGACGCAGGCGTCGCGCAGGACCATGCACACCGGTTCGTTGAAGCGCGATTGCACGATGCCGATGCGCAGGTCCGCGCCGGCGAGATCGGGGAGCAGGGTTTCGACGGTCATCGGATCACGCGATCGGTCGGTAGTTGAAATTTCATGTATTCACGGATCGACATACCCGACCACGCGCAGATCGTAGCCCGCCATCGACGGCATCTTGCGCGGCTTGGCCATCAGCCGCATCCTGCCGACACCGACATCGCGCAGGATCTGCGCGCCGATGCCGTAAGTCCTCAGATCCATCTTGCGTTTGACGTTGGTCTCGCGGCATGCGCCGGTGCGATCGACTTCGGCCAGCGATGCGAACTGGCCGAACAGACGCTCGGCCGACTGGTCGCAATTCAGAAGCACCATCACGCCCGCCTGCGCGCCCGCGATCGCTTCGAGCGCGTGAGCAACGGTCCACGAATGGGTCGACGTGCCGCCATCGATCAGGTCGAGCAGCGAGGTCGGCTCGTGCACGCGCACCAGCGTCTCGCGCTCGGGATCGATCGCGCCGTGCGCCAAGACCAGGTGAGACGCGCCGCTCGGCATGTCGCGATAGGCGATCGCGCGAAACGTCCCGTGAGCGGTGGCGACGTCGCGCTCGGCCACTCTTTCGATCAGGCTCTCGTTGGCCGCGCGATAGTGAATCAGATCGGCGATCGTACCGATCTTCAGGCCGTGATCCTGCGCGAACGCCATCAGGTCTGGCAGGCGCGCCATGGCGCCGTCGTCCTTCAGAATCTCGCAGATCACCGCGGCCGGCGTGGCGCCTGCCATGCGGGCGAGATCGCAACCGGCTTCGGTATGGCCGGCGCGCATCAGCACACCACCCGGCTCGGCCTTGATCGGAAACACGTGGCCCGGTTGCACGATGTCGGCCGCGCTCGCGTTCTTCGCAACGGCCGCCTGGATCGTGCGCGAACGATCGCCCGCAGAGATGCCCGTCGTCACGCCTTCGGCCGCTTCGATCGACACAGTGAACTTGGTGCCGTAGCGGGTGCCGTTGGCAGCCGTCATCAACGGCAACTGCAATTGCGTGCAGCGTTCTTCGGTGAGCGTGAGACAGATCAGGCCGCGACCATAGCGCGCCATGAAGTTGATCGCCTCGGGGGTGACGAAGTCGGCGGCGAGCACGAGATCGCCCTCGTTCTCGCGATCCTCTTCATCGACCAGGATCACCATGCGGCCGGCCGCGAGTTCGGCGACGATCTCGGGGACCGGGGCGATCCGCGCGAGCGCATTGCCCGAAGTGACGATGGATGCGTGCGCCGGGGTCGATGGAGTGACGACAGTGAGCATGAGTTCCTCCGATGAGGGGGCGTGCGCCGCAAACGCCACAGTGCGATGCCGCGATGTTGCGGCTACGCCGCCGGACGCGCTTTTGAGCGATAAGGACTCTATTCTAGGCGTTCACGATGCTCGATCGCGATCACACGCGGCGACCAGACCTTCCAGGCACAAGGACCGCAATGGCCATCTCCGTATTCGACTCCCTGTTGTTGCGCGACCTGTTCGGCACGCCGGCCATGCGCGCGATCTTCGATGAGCGCGCCTTCATCGCGCGCTGCGTCGAGGTCGAAACCGCGCTGGCGCGCGTCGAAGCCAAGGCCGGCGTGATTCCCGCCGACGCGGCCGCAACCATCACATCGCACGCGAAGCACGATGCCCTGGACTTCGACGCCCTGTGCGCCGAGACGGCGATCGTCGGCTATCCGATTCTGCCTCTGGTCAGGCAGCTCGCCGCACAGTGTGGCGACGCGGGCGGCTACCTGCATTGGGGCGCGACCACGCAGGACATCATGGACAGCGCGACGATGCTTCAATGCAAGGCGGCGTCAACTTTGATTGAGGCGCAGCTCGACGAGGTCCGCAATGCACTGCGCGATCTCGCGAGAAAGCATGCCGACACCGTGACGGCGGGCCGCACGCATCTTCAGCATGCGTTGCCGGTGACGTTCGGATATCGCGTGGCCGTGTGGCTGTCCGCGCTCGACCGTCATGCCGGGCGCCTCGCGCAAACGAAGCAACGCGCGCTGCTCGTGCAATTCGGCGGCGCGGCCGGAACGATGGCCTCGCTCGGCGACGCGTCCACCGGCATGGCGGTTCGCAAACATCTCGCCGACGAGCTCGGCCTCGCCGACCCCGGCATCACCTGGCACGTGGCGCGCGACGCGCCCAACGAATGGGTGGCGCTGCTGGCGGCGATCGGAGCGTCGCTTGGCAAGATCGCCATCGACGTGATGGCGATGGCGTCGTCGGAATTCGGCGAGGTCGCGGAACCCTTCGTCCCCGGCCGAGGGGGCAGCTCGACCATGCCGCAGAAGCGCAATCCGATCTCGTGCGAACTGATGTTCGCCGCCGCGAAAATGCTGCGCGAACGCGCGTCCTTGATGCTCGACGCGATGATGGCCGACTTCGAACGCGCGACCGGTCCGTGGCATCTCGAGTGGAGCGCGCTGCCGGAAAGTTTTCTGCTGGCCGCGAGTTCACTGCATCAGGCCGCGTTCCTGTTGCACGGCCTCAATGTCGATGTCGATCGCATGAAGCGCAATCTCGACCTGACCGGCGGACTGATCGTCGCCGAAGCGGTGATGATGGGCCTCGCGGCCGAGATCGGCAGGCAAGAGGCGCACGACGTGGTCTACGACGCCTGCCGCGAAGCGATCGAGCAGCGGACGACGCTGATCGACGCCTTGTTGAAGCATCGCGACATCGTCGATCGGCTGGGCGAGGAGCGGCTGCGCGCACTGACCGACCCCGCCAACTATCTGGGCGCTGCGGCGGTGACGGCGCGACGATGATCGGGAAGGAGCAAATCGGCCTTGCTTTTTTACGAGTATATCTTAAGATAGCTCTTATATCTTATCGACCAACTCATCCGGAGGCATCTTGCATCACTTCTTCTTCCATCGCCGCGGCTGCGGCAACGGGGTACATTTCACGCGCCATTACCGTGGCTTCGCGGGTTTCGGTTTCGGACCCGGTCAGATGTTCAACGGCGATTCGGGTCGCGGGGCGGGCGGTCTTGGCGCCGGCCGCAAACTGGGTTCTGCCGACCTGCAACTATTGATCCTCGCGCTGCTCGCCGAGAAAGCGCGCCACGGCTATGAAATCATCAAGGCGCTGGACGAGCGTTCCAACGGCTACTACAACCCAAGTCCGGGAATGGTCTATCCCGCACTCACTTATCTCGAAGAGATCGGACACGCGACGGTCGAGGCCGACGGAACGAAAAAGCTGTTCAGCATCACACCCGAAGGCCTCTCGCATCTCGAAGCCAATCGCGCGACGGTCGATACGCTGCTCGAGCAACTCGCGTGGATCGGACAGCGGATGGAGCACGTGCGTCGCGCCTTCTCCAGCGACACCGAGCGCGATCCGACCGAGGACTTCGATGCGCCGCAATCGCGATCCGATCGTGGGCACAGGCGCGATTTCGCATTCGGGATTCGTCAGGCGCGACGCAGTTTGAAGTCCGCGATGATCTCGAAGTTCGGCGCCTCGGCCGACGAGCAGAAGCGCATCGCGGAAATCCTCGAACGCGCAGCGAAGGAAATTCGCGGGGAGTGAACCGGGTCAGGACAGCGCGACCGCATACCGCGACCCACCTCGGAAAGATGGTTGCGTGGTCGCGCGTCAATCAGGCACGCCGTGTCTTCAGCAGCGCCTCGAACGTGAGCGCGTTAACGAGGGCGGCGCCAGCGGCGGTGTTGTCGAAAATGCACCAGCATTCGGCGTCTTCAGGCCATGCGAGCAATCGCGCGGCTTGCCGGGCGAGCCACTCTTTGGAGTAGGCCGACCAATAGACGCGCGGCGATCCGTGCCAACGGTAGTAGAGCGAGGCGCCTGCTCCGGTCCCGCTGTCTCCAAGCCAGCCACCCGGGTGCGCCGCCGCTTCGTCCGGGATCAGTCGCGGAGCCGGGTCCGCACCCACGCGGCCGATGCGATACGCAGCGAGCAGACGATCGGCCGGGCCGGTAAACCAGCTCGCGTGGCGCGGTTCGCAAACGATCGGTTCCGCGTGAAGTTCTCGCAGCAGTGAAAAGAATCGATGCGTGGCCGGCGCAGCGAACTCGAGCGAAGGCGGCAACTGCACGAGCAGCACGCCGAGCTTCGCGCCCAACCCGGCGGCCTGCGCGAGAAACGCCTGCAACGGCGCCCGCGCACGGCGCAGCCTGCGCTCATGTGTGATCGTGCGCGGTAGCTTGACCGCAAAACGGAAACCCGGCGGCGTTTCGCGCGCCCAGCGCGCGTAAGTCTCGACCCGGTGCTCGCGATAGAAAGAGGTGTCGATCTCGACACACCGCATCACCTGTCCGTAACGGCCCAGATGCGACCCCTCGGCCGGAAAACTCGAGGCGATGGCGCGCGGCACGTTCCAGCCGGCGGTACCAACGAAAATCATGTTCAGGGCAATCGATGGGGTCCTACCGTTTGTGGTCCGCGCCTTGCAGTTTCAGATCCCAGTTCTGACCCACCAGGCCTTTGCCGAACGAGTAGTGTCGTTCTTCCTTCACGAGTTCGAAGCCCGCTGCTTGATAGATCTTTCGCGCAGAGGCCAGCACGTCGTTGGTCCACAAGGTCATCGTCTTATAGCCCTTGGCGTTCGCGAAAGCGATGCATTCGTCGACCAGGCGCCGGCCGATGCCGAGGCCGCGCGTCGAGGGTTCCACATACAAGAGGCGCAGCTGCGCGACGCGCTCGGACTTGCGTACCAGAAAGACCGACCCGACCACCTCGCCTTCGCGCTCGGCGATCCAGCAGTGTTCGCGCTTCGGATCGAACGTCCGGATGAATGTCCCCGCGATCTCGGCGACGAGTCCTTCAAAGCTTTCGTCCCATCCGTACTCCGCCGCGTACAAAACGCCGTGGCGGTGAACGATCCAGCCGATATCGCCGGGTCTCGGATCGCGAATCGCGAACGGCGTGTGCGTTTCGCTCCGCTCGCCGAGCAGCCGCTGTATCGTCTGCATCGACTGCAGCAGCTTGTCCTTGCCGTCGGCCGGAACGACGTCGAGCATGGCGGCCACCTGCTCGCGCGTCGCCTTCTCGATCGGCACGAACGCCTTCCGTCCCTTGGTCGTCAAGCTCAGCACCGATTGCCGTTTGTCGGTCTTCGACGCGCTTCGCTGCAGCAGAGCACGCGCATGCAGCCGTTTCAATATGCGGCTCATGTAGCCCATGTCGAGCTTCAGTTCGCGCGCGAGGTCGCTCGCGTTCAAGGTTTCGGCGTGCGCCAGTTCGTAGAGGACGCGCACTTCGGTCAGCGAAAAATCGCTTTTCAGCAGACCTTCTTCCAGCAAACCCGTCCGGCGTGTGTAGAACCGGTTGAAGGCGCGCATCGCGTCGATCCGATGCGCCGCCTGAAGGACGATTTGCTGCGCACCCCGATGCGCGGGAGCGCGGGTCGATAGCGATTTCGCGGTCATGGTTCGCCTCCGATACTTGCTTGAAGCAAGCATATACTTGCCTGAGGCAAATATCCATCGACCGCTTTCGAATGCGCTGCGTCCGTTCCGCTGCGTACGCCGGCTACGGGCGTCGAGCTTGCGGGCGCACGGTCGCGCCTCGAACTTCGAAGCTCACCTTGTCGATCGGTGCGCCGCTCGCATCGGCCATCTCGAGCGTGTGCTTGCCGGGCCACACCGGCCATTCGATCGCGGCCCCGCGGCCAATCGAGTGACCGTCGAGTTTCCATTGCGCGCTTCGCATCCCGGACAAGCTCGAAGCGCGGAAGGTCATGCGCTGGCGCTGAGGCGGAATGTCGGGGTCGATCGCGACGATCGTCCCATCGACCGGCAACCCGATCGTGCGGCCGCCCTGCGCGCCGATGCGCGAGATGGGCGTGCTCTCGGTACCTGCGAGAAACAATTCGTCGCGCGGCGCTTCGAGGTCGCCTTCGAATCGGATCGCGCGGCGCACGATTGCGGAGCCGCCGCTCTTCGCGGAGATGGGAACGATCGTCGCACTTCGGTCGCCTCGATCGCCCCGATCTCCTCGCCCGCTGTGATCGCGCATCGCCAGATAGCCCACGATCGCCTGCCACACCGGCGCGGCGCCGGTCGTTCCCGACACATCCCACATCGCCGCGCCGCTCGAATTGCCGACCCACACGCCGACCGTGTAGCGATCGGTGAAGCCCACGCACCAGTTGTCGCGCATGTCCTTGCTGGTGCCGGTCTTGACGGCCGACCACACGCGGCTCGCCAGCACGCTGCTCATGCCGAAGGTGGTGGCGCGGGCGTTGCGATCGGCGAGGATGTCGGCAACGATCGCCGAAGCACCGGCATCCATCACCGGCTTGGGCATCGCGCGCGCGGCGCCCGGCGATCTAGGCACGACCGCCAGATCGCTTGCCGCACCGCGGTTCGCAATCGATCGATAGGCGTTGGTCAATTGCGCGAGCGTGACCTCGGCCGACCCCAGTGCAAGCGCGTAACCGTAGTAGTCGCCCGACTCTCGCAAGGTCGTGAAGCCGAGCGCACGCAGGCGCTGATGAAAGCGCTCGGGCGTGACCATCACGACGGTGCGCACGGCCGGCACGTTGAGCGACGACGCGAGCGCGGTGCGCACGCTCACCGGCCCCTTGAAGCCGTGATCGTAGTTCTGCGGGATATAGAGGCCGCCGGCGGTCGCGAGGTTGACCGGCGCGTCGTCGAGGATGGATGCGGCCGTCAGCCAGCGCTTCTCGATCGCGAGCTCGTAGAGAAAGGGCTTCAACGTCGAGCCCGCTTGGCGCGGCGCGAGCACGTGATCGACCTCAGACGCTTCGGACAAACCGCCCGAGGAACCGACCCACGCCAGTATGTCGCCGCTCGCGTTGTCGATCGCGATCACCGCGCCGTCTTCGACGTTGCGTTGCACGAGTTCGGCAAGATGCGTGCGCAGCGTCGTGCGCACGTAACGCTGGAGACTGGCGTCGAGCGTCGTTGCGATCACGGGGACGGATCCATTGCCTGAAGGCGACTGCGGGGTCGACTGCTGGATCGACTGCGGGATCGACTGCGGCGTCGATCTGATCACCATCCGTGCGAAGTGCGGTGCGAGTTGCGGATCGCTGTCCAGGCGCGGCGCATTCTTCTTCGCGAGCACCAACGCCGCATAGTCGGCGAGGCCTCGGCATTCGTCCGACAGCGCCGCGGCCCTGAGGATCGCGCACGCGCGCTGGGCCACGCGAGACGCCGACGCGTTGGGCGCGCGCACGAGGGCCGCGGCGATCGCCGCTTCGCGCGCATCCAAGCCGCTTGGATATTTGTCGAACAACGCGGCCGACAACGCGCCGATGCCGACGATCTCGCCGCGATAGCCGACCAGGTTCAGATAGGCCTCGAGGATCTGGTCCTTCTTCCAGCCTCGTTCGAGCGCGAGCGCGGTCGCGGCCTGCGCGAACTTTTGCGGAATCGATCGACCCTGCGATCGACCCGCATGGCTTCCACGCAGGTCATCGTCGAGCAGGCTCGCGAGCTGCATCGTGATGGTCGATGCGCCGCGCGTCTTGGTATTCCACAAGTTGCCCCATGCGGCCGAGCCGACCGCCTGCCAGTCGACTCCCGCGTGCTCGTAGAAGCGGTGGTCTTCGGAATAGACGAGCGCGGTACGCAAGGCCGGCGACACGTCAGCGAGCGGCGTCCATTCGAGCTTGCGCACCGACGGGTCGGTGCGCAGCACCTGCACGATCTCGCCGTGTCGATCGATGAAGCGCGTCTCGCTGCTGCGATATGCCGCGCGAACTTCGGGATAGCTCGGTACGGCCGCCGCGTCGACGGCGATCGACAGACTCGCGATCAGCCCGCTCGCAAAGGCGACCAGCCGGAACACGCGACTGCGAAGACCGAACATGCAAGACCCGGGCGAAAGAGGCAGGCCCGATTGTCGCGCGAAGTCTTGCATGTTGGTGTGAAACGGTTGGATCAGCCCGCCGACGTGACGCCTATTTCAACAACCCTTCGGCCTTCATCGCTTCGACGACCTTTGGACGTGCTCCGACGCGCGCAACGTATTGTTCCAGCGCCGGCCACTTCGACAGATCGAAGCTCAGAGGTTTCGCCCAATTCAAGATCGTGAACAGATAAGCGTCAGCGACGCTGAACTGGTCGCCCATCAGATATTGCTTGTCATTCAGTTTCGTGGAAAGCCAGTCGAGGCGCTTGCCCAACGTGGTCTTCGCCGCGTCCTTCCATTCGGGCGTCTGCGCTGGATTGAACATCGAGCCCAGTCCCTTGTGCAATTCGGACGTGATGAAGTTCAACCATTCCTGCAACTTGTAGCGCTCCATCGTGCCGGCTGCGGGAGCGAGGCCGGCGGAGGGATTGCGATCGGCGATGTATTGCACGATCGCCGGGCCTTCGGTCAGGACCTGGCCGTCGTCGAGCTCGAGCGCGGGCACGTAGCCCTTGGCGTTCACGCCGTTGAAGTCGTCACCCGATTCGAGCTTCTTATTCTTCAGATCGACCTTGACGAGACTGAAAGGCAGGCCGGCTTCGACCAGCGCGATGTGGGGCGACAACGAACAGGCGCCGGGGGTATAGAACAGCTTCATGAACTTCTCCTGAAGGGTGGCGAGGGACCGCCGGAAGCAGCGACTATCGCACATCACTTTCCAATGAACAAGTACACACCTTGCAGTAAGTGACTTGCGATGGTAGATTCCGAACATGAAGAAACATCGCACTTCGTCGGCGGCTTGCGTCGGCAATGTGTTCAATGCCGGCTGCCCGTCGCGCGCTGTTCTCGAAGTGCTCGCTGAAAAATGGGCGCTGCTGCTGATCCACACCTTGACGGGTGGTCCGACCCGGACGTCGGAGCTGCGCCGGCGCATCGACGGCATTTCCGAAAAGATGCTGATCCAGACGCTGCGGCGGCTCGAACGCAGTGGTTTCGTGATGCGGCGCGCCTATCCCGAAGTGCCGCCGCGCGTCGAATATTCGCTGACGCCGCTTGGCGCTTCGCTGAGCGAACCGATCACGACGCTCGATCGCTGGGTCGAGCGCCATCTCGACAAGATAGCCCTCGCACAGCGCGCCTTCGACAAGCGCATCGGTTGAAAGATTCGCGTGCGCCCTCGCGCATCTTGACGATCACCGATGCCGAATCGGATCATGGGATCGTGTATCCAATAACGAACGAGGAGATCGTCATGAACCGCCTTGGCACTCATCGCGCTCGCGCGTATGCATGCATCGTGCTTTGCGTGATCGCGCTCGCGCCCGCTGCGTTCGCGCGCGAACCGGCACGCACTCCAACCGCGACGACGATCGCGATCGCCGGTCTTCAACGACCCGTCGAGATCCTCACCGATCGCTGGGGCGTGCCGCACATCTATGCGAAGACGTTGGACGACGTGTTCTTCGCGCAGGGCTTTCAGGCGGCGCGCGATCGTTTGTGGCAGATGGATCTGTGGAGGAAGCGCGGCCTGGGCGAAATGGCGAAGGACTTCGGCCCGGCCTATGTCGAAGGCGATCGCATGGCGCGCGCGGTGCTCTATCGCGGCGACCTGTATCGCGAGTGGCTCGCGTACGGCTCGGACTCCAAGCGCATCGCCGAAGCTTTTGTGGCCGGCGTGAACGCCTACGTTGCGCAGATCGAGGCGCATCCCGACCTGCTGCCCAAAGAGTTTCGCCTGCTCGGCTACCGGCCATCGAAGTGGAACGCGGCCGACGTGGTGCGCATTCGTCATCACGGCTTGACGCTCAACTTCACATCCGAGGTCGATCGCGCAGCAGCCTACTGCATGGGCTCGAAGGGCGATCCGGGTACGGGCGCGAAGATCGACTGGCTGCGTCGCGAACTCGCGCCTGCAGTGCAACCGGTGGTGCCCGACGGACTCGACGTATGCGGCCTGCCGACCGTCGAACTCAAGGCCGCCTATGCGCTGGCGACCGCGAGTCCGCGATTCACGAAGGAGACGATCAGGAGCGCGCGCAACCGGGACCCGTTGATCGCCAAGACGAATGCGAATGAAGATGCGCTCGATCGCGTCGCGCAGCTATACGCCGTCAGCGGCGTCGTCAGCGGCGGCGTCGACGGCGCCATCGAAATTCCAGACGAAGACGCATCGCGCGGCTACGGCAGCAACAACTGGACGATCGCACCTTCGAAGACCACCACCGGCAGGCCCATCCTCGCCAACGATCCGCATCGCGCACACGGCGCGCCGAGCCTGCGCTACATCAGCCATCTGGTCACCCCCGAGTTCGACGTGATCGGCGCGGGCGAACCTTTTCTGCCGGGCATCTCGATCGGGCACAACGACACGATCGCGTTCGGCCTCACGCGTTTCTACATGGATCAGGAAGATCTGTACGTCGAGACGCTCGACGCGGCGCACCCCGATGCCGTGCTCTACGACGACCGCTACGAACCGATGACGACGCTGCGCGAAGTCATCGCCGTCAAAGGCGAAGCGCCGCGCACGGTCACGATCCAGTACACGCGCCACGGTCCGGTGCTGTTCATCGACCGGGAACGCGCCCGCGCGTACGCACTGCGCGCCGCGTGGCTCGAGCCCGGCATGGCGCCCTATTTCGGCTCGACCGATTACATGCGTGCGAAGAGCTGGGATCAGTTCATCGCGGCGATGAATCGTTGGGGCGCGCCCGGCGAGAACCAGGTCTATGCCGACACGCACGGCAACATCGGTTGGATACCCGGCGGCCTCACGCCGATACGTCCGAACTGGGATGGCCTCTTGCCGGTGCCGGGCGACGGCCGCTACGAATGGAGTGGCTTTCGCGACATCGACGAGTTGCCATCCGAATTCAATCCGTCACGCGGCTATGTGGTCACCGCGAACGAAAACAATATTCCCCTCGACCATCCCGCGGCGAAGAAAGGGGTCGGCTACGAGTGGAGCGATGCCGCACGCGCGCTGCGATTGAAGCCGCTCCTCGCCGCGAAGTCGCGCTTCTCGCTGGAAGATTCCGAGCGTATGCAGACCGATACCACGTCGACGCATGGGCAACGCATGGCTGCGGTGTTGCGCACGGTGAAGACCGACGACGCGCGCGTTGCGCAGGCGATCGCCATGCTCGCCGCCTGGGACGGCAACGAATCGCGCGACAGCGCTGCGGGCGCGCTTTTCGAAGTGTGGTTCAGCAAGCATTTGCGAACCGCCGTCCTCAGGTCCGCGCTAGGCGACGCGAATGCGAAGCTTGCTGTGCCCGGCGACTCGACACGCGTGTTGATGCTGATGGAGAACCCCTCGACCGGTCCCGTGATGCTGCCCGATCGCGACGCCGTGATCGTCGCGTCGATGCGCGCCGCGCTCGACGAGATCAGTGCGAAGCTCGGCAACGACATGAGCCAATGGACTTGGGGGGCGCTTCATCATGCGACCTTCGAGCATCCGCTGCGTGCCGTGGTCGACGACGCCACGCGTGCGCGCCTCGACGTATCCACATGGCCGATCGGCGGCTCGGCATCCACGCCGATGGCGACGACTTATCGGACGACGGACTTCGGATTGATTGCAGGGGCCTCGTTCCGCATGGTGCTCGACGTCGGCCGTGGGATGCGTCGCGCGCGGTCAACACGCCCGGGCAGTCGGGTGATCCGTCGAGCCCGCACTACCGCGACCTCGCGCCGCTGTGGGCTGCGGGGAAATACTTTCCGCTTCTCTATTCACGGCGCGCAGTCGAGGGCGCGACCGAGTCGAGATTGGTGTTGACGCCGGCGCGGTGACCAGTACGGAGGTCGCGCGTCGCCTTGGCGAATGCGAAATTGCACGCGGCGGGCGTTAGCTTCACACTGAAACACTCGCAGGTGAATTGTATGGAGGCAACATGCACGACGACCCGAGTCACTTTAAACCGCTGGATCCCGGCCGCATCAACGCGATGGACCCGATCGAGTTGCAGTACTGGTGCGGGGAACTCGACTGCACAGAGGCGGAGTTGAAGGACGCGCTGTCCAATGTCGGCGAGCATGTTACGGCCGTACGCGAGCATTTGGATTCGCGCCGGTAAAGTGCGTGCGGTGCTGGCAGGAAATTGCTTGAAGCCGATTGGGTCCCGCAGAACCCACTCGTGCAATGCGAAGGGTCATATCGGGGTACGGGCCTTCAACGTAAACCCGGCGGGCAAAGTCGAGGTCGTCAAGGGCTGCAATCGGCCAAGAACAGCCGCTCACCGTGGCGCTTCAAAGCCGTCGCACGGTTCCCGACCTGAGCCATGTAATACCACCGGTGCGGCGCGAGGACCTGCTGATATTCTCGTAGCCCATGACAATGCAGCAGCAACAACTGGAGGCGGGGATGGCCGCCCTCGAGGCCCAGCGGGCCTCGCTGGGCGACGCGGTGGTGGACGCCGCCATCGCCGGTCTGCGCGCCAAACTGGCCGCCCTGCAGCCGGCCTTTCCAGCAGAACCGCCCGAACCCACCCCGACCCTCAAGCAAGTCAGCATCCTGTTCCTGGACGTCGTCGGCTCCACCACGCTCGCCCAGCAGCTCGACCCCGAGGAAGTCAGCGCCGTGATGGATGGTGCGCTGTCGCGCGGCACCGCGATCGTACAAGCCCACCGCTGCCGCGTGCTGCAGTACGCCGGCGACAACCTCCTCGCCGCCTTCGGAGCCGACGAAGCGTTTGAGGACGACACCGAACGCGCCGTGCGCTGCGGCCTGGCGCTGCTCGAACTCGGCAAGACGCTCGGCGCCGAAGTCCAGGCCGCCCACGGCCATCCAGGCTTCAACGTCCGCGTGGGCATCCACACCGGCGGCGTGCTGCTGGGCGGCGGCGTAGGCGAAGACGGCAGCATCCGCGGCCAGGCCGTCAACATCGCCGCCCGCATGGAGCAGACCGCCCCCGCTGGCGGCTTGAGGATCAGCCACGACAGCTACGTCCAGGTGCGCGGCCTGTTCGAGGTCTCGGCCCCCGAGCCCTTGGCTGTGAAGGGCGTCGACCAGCCCATCGTCACCTACCTTGTGGTCAAGGCCAAGCCCCGGTCGTTTCGCATCGCCACCCGCGGCATCGAAGGCGTGGCCACCCGCATGATCGGCCGCGAGGCCGAGTTCGAGGCTCTGCAGGCCGCCTT
This sequence comes from Burkholderiales bacterium, assembly GCA_038240015.1. Lineage (GTDB taxonomy): Bacteria > Pseudomonadota > Gammaproteobacteria > Burkholderiales > Burkholderiaceae_D > CAHJXF01. The sequence goes on from JBBSEF010000031.1 coordinate 17,574, forward strand.
CAAGCGCCTGTTCGCCGAGCGCCAGCTGCTTGCGGTCAGCGTGGTGGCCGAGGCCGGCATCGGCAAGAGCCGGCTGCTCGACGAGTTCCAGGCGTGGACCGAAGACCGCCCCGAACGCGTCTACCTGTTCCGCGGCCGCGCCACGCCGCGGACCCAGAGCCAGCCCTTCGGCCTGCTGCGCGACATCGTTGCCTGGCGGCTGCAGCTGAGCGACGACGACACGCTGGCCGAGGCCAAGGCCAAGATCGAGGCCGGCCTGATGCCGCTCTTCGCCGACGAGCCCGAGTTCGCCCAGGGCCACGCCCACCTGCTGGGCCACCTGATCGGCCTTGACTGGAAGGACAGCCCGCACCTGCGCGGCATCCTCGACGACCCTAAGCAGATCCGCAACCGTGCCCAGCACGCGGCGGCGCAAATGTTCCGCAGGGTGAGTGCCCAAGACGGCTCTCCCGTCATCCTGCAGCTCGAAGATCTGCACTGGGCCGACGACGAGAGCCTGGACTTCCTGAACTACCTAGCCGAGGTCAATCGCGACATTCCGCTTTTGGTGCTCGCCTTCACCCGGCCCACGCTATTCGAGCGGCGCAGCGACTGGCGCAGCACCGAAGGGCGACACGAACGCATCGACCTGCATCCGCTGGACAAGAGCAGCAGCAGGCTGCTGGCTAACGAGCTGCTCAAGAGGCTGCCCGAAGTCCCCGCCGCGCTGAGAGAACTCATCACCGGCGGCGCCGAAGGTAACCCGTTCTACATGGAAGAGCTGGTGCGCATGCTGATCGACCAGGGCGCGATCGACGCCTCGGGCGACCCGTGGCGACTTCACGCTGACCGGCTGCTGGCAACCCAGGTGCCGTGCACGCTCACCGGCGTGCTGCAGGCGCGCCTCGATAGCCTTCCCTCGGACGAACGGCTGACGCTGCAGGAGGCCAGCGTCATCGGGCAGGTGTTCTGGGACCGCGCGCTGCTGGCGCTCGATGCGCAGACCGAGACCACGCTGCCGCGCCTGGTGCAGCGCGAGCTGGCGCTGCCGCGCCACGATTCCGAACTCGCCGGCCTGCGCGAATACGCCTTCAGGCACGCCATCCTGCACCAGGTGACCTACGGCACCGTGCTTAAGCGCCAGCGCAAGATGCTCCACGGCAAGCTCGCCGACTGGCTGGCCGCGCAGAGCCAGAGCGACAGCGCCCGCGCCGGCGACTTCCTAGGGCTGACGGCGCAGCACTACGCGGAGGCTGGTGACGATGCCAACGCGGCCGAGTTCCATGCCCGTGCGGCCGAGCATGCGGCCGGGCGACTGGCGCATGCGGCGGCGCTTGCGCATGTGCAGCAGGCGCTCGAGCTGCTGGACCGGGCCGAGGACAGCCCCAGCCAAGCGCTGATGCGCTGGCGGCTGCTGCACGCGCGCGAGCGGACGCTGGAGATCCAGGGCGAGCGCGAGCGCCAGGTGGCGGACCTCGATGCGATGGACCGCATCGCCGAGACGCTGAGGGACGACGTACGGCGGGCCCATGCCGCCTACCGAAGGGCCTACCGGGCGATGCGCATGGCCGATTGGGGCGAGTGCGAGCAGTCCGCCCGGCGCGCGGTGGCGTTGGCAGACGAGGCTCTGGCCAGCCGCGCGGGGAGTCCCGGGCCGACGGACTCCGACGACGGCCTGCACGAGCTGCGAATGGTGAGCCTGAGGCTGTTGGGCCTGGCGATGGTGAACCACGGGCGGTGGGACGACGCGCAAGCCTTGCTGCAGCAGACGTTGGACGAGGCGCGAGCGCGGGGGTTGCTCAAGCCGCAGGGCTTATGCCTCAGGAGCCTCGGGGTACTGGCCGAGCGACGGGACCACCCGGCGCGCATGCTCGAACTGCTGCGCGAAGCTCTGAAGATGGCACGCCAAGCAGGCGACAGGCGGGATGAAGCGATCGAGGTGGGCAACGTCGGGGTCTGCTGGCTGGCACTGGGCAATCTGGCCGCGGCCCGGAGCGACCTGGAAGAGGGGCTGCGGCTGGTCCGCCAGAACGGCGACCGGGTGATGGAGTGCACGCCTTTGTGCAACTTGTCGGGGCTGGCGCTTTGGCAGGGCGACGACGCCCGTGCGCTGGCCCTGGCGCGCAGCGCGCTGGACACCGCGGTGGCGGTGCAGGCCCGGGACTGGGAGGCTTACGCCTCGCTCCATCTCGGCAACGCCGAAGCGGCACTGGGCCGGCTGGCACCAGCGGCGCAAGCTTATGCCCGGGCGCGCCGCGTGGCGCAGGAGATTGGCCACGGCATGCAATTCGATGCGAGCGCCGGCCTGGCGAGGCTTGCATTGGCGCAGGGTGACACCGGCGGCGCGCTGCAAGCACTACGCCCGCTGCTGTCGCCGGCCAGGGCGGGGGCGGAGGCTGATGTGGCCGAGGGACCCGTCGAGCTGGACGAACCGGTCGCCGCTGAGGACGCGGCCGGCCACTTCGATGGCGCATTTGCGCCCCGCCTGATCGAACTCACCCTCCACCAGGTGCTCGCCGCCGCGGGCGACCCCCGAGCCGCCGCCTGGCTGGAACGCGCCCACCGCACGCTGATGGCCCAAGCGGACGGCATCGCCGACGCCGCGCTGAGGCAGATGTTCCTTACGAACATTCCGTACCACCTCGAGATCGCGGCGTTGTGGGCAGGGCGGGGTACCCATTAGTTTCGCAGGCAAAGACGGCTTTGCCGCTGATTGAGCGTCGGCTTGGCGTCGCGAGCGGACCGTGACCACCGGCCGCTTTCGGGCTACGAGCCGACATGCGCGGGGCGCACGTGGCCATCATCGCCCACCTTGCTCACGGTTACGTCCGGCCTTACTCGAGTTCAAAAAGCGAGGATCATTCGTCCAGAACATCCGACTTGGAAAAGGACATACGTGACGAAGGAAGCGCAAACGCTGAAGATTGCATCGGACGCGCTTTCGGCGGAAATCGCAACGCTCGGAGCAGAACTGCAAAGTCTCAGCGATGCGACAGGGCGGCGCCTGCAATGGGACGGCAACCCCGCCGTCTGGGCCGGACGGGCACCGATCCTGTTTCCAATCATCGGACTGCTCGAAGGTGGGCGTTATCGGTTGGATGACCACGCCTACGCGATGCCCAAGCACGGCTTCGCCCGGCATTCCCTCTTCGACGTCGTATCGCACGAGGACAGCGCTGCATCGCTTCGGCTGCGTGCCAATTCGGAGACGCGAGAAGCGTACCCGTTCGAGTTTCAGCTGGATGTCGCGTTCACCCTGATCGATGCCGAGGCACGGGCCGTCGCGACGATCTCGAACCGAGGCTCCGAGCCGATGCCGGCGAGCTTGGGCTTTCATCCGGCCTTCCGTTGGCCGCTTCCTTTCGGGCAGGCACGCGCCGACCATTGCATTCGCTTCGAGCATGACGAGCCTGCACCGGTCCGCCGGATCGACGGCAATGGCTTCCTGCTGCCCGAACCGCAGCGTAGTCCGGTCGTCGGCGACGTCCTCATCCTACGCGACGAACTCTTCGTCGACGACGCACTGATCTTCGATCGGCTCACCAGCCGGCGGGTGAGCTACGGTGCCTCCCATGGTCCACGCCTGGACGTCCGCTTCGACGACTTTCCAACGCTCGGGGTCTGGACGAAGCCGGGCGCCGAGTTCATATGCATTGAACCTTGGCAGGGCTTCGCCGACCCGGTCGGGTTCCAAGGCGAAATCTGGGTCAAACCAGGAATCATCATCATCCCTTCCGGGCAGTCGCGTGCCTTCAGCATGACGATTGCCTTGAACGAAAGTCCGAGTCGCTGAAAACCGGCAGAAGGTGAAGCAGCGGAGCGGCAGATGCCGTCGCTGATTCAGCACTGCCCCCATCATTCTCTTGAGTTCGCTTCGTGTCGATTGCAGTCGTTCGTACTCTCGTTCATTTGAGTTTAACGAGATGGATTCATGGACGTTGCGCGATTCACCTCAAGGCTTCACCTCCAGCGCCGCATTCGGCACCTCCCCAAACATCTCGGGCGCATACATCGCTTCGACTCTCGTCGGCGGCAATCCGAACTTGCCGACGTTGTTCAAGCGCACCGTGTATTCGATACTGAATTTTCCTTTGGGCACGAAACGGTAATACGCGCGCCAGGCTTCGAAACTTTTTTCTTCGTATGCGGGCCACGCCCATCCCTGGCGTTGTTCGCCACTCGCAGCGATTTGCGAATCGCGGCCGAGGCCGGTGCCGAGGATCGATGCGCCGCCGGGGATGGGATCGGAGACGACGACCCAACTCATGTCGGTCTGCGCGTCGATGTCGAGCTTGATGCGCAGCACGTCGCCACGCGAGTAAACGTCTTTGGTTTTCTGCTCGACCGGCGTGATGGTTCGCGTGATGCGATAACCCGAAGAGAACGGCGCCTTGAGCGGCACGGCAGCCAAGCTCTGCACCGTGAGCCACGGCTTGCCGCCGCCATCTTGCGTGACCTGCAGATCGCGACGCGCGGTCGCGTTGCTGCCTGCGTCAACGCGAGGCCACGGCAACATCAGCGTGCCGCCTTGCGGCTTGGCTGACCATGACAAGCTCATCGGCGATGTGCTTACCCCACTGGCGTCTGGGATGCTCGCGCGCGACGTCCCTGTCACCGCATCGCGCTCGAAGCGCTTCGAGAATTCGCTGACAGCCAAAGTACCCCACACGTTCGCGGTGGTGGTCAGCCAGTGTCCTTTGCTCTGCCGCTGCAATGCGCCGATGACGAGGCGCGGCGCGTCGTCCTTCCACGCCGGATCGTCGAGCACGGCCATCAGCAATCGCGCGGCATTGCCGTCGCCGCTCGCCATCAGCCAGTACCAGAAGTCGTCCTTCTCGGTCGAGAAGTCCAGACGCGTGCCTTGATAGTTCAAACGCGATCGCAAAATCTGATCGGCTTCGGCGAGACGTTTGCCGCGATCGGGAATGGCCGACACACGTTTGAGGATCAACATCCAATCGACCACCGCGGACGTCGGCCATTGATTGGGCAAGACCTGCATCGATTGCAGCATGCGCGGCGTCGCCTTGTCGGTGCGCGACAAGGCTTCGAGCGCGGCGAGCTTGCGCACGTCGAGTTGTCGTTGCGCGTCTGACGTGAACGGTGACCATTGCGTGCGCTTGATGCGGCCTTCGACGAATGCGATCAAGCCGCTTTCCATTTTCGCGCGCGTCGCATCGGGGATCGCATAGCGGCCGAGCGTGCTTGCTTCGGCACTGGCCGATAGCAGATACGCGGTCAGCACCTCGCTGCCCGAGGCAGGCTCGTCGGCGCGCGGCGGGAAGTAGCTCGCGAGACCATCGCTGTCGAGGTAAAGCGGGATCTGGCGCGCGACTTCGTCCCACTTCGCTTCGTCGAGCGTGCCGATTGCGATCGACGCCTTTTGTTCGAGACAGGAATACGGATAGCGCAACAACCAGTCGCGCACACCGGGCAAGCTGTCGGCGAGCCTGGGCTTCAACGCGACCGAAATGCCGCCGCGCAGCGCGCCGTTCGCATCAACGACCGCATTGGCAGGAGCCGCAATCGGCAACGTGAAACTCTTTTCCAGTTGCGAGAGCGTGGCCTGCTGCACGGTGACGGGGATCGCGAACGTCACGCGCTGCGTCACCGTGATGCTGTCGCTCGCGCTCACGGACTTCGCGTCGGCTTTTGCGCCCGCCTTGGCCTCGATCTTCCATGCGATCGATCGCACGTTGTCGGGTGTCGTCACCGGCCATTCGATCGCCTGCGACGACTCGGCTTCCAGATGCGCGCGTTGCGATTGCAGTTCGATGGCCGATGCATTCGCAGCATCGATCATCGATGGAGTCAGCTTTGCACTCACATCGACGTCCATCGCCGCCTTCGTCGTATTGCGCAACGTGATCCCCGCCTGATAACGATCTCCTTCGCGCACCAGCGGCGGCAGACCCGCAACGATCTGCAAATCCTGACGCGACCGGATCGTCGCGCTGCCGGTGCCGAACAACGCCGTGCCCGCGTCGGCAATCGCGACGATGCGAAACGATGTCAACGAATCGTTGAGCGGCACATCGACGGTCGCGCTGCCGTTGGCATCCAGCACCACCGATGGCTTCCACACCAACAGCGTGTCAAACAGTTCGCGACTCGGACTGACGCCGCCACCGCCGCCGGGCGGCGCGGCCTTGCGGCCGTAGTGCCGCTTGCCGATGATCTGCATCTGCGCGGTCGCGGTCTCGACGCCGTAGCCGCGCTCGCGGATCATCGCGTCGAAAAGATTCCAACTTAGATTCGGCATCAACTCGAGCAAGGCTTCATCGACCGCGGCCAATGCGACTTCGGTGCCAGCGGGAACGGGCTTGCCGTCTTGTGTGGTCACGCGCACGGTGGCCTTCGCGATGGCGCGTACCGCGAAGTCGGGCTGGTCGGTAGTGACCGCGACCTTTAATTGATGCGCGGCCTTGTCCACCTGGATCGATGCGATGCCGTACTTGAACGCGGGCTTGCCGAGGTCGACCAGCGCGGTCGGTGGCTCGTACAACTTGCCTTCGTCGCGATACGCGCGCCACCAATCGACCGGCGACTTCCATCCCCACGTGAAGAACGAATACCACGGCACGTCGCGAATCCGCCCGCGCACCGCGAGCACCGACACGTACACGTTGGGCGCCCAGTCGCGCTCGACCTTCACCGAAATGCTCGGATCGTCGCCGCGGACCTCGACGACCTGCGTGGCGACGATGCCGTCGCGCTCGATCGCAATCAGCGCGGTCGCCGCGCGAAACGGCATGCGCACCTGGAACTTCGCGACCTCGCCCGGCGCGTAGGATTTCTTCTCGGGCAATACGTCGATGCGGTCCTGGTTCTCGCCGCCGAACCACACTTCGGCCTGGCGCGTGACCCACACTGACGTGCTGGCTTCGGCCTTGTTGCCGACCGCGTCCTTCCCGCTCGCGACCAACTCGACATTGCCGGGTTCGGCCAGCGACACGTCGCAGAACACGAGCCCTTGCGCATTCGACTTGCCGCTGCAGAGCACGCCGAGTTCCTTGCTCTCGCGCTGGTTGTCGTAGGCATAGAACCCGCCGACCATGCGCTTGCGTATCGAGCGGATGTTGCGCGCGATGCCGCGCAATTCGATGGGTGCGCCGATCACCGGCTTGCCGTGCGTATCGACTGCGGCCAGCTTGACGGTGGTCTTGCCGCGCACAGACACCCAGTCGTCGGCGCGCACGCCGACTGCGAGCGCCGCTGGCCAGAGCGACACGGTCTGCGAGAGCGTCTGGATTTCTCCGTTGGGATCGGGATAAGTCGCTTCGACCAGCAGGTCGCGCGGCGCATCGATCGTCGGCAAGGCTTTCAGCTCGACCTTGCCAGCGCCGTCCTTGTCGAGCGTGACGGCCAGCTTGTCGGCGACGATGCGTTGGCCGGGTGGGTCGCGCGTGGCTCGCGGACCGTCGTCGACGAAGTCATCGAACGCCAGGTTGCTGTCGTCGTCGCTCCGATCGGCGCGAACGAAGCTGTAGCCGTCGAAGCCGGCGAAGCTCGGGTAGCGCGGCTTCAATGCGGCGGACACGCGCACCGGCAACGCCGACGCCGAGCCGCCGTTGGTGTAGGCGATCGAGACGTTGGCGCTCAGTGAGGAGGGACGTACGAAGTCGCGTTGCGCTTTGCTGTCCGCATGGTTGGCTCGCACATCGACGCGCCCACGCATCGCCGGCAGTCGAAACTCTTCCACTCGAAAGCTCCCGGTCTCGAACTGTCGATCGCCATTCTTGAGTGCGACGTTGTAGAGACCGAGCTTCGCATCTTGCGGAATCGCGAACGTCGTTTCGGCATAGCGACCCGCGCGCCACGTCAGGTCGAACGTGTACTTCTGATCGGACCCGACGTGCGTGATCTCGATTTGCTTCGGCAGACTTTTCGCATCGGGCAGTGCGAGCGAGACGAGTTCTTCGCGCCGGATGAAATGCTTCATCGACACGGTCTGCCCCGCGCGCAGCAGCGTCCGATCGAATACCGTGTGAGCGATCACCCGACCAGAATCGTCCGGTCCGCGACGGGTGAAGTCGCGCTCCGCGTTCGGCAGATTGAAGCGCCAGCTCTCGATGCCCTGGTTCCAGTTCGACCACACGAAGGCCATGTCGACCTTGCCCTGGTTCGGACCGGCGGCGATGGGCTTTCTTGCGCTCACGAAGTAGCCGATCTCGCCGCTCTCTTGATCGTTGCCGCGGTCGTCGCCACGACACGAGTCGTAGTCGGGTTCGGGGAAGGCACGCGGCACGAACGCGAAGCCGCGCCCATCGGTCAGGCCATTCCACAAGGCCTTGCCATGGCAGTCGGAGATCTGGACCGCCGCGCCGGCGACCGGCTTCGCGCGTTCCAGCGTCGTCACCCACACGCCCGCGTTGACTCTTCCGAATTTCGCATGCACGCCGAGATTGGTGACGAGCGCCGTGGTGCGCACGTACATGGGCGCGGGTTTGCCGAGCAGCGCCGCGCCGAGTCGTTGCGATTCGATCTCGACGACGTGGAAGCCGGGCTCGGGCAATGGGATGCCGATCACTTCGAAGGGGCGCGGATCGCCGCTTCGCGCGGGCGGCAGGGCGATCGTCTTCGCGTTCGCATCGCGCTTCAGGAGACTCAACTCGCGCGTGGCGACGTCGTTGTCTTCGCGTGCATCGGCTCGCGCCTGTTGACGCTCGCTGCGCTGGTTGCGTCCGACCCGTTCGCGAGCCGATGCGGGCTTCTTCAACCCCGGCGGCAGGTCGGCCGCAGCGATGCTTGCCTTCGGAATGCTCGACTCGTGATAGCGCTTCACGCGCCGCTGCCACTCGATGATTGCGGCGTCGCTGCCGGCGCCATCGACGCGCATCGTGCGGACCGTGCCTTGCGGCTCGCGCTTGCTCTCCTTCGGCTGCGTATCGGCCGCGACCGTCACGTTCTGGATGGCGAGCGCGGCCTCGACGTGCCGCACCGTCAGCGGCAGCACCGGATCGGCATTCAGTTCGAGGACGCCGAACGGCGACGCCGCGAACTTCGCGAGCGGCGGCGCGAGCGCGGTGCGCGACTTCAACGGAAACAGCGATGCATTCGAGAGCGGCCGACCCGCATCGTCGGTCAGGTCTTTCGGCGCGTCGATGGTCAGCTCGGCGTTTTCGGCGAACGGCGGCTTGAACTCGATCTGCGACAGTGACGCACTACGGTTGTCGGCGTCGAAGCTCGGACGCTTCTCCAACGATTTTCCATCGTCGGCATAACGAAGCACGAAGCGCTCGGCCAGCGCACGCGCGATCGGCGACGTGAACTCGACGCGCACCGGACGCACCGGCGTACATGCGGCCTGCGCGTTCTCGCGCTCGCAAGTGAAGCTCGCGGTAAAGTCGGGGCGCACGTGAAACGCGAGGCGACGCTCGAGCGTGGTCGCGATGCCGTTTGGCGATGCGATGCCCTTGCCCCACACCAGCGCGAGCTTCGCGCCACTGGGCAGGCGGCGCGCGCAGGCGAGCATCGTCACGTTGCCGGCGCGTTCGTTGTTGGACCCCGCGAGTGCAAAGCGCTTGAGCAATTCGATGCGGTCGGCGCCCTCTATGAGGTGCACGGGGATGCGTTCGCCGATGCCCGACACTTCGCACCACGCATTGGCCAGCACGCTTGCCGGTGTGGCCGGCCCGTTCAACACCAACACGAAGGTCTGTTCTTCATCGATCCCCGGCCCGCCCTCGCCGCCCGCCGCGGGAAAGTTGCGCACGATCGCAGGGCCGCCGGTCGAGAACGTGAACGAGGTCTTGCCCGCGACGCTCGCGCCGTCGCGCGTTTTCACGTCGGACTTCAGATTGAAACCGCAGCGCGTGCCCGGGCCTAGATCGGCATTGAAGTCGTAAACCCAGGTGCGATCGTTGACCCACCGCCCCGACCCCGCGGTTGCGGGCTCGGACGCGCATTGCACGTCGAACGGCGCGGCGAGCTTGGGATCGCCGAAGTCCACCATCGCGTCGCTGAAGGTCGCGCGCGCCTGACGCACGGTGGCGACTTCGCCTTGCGGCGAGAACTGGCGGATGCTTGCGCGGGTTGTCGACGTTCGTGCATTGCCGGTTGCCGCGCTCGCATCGTTGCCGGGTGCGTGCGCGAAACTCCATGCGACGACGCACGCGACGATCGTAGCGATGCGGACGCCCCAGCGTCCTGCCCCATGGTGAGGCTCGCGTTCGCGTTCATCCTCGCGCTCATCGCATTCTTCGACCTGCCGCATCGTTGACTCTCCCTCTCAGCGGCATTGTGCCAGCGCGCCCTGCTCCTGACGCGACGACACGCGCTTCGGTTGTCGCGGCGTGCGCATGGCAGAATCGATTCTTCCGTCGCGCCGTTTGACGCGACGGGTGTCCCACGTTGACGAGAGCGACCATGAACGACGTATTCATCTGCGACGCCATCCGCACGCCGATCGGCCGCTATGGCGGCACGCTGTCTTCGATGCGCACCGACGATCTCGGCGCCGTGCCGATCAAGGCGCTGATGACGCGCAACGCGTCGCTGGACTGGAGTCAGGTCGACGACGTGATCTACGGCTGCGCGAATCAGGCGGGCGAAGACAATCGCAACGTCGCGCGCATGTCGTCTCTGCTCGCGGGACTGCCGGTCGATGTGCCGGGCGCGACCATCAACCGCCTGTGCGGATCCGGCATGGATGCAATCGGCACGGCCGCGCGCGCGATCGCGGCGGGCGACAATTTTCTGATGATCGCGGGCGGCGTCGAGTCGATGAGCCGCGCGCCGTTCGTGATGCCCAAGGCCGAGTGCGCGTTCTCGCGCGGCAACGCGATCCACGACACGACCATCGGCTGGCGCTTCGTCAACAAGCTGATGAAGGAGCGCTACGGCGTGGACTCGATGCCCGAGACGGCCGAGAACGTGGCAAGCGACTACGGCGTCAATCGCGAGGACCAGGATCGCTTCGCGCTGGCGAGCCAGGCCAAGGCATCGCGCGCGCAGACCGACGGCACGCTCGCCGAAGAGATCACGCCGGTCACGATCACACAGAAAAAAGGCGACCCGCTCGTCGTCGATCGCGATGAGCATCCGCGCGCGACCAGCATCGAGGCGCTCGCGAAATTGAAAGGCATTGTCAAGCCCGACGGCACGGTGACGGCCGGCAATGCATCGGGCGTCAACGACGGCGCATGCGCACTCCTGATCGCGGGCGGCGACGCCGCGAAAACGCATGGTCTGACACCCAGGGCTCGCATCGTCGGCATGGCCACAGCCGGCGTGGCGCCGCGCGTGATGGGCATCGGTCCGGCGCCCGCGACGGAGAAACTTCTGAAGCGCCTCGGCATGACGATCGATCGGATGGATGTGATCGAACTCAACGAGGCGTTCGCGAGCCAAGGGCTCGCGGTGCTGCGCCAGCTCGGCGTCGCCGACGACGATGCGCGCGTCAATCCCAACGGCGGCGCGATCGCGCTCGGGCATCCGCTGGGCATGAGCGGCGCTCGTCTGGTGACGACGGCGATGTATCAACTGCATCGCACGGGTGGCCGCTATGCGCTTTGCACGATGTGCATCGGCGTGGGTCAGGGGATCGCGCTGGTGATCGAGCGGGTCTGATCATGGCGACACTCGCTCTCGACAACGTCACACTGAACTACCGCATCGATGGCGCAGACGATGCGCCGCCGTTGTTGATGTCGAACTCGCTGGGCACCGATCTCGAGATGTGGTCGCCGCAGATCGGGGTGCTGGCCGAGAACTTCCGCGTGATCCGCTACGACACGCGTGGACACGGCGCGTCATCGATGCCTGAAGGTCCGTACACGCTAGCTCAGCTCGGCGGCGATGCGCTGGCCCTGCTCGAACATCTCGGTGTCGAGCGTGCGCATTTCTGCGGCTTGTCGATGGGCGGGCTCACGGGGTTGTGGCTGGCCCATCACGCGCCCGGGCGCATCGAACGCATGGTGCTTGCGAACACGGGCGCAAAGATCGGCACTGACGATTTCTGGAACGCTCGCATCGATTCCATTCGGAGCGTCGGCGAGAAGGGACTTCCCGATCCCATCGTCGACCTCGTGGTCGAACGCTGGTTCACCAAGCGGTATCGCAGTATTGCGTCTCAATCGGTTGATCGCATTCGCCGCATGCTGGTCGAAACCAGCAGCGCCGGTTATGCGGCTAACTGCGCCGCGATTCGCGACGCCGATCTGCGTGAGCATCTCTTACGGATCCTCGTCCCTACTCTCGTCATTTCCGGCGCACACGATCCATCTACGCCGCCTTCGCTCGGTCGCGAGATCGCCGATGCGATCCCCGACGCGCGCTACCTCGAGCTCGACTCGGCGCATCTGTCGAACATCGAGCAGGCCGGCGCGTTCAATGCGGCCGTCGTGCACTTCCTGACCGACGGCTTGGTCACCGAGCGCAGCCGCCGCGCGATCGGCGAGACAATGCGGCGCTCGGTGCTCGGCGATGCCCACGTCGATCGCGGCATCGCGTCGCGCACCGACTTCAACGGCGAGTTCATCGACACGATCACGCGCACCGCGTGGGGCGAAACGTGGACGCGGCCGGGGCTGACGCGCCACACGCGTTCCCTGCTGACGATTGCGATGATGGTCGCACTCAACCGGCCCGAAGAATTGCGTCTGCATCTGAACGCGGCGCGCAACAACGGCGTGACGCGCGACGACATCAAGGAAGTGCTGATGCAAGCCGCGGTGTACTGCGGCGTGCCCGCGGCCAACTCGGCGTTTCATCTCGCCGCGCAGGTATTCTCGGAGCAGGACAAGGACGCGAAAGCATGAGGACGCAATGAAGACACTGCTGCTGGCGTTGCTGTTGCTGATCGGCTTCGGCTCGGTCGATGCGCGTGCGGCGGGGCCGATCGCCCGCGACTTTCCGCCGGGTCTGCAGATCCCCGACGCCGCGCGACCCGGCCCGCGCTTCGACGTGGACAAGGCCACCGAGTCGTATCTGGCATTGCTGTCGCCCGCGCAACGCCAGCTTTCGGATGCGTATTTCGAAGGAGGGTACTGGCTGCAACTGGGGGGATTTCTCTATGGCAACGCGGTCGGCGCATTGCTATTGCTGAGCGGCGTGTCGGTGCGCATGCGCAACGCGGCGCGGCGCATCGCCAGATGGCGCTGGCTGTCCACTGCGCTGTACGCCGTGTTCTGGTTGGTGATCGCTTTCGTGCTCGGGCTGCCGTGGAGTTACTACGTGGAGTTCGTGCGCGAGCATCAGTACGGCCTGTCTACGCTGAGCGCGCCCGGTTGGCTATGGGAATCGGTAAAGGGCCTGCTGGTCGGACTGGTCATCGCGCCGCTGTTGGTCAGCGGACTCTACGCGTTGGTGCGGCGGCTGGGTGCGCGATGGTGGCTCTGGGCCAGCACGTGCAGTTTCGTGTTGGCCCTGCTGCTCGCGATGGTCGCGCCGGTGTTCATCGCGCCGCTGTTCAACGACTACAAGCCGCTGCCCGATGGCGCGGTGAGAACGGCGGTGCTGTCGCTCGCGCGCGAGAACCAGATTCCGACCGCGCACGTGGAGTGGTTCGATGCGTCCCGGCAGACCACGCGGGTCAGCGCCAACGTGTCGGGCTTTCTCGGCACCACGCGCGTGGCCCTCAACGACAACCTGGTCAACAAGACATCACTGCCCGAGATCAAGGCGGTGATGGGTCACGAGATGGGTCACTACGTGCTCAATCACGGACTGCGGCTGAC
>JBBSEF010000032.1:0-30908 GCA_038240015.1 Burkholderiales bacterium
ACGCCCGGCATGGGCGACGCGATCCATGGGAGCGCATCGGCGTGCATCACGACGCGCTTCGAGAAGTCGGCGTTCAGTTCCATCATGGCTTGCATTCTCGCAGAGCACGCTTCGCGTTGAAGGCCTGCCGCCCTAGAACAACCCGACGATCCGCCCCTCGTCATCCACGTCGATCGCAGCCGACGAGGGGACGGCCGGCAGGCCCGGCATCGTGAGTATGTCGCCGCACACCAGCACCACGAACTCGGCGCCCGCGGCGAGCCGCACTTCGCGAATGTCGAGCACGTGGCCCTGCGGCGCGCCGCGCAGCAGCGGGTCGGTGGAGAACGAGTATTGCGTCTTGGCAATACAGATCGGGAAGTGCCCGTAGCCTTGCGCTTCTAACGCGTCGAGTTGCGCGCGCACCCTGGCGTCGGCATTGATGCCGCTCGCCCCATAGATCTTGGTCGCAACAGCCTCGCACTTCTTCCACAGCGTGGCGTCGTCGTCGTAAACGAAACGGAAGTCGGCCGGTGTCGTGTCGGTCAGGCGAACGACCTCGCGTGCAAGGTCCTCGGCGCCGGCGCCGCCATCCGACCAATGCTTTGCAAGCACGACCGGCACCTCATGGTGCGCGAGCTTGCGAGCCAGCAATGCCCACTCCGCAGGCGTGTCGCGCTCGAAGTGATTTACCGCCACCACGCACGGCAATCCGAAATGGTTGCGCACGTTGTTCAGATGACGCTCGAGATTGACGATGCCTTTTTCGAGCGCGGCCAAATTTTCTTTCGCAATATCCACAACCTCGACACCGCCCTGGAACTTGAGCGCCCGGATGGTCGCAACGAGCACCACCACATCGGGCCGCAGACCCGACTTGCGGCATTTGATGTCGACGAATTTCTCCGCGCCCAGGTCCGCGCCGAAGCCGGCCTCGGTGACCACGTAGTCGGCGAGTTTCAATGCGGCCCGCGTCGCGATCACCGAATTGCAGCCATGCGCGATGTTGGCGAACGGTCCGCCGTGCAAGAGCGCGGGATTGTTCTCGAGCGTCTGCACGAGATTCGGCTTGATCGCATCGCGCAGCAGCGCCGTCATTGCGCCCTGCGCCTGTAACTGGTTTGCAGTGATGGGCTGCTGCTCGTGCGTGTAGCCGACGACGATGCGGCCGATGCGCGCCTTCAGATCGGCCAGATCGTCGGCAAGGCACAGGATGGCCATGATCTCGGACGCGACCACGATGTCGAAGCCGTCTTCTCTCGGGTAACCATTGCGCGGACCACCAAGGCCGATCGTGATGTTGCGTAGCGCGCGGTCGTTCATGTCCATCACCCGCTTCCAGGTGATGCGCCGTACATCCAGCCCGAGCGCATTGCCGTGATGGATGTGGTTGTCGATCAGCGCCGCGAGCAGGTTGTGCGCGAGCGCGATCGCGTTGAAGTCGCCGGTGAAGTGCAGGTTGATGTCTTTCATCGGCACGAGCTGCGCGTAGCCGCCGCCGGCCGCGCCGCCCTTCATGCCGAACACCGGCCCGATCGACGGCTCGCGCAGGCACACGATCGCGTTCTTGCCGATGCGGTTCAGGCCATCGGCCAGGCCCACCGCGGTGGTGGTCTTGCCTTCGCCGGCCGGCGTGGGGCTGATGCCGCTGACCAGGATCAGCTTGCCGTCGGGTTTGTTCGCGAGGCTTGCAATGTGGGCGAGCGAAATCTTTGCCTTGAAGCGACCGTAGGGTTCGAGATGTTCTTCTGGGATGCCGAGTCGATCGCGTGCGAGCGCGACGATGGGATGAAGGATTGCATCTTGGGCGATCTGGATGTCGCTTTGCATGGGAGTTGGGGGTCACGGGTCTTGAGCGCGCGAAGCCTAGCAGATCGTTCCGGGCGGCACTTGCGCACTGCTTTCGACGCGACAAATTGAGACGCTTACTCCGCCATCAGTGTGCCTATGCCGGACTACGCATAAGATGGAAGCCCAACAACGAGGAGCCATCATGTCCAGCAAGCTTTGCGCCATCGCGGTGACATCGGCCATGCTTGCCTGCACGGCACATGCCGAGGATCGATTGCCGACCATTCCGCCGGCAGAGTACACAACCGATCAAAAACAGGCCGCGACCGATTTTGTGACGGCGCGAAAAGGGCCCGTGTTCGGACCTTTCGAGCCTTTGATGCACAGCCCGCAAGTGATGACGCTGTCGCGCTCGATGGGCGATTATCTGCGCTTCAATTCGGCGATAGGCAACACGCTGAGCGAACTCGTGATTCTCATCGTTGCGCGTGAATGGACGCAGGATTTCGAGTGGTGGTTTCACTATCCGATCGCACTCAAGGCCGGAATCTCGCGCGAGATCGCGGACGCCATAGCCGACGGCCGCCGACCGGGCGGAATGACTGCAGACGAAGAAATGATCTACGACTACACGTCGGAGCTACTGCAGACGAAGCGGGTCTCGGAGTCAACCTTCAACCGGGTCAAGGCTCGTTTTGGTACCAAAGGGGTCGTGGATTTGACAGGGATATCGGGGTATTACACCTTCCTCGCCATGCAATTGAACGCCGCGCAGTACAAGCTCCCCAAGGGCCAAGTTGGATTGAAGCGGTTGCCGGAGTAGTCGGGCGCAGCAAGCCCTACGTTTCGAACGCGGATTTATGGCTTTCCTCCACACGAGGCTTCAAACGCGGGGGAGTCCCACATCCCTTGCGGCCGACACCCGTCGCTGCCCATCAGGCCGCCAACCCCGACTGAAACACCAACCCCGCGTGTTCGCGCAGCGCGTGGAATTTGATCCTCGGCCACTCGTCCTGCGCGACCCGCAACTCCGACACGTGCGACGCCATGTAAGTCGGCGCATCGACCGCGTCGTGCGCGATGCGCGCGGCATAGAAATCGATGAAGCGCTTCAGCTCGCGCTCGCCTTCGGCCGAGCCTTCCGCAGTGATCCAGCGCGCAAGGCGATGACGCGTGCCGATCAGGCGCGCCTTCACGCCGTACTCGTGTTCGAGACGGTGCAGCACGACTTCGAATTGCAGTTGCCCCACTGCGCCCAATAACAGCGAGCCGCCCAGGTGCGGACGGAACACCTGGATCGCGCCTTCTTCGCCGAGTTGGGCGAGGCCGTGCTTCAACTGCTTCGCGCGCAAGGGGTCGGCGACCTCGACGGCCTGGAACATTTCGGGTGCGAAGAAGGGCAGTCCGGTGAATTGCAGCGGTTCGCCTTCGGTCAGCGTGTCGCCCAGTTGCAGCGTGCCGTGATTGGGAATGCCGATGATGTCGCCGGCGTACGCGTCTTCGGCAATCTCGCGCCGCTGCGACAGAAAGGTCACGACGTTGTTCGGCTTCATCAGTTTGCCCGAGCGCGTGACTTTGAGGTTCATGCCGCGCAGAAAGTGCCCCGCGCACACGCGCACGAACGCGATGCGATCGCGATGCGCCGGGTCCATGTTGGCCTGGATCTTGAAGACCACGCCCGCGAACTTCGGCTCTTCGGCTTCGACCATGCGCGAAATCGCGTTGCGCCCGAGCGGTGACGGCGCGAGATCGACGATCGCATCGAGCACTTCCTGCACGCCGAAATTGTTGACGGCCGATCCGAAGAACACCGGCGTCTGCGTGGCTGCGATGAACGCTTCGCGATCGAAGGTTGCGGATGCTTGGGTGACAAGCGAGATCTCGTCACGCGCTTTTTCGACATGGCCCGTGCCGCCGCCGAAGCGTTCATCGATCAACGGATTGTCGAGACCCTCGATGGTTTCGAACGCCTGCCCCGCGCGATCGGCGCCCGCCTGAAAGACACGCATGCTGTTCGCGCGTATGTCGTACACGCCCGCGAAATTCTTGCCCATGCCGATCGGCCACGTGAACGGCACCGCGGTCATGCCGAGCGCGCGTTCGATCTCGTCGAGCAGATCGAGCGGCTCGCGCACTTCGCGATCCATCTTGTTGACGAAGGTGATGAGGGGCGTGCCGCGCGCGCGGCACACTTCCAGCAGACGCAAGGTCTGCGCCTCGACGCCGTTGGCCGCATCGATCACCATCAGCGCAGCATCGACCGCGGTCAGCACGCGATAGGTGTCTTCCGAAAAGTCCTGGTGGCCCGGCGTGTCTAGCAGGTTGATCACGCAATCGCGGTATTCCATCTGCATTACGGACGACGCGACCGAGATGCCACGCTGCTTTTCGATCTCCATCCAGTCGGAAGTCGCATGACGCGTCGCCTTCCTTGCCTTGACCGAACCTGCGATGTGGATCGCGCCCGAGAACAACAGCAGCTTTTCGGTGAGCGTCGTCTTGCCCGCGTCGGGGTGGGAGATGATGGCGAAGGTGCGACGGCGGTGGACTTGATCGGCGAGGATGGACATGGGTATGCGGTGAGGCGCGACGCATCAGATGGGGATGACGACGGCGGTGCCGGTCGCGAGCGAAGGGCGAATTGTAGCGGGCGCTCCGCAGGCCAATGCGGTGATACGCACGCGCCAAGTAGAATCGCGGCGCTCAGCCTCGCGTCCGCATGAAATCTTCCACACGATCGTCAACCCGACGTCCCTCCAGTCTCGACACCCTCGTCGAAGGCTTACGTCGCCTGCCGGGCGTCGGACCCAAGTCCGCGCAGCGCATCGCGTATCACCTGCTTCAACACGATCGCGAAGGTGCGGCGCTGCTGGGCGGCGCGTTGACGCACGCGGTCGAAGCGATCCGTCATTGCGCGTTGTGCAATACCTTCACCGAGAACGAACTGTGCGACGTGTGCTCGTCGGATCGACGCGATCGCTCGTTGTTGTGCGTGGTCGAGACACCGGGCGATCAATTGATGATCGAGCAGACGCTGACTTATCGCGGCCTGTATTTCGTGCTGATGGGCCGGCTCTCACCGCTCGACGGCATCGGGCCAAAGGACATTCATCTCGATCGCTTGTTGAAGCGCGCGACCGATGGTGTGGTGCGTGAGGTCATCCTGGCGACGAACTTCACCAACGAAGGCGAGGCCACCGCGCACACGATAGGCGAGATGCTGAAGACGCGCGGGCTCACGGTTACGCGGCTTGCACGCGGCGTGCCGGTGGGCGGCGAACTCGAATATGTCGATGTCGGTACCATCGCGCAGGCGGTGCTGGATCGACGGGCGTCGTGATCGAACCATCCCATTGAAGACTGGAGTGACGAATATGCAATACCGACGTCTGGGCCGCGCAGGCCTCAAGGTCAGCGCGCTGTCCTTCGGCTCGTGGGTCACCTACGGCAATCAGATGGACGCCAGGCTCGCGCGCGAATGCATGGCTGCCGCGTTCGATGCGGGTGTGAACTTCTTCGACAACGCCGAGGTGTATGCGCTCGGCCAGTCCGAAACCATCATGGGTCAGGTGTTGAAGGAACTGAAGTGGCCGCGCATGAAGTACGCGGTCTCGACCAAGTTTTTCTGGGGACTCGAGAAGGGACCCAACGAGCGCAACACGCTGAATCGCAAATACCTGCTGCATGCGATCGATGGATCGTTGAAGCGCCTCGATCTCGACCATGTCGATCTGGTCTATTGCCATCGTCCCGATCCCGACACCCCGCTCGAAGAAACGGTATGGGCGATGCACGACATCGTGTCGCGCGGCAAGGCCTTGTACTGGGGCACGTCGTCGTGGCCGGCGGCCGACATTCGCGCCGCGTGGGAGATCGCGGAGCGTCATCACCTGCACAAGCCGGTGGTCGAGCAGCCCGAATACAATCTCTTCAATCGCAAGCGGGTCGAAGTGGAATACGCGCGGCTCTATGAAGACACCGGCCTCGGGCTCACCACCTGGAGCCCGCTTGCGTCAGGACTCTTGACCGGCAAGTATCGCAGCGGCGCGCCGGAAAAGAGTCGGGCGACGCTGGTCAATTACGCCTTCCTCAAGGAGCGCCTGCTCGACCAGAAGAAGAACGCCATCGTCGCGCGGCTCGCCGAGGTTGCGGCCGATCTCGATTGCTCGCTCGCGCAACTGT
Organism: Burkholderiales bacterium; assembly: GCA_038240015.1. GTDB lineage: Bacteria > Pseudomonadota > Gammaproteobacteria > Burkholderiales > Burkholderiaceae_D > CAHJXF01. Next base: position 5,953 of record JBBSEF010000032.1, read on the forward strand.
CGCTCGCGTGGTGTGCGAGCAATCCGCGGGTGTCCACCGTCATCACCGGCGCATCGCGACCCGAGCAGGTGGTCGAGAACATGAAGGCGATGGATGTGGTCGCCAGGATCGATGGGGAAGTGCGCGCGCGCATCGATGCGATCGTCGGAGAGACGTATGAATGATGTCCAACCGGTCGTTGCGGAGGGCGCTCGATGATCATCGCGTTCTGGTGTGTCCTGATCGCGGGCGTACTGCCGCTGGCGTGCGCCTACCTCGCGAAGTTCAGCGCAAAGCGGGATGACCCCGATGGGGCGGGCTCGCGCTACGACAATCGTGAGCCGCGTGCCTGGCTCTCCCGGCAGACCGGGCGCAGTGCGCGCGCCAACGCGGCGCAGTCCAACAGCTTCGAAGCATTTCCCTTCTTCGCGATCGGCGTCTTGATCGCAGTGCTGCAACACGTGCCGATCGCCACCATCAACTTGCTTGCGGTCGTCTTCATCGTTGCGCGCTTCGCGTACATCGGTTGTTACGTGGCCAACCTCGCGTCGGCGCGTTCGCTGGTGTGGGCCGTCGGGTTCGGCGCGAGCGTTGCGCTTTATCTGTTCGCGGCGACCGGCGCACTCAGATGAATGCCGCGTTCACCGGCGTGTTGAACCGCTCGTCAAGCCGCGCGTCAAGCGCTTCGCTGAACCCTGCGCGATAATCGAGACCTGATCGCCACCATGAACTCCGCCTCCATCCCATCGACCTCCGCCGTTGGCGACCCCGCGACGCTTGCCAAGTGGATCTCGGCTGTTGCGCTGGGCGATCGTCAGGCCTATCGCCGTCTCTACGACGCCACGTCGCCGAAACTGTTTGCGGTCGCGCTGCGTATCTTGCGGGACGAAAGTCGTGCGGAGGATGTCTTGCAGGATAGCTTTGTCAACGTGTGGAACGGAGCGGCCGGGTACAACGCGTCGTTGTCGGCGCCGATGACCTGGATGGTCACGATCGTTCGCAATCGCGCGCTCGACTACATTCGTCGCGTCGATCATCGGACCATCGAACTCGATGACGACCTGTCCGCGGTGCTCGAGTCCGATCATCCGACGCCCGTCGATAGCGCGATCCATGCGCAGGACGCCACCGCATTGCATCGCTGTCTCAAGCGTCTGGACTCGGGTCAGCGCCAGGCGATTGCGTTCGCGTACTTCCAGGGCCTCACGCATTCCGAACTCGCTGCGACGCTGCGCATCCCGATCGGCACGGTCAAGACCTGGATACGGCGCGGACTTGAAAAGATGAAGCGATGCCTCGACGGCATCGGCGCCTGAAGAAGAATTATCGTGGACACCAGAGGCAACTCGACATTGCGTGACCAGCTCGCGGCCGAGTACGCACTCGGCACGCTGCGCGGGCCCGCGCGTCGACGCTTCGAGTCGTTGACGCGCGACGATGCCGAATTGCGGGCGCTCGCGCTGGCATGGAGCGAGCGCCTTGTCCCCTTGCTCGACAGCGTGGCTATCGCACGACCGCACGCGCGTGTATGGGACGCGATCGAGGCGCGCCTGCCCGGCTCGTCGGCGCGCGGGGTCGATCGGTACACGCGCGAGACACCGACGGGTTGGGGCCGACTAGCCCTCTGGCGCGGACTCTCGATCGCCTTCGCGACCATCGCAGTGATAGCGGTCGGCATCGCGATGCGGCCTCAGCCCATCGTCGCGCCGCAGATCGTGGAAGTCACGCCCAGCGCGATCGCGACGGTCGTCGATCCGACAAGTGGCAAGCCGGTCGCAGTGGTCATGCAGACCGGGAATGCCGGTACCGTCGTCGTCAAGGTCGCGGCCGACGTCGAGGTGCCGGAAGGCAAGGCGCTGCAACTGTGGATTGCGCCGAACGATGCGGAAGCAATGGTGTCGATCGGCATGTTGCCGCCGAGCGCCCGAGCCACGGCGGCAACCGTGACATCGAGTGACGCCAAGACGCTTGCGCGCGCGAAGGCCTACGGTCTGTCGCTCGAACCAGCCGGCGGATCGCCGCAGCCCACGCAGGTGCTCGGACTTGGCGCGCTGGTGAACATGAAGAGTTAGGGCCGTTCGCCGGGCGCTCCGCTAGAATTCGTCTACAAGCCCGAACCACGCATCGGGCATCTTCGCGGAGACCCACATGCACGCTGTTCCGAAATCCGGCGCTGATTCGATCGTGCGCGTGGCGATTGCTGCGTTGTTGTCTATCACCTTCGCAAGCGACCTGGTGTGGGCGCAGGCGCCCGAGAAACCCAACGTCTCGCTCGCTGTCGGCGGCAAGGCCGGTCTCTACTATCTGCCGCTGACGATCGCCGAGAGGCTCGGCTACTTCAAGGACGAGGGGCTCAACGTCGAGATCAGCGATTTCGCAGGCGGTGCGAAATCGCTCGAAGCCTTGATCGGCGGCAGCGTCGACGTGGTGGCGGGTGCGTTCGAACACACCATCAACATGCAGGCGAAGGGTCAGCACATCGTCGCCTTTGTGTTGATGGGACGCGCACCCGCGATCTCGATCGGTGTCGTCACCGACAAAGCCGCGAACGTCCACGGTCCGAAAGACCTCAAGGGTTTGAAGATGGGCGTGTCCGCGCCCGGCTCATCGACCAATATCGCGCTCAATTTCTATCTCGCCCAAGGCGGGCTCAAGCCCTCCGACGTTTCGATCATCGGCGTCGGCTCGACGGCCGGGTCGCTCGCGGCGTTGCGCAGCGGACAGATCGACGGCATGTCCAATGTCGATCCGGTGATGACGATGCTCGAGCAGAAGAAGGAAGTGAAGATCCTGGTCGACACGCGCACGCCCAAGGGAACAGAAGCGCTCTACGGCGGACCGATGCCGGCAGCGACGCTTTATACGCACGATGACTTCATCAAGAAATATCCGCGCACCGTACAGGCGTTGGCCAATGCGATCGTGCGCGCCGACAAATGGCTCGCAAAGGCCGGACCGTCGGACGTGCTCAAGACCGTACCCGAGGCGTATCAATTGGGAGATCGCGGGATCTACCTCGCGGCCTTCGCTAATGTGCGCGATGCCTATTCGACCGACGGCCTGATTCCCGAGGCGGGTCCGAAGACCGCGTTGAAGGTACTCGCGAGCTTTGACACGAAGATCGATCCGGCCAAGATCAAGCTCGCGGATACTTACACCAACGAGTTCGCGAAGAAGGCCAACCTGAAGTACAAGTGAGCGACACGAACGGAGTCTTGCGTGTCGGCCTCGGTGACTGCGATTGATCGAGCAGCGGTGCACTCGGCGCTCGCGCTCGATCGCATCACGTGCACTTTCATTTCGAACGACGATCCCCACCAGCGCTACACCGCGGTCAAGGACGTCACGCTCGCGGTCGCGCCGGGTGAATTCGTGTCGGTGGTCGGACCGACCGGCTGCGGCAAGTCGACGCTGCTGAACGTCGGCGCGGGTTTGCTCGCGCCTTCGTCGGGACAGGTGCATGTATTCGGCGACGAGCTCGATGCGCGCCTGTCCGGCGTCAATCGGCGCGCGGGCTACATGTTCCAGTCCGAAGCCTTGATGCCGTGGCGAAGCGCGATCGACAACGTCGTCGCGGGCCTGGAGTTTCGCGGCGTCGCGCGCGGCGAGGCGATTGCGCGCGGCGAGGAATGGCTGTCGCGCGTCGGGCTCGCGGGCTTCGGCGACCGCTATCCGCATCAACTGTCGGGCGGCATGAGGAAGCGCGTCGCGTTGGCGCAGACGTTGGTGCTCGACCCCGACATCATCCTGATGGACGAGCCCTTCTCGGCGCTAGACATCCAGACGCGTCAGTTGATGGAGAACGAGCTGCTCGAGATCTGGCAGGCGAAACGCAAGGCGGTGCTCTTCATCACGCACGACCTCGACGAAGCGATCGCGCTGTCGGATCGCGTCATCGTGCTCTCGGCCGGTCCCGCGACCCATCCGATCGCCGAGTTCGACATCGACCTTGCGCGTCCGCGCGACGTGGCCGAGATTCGCACCCATCCACGCTTCGTCGAATTGCATGCGCAGATCTGGAGCGCGATGAAAGAGGAAGTGTTGAAGGGTTATCGACAAACCAAGGTGAAGGTGTAGCAACGCGCATGAGGACGACATGAAGCGAAAGGCCACCGTTCGCTTCTGGCAGATCGCGGTGCTCGTCATCGTGATCACGCTCTGGTATGTGCTGACCAGCCCGACGCTGTTGCCGCCGATCTATTTCAAGAACGCGACCCAGGCCGCGTTCTTCTTCGGCGAACCCTTGCAGGTCGCCGAGCGCATCTGGAACTGGTTCGTGTCGGGCGAGATCTATCTTCATCTGGGTATCACCCTGCTCGAGACGGTGCTCGCGTTCGTCTTCGGCACCTTGTTCGGCTTGGGCGTGGGCATGTGGCTCGCGCTCGCGCCCTCGGCCGCCGCTATTTTCGATCCTTACATCAAGGGGGCCAATGCGATGCCGCGCGTGATCCTTGCGCCGATCTTCGGCGTGTGGTTCGGTCTGGGCATCGTCTCGAAGGTCGCGCTCGGCATGACGCTGGTGTTCTTCATCGTCTTCTTCAACGTCTTTCAAGGCGTGCGCGAGGTCAGTCCCGTGGTACTCGCCAACGCGCGCATGCTGGGCGCATCCAAGCGGCAGTTGATGCGCAGCGTCTATCTGCCCAGCGCGATGAGCTGGGTGTTCTCATCACTGCACACGTCGGTGGGACTGGCCTTCGTCGGTGCGGTCGTCGGCGAATATCTCGGCTCGGCGCGAGGCGTGGGCTATCTGATCCTGCAGGCCGAAGGAACCTTCGACATCAACACCGTGTTCGCCGGCATCGTCGTGTTGACCGCATTCGCGCTGATCCTCGACACGCTGGTCGGCGTGGTCGAGAAGCGGTTGATGAAGTGGCAGCCGAAAAGCGGGGAGACCGAGAAGCTCTAGCCCACCCAGCCTGACGAGATGCGAGTTCGAAGCCCATGGCGAAAACGAATCCGCGGGTGCTCGGCTCAAGTCACATCGCTGGTTGTCGATAGCCATTGCATGCCAAGTTGATCTCGGCGCCGCCACCTACAAGAAATTGGACCAGCGAATACATGAACCGTGAGCCCCGAGCGCCCAAACAGCGTGCGCCCACGGCGGTCGCCGGTTGCCGCGCCAGTCCGCCGTTCGACGCGTTGGCCGCGTTGCGCGAAAGCGAGGCGCGCTTTCGCAGCCTCACTGAGCTTTCCTCGGACTGGTATTGGGAACAGGACGCCGAGTTCCGGTTTGTCGCTACGGTAGGCACCACGGACGCGCGCGGCGGCATCACCCCCGAGTCACATATCGGCAAGCGCCGCTGGGAATTGCCCAACACCGAAATTCTGGGTCAGACGTGGGAGGAGCATCAGTCGGTCCTCCACGCGCGCCGGCCGTTCCACGATCTTCTGTTGAGCCGCATCGACAACAATGAGACCCGTTGCATCAGCGTAGCAGGTACGCCGATCTTCGACTCGCAAGGCTCGTTCCGCGGCTACCGCGGAGTTGCAAAGGACGTCACGGAGCGCGTGCGCTCCGAGGACGCGCTGCGCGAGAGCGAGGCGCGCTTTCGCAGCCTGTGCGAACTGTCGTCGGACTGGTACTGGGAACAGGACGCCGAACTACGCTTCACCACGATGTCGGGGAGCTTCACGACCCAGGGCAACGTCCTCGTCCACAACGCATTGGGTCGGCGCCGCTGGGAACTGCCGGTGGAACGCGGCGACACCGATTGGGCAGCCCACCAAGCCACGCTGGAAGCCCACCTGTCCTTCACCGACTTCGAATACCGCATCCTCACCGAAGACGGCGGCGTTCGTCACTACAGCGCTCGTGGTCAACCGCTGTTCGATGACAAGGGCGTGTTCAAGGGCTACCGTGGCGTCGCCAACGACATCAGCAAGCGCAAGCAGCGCGAAGAAGAGCTGCGACGATTTCGCGCCGCGATGGACACTTCGGCCGATTCGATCTTGCTGGCCGATCGAAGCAGCATGCGCTTCATCGACGCCAACACCACGGCTTGCGAGATGCTTGGATACACGCGCCAGGACTTGCTGACGAAGGGGCCGCAGGATCTGCTACCGACATCGCGCGCGCAAATCGAGCACGACTACAATGACTTGATCACCGGTGGCTCGGCAGCGACTCACGCGCGGACCACGCATCGCCGCAATGACGGTAGCCTTCTGCCGGTGGAGGTGTCGCGGCGCGCGATCCCGTCTGGCGACGGCTGGATCATCGTCAGCATCGCGCGCGACATCAGCGCCCAATTGGCGGCGGAGCAGACGATACGTCGGCACGCCATGCAGCAAAGCCTGATCGCGTCCTTCGGGCAGAAGGCGCTGGCCAATATCGGTCTCGACGAACTTCTGAGCCAGGCGGCCGAGGTCGTCGCGCTGGGTTTGGGCGTGGATTTCAGCGCAGTACTGCAACTGGCCAGCGACGGCCGCACGTTGGTGCTGTGCGCCGGCGTTGGCTGGCAAGCCGGCTGGGTGGGCACAAGCATCGCCGAGGACGGCATCATCGCGAGCGGCACCATCGTCGGTGCGATTGGCGAGCCGCAAACAGTCGATGACTTTCAGCTGGAGGGCAATGGGGCGCCGCCGCTGCTGGCCGCGCACGCCATTCGCAGCGACGTGCGCGTTCCCATTCACGGCGTTGGTGGGCCCTACGGTGTGCTCGGCGCCTGTTCGCCCGAGCCGGGTCGTTTCGCACAGGAAAGCGTCAACTTTCTGAAGAGCCTGGCCAACACGCTGGCCACCGCGATGGATCGTAAGGGGATCGAGCAGCGGCTCACCTATCTCGCGCAGTTCGATACCCTCACTGGCTTGGCCAATCGCAGCCTGTTCCTCGACCGCTTCGCGCAGACGCTGAAGCAGGCGATGCGCAACGAATGGCTGGTCGGTGTGCTGTTCATCGACCTCGACCGCTTCAAGGTCGTCAACGACACGCTGGGCCACGGCAGCGGTGACCAGTTGTTGATCATGGTGGCGGCGCGATTGGAGGAATGCGTGCGCGCCGGTGATACGGTGGGTCGCTTGGGCGGCGATGAATTTGCCTGCGTGCTGTCCAATCTGGCGCGGCCGGACGATGCGGCGCTGGTGGCGCAAAAGGTGGTGCTCGCGATGGCGCGGCCGTTCATGCTGAGTAACCAGGAAGTCTATATCTCAGCGAGCTTGGGCATCGGCGTCTACCCGAGCGACGGCATCGATGCCGATACCTTGCTGCGCAACGCCGACACCGCGATGTACCGCGCCAAGCTGCGCGGCCGCAACGGCTACCAGTTCTACCTGCCGCAGATGAACGAGATGGCGCTCGAACGTCTGCAGTTGCAGACCCAGCTGCGTGGCGCGCTGGAGCGGCGCGAGTTCGTGCTGCACTACCAGCCCAAGGCTCGCCTGGCCAGCGGCGAGATCAGCGGCTTCGAGGCGCTGCTGCGCTGGCAGCACCCGGAGCGCGGTTTGGTGCCGCCGCTGGAGTTCATCCATATCCTCGAAGAAACCGGGCTCATCATCCCGGTCGGAGAATGGGTGGTGCGCACGGTCTGCGAGCAACTCGCCCAATGGCAGGCTGAAGGCGTGACGCTTCGGCCGGTGGCGATCAACTTATCGGCACGCCAGTTTCAGCAGCGCAACCTGGACGTGACCATTGCCGCCATCCTTGCGCAGACGGGTATCGACCCCGGCTTGCTCGAGCTCGAGCTCACCGAATCGATGTTGATGAGCGACGCCGACGAGGCCGTGCGCATGCTCAACACGATGAGCGCCCATGGCGTGCGACTGTCGATCGACGATTTCGGCACCGGCTACTCGAGCCTCGCCTACCTGAAGCGGTTTCCGCTCGACGCGTTGAAGATCGACCGCGCCTTCATCCGCGACGTGACGACCGACGCCGACGACGCGTCGATCGCACTGGCCATCATCAACTTGGCCCACAGCCTGAAGCTAAAGGTGGTGGCCGAGGGCGTCGAGACCGAAGCGCAGCTCGATTTTCTCAAGGCCCACGGCTGCGACGAGATGCAGGGTTATTACTTCTCGCGGCCGCTGGGCATTGCCGATTGCACGCGCGTGCTGCTGGAAGACCGGCGGCTGCCGGGCGCGGCGCCGCCGCTGCGGCTTGCAGCCCGGTAGCTTGGGCCGATGTCGGTTGCGTTGAGCAACTTGTATATGGCGCGGCGAGATCTCGATCAAGCGTGCCGATGACCGCACGCGCGATTCAGCGCGTCGCCGCAATCAATTTCTCGAGCTTGACCGCGTCGGACGCAAAGGTGCGAATTCCTTCGGCCAACTTCTCGGTAGCCATCGCGTCCCCGTTCAATGCGAAACGAAATTTCGCTTCGTCGAAGATCGTCGGCTGCACGTCTTGCGCTTCGGCCCATGCGCGCGTGAGCGCGGGTTCTACCCTCGCGTCGCTCTCGGTCAACTTCTGCAACAGGTCGGGGCTGATCGTGAGGAGATCGCATCCCGCGAGAGCCAGCACCTGTCCCACGTTGCGAAAGCTCGCGCCCATGATCTGCGTGGGATAACCCAATTTCTTGAACGCCGCATAAATCTGCCGCACCGACCGTACGCCCGGATCGTCCTGCGGCGCGTAGCAGTCCTTGCCTTCGGCCTTCTTGTACCAGTCGGTGATGCGCCCGACGAAGGGCGAGATCAAGGTCGCTCCGGCGTCCGCCGATTCGGTCGCCTGTCCCAAAGAGAACAGCAGCGTCATGTTGCAGTGGATGCCTTCGCGCTCCAGCGCCTCGGCTGCGCGTATCCCTTCCCACGTCGATGCGAGCTTGATCAGCACGCGTTCGCGAGGGATCCCTTCGGCTTCGTAAAGCGCGATCAGGTGATGGCCTTTCGCAATCAATGCGGCCGTATCGAACGACAGCCGCGCATCGGTTTCGGTCGAGACCCGGCCCGGGACGATCTTCAGGATTTCGAGACCGAAGGCGATCATCAAGCGATCGATCAGCGCATCGGGCGACTCCTTCGCGTGCGCACGGACGGTTTTCTGCAGCAACGGTTTGTTCGCGTCCTTCTCGACGGCTTTCAAGATCAGCGATGGATTGGTCGTCGCGTCCTGCGGCGCATAGGCGCGCATCGCTTCGAAATCTCCGGTGTCGGCAACGACCGTCGTGTATTGCTTGAGTTGATCGAGTTGGTTCATGGATGAGTAGGCTGAATGCGTGGGGACGCCGATGAAGGAGTCGAGCGAGTTTGACACGGTATAATTCGAAAGTTTATCTTCAGCCGCCGACCGTCCGCGCAAATCTTCATCCCTCGCCCATCGCTTCGACCATTGCGCCTTCGGTTTGCGCGCCAAGTCGAACGCGTCGACATGAATCGACACGCGATGTGCGCCGGCCGGCCATGACAGGGGTTTTTCTTGTTGCCGACCGATTTCTTTCCCGCCGATCCCAACGCGAGCGGACTGGCACTTCTCGCGCTTGCCGATGGCAGCGTATTTCGCGGCATCTCCGTCGGAGCACCCGGCCAATCGATCGGCGAGGTCGTTTTCAACACCTCGATGACGGGTTATCAGGAAATCCTGACCGATCCGAGCTATGCGCGCCAGATCGTCACGCTGACCTATCCGCATGTGGGCAACACCGGCGCGAACGATGAGGACGTGGAGGCGACGCGCATTCACGCGGCCGGCCTTTTGATTCGCGATCTACCGCGAACCTACTCGAACTTTCGCGCCAAGCGCAGCCTTTCCGAATATCTGCGAGTCGAAGACTGCGTCGCGATCGCAGGCATCGATACGCGCAGGCTCACGCGTCTATTGCGCACGAAAGGCGCGCAGAACGGCGCGATCCTCGCGGAATGCGCGGGCGACGCCGCCGATGTGGAAAAAGCGCTTGGGCTCGCACGCAGTTTCCCCGGTCTCGCGGGTCTCGACCTCGCCAAAGTCGTCAGCGTGCGTGAGGCTTACGACTGGACCGATTCGGTATGGAAGCTTGGCGCCGGCTATCAAAGCGGCGATGCATCGCGCTTTCATGTCGTCGCGTACGACTACGGCATCAAGCACAACATTCTGCGCATGCTCGCGGCGCGCGGTTGCCGCGTGACCGTCATCCCCGCGCAAGCAACGTCAACCGATGCGCTGGCGCTCAACCCCGACGGCATCTTTCTATCGAATGGCCCCGGTGACCCCGAGCCTTGCGACTACGCGATCGATGCGACGCGCGAACTGATCGAGTGCGGCCTTCCGACGTTCGGCATCTGTCTGGGCCATCAGATCATGGCGCTGGCTTCGGGTGCGAAGACGATGAAGATGAAGTTCGGACATCACGGAGCGAATCATCCGGTGCAGGACCTCGAGACCGGGCAGGTGCTGATCACGTCGCAGAACCACGGCTTCGCGGTCGATGCGATGTCGTTGCCTTCGAATTGCAAGGTCACGCATGTGTCGTTGTTCGATGGGTCGCTGCAAGGCTTCTCGCGCACCGACCGGCCCGCGTTCTGTTTTCAGGGGCACCCGGAAGCGAGTCCCGGACCGCACGACATCGGCTATTTGTTCGATCGCTTCATCGCGGCGATGGGGACGGCGCGTGGCTGAACCTTCAATGCCGATTGGCACGCTGCAACTCGTTGAGGGTGTCGAGGCGCGCATCTATTCGATGCGCGGCATGCGCGTGATGTTGTCGCACGATCTCGCAGAGCTCTACGATATCGAGCGTCGCGCGCTGGTGCAGGCAGTCGGGCGCAACCCCGAACGTTTCCCTGAAGACTTCTGCTTTCAGTTGTCGAAACAGGAGCTTGCCAACTTGAGATCACAAACTGTGATTTCAAGTTGGGGTGGGGCGCGATCTACGCCCTACGCCTTTACAGAGCAGGGCGTTGCAATGCTCTCAAGCGTCCTGCGCAGCGATCGCGCCATCGCCGTCAACATCGAAATCATGCGCACCTTCGTCAAGCTGCGCTCGATGCTGGAATCGAACAAAGACCTTGCGAAGAAGCTCGCCGCTCTGGAGGCGAAGTACGACGATCAGTTCGCGATCGTGTTCGAAGCGATTCGCGAGTTGATGAGCCCGCCGCCAGTGCCAAAGAAAAAGCCCATCGGGTTCGTTCAGCCCTGAGTGCCAGCCGCGATTCGCGCATATCAACACATCCCATGCCAAAGCGCACCGACCTCCACTCCATCCTCATCATCGGCGCCGGCCCGATCGTTATCGGTCAGGCCTGCGAGTTCGACTATTCGGGTGCGCAGGCCTGCAAGGCCTTGCGCGAAGAGGGCTATCGCGTCGTGCTCGTCAACTCGAATCCGGCGACGATCATGACCGATCCGGAGACGGCCGACGTGACTTACATCGAACCGATTACCTGGCAGGTGGTCGAGAAGATCATCGCGACCGAGCGACCTGACGCGATCCTTCCCACGATGGGAGGGCAGACCGCGCTCAATTGCGCGCTCGATCTGCATCGCCATGGCGTGTTGGCGAAATACGAGGTCGAACTGATCGGCGCGTCGCCTGAAGCGATCGACAAGGCCGAGGACCGCAGCAAGTTCAAGGAGGCGATGACGAAGATCGGGCTGGGCTCGGCGCGCTCGGGCATCGCGCATTCGATGGACGAGGCGTGGGCCGCGCAGAAGACGCTCGGCTTCCCCTCGATCATTCGCCCGAGCTTCACGTTGGGCGGCACCGGCGGCGGCATCGCCTACAACGGCGAAGAGTTCGAGACGATCTGCAAGCGCGGCCTCGAGGCGTCGCCGACCAGTGAGTTGTTGATCGAAGAATCGCTGATCGGCTGGAAGGAATTCGAGATGGAGGTCGTGCGCGACCGCGCCGACAACTGCATCATCGTGTGCTCGATCGAGAACCTCGATCCGATGGGCATCCACACCGGCGACTCGATCACGGTCGCGCCCGCGCAGACCTTGACCGACAAGGAATATCAGTTGATGAGAAACGCGTCGATCGCGATCCTGCGCGAGATCGGCGTCGACACGGGCGGCTCGAACGTGCAGTTCGCGATCGATCCGAAAGACGGCCGCATGATCGTCATCGAGATGAACCCGCGCGTGTCGCGCTCGTCCGCGTTGGCCTCGAAGGCGACCGGATTCCCGATCGCGAAGATCGCGGCAAAGCTCGCGATCGGCTACACGCTCGACGAATTGCGCAACGAGATCACGAGTGGCGCGACACCGGCCAGCTTCGAGCCGGCTATCGATTACGTCGTCACGAAAGTCCCGCGCTTTGCCTTCGAAAAATTTCCGATGGCCGATTCGCACCTGACCACGCAGATGAAGTCGGTGGGCGAAGTGATGGCGATCGGCCGCACCTTCCAGGAGTCGTTCCAGAAGGCATTGCGCGGTCTCGAAGTCGGCGTCGATGGCATGAACGAGATGACCAAGGACCGCGAGAAGATCGAGCTCGAGCTCGGCGAGCCCGGACCCGAGCGCATCTGGTATGTCGGCGATGCGTTCGCGATGGGCATGAGCATCGAGGAAGTCGGGCAACTGACGCACATCGATCCGTGGTTTCTCACGCAGATCAAGGAGATCGTCGATATCGAGTTGAAGCTCGAGAAGACCAAGCTGTCGGAGATCGACCGCGTGACGCTGTATCAGTTGAAGCGCAAGGGCTTCTCCGATCGGCGTCTTGCCTATTTGATGAAGACCACCGAAGCGCGTGTGCGCGAGCGGCGCGTCAAGGAGGGCGTGCGTCCCGTGTACAAGCGCGTCGACACCTGCGCGGCGGAGTTCGCGACCAGCACCGCGTATCTCTACTCGACCTACGAAGGTCTCGACGATGCGGAGTGCGAAGCCGAACCCACCGACCGCAAGAAGATCATGGTGCTCGGCGGCGGACCGAACCGGATCGGGCAGGGGATCGAGTTCGACTACTGCTGTGTGCACGCGGCGCTGGCGCTGTCGGAAGACGGCTACGAGACCATCATGGTCAACTGCAATCCCGAAACCGTCTCGACCGATTACGACACCAGCGACAGGCTCTACTTCGAGCCAGTCACGCTGGAAGACGTGCTCGAGATCGTCGCGAAGGAAAAGCCGCTCGGCGTGATCGTGCAGTACGGTGGCCAGACGCCGTTGAAGCTCGCGAAGTCGCTGGAGGCGGCGGGGGTTCCCATCATTGGAACGTCGCCCGACGCGATCGACATGGCCGAGGACCGCGAGCGCTTCCAGGCGCTCATCACCAAACTCGGTCTCTTGCAGCCGCATAACCGCACCGCCAAGAGCGAGAAGCAGGCGCTCGAACGTGCCGAAGAGATCGGCTATCCGCTGGTAGTGCGGCCGAGCTATGTGCTGGGGGGCCGCGCGATGGAGATCATTCACGAGCAGCGCGATCTCGAGCGCTACATGCGCGAAGCCATCAAGGTGTCGCACGACTCGCCGGTGCTGCTCGATCACTTCCTCAACGACGCGATCGAAGTCGATGTCGATGCAATCTGCGATGGCCGCGGTGACGGCGCCCACGACGGCGCGCGAGTCTTCATCGGCGGCGTGATGGAACACATCGAGCAGGCCGGCGTTCACTCGGGCGACTCGGCGTGCTCGCTGCCGCCGTTCTCGCTGTCCGATGAAGTCGTCGACGAACTCAAGCGTCAGACCGCGATGATGGCGCGCGCGTTGGGGGTGGTCGGGCTGATGAACGTGCAGTTCGCGATTCAGAACGACGTGGTGTATGTGCTCGAAGTCAATCCGCGCGCCTCGCGCACCGTGCCTTATGTTTCGAAGGCGACCGGATTGCAGCTCGCGAAGATCGCGGCACGTTGCATGGTCGGGCGATCGCTGTCCGAGCAGGGCATTGCCGATGAAGTGAAGCCGAGCTACTACTCGGTCAAGGAAGCGGTCTTCCCGTTCGTGAAGTTTCCCGGCGTCGATACCATCCTCGGACCCGAAATGAAATCGACCGGCGAAGTGATGGGCGTGGGTGCGACCTTCGGCGAAGCCTTCGTGAAGTCGCAGGTGGCTGCGGGTGTTCGTCTGCCGTCGCCGCACATGGTCGACGGCAAGGCGCCCGGCAAGGTCTTCATCAGCGTGAAGAACTCGGACAAGCCGAAAGCCGTGGAGGTCGCGCGCGGCCTCTTCGCGATGGGCTTCGGCCTCGCGGCCACGCGCGGTACTGCGCTTGCGATCGAAGCCGCCGGCATCCCCTGCGCGAGCGTCAACAAGGTCGCCGAAGGGCGGCCGCACATCGTCGACATGTTGAAGAACGGCGATATCTCGCTGGTCGTCAACACGGTCGAAGAAAAGCGCAATGCGATTGCCGATTCGCGCTCGATACGCACCACCGCGCTCGCGATGCGCGTGACGCAATACACCACCATTGCCGGCGCGCTCGCGGCCGTCGAAGGCATGCGCCTGATGCACGAACGCGGCGACGAGATCTCGGTGCGCGACTTGCAAGGCCTGCATCGCTCGCTGTCGGGTCTTTAAGCGCGGCCACTGAACGCGCCTGATAAACTGCGCGCGGTCGAACTCCATTTTTTCAGAGGTCGCTATCGGCGGACTTGCCGGCAGCGACCTCTATCATTTTTGAAACCGAACGCATGAGCACCATACCCATTACCGTCCGCGGCGCCGTATTGATGAAGGAAGAATTGCATCGCTTGAAGACCGTCGAGCGTCCGATGATCGTCAATGCGATCGCCGAAGCGCGCGCGCATGGCGACCTGTCCGAGAACGCCGACTACGATGCGGCGAAAGATCGCCAGGGATTCATCGAGGGCCGCATTCGGGATATCGAAGGCAAACTCGCGAACGCGCGCGTGATCGACCCCACCACGCTCGATGCCGAGGGACGCATCGTGTTCGGCGCGACCGTGGAGCTCGAAGATCTCGAGTCGGGCGCCAAGGTCTCGTATCAGATCGTCGGCGACGACGAAGCCGATATCAAGGTCGGCAAGATTTCGGTGTCGAGCCCGATCGCACGCGCGCTCATCAGCAAGGTCGAAGGCGAGGTCGCCGCAGTTCAGGCCCCCGCGGGTGTGCGCGAATACGAAGTACTGGCTGTGCGCTACGTTTGACGCGTTCGTCGCGCCTGCCGTATACAGCAGCCTCTGACTGGAACGTCGGAAGCGCTGTCATGCCATCCACAAACCTTCCACCCTCTCCGATTCCCGGTCTTCGCAGCATCGCACTCACGCCCGGAACCGCGCCGCAGTTGCAGCGCTTCTTCGATGAGAATCCGGAATATTTCCTGGGGGTGAATGGTGAACCCGCTCTACCGAGGCCTCGAGAGCTGGGCTGCTTCCCATGGGGCAACCTGGTTGCGGCTCGGCGTCGTGCGGGGCAATGCGCGGGCCGAGCGCTTCTGGGAAGCGCTCGGGTACATCCAGACTCGCACGCGCAGCGGCGTCGAAATGGGACGATTGAAAAATACGCTGCGCGTGATGGTCAAGCCTCTCGCGGAGGACACGCTGGAACACTATCTGTCGCTCATCCCGCGTGATCGGCCTGACGCTCCAAGTGCTGCCTGACGTCACGCCAGCTCGCGCGTATTCACGCTCGGTACTCGCTCGCCAAGTCGCCGCGATCCTCTGCGCGGTCGCGCTCGGAACGCTTTTGTTTTCCGCGCGCGTCGCGCCGATGCTCTTCGATGCGATGCCCAACGATCGTTCGCTTGCGGGCCGCATCGCGGGACGCGCGTTCGAGAGCGCGTACTGGATCGCGTTAGTGGCTGCTGTCATCGCGCTGGTTGTTGCGTGGCTCGCGCGATCGATGCGCTCGCGTATCGAAATCGCTCTCGCATTGCTGATGCTGATCGCGGCGGCGGTGCAGCTATTCTGGATCGCGCCGGCGATCACGAGTCACGGCGCGGGTTGGCCGTGGTCGTTCGCGAGCCTGCATGGTGCAGGGGGTGCGATGCATTTGATGCTGGCCGTCGTGGCGCCGGTGCTTGCGTGGCTACTGCTTGCGGGCCGTCTTCGCTAGCGACCTTGATGCGGTTTCTTCGAGGACTTCTGTCCTGACTTGCGAACGCGGTCAGTGCGCGGCGGACGCGGGTGCGTGATCAGCTTGCGCGGCGAGATTCTGCTCGGCGGTCGACGCGCATCACGCGCTTTGATCTTGTCCGATGTGCGAGTTGGGGCGGGTCGAGGCAATGACGTCGATTCGACGACCGGCGCCGCGCGAAACAGCACCAGCAACTTGCCGATCGCCTGAATCGGCTCGGCCGAAAGTTCGCTGACGATACGGTCGCGCATCATGAAGCGCGCATCGCGGTCGTCGCCGAAGACACGGACCTTGATCAGCTCGTGCGACGTGAGTGCGCGATCGATCTCGGCCATTACCGCGGGCGTCAGGCCAGCATCGCCGATGAGGACGACAGGATCGAGCGCATGCGCTCGAGCCTTGAGCGCTTTGAGTTCAGCAGGAGTCAGGGTGTGCGGCATGATGTGCAATTCGTGAAGCGCATAAGGGCGCCGAGCATAACAAGCAATGGCGAAGAACAAATCCAACCAGTCGTGGTTGCACGACCATATCAACGATCCCTACGTGAAGCTCGCGCAGAAGCACGGCTACCGCGCGCGCGCGGCGTTCAAGCTGAAGGAGATCGACGAGATCGACCGACTGATCAAGGCCGGCGACGTGATCGTCGACCTGGGCGCGACGCCGGGCTCCTGGTCGCAGTACGCGCGCGACCAGTTGAAGAAGGGTGCGGGCATCTCCGGCCGCATCGTCGCGCTCGATCTACTGCCGATGGACGCGATCGAAAACGTCGAGTTCATCCAGGGAGATTTTCGCGACGAGGCGGTACTGGCTCAACTTGAGCAACATTTGGCCGATCTCATCAATGCATCCCCCGACGGACGTTGCATCGACCTTGTGCTTTCGGACATGGCCCCCAACCTGTCGGGAGTGGGATTGGCCGACGCGTCACGAATGGCGCATCTCATCGAACTGGCGACCGAATTCGCTGTCAGGTATTTGAAACCGCGCGGCGCTTTGCTCGTAAAAGCATTTCATGGAAGCGGCTACAGTCAGGTCGTCGAGACGCTCAAGCGGGAATTCATTGTGGTCGCCCCGCGCAAGCCCAAAGCCTCGCGCGACAAATCGTCGGAGACTTTCATCCTCGCCCGCGGCTTGAAGCGGCTTCGATGATCGAGCGCGGAATCGTTTGAGCGACTAGAATCATCGACTTGTCCTACCGCGAGACAGCAGTGCTGCCTTGCCACCGCAGGAGAAAGAACTTGAACAACATGTTATCCAAGGCTGCGATCTGGATGGTCATTGCACTGGTGCTGTTCGTCGTCTTCAAGCAATTCGAGACGCGCCGCCAGGTGGCCGAGCCGGTCAGCTACTCGCAGTTCATGGAAGACGCCAAGAGCGGCCGCATCAAGCGCGTCGAAGTGCAGGGGCGCAACCTCAACGTCACGCCGGTCGAAGGCAACAAGTACACCATCGCGTCGCCCGGCGACTTGTGGATGACTGGCGACCTGATGAAGTACGGCGTGCAGGTTTCGGGCAAGCAGGAAGAAGAGCAGTCCTTCTTGATGCAGATCTTCATCTCGTGGTTCCCGATGCTGCTGCTGATCGGCGTGTGGGTCTTCTTCATGCGACAGATGCAGGGAGGCGGGCGCGGCGGCGCGTTCTCGTTCGGCAAATCGCGCGCGAAGATGCTCGACGAGAACGCCAATCAGGTCAGCTTCGCCGATGTCGCCGGCTGCGACGAGGCCAAGGAAGACGTGTCGGAGCTCGTCGACTTTCTGCGCGACCCATCGAAGTTTCAAAAGCTCGGCGGCCGCATTCCGCGCGGCGTGCTGATGGTGGGCTCGCCGGGTACCGGCAAGACCTTGCTGGCGCGCGCGATCGCGGGTGAAGCCAAGGTACCGTTCTTCTCGATCTCGGGCTCGGACTTCGTCGAGATGTTCGTCGGCGTCGGCGCGGCGCGCGTGCGCGACATGTTCGAGACGGCGAAGAAGCACGCGCCCTGCATCATCTTCATCGACGAGATCGATGCGGTCGGACGTCAACGCGGCGCGGGTCTGGGTGGCGGCAATGACGAGCGCGAACAGACCTTGAACCAGATGCTGGTCGAGATGGATGGCTTCGAGACCGGCGTCGGCGTGATCGTGATCGCAGCCACCAACCGGCCCGATGTGCTCGATCCGGCGTTGCTGCGCCCGGGTCGCTTCGACCGTCAGGTGGTGGTGCCGCTGCCCGACATTCGCGGTCGCGAGCAGATCCTCAACGTCCACATGCGCAAGGTCCCGATCGCGCAGGACGTGAAGGCCGACATCATCGCGCGCGGCACGCCGGGCTTCTCGGGCGCCGATCTCGCCAACCTCGTCAACGAAGCGGCGTTGTTCGCCGCGCGTCGCACGGGTCGCTTGGTCGAGATGATCGATTTCGAGAAGGCCAAGGACAAGATCGTGATGGGCGCCGAACGCCGCACGATGGTGATGGACGAGGAAGAACGCCGCAACACGGCGTATCACGAGTCGGGCCACGCCATCTTGGGCAAGTTGTTGCCCAAGTGCGATCCGGTCCACAAGGTCACGATCATTCCGCGTGGCCGCGCGCTGGGCGTGACGATGTCGCTGCCCGAGAAGGACAAGTATTCGTATGACCGCGACTACATCCTGCAGCAGATCTCGATGCTGTTCGGCGGTCGCATCGCCGAGGAAGTGTTCATGAATCAGATGACCACCGGCGCCTCCAACGACTTTGAACGTGCCACCGAAATGGCGCGCAACATGGTCACGCGCTACGGCATGAGCGATCTGCTCGGGCCGATGATCTATGCCGAGAACGAAGGCGAGGTTTTTCTCGGCCGCTCGATCACGTCGACCAAGAACGTGTCCGAGTCGACCATGCAGAAGGTCGATGGCGAGATTCGCCGCATCATCGACGATCAATATCAGCTCGCCAAGCGCTTGATCCTTGAGAATCGCGAGAAGGTCGAGGCGATGGCCAAGGCCCTGCTCGAATGGGAAACCATCGATGCGGATCAGATCAACGATATCGTCGAAGGAAAGCCGCCGCGTCCTCCGAAGCCCACCAGCAGTTCGTCGAGCGCGATGCCGATGAACCCGGCGCCGGGATCGGGTACGACGCCCACGGCGACTGCTACTGCGTAAGCTCCGCCCGTGTCTCGAATCGCCCGGCTCGTCCGGGCGTTTCTTTTTGTGTTGATCGAACCATGAATCAAGCGGGCTCCCTGCTTCGCTGCGGCCGTTTTGTGATCGATCTGTCGCGCCCGCGTGTGATGGGCATCGTCAACGTAACACCCGATTCGTTCTCGGATGGATGTCGCTACGCAGACGAACGCGCCGCCATTGATCATGCGGAACGATTGATCGCAGAGGGCGCCGATCTGATCGACATCGGCGCCGAATCGACGCGGCCCGGTGCCACGCCGGTGTCCGCAGACGTTGAGGCGTCGCGCTTGATGCCCGTGCTGGCCGCGCTGCGCGATGCGCCGGTGCCGATCTCGGTCGATACGATGAAACCCGACATGATGGCGCGAGCGCTCGATGCAGGCGCGGCCATGATCAACGATGTCGCGGGCTTCGCGAGTGAGGCCTCGCGTCACGCGGTGAAGGGTTCGGACTGCGCTGTCTGCGTGATGCACATGCAGGGCACGCCGCAGACCATGCAGGTCGCGCCGCGCTACGACGATGTCGTCGTCGAAGTCGCGCGTTATTTGCGCGATCGCACCGATGCGTTGATCGCGGACGGCGTCGCGCGCGACCGCCTGGTGGTCGATCCCGGCTTCGGATTCGGAAAGACGTTCGAACACAATCTCGACTTGCTTCGTGGGCTCGGCGAACTGAAGTCGCTCGGCTTTCCCGTCCTCGTCGGCCTTTCGCGCAAGGGCATGATCGGAACGATCACGGGACGTGTTGTCGACGAGCGCCTCGCCGGCAGTCTGGCCGCTGCGCTCGCCGCCATCGAGCGCGGAGCAGGTATCGTGCGTGTGCACGATGTTGCGGCGACCGTCGATGCGATCCAGGTCTGGACTGCGACGCGGCGGTGTTAGGCGTCGCAGTCGGTCGCGGTGCTAGCATCGGCGCTCCACGAACACAAAGCGCAAACGCATGAGCAGAAAATATTTCGGAACCGATGGCGTTCGCGGTCGCGTGGGCGAGGCGCCGATCACGCCTGAGTTCATGTTGCGCCTGGGCCATGCTGCCGGTCAGGTCTTCAAGCATCGCGACATCGGCAGAAAGCCGACCGTGCTGATCGGCAAGGACACGCGCGTGTCCGGCTACATGATCGAGGCCGCGCTCGAAGCCGGCTTCACATCCGCGGGCGTCAATGTCCAACTGACCGGCCCGGTGCCGACGGCTGCGGTCGCGTACCTGACGCGCGCGCTGCGCTTGTCAGCGGGTGTCGTGATCAGCGCTTCGCACAACCCTTACTACGACAACGGCATCAAGTTCTTTTCGGCCGAAGGCTCGAAGCTGCCCGACGCGGTCGAACTCGAAATCGAGTCCTTGCTCGAAGGCCCGCTCACCTGCGCGCCGTCCGAGGTCATCGGCAGGGCCAAGCGCATCGACGATGCCGCGGGGCGTTACATCGAATTCTGCAAGAGCACGTTTCCGAACGAACTCAATCTCAAGGGCCTGAAGATCGTCGTCGACTGCGCGAACGGCGCGGCCTACGAGATCGCGCCGCATGTCTTTCACGAGCTCGGAGCCGAGGTCGTGGCCATCGGCGCGTCGCCCGACGGATTCAACATCAACGAAGGCGTCGGCGCCACGCATCCGGATGCGCTTGCCGCGGCCGTGCGTACGCATCACGCGGACCTGGGCATCGCGCTCGACGGTGATGCCGATCGACTGTTGATGACCGATGCCGACGGCCGTCTCTACAACGGCGACGAGTTGCTCTACGTCGTGGTGCGCGATGGGGTCGAGCAAGGCAAACGGTCGGGGGTGGTCGGCACGTTGATGACCAACCTCGCGATCGAGAACGCATTGGGGGAGCTCGGCGTGCCGTTCACGCGCGCCAAGGTCGGTGACCGCTACGTGCTCGAGATGCTGATCGCGAACGGTTGGCTGTGGGGAGGCGAGAGCTCTGGACATCTGCTTTGCCTGGACAAGCACACCACCGGCGACGGCATCGTCAGCGCGCTGCAAGTGCTCTCGGCGATACGGCGCAGCGACCAGACCTTGTCCGAATTGACCAGCGACGTGCGGCTCTATCCGCAACGCCTCATCAACGTGAAGATCGCCAAGGGCTTCGACTGGGAGCGCCATCAGCCGCTGGTCGAGGCACGCGAATCCGTGACAGCCGACCTGGGCAGCAGCGGTCGCATCCTGATCCGGCCATCCGGCACCGAGCCGCTGCTTCGCGTGATGGTCGAAGCCGAGTCCGAAGCGCTCGCGAGCGGGGCGGCCGAGCGCCTGGTCGCGAGTCTCGCGCTTGCCGCCTGAGGCGACGGTTTCATCACGCGACCTCGCGCGAGAACCTCGCGATCGGTGTCATAACATTGTCATCGAGACTACTTAATGTAGCGCGGTTTCCATCCCGCATTCCTCAAGGACCCTCATGAATTTCGTTTCCAAAGCCGTCGTTGCCTCATTGCTTTCGATCGGCGTTGCGCAGGCGGCAGACATCACCGGCGCCGGCGCGAGCTTTCCCGCGCCGGTCTATTCGAAGTGGGCCGATGCCTACAACAAGGCCACCACCAATCGCGTCAACTATCAGTCGATCGGATCGTCGGGCGGCATGAAGCAGATCGAGGCCAAGACTGTGGACTTCGGTGCGTCGGACGCGCCGCTCAAGCCCGAAGAATTGCAGGCCAAGGGTCTCGTGCAATTTCCGACCGTGATCGGCGGCATCGTTCCTGTGTTCAATCTTCCGGGCATCGAACCGGGCAAGCTGCGTTTGAACGGGCAAGTGCTCGGCGATATCTTTCTGGGCAAGATCACCAAGTGGAACGACCCTGCGATCAAAGGCTTGAACCCTTCGGTTACTCTGCCCGACACCGCCATCGCGGTCGTGCGCCGCGCTGACGGCTCGGGCACGTCGTTCAACTTCACCAATTATCTGTCGAAGGTCAACGCCGAATGGAAGGCCAAGGTCGGCGAGGGCACCACCGTCAATTGGCCGGTGGGTACCGGCGGCAAGGGTAACGAAGGGGTGTCGGCCGTGGTCCAGCGCATCCCAGGCGCGATCGGATATGTAGAGTATGCCTATGCCAAGCAATCGAAGATGCCGTACGCGAGCATGCAGAACGCGTCGGGCAACTTCGTGCAGCCCGACGATGCGACCTTCCAAGCTGCAGCTGCCGGCGCCGAGTGGGAGAAGAATCAGTATTACGTGATTCTTACCAACCAGGCAGGCAAAGACGCATGGCCGATCGCGGCGTCGACCTTCATCATCATGCACAAGGCGCAAGACAAGCCGGAGCAGGGCGCCGAAGTGCTGAAGTTTTTCGACTGGTCGTACAAGAATGGCGGCAAGATGGCCGAAGAGCTCGATTACGTACCGCTGCCCGCGCCATTGGTCGCGGCGATTCACACGACTTGGGCGCGTGAACTCAAGGATGCTTCGGGCAAGTCGATCGTCAAGTAATTTCCGGTAGGATGCGCGGCGAGCGATCGGACAACCGATCGCTCGCCGCTTGCTTGTCGATCGTTCGCCGATCAATCGCCGATCGTTCGAATTAGGGGGCGGCATGGACACTGCATTCTCATTGACCTTGCCGCAGGCCACGAGCCGGCAACCCGACCCGGAACGTCCCGTGAAATCGCAGAGTGCGCTGGGCGATACGATCTTCTTCAACCTCACCCGGCTGGCCGCAGTCCTCACGCTGGTGGTGCTCGCGGGCATCATCGTTTCGCTGTTCATCAGTTCGTGGCCGTCGATCCAGAAATTCGGTTTCTCTTTTCTGACCAAGGCCAAGTGGGATCCGCCGGCGGAGAAGTTCGGCGCCCTCGTGCCGATCTACGGCACGCTGGTCACGTCGTTCATCGCGTTGATCATTGCGGTGCCGGTCAGCTTCGGCATCGCGCTATTCTTGACCGAGCTCTCGCCGGCCTGGTTGCGCCGGCCTCTCGGCACGGCGATCGAATTGCTCGCGGCGATTCCATCGATCGTCTACGGCATGTGGGGCCTCCTGGTCTTCTCGCCGATCTTTGCGAGGTGGATCGAAGCGCCGCTCGGGGCCACGCTCGGCAAGGTTCCGGTGATCGGCAAGCTGTTTCAGGGCACGCCGATCGGCATCGGTTTGTTGTGCGCGGGAATCATCCTCGCGATCATGGTCATTCCCTTTATCGCGTCGGTCATGCGGGACGTCTTCGAAGTCACGCCGCCGATGTTGAAGGAATCGGTCTATGGCCTCGGCGGCACGACCTGGGAGGTCGTTTGGAAAGTTGTGTTGCCTTACACACGCGCCGGCGTGATCGGCGGCATCATGCTCGGCCTGGGTCGGGCGCTGGGCGAAACCATGGCTGTGACCTTCGTCATCGGCAACACCAATCTGCTCAACGACATCTCGTTATTCTCGTCGGGCAATTCGATCACGTCGGCGCTCGCCAATGAATTCGCCGAAGCGGCGCCGGGACTTCACACCGCGGCGTTGATCGAGCTCGGTCTGGTGCTCTTCGTGATCACGTTCATCGTGCTCGCGGCATCGAAGCTCTTGCTGCTGCGCTTGCAGGCCAACGAAGGAACCAAGTCGTGAACAGCGTGGTGAGCGGTGCCGTGAACGTCGCAGCGGCCGACAAGTCGAGCCGCAACGCTGTGTTCTCGCGTCGGCGCACGGTCAACACCGTGGCGCTCACGCTTTCGATGGCCGCAATGGCGTTCGGTTTGTTCTGGTTGATCTGGATCCTGTTCACGACTGTATCGCTGGGAATCGGCGGCTTGTCACTCAACCTCTTCACGCAGATGACGCCGTCACCGAACACGGAGGGCGGCGGTCTTGCGAATGCGATCGTGGGTTCGCTCATCATGGTCACGTTCGCAACCCTGATCGGCACGCCGATCGGCGTACTCGCAGGAATTTATCTTGCCGAGTATGGCGGCAGGGGATGGCTCGCCTCGCTCACGCGCTTCATCAACGACATCCTGTTGTCGGCGCCGTCGATCGTGATCGGCCTGTTCGTCTACGCGATTTACGTCGCCCACAGCAAGAGTTTCTCGGGTTTCGCCGGCATCGTCGCGCTCGCCTTGATCGTCATTCCGGTGGTGGTTCGCACCACCGAGAACATGTTGAAGCTGATTCCCAATACCTTGCGCGAGGCCGCGTTCGCGCTCGGCACGCCGCGATGGAAGGTTATTTCCAAGATCACCTTGAAGGCGGCCAGAGCCGGTGTGGTCACCGGCATCCTGCTTGCCATCGCCCGCATTGCAGGTGAAACGGCGCCGCTCCTGTTCACGGCGCTGTCGAATCAGTTCTGGTCGCTCGACTTGAGCCAACCGATTGCGAATCTTCCGGTCACCATCTTCAAGTTTGCCTTGAGCCCTTTCAAGAATTGGCAAGACCTTGCGTGGGCCGGCGTGTTCCTGATCACGCTCGGCGTGCTCGGCGTGAACATACTGGCACGCACCTTTTTCTCTCAAAAGCATTGATGAGCATGGCAACCGCAGCGTTTCGAGATACCGAGAGCCCCAAGATTCGCGTCAAGGATCTGAATTTCTATTATGGGAAATTTCATGCATTGAAGAATATCTCGCTCGACATTCCCGAGAACAAGGTGACTGCGTTCATCGGTCCGTCGGGATGCGGCAAGTCGACATTGCTTCGAACCTTCAACCGCATGTTCGAGCTCTACCCGGAACAGCGGGCCGAAGGCGAGATCAATCTCGAAGGAGAAAATCTGCTGTCGACGCAAACCAACGTCGCCTTGATTCGCGCGAAGATCGGCATGGTGTTTCAGAAGCCTACGCCGTTTCCGATGTCGATCTACGAGAACGTCGCTTTCGGCGTGAAGCTCTTCGAAAATCTTTCGAAGGGCGAGTTGGATGAGAGGGTTGAATGGGCGCTGAGCAAAGCCGCGCTGTGGGGCGAAGTGAAGAACAAACTCGGTCAGAGCGGCAACGGCCTCTCGGGCGGCCAGCAGCAGCGTCTGTGCATCGCACGCGGCAT
>JBBSEF010000033.1:0-29871 GCA_038240015.1 Burkholderiales bacterium
AATCGGACCTGCGTCATCCGCGTCGATTAGATTGATTTGAAATTTTGCAATACCACTCTGTTTGGCTTTTTCCTGCAACCAGTCCTGCAAAGCCGCGTTCGCGCTGCCGATGGTGTCCTTGCTCCACAAAGTCTTCTCGGCTTCGCTTCGCCGCCCGGCCGCGACGCGTGCCACCTGAAGCCACTCCTGCTGCGCACCTTGCCGCTCGAGCCGGGCGATCTGTCGGCTCTGCTCCACCGCGCTTCGCGACGCGATCGCATCGCGGTCACGCAATTCCAGAATTTCATAAAACCAGAAAATCGCGACTATGACGACCAAGCCGATTCTCAATCTGGGATTGTTCTTAATTTCGAGAATCGGGTTTTGCATTGTCGCTGATAAAAATAGGTTTGATGTCGGCGCTGATCAACAGCGATTTCGGATCGTTCGCCGGCATCGCCCGCACATTTGAAAACCCTGGTTGCTCCTGCAACGCGCCTACCACGGTCGATGCCGCCGGGACCGTGCTTGGGTAAGCCAATTGGAATTTCAATTTTCCCTGGTTGTAATTCCATTCGCGCAAAAAGGTAGCGTCACCTGGTAACGTGGCAGCGACCTGCGCCATCAAGGACAACTGGTCGGGGTAGGGTGCGACGCGCAATAGTTTCCTGACGAATACGTCGTTGTCGATCGCCGCTTCTCGGGCCATGAGCACCGGGGCTGCATTCGTTTCAAGCGACTTCGTCTGTGCCGAAAGATCGCGATTGAGGGAAGCGAGTTTCGCATAGCGCACCGCATACCATGCAGTGCATGTGCCTAGTGCGGCGACCAGCACGAACAAGAGCAATGGTTCGATCAGCGCGGCTGGCGACGCGCTGTTCAGGCCTTCGCCGAACTTGGTGTAAGGCTGCTCGAGCGCTTCGCGTTCGATCGGCAACGCTTGTGATTGCTGCAGCTCGGGTGCAATGCCGGCGTCGCGCTGGAAGGCAAGCCATTGCCGCGCGTCGGGGAGCTGATCCCAGAAACGCGACTGCGTCAACACGCGCGCCTTCCAAAGCTGACCCTCGTAGCCTTCGACCACTTTCAAAAGCCGCAAGCCGTCGCTTAGCGGCGCGAAATAAAGAGTTTCCGGAACCACTCGCGCGCGGCTCGGCACGACGTTCGCGTTGCGCTGCTCGTCACGAAGTCTAGCCGCGTCCCAACACCAGACCTGCACTGCATGGCCTTCCCACGCGACTGCGTAACCGGCTTCTGAAAATGGCGCAAATTGGGACAGTTGCAGCCGCAACGCTGCGGCTCGTTTGGCGCGTGGGACCTCGGCGAAATCGAGCGCTCGATACCTGCACAAAGCGCGCGACAACACCCAGCTTGCGCGCATCCACCGCGAACCTGGAATCAAACGCGTGACTGCGTTTTGGGTGTGTAGGAATTTAGGGCCGGTCAGTAACGACATCGCTTGGGCGCTGGGGCAGATCGGGAGGTGCACCGGTGCCGATAGCCACGGATGAGTTCGGCGTACCGGCAACGGGCTGGATTGCTTCGGGTTCCGGCGCCAATTCGATGCGCGCGAGTCGCTCCACGCGCCAAGGCATTGTGTCTCCGTTCGGCGTCAACTCGACATCATAGCGTAGAGCCCACCCGCGTCCGGCGGACGATTGCGTCACACGCATGCTGGTCGCCGGAAAGGTGTTCAGGTATGTCATGGCGAACGTCGCATCGACCCCGATCACACGAGCAAACAGGCTTGGGGAAGGAATCGGACGGGACTCGCGTGTGGCGATGATGGCGGTAGCCAGTTCCGAAGTCACATTGGGCAAAGTCGTGAGCACGGCGAACGGCGCGGTGTTGGGATTGAGCCCACCCACTGTCGCTACGCTGACGAGATCCATGAAACGCGGGTCGCCGAGCAATTCGGGATGATCACCCCAGCCGATAATGCGATGCAGTTCGGCGGTGCTCACCAGCGGGGCGTTGCGCGGCGCCGAAAGGCCTGCGAAGCGGTACTCGGGCGCTTCGGCGCCGTTGAGACGACGCAAAGAGTCGTCGTCGATGTAGTCGGCCAGCGTATCGGCGAGCCGCGCCGCTTCATGGTAGTCGATCCCGAAGGGTGCGAGCAATCGCGCCAAGGTCTCGGCGTCGACCGCATTGAGGTGGATGAGACCACGGCTGTCTTGGACGCGGATTTCCGTGACAGGCCCGCTCTTGTACCGGCGATTGTCGAGGCGCAGGGTCTTTTCGGGGGTGCCCAAGCCGAGGCCGAACTCGGAGAATGACGTCGTCGCGAGTCGGTGAAGCAGATCGCCTCGAGCGCTCGCCATCTCGACCTCGGCATCGGTCGCGTCGCGAAAATCGATCGCGAGTTGCTGTGTGCGTTCGACGCGGTTTGCAAAAAAAGTGGCGGTCACGAGCACCGCCACGATCACCCACAACGTGACGGCCAGCACATAGCCGTCTTGTCGGCGAGCCGCGATCATGGCGCCACGCCGCTATTGGTGACCACACTGGGCGTGCGCGGCTCCGCGTCGCGGGCGCCGATCACGGTAGCGGTCAGCAATTCGTCGCGATCGCCGTTCTGTGTGTTGAAGATCCAAATTGCGGCCGGCAATTGAGGCCGATTGGCCTGGGTCTGCGGCGGCCAGACGGGACTTCGATTGCCATCGTCGTCGAGATACGCGAACGCGAAATCGGTGCCGGCCAGATGCAACAGCGTGACCGACTTTGTAGTCTCTTTGTTTTCGTCCGAAGTAACCCGTAGTGCCGTTTCCCTTGTTGCGACGTCGACGCTCAGCGTGACGCCTATAGCCGCGAGTGCCCCCGAGTGGATGCTGACCGGATTGAGCGACAGACCGCGAAACGAGGTCGGGCCGCCCTGAAAACGGGTCGCTCCATTGGGGAGGTCGGGGATCAGGCCGTTGACGAGTTGTCGATACCATGCGAGCCGCATCCCGTCGCGTTGCAATCGTGCCGATTCAACGCCTGCGTTTTGGCGTATGCGTACCGCTTGTGCGAGCCCCTCGAACAATATGGTCGATACAAGACCGGTGAGGATCATCACGACGAGCACTTCGAGCAGCGTGAAGCCCGAGTCTCGTCGCGGTTCGATCGTGTGCGCGCGCATTTCCGCTAGCCTCTTTCGGGCGCTCCAAGCGGATGCGTCGGCTCGCCCAAACGTCGATAGCCTGCTTGCGTGAGTTCGAATGAAAACCAGCGTGCGCCGCTTGCGCGGGTCACGTCGATCGAAGTCCGATATAGAGCCACGGAAAACGAGCCGGTGCCCGCCGGGTAACCCGAGTTGTCACGCGGCGCGATCTTCTCCGCACTGTGCCAGGTGATCTTGTAGATCCCGAAATCGTTGCTGCCGGCGCCGCGCTGCATCGGATTGATATCGCTCATGAACTCGAGCACGTTTCGCTTGGCCCGCGTCGCTTCGCTGACGTCCTGAGCGCGCGCCAGCACTTGCAGATTCTGGTTGATCCATGAGAACAGCGCGAGCCCGGCAGTGCTGAAAATTACCAGTGCAACGATCGCCTCAAGCAAAGTGAATCCGGCCGATGCGAGCAGCAAAGCAGCGCTTTTTCCAGCGCGAGTTCGCGTCGTCATCGCTTCGCTTCCAAAGCGATCGCGCAGTCCGGAGCCGCAAGACGCATGATGGCCACGTCACCATCCGGAGCGACCAAGCCGACGCTGCCGCCGTCGCAAAGGCCCATCGCATTGAAGTGAATCGGTTGCGCGATCGACAGCGCCCAGCCACTCGGCATCTCGACAATGGCGGGGCTCATCGCTTTCTGCGTTTCTTCGGATAGAACGAGCGGTTTGCCACTGCTGTAGGCGCGAAGCGAGAGTTGCCCCAATTGGTCGACGATGTCCTGCACCTCGCCGTTGTGTCTGACCGCGGCGACTACGCGCGCAAGGACCGGAACGACTGTCGCGGCGGCCAGCCCGATGATCGCCATGACCACAAGCATTTCGAGCAGCGTGAACCCCTGCTGCGCGCGCCAGCGCTTGGGGCCGCCTCGAGAGGTGGGACTAGCGATCAGGCAGGATGCCCACATCGGCGTCGATGCCTTCGCCACCAGCCTTGCCGTCAGCGCCATAAGAATAAAGCGCGAATGGCCGACCGCCTGCTCCCGGGACCGTGTACTGATAAGGATTACTCCAAGGATCCGGTGGAAGTGCTTCGTCCAGATAAGGGCCTTTCCACTTGGCGCGGATATCGTCCGCGGTTGGCGGTGTGTTGAGCAGCGCAAGGCCTTCCGATTGCGTCGGGAAACGACCAATGTCCAGACGTAGCGTTTCGAGCGCGCCCTTCAACATCTTCACTTGGGTCTGGGCGGTCTGAACCTTCGATGAATCGACTTTCGAAAACAGTCGAGGTCCGACAAGTCCGGCGAGCAGGCCGATGATCGCCAAAACCACCAGCATTTCGATCAAGGTAAAACCGGAATGTTTTTGATGCATGGATGCTTCTTGCCAATATTTACAGCGGGATATTATTGATGCTCGTGATCGCCAACATGATCGCGACCATGATCACGCCGATGAAAGAACCGATCAAGAGGATCGCGGCCGGTTCTAGAAGAAGCAGAAAGCGCTTCATCAAATCGCGGCTGGCGTTGATGTGCATCTGCGAGAGTGTGCGCAGCATGCCGGGCAGTTCGCCCGATCGCTCACCGACACGGACCAGGTTGATGCCGGTCGCGTCGAGCAGACGGTGCGTCGAGAGAGAGTCGGCAAGTTTTCTGCCGGCACGGATGTCTCGCAGCGTGACTTCGAGCTTGTTGCGCAACGAGTATAGCTGAACGCTTGCCTGCGATAGTTCGAGCGCTCGCACGATCGGGACCTTGTTTTCAAGCAAGGTGGCGAGCATTCCGGCCCATCGTCCCAGCTCGGTTCGATGCAGCCATTTTCCCAGGATGGGCAGGCGTGCGACGCCTTCGAGTAATTGTGCGCGCGTGGCCGGATTTGCCAGCGCGATGGTGGTCGCGCCTACGAGTGCGGCGCCCATCAGCCCGACCAGCAGAAGATGTTCTTTAACGAACAGGCCGGTCTGCAACACCCAAACCGACAGCGCTGGTAAGTCGGCTTTCGAGTTTTTCAACATGCCGGCGAAGCGCGGCACCACGACGATGAAAATCAGCAGTGTCGCGGCGATCCCCGAGAACACCAGGATAGCCGGATAGATCAGCGAGTTGATCATCTCGCGTCGAATATTGTCTTCGTATTCGAGTTGGTCTGCGGCCGCGAACAGGGACTGCGATAACTTGCCGGTCGACTCGCCGGCCGCAACGAGGTGATGGACATAAGCCGGAAAATCGAGGTTGGCCTGTTTCAAGACGCGCGAGAACGGCTCGCCCGAACGCAAACCGTTATGCAAGCTGCGAAACGCCGTGCCGACCGCATCGTCGCCATGGGTGTGCGCGATCGAATCCGTCGCTTCGGCCAACGTTACACCGGAACGCAATAGCGTAGCCAATTCGCGCACCAGCACAACACGATCCTTGCGGCCGACCGTTGTGGGTCCGAAGCGCCAGTGCTGCGCGGCTTCCCCGCGCGTCTGGTCGAGTTCGATTGGACGCAATTCCTGCTGGCGGAGAATCCGCTGCGCCTCCGCGAGATCTCGCGCCTCGAGCGATCCCTTGATGGTCTTGCCC
Source organism: Burkholderiales bacterium (assembly GCA_038240015.1). Lineage (GTDB taxonomy): Bacteria > Pseudomonadota > Gammaproteobacteria > Burkholderiales > Burkholderiaceae_D > CAHJXF01. The sequence continues at coordinate 5,631 of JBBSEF010000033.1, forward strand.
AGACCGTTCAGTGCGACGTAGCGAAAGTCCATCGTCGACTTTACTTTGCCGGCGTGCGCGAGATGACCGTCACTCTGCGATGATCGCTCATGCGACTTCCGCTTCCTCGTCGAGATGCGCCAAACCCGTCACGCGCAGCACTTCGTCGACCGAAGTCTCACCGCGCCATGCCTTGATGAGTCCGTCTTCACGCATCGTGCGCATGCCCGCCCTCGTCGCCGCATCGAGCAACTCGCCGCTAGGCGCGCGGCGCATGACGAGTTCCTGCGCGCCACCGTCGACTTCGAACAGTTCATAAATTCCGAGGCGTCCCTGATAGCCTGTTTGATGGCACTGGGCACAGCCACGCGCCTGATGAAAATTTGGCGGGGCTGGGAACAAGTCGGGGAATCTGCGCCGCAACGCGTTGACGCTTGTCTCGACCGGTGCGGGAATTTCGGTCGACGTTGCGCAGAGCGGGCAGAGTTTGCGCACCAACCTCTGTGCTTGTACGCCTCGCACCGACGACGCCACGAGAAACGGCTCGACGCCCATGTCAAGCAGCCGGTTGAACGCGCCGAGCGCGTCGTTGGTGTGCAAGGTCGACAGCACCATGTGGCCGGTAAGCGCCGACTGAATCGCGATCTCGGCGGTCTCGACGTCACGGATCTCGCCGATCATGATGATGTCCGGATCGTGTCGCAGAATCGCGCGAAGCGCGCGCGCGAAGTCGTAGCCGATTTCGGCGTGCGTCTGGATCTGCAAGATGCCGTGCATCTTGTACTCGACCGGATCCTCCACAGTGATGATCTTGGACGCACGGTCGTTGGCCAGATCGAGTGCCGCGTAGAGCGTGGTGCTCTTGCCCGAACCGGTCGGACCTGTCACCAGCACGATGCCATGCGGCTCCTTGACCCAGCGTTCGAACACGCGACGATGGTCCTCTTCCATCCCCAGACGCGACAGTTCCAGATTGGCGCGAACCTTGGGCAACAGACGCATCACGATCGATTCGCCGTGCACGCCCGGAATCACCGAGACGCGAATATCCATGGCGGTGCCGCTGGCGCGCACCGTGATCCGCCCGTCTTGCGGCAGGCGCCGCTCTGCGATGTCGAGGCCGGAAATCAGCTTGATGCGCGAGATCACCGCATCGAAGCGGTCCTTGGGCAATGACGTGTTGGTGCGCAACACGCCATCGATGCGAAAGCGCACGTCAAAGCCGTGCTCGTCGGGTTCGATGTGGATGTCGGATGCGCCTTCATCGGTCGCCTCCGCCATCACATTGTTGACCAACTCGATGACCGGCGCTTCTTCGGCGAGTTCGCGCAGATGCGCGACTTCGTTCGAACCGAACTCATCATTTTCTTCCGGACGCACCCACTTCAGAAGTCGTTCGGTGTCGCGCGATCGGGCGTAGTGCCACACCATGCGCCGGCCGGGATAAGCCAATGCAAGCGTCTCTTGCATATAGCTGTTCATCGGATTGCGCGAGGCGCAGTGGATCAGCGTATCGCCTTCGGCCCACGGTACTGCGCCTTGCTCGACGAACCAGTCCGCCGGGATTTCAGACAGCGCGACGGCCTCGTTCAATTGCTCCGCATCGGGAAGCGACGTGTCGACAATCAGATCGAGTTCGGTCTGCTGCGCGAGGAGCGGTAATAGTGCGTCTTCGGACAGCGCGCCAAGCCGTACCAAAATAGAACCGAGCCGACCCCCGAACTCGCGCTGAAAATTCAGCGCTTGATCGAGATCGGTATTCGACACGAGATTCCGAGCGATCAGCATGCGGCCGATGGGGGTCGTGACAGCGAGAGCCGACGACGCGTCGGTCAACAATTCATCTGCGTCTTCATGGAGCGCGTCCCAGGCCCCATCGGCGCCGGAACGAGGGTCGTCTTCAAAAGACGGTATGATCGATGTCATGCTGGATTTTACCGCCAGAGATTGAATACGCGCCGTCGCAGATACTTTGGACTTCCCAACCCACGTTGACGCCGCGTCGCCGTTGCTGAAAATCCTTGTTGCATGCGGACAACATTTCATCCAAAATAGTTTGGTCAGTCTTTGAAAACAAGTAGCAACTGCGGCATTCGATGGATAATCGGTTTAACCGATTTCTTCGAATGCACGGAAGCATGTGGGAGCGGGCTGCGGGCGTCCAATACCCGCGAAAGCCGCATCGATAAAGCGGTGATGCGTTAACTCTTCGTTGTCACAGTCCGCGCGTCTTCGCGTGAAAATCGTCTTTCGTTCTTAGGGATATCTCATGAAACAAAAAGCACTGAACGTAGCTGTCGCACTGGCCTTCGGCGCCGTTGCGGCACCCAGTCTGGCGGGTACCATTTCGGTGACTCCGCGTCTGTTCTCGTCGACCCTGTTCGGCAACACCCCCATCGCTGTCGCGCCGGTTTCGTACGCGATCGCCGCGCCGCTGGCTCCGAACATCACCCGCTACTACTACATCAAGCTATCGAACGGCGCCAAGTTCGACAGCACCAAGGTCGCCGCAGGCGACTTCAAGGTCACCGATCCGAGCGGCGTGGCAGTTCCCGGCGTCACCATCGGAACCGTACTGACGAGCACTGATGGCACGTTCGAAGTGGTACAGATCAACACCGCGGCAACGCCGGTCTCGATCAATTCGACGATCACCTATACCCCGCAGCCTTTCGCAGTCACCAGTACCGGTGCGCTCGGAACGGTCAACAACAGCATCGCGGCAACGGTCAGCCTGGGTAACGCGCAGAACACGACGGTGACACTGGCGGATGCCGACGCAGCGAGTAGCGGTCCCGTCGCAGTCGGCGTTGCGCCGTTCACGGTCGCAGTGGTTGCGTCGAGTTCGACGGGGGCGCCTTTCGGCCCCACGCAAGCCCAGCGTGAAACTTCGAAAATCGACGTCCTTGCGCAGTCAAAGAATGGTACGCAGTTCACCATCGATCCCGATTTGACGCCGGTAAACAACGCGCTCGACTTCGGCGGCTTGAAAGTCACGTTGGTGCCTGCTCTGTCGAAGGCTGACGGTACGCCGGTTCTCAATGCTACCGATGTCGCTGACAAAGTCGCGTTCACCGTTGTAGGTAGATTCAGCGCGTTTGTCGGTGGCAAGTTCGGCCTGAGCACAACCGCAAACGATACGACCTTTGCGCAAGCGAACAAGATTCCCGCGACAACCATCGCGCCAACCTTGATTACGTTCGCGGGTATTCCGGTCACCAATGCTGCTGCTCCCAATAGCCTTGACGGCGGCACATCTGTAGTGATGGGTACTCAGTACTACTTCATCGGTATCGTTGACGGAACGACCCTGATCGAAGCGACCACGCCGACCGTATCTTCGATCACGTTCTCGCTGAGTGCCGCAGGTTCCGCAACCGTCACGCCGCCTAACGGCACGCTCTACGCGTTGTCGTCGAACGGCGGTCTCGTCGTGATCCCGACCTACGTTCCGGCAGCAGCGGGCGGCGGCTTCGGAGGCTACTACCGAGTGATCAACACCGGTCTGTTGTCGGCGGCGCCTTCGGTGCAGATCGTCAATGAAGACGGTACGAACGGTCCAGTAGGTACCTTGGCCTTCGTGATCCCGCCGGGTGGTGTGCATATCTACTCGGCAGCCGACATCGAAGCAGCTACGGGTCCGGTTGCTGCCGCGTTGCGTCCGCGTCTGCGCTTCACGGCTACGACGACGATTCGGGTTCAGACGCTGTTGGTCAACCCGAATTCGACAACCACGACGCTGGATACTTCGGTTCTCGGAGATCCCGCGCTGGTATCGCCGTAATCAGTTCGTCAGACCATCGACAGAAAAAGGGCGGCTTCGGCCGCTCTTTTTTTTTGACCTGCTTCGAACGCGGCCCCGCGTTTGTTCAATTTACAATTCAGCTTATGAGTTCAGCGGCCTACGACGCCATCCTCTACGACGCGTCCGCACATACCCACACACATCCGACGCGTCTGGCCACGATGGGGTATCTGATGGGGCTGTCACCGCCCGACGTGCGGTCCTCCCGTATTCTCGAACTCGGATGCGCAACCGGCGGTAACCTTCTCGCGATTGCGGAGGCTTATCCGGATGCGAGCTTTCTAGGTATCGATTATTCGGCAAAGCAGATCGAGATCGGGCAAGCAAGAGTTACCGCGGCCGGCCTGACGAACCTTCGCCTCGATCATCGCTCGATCACCGATATTTCGGATGCGGACGGCCTGTTTGACTACATCATTGCTCACGGCGTCTATTCGTGGATTCCAAAGTCGGTTCAGGACAGCCTTCTGGACGTGTGCTCGCGCAACCTGTCGAAAAATGGAATCGCCTACATCAGCTACAACACGCTGCCGGGGTGGAGCATGTACGGCATGGTGCGCGACATCATGCAGTACCACACCCAGCATCGCCGTGAGGAGGAATGGGTTCCCCACGCCAAGGCGATTCTGGAATTCCTGTCCAAGCAGAGCCCGGCGGACACGCCCTATGGACAACTATTGCGCGAGACTTCGACGCGACTGGCCAAGCAGCAAGACTATTATCTCGCGCACGAATATCTGGAAAAGGAAAACGAAGCGATTTACTTTCACCAGTTCGTGACCCGCGTCAGGAGCCACAAACTCGAATATCTGGCTGAAGTCGAACTAGGCTCGATGCTTCCGAATTTTCTTCCTGCGGACGTGATCAACATCATCTCGCAGTTCTCAAAGGACTTCGTCGACTACGAGCAGTATCTCGATTTCCTTCGCGCCCGAAGCTTCCGCCAAAGTCTCCTGGTTCACGCGGACGCAGCGCTGGTGCGTCAAATCACTCCGGAGCGCATCCTTGCCTTGTCGGCGTTTCCCACTTTCTCTGCTGCGGGCACGCTTGCAGAAATCAATCGCGACGACAAACTCATCCGCTTCACCAATCCCCTGGGTAGTTCCGTCGACAGCACGGATGCAGTGTTCAAAGGGATTCTGCGCGCGCTGGCTGATGCCGTTCCGATGACGCTTTCGGTCGAAGAGGTCATCGCCGCAATGCCGTCGAACGATGAAAAGATCGGCGATGCCGCGTGGCGCTCGATCATCTGCATGCGGCTGCTCGAAGCCTTCGGCACAGGCCTCGTTCGTCTGGTCAAGGACCCTGCTCTGACGGACTACGCGGTCATCGACGAATGTCCAAAGGTGTCAGCGGTGGCGCGCCTGGAGGCCGGTCTCGGAAAAACGGTGACGATCAAGGGACACAACGGACAGCAATGGGATTTCGTCCATCTCAAGATGATCGGTCTCATGGACGGTACGCGAACCCGCGGCGAACTCAGCCGCTTGCTCGCTGACAGTTATCGAAGAGGCGAGTTCAAGTTCACGGACAACACCGACACCATGCCCACCCCCATTGTCGATGCCAAACTCGCGGCGCTAGCCGATCACATCTTTCAGAATGTGCGCGACGCCGGGCTTCTACGCGCCTGAGCACATGCGTATTTGAGGCACATCCAATTCGTTTTAGGATCAAATTCGATGCATGGAAGTTCGATGAATCATATGCTCGACCTGCGCGATAGATATCTCGCGGGTCGAGAAAACGAAGAGTTGAAGATCTTTGATATTGGCGCGCAAGACGTCAATCCTCAGCCGTTGAATTACCGGCAGATTTTCGAGAACGGCCGCTGGAAATATGTCGGTGTCGATATGACAGCCGGCCCCAATGTCGATCTGGTGCTCGGCGATCCCTATGACTGGACCGCCGTCGCCGACAACTCGCTCGACGTGATCGTGACCGGCCAGGCGTTCGAACACATCGAATTCTTCTGGGTCACGATGGAGGAGATGGCACGCACGCTCAAGCCGGAGGGTCTTATTTTCCTGATCGCACCGAGCACCGGACCGGAACACCGCTATCCGGTGGACTGCTGGCGCTTCTATCCGGATGGCATGCACGCGCTGGGTAAGTGGGTCGGATTGGAAGTCATCGAGACCTGGACCCTGTGGGATGGTGGCGATTACACCGACGGCAGTGAACTCTTCAAGGATACGGTGGCTGTCCTGAAAAAACCCGCTTCGTGGCGGGGTATGCATCGGGCCGCGAAGACCACGGCAAAACGGAGCTGGCTCTCGCGTCTGATCCAACGATGACGAATACACGTCAGCGCCGTCTGCCTTCGATGTTCGTGTCGACTATGAGGAGGGAATGGATATTCCTGTTATTGATCGGTCTGGCCGGCCTTGGCGTATTGTTTTTCGTTTACCAACGCGGCCAGGATTTGAATCCGGATTTATTCAATTACCATTTTTTCAGCGGCTATGCGCTATTGCACGGCCGGTTCACGATCGATATTGCGCCATCGGGCTTGGGGACTTTCCTGAATCCCATAACCAGTGCATTTACTTACGCTGCATTTTCTCTATTTGCATTTCCATTTTCTGCATGGTTCGTCGCGACCGTGCAGTGGCTCTCGTTGCCCATCCTGATCTTGATAGCCCGCGAGATCCGATTCGATCTGGGATTGCACAAGCCCGGGCCCGAGGAGTTTCTGGCGCTCGTGCTGTGCGTGCTTGCACCGCTATGGTGGAGCGAATTGGGAACCAGCCTTTTTTCCTCCACGACTGCGCCGCTCATTTTGCTGGCAGTCTTTCTCGGCATCCGCGCGGTCAAGAAGAGTCACGTCGGTGAGACTTCGATCGGTGTGCTCATCTTTGCGGGAAGTGCAGCGGGCCTGGCGAGCGGACTGAAGCTGACGAATGCGATCTTTGCGATTGCGCTCTTGATCGCGATCGTTCCGACTATCGGCAAGCAAAAACTTGCCCTGCCAACAAGGTCCGTCATCGCTCTTGGCATTGGAATTGCCTCCGGATTTGCGTTGACGGCTGCCTGGAACGTCTATCTGGCAATCTACTGGGGCAGTCCGCTATTTCCCTTATATAACGCGATATTCCACTCTCCTTACTGGGACGCGAACAATTTCCGTGATCAGCGTTGGGTTTTCCACTCGGTAAACGAATTCGCAGAATTCCTGGGCGAAGCGGCCACGAGTAAAGGAACTGCGAAGACATCGGAAATTGTATTCGGCGATGCCAGATTGGCAATTTATGCCGTTCTTTCCGTAGCCGGTATTGTCGCGTCAGCAATCCGCTATTGCTTTCGGTGGAAAACGGCGCCGGTACGAGTCGGTTCTCATGCAAGCCGCTTCCTTCTGATCTTCGTGGCAGCGGGCATCTTGCTTTGGGCGGTTTCGCTGGCCTACGGACGTTATTTGATTCCGATCGAGCTCTTGTTGGGACTCGTCATCTGGATCTTGTGCGTGCAATTGCTGAAAGATCGGATTGCGGTTTTCGCGGCGCTAATTTCATGCGTAGGCATTAGCGTGGCAGTGGTACAGATTCCAGATTGGGGTCATACCCCTGCACCACAAAATGCCATGAATGTTTTTGGCCTGGACCTTCCGGCAGAATTGAGAAACTCTCCAGCGGAATATCTCATCCTTGGCAATTTCAATAGTTTTGCGCTGGTCTATTTCGATCCGCGCAGTCGTTTTTTACGGGGCGATTTTTCTGGATACGCAGAGGGGCGCTTGAAGAATATATTCGACCAGAGCACGCGTCCGAAGCGCATATTCGTCAATGACGATGCGTCGATCAACGACGCTACGGCAACGGCAAAAAGACTCGGGTATCGCCTTGCAGGCAGCACCCGCGATTGCCTGCAGTTCTCGTCCAAACGCGACAAGTATCTGGTCTGCGATCTCGAGCCGATGCCGTCCCGTTGAAAGGTCCATTTCTTGATTTCTGAATCAGAAAATTGGCGAGTTACCGATCAAGCATTGATCAAGAAGGAAGTTGCCCGCGGCTCCTCGTTGATCGGCGTCGTGATTCCGGCTTACAAAGTCCGCAACCATATACACCAGGTTGTCGCGGCGGTCGGCTCCGAAGTTTCCAGAATCTACGTGATCGACGATTGTTGTCCCGAGCATTCGGGGGATTTTCTTGAACGCAACTGCAACGATCCGCGAGTCCGCATCATCAGGCACCCCGAAAATCGGGGCGTAGGCGGTGCGGTGATATCCGGGTACAAGGCCGCTATCGAGGACGGTATGGAGGTCATCGTCAAAGTGGACGGCGATGGTCAGATGGACCCGAGCTTGATCCCGAGTTTCGTTGGCCCGATTTTGGCAGGTGAAGCGGATTACACCAAAGGCAATCGATTCTTCGACCTGGAAGCCGTTCGCGCCATGCCAAGGACCCGCTTGTTCGGTAACGCCGTTCTTTCATTCCTGACCAAGCTTTCTTCCGGGTATTGGGACATATTCGATCCAACCAACGGATACACGGCAATTCATGGAGACGTTGCACGGTACTTGCCGATGGAGAAATTGAGTCAGCGATATTTTTTTGAAACCGATGTTCTGTTTCGACTCAATACCCTGCGTGCGGCGGTCGTAGACGTGCCCATCGAAGCGAAATACGAAAATGAGATCAGTAACCTAAAAATTCGGAAGATTGTTCCTGAATTTATTATCAAGCACATCCGCAATTTTATTAAGAGAATTTTCTATAATTATTATCTTCGCGATATGTCGCTTGCTTCCATCGAGCTTCCGCTCGGGTTATTGCTCTTGTTGTTTGGCGTGTCGTTTGGAGGGTATCACTGGTTTGCGTCCATGCGATCGGGCGTACCGACATCAGCCGGCACGGTGATGTTGGCGGCTCTCCCGACGCTCACCGGATTGCAGTTTATTCTGGCGTTTTTGGGACACGACATTGCTTCGGTTCCCAAGAGGTCGTTGCGCAGCCTCAGACGCAAAGCACAATTGGAATGGAAGGTGGAGTCTTAAATGTCTCTGATGCAGTTTACATTCATCATATTGACGACGATTGCTTTGTCGGTCGGCCAGGTTCTTTTCAAAGTGGCGGCAACGACCTTTGACGTTTCCGCAGGGCACTGGATGAGCAATTTATTCAATACGAAATTGCTCATCGCGTTGGCTGTCTATTTCTTCGCGACCATCATGTGGTTGTTGGTGTTGAGGGTGACTCCTTTGCGGATTGCATACCCTTTTGCCGCGGTCGCGTTCTTCCTGGTGCCGGTCTTTGCCTATTTCTTTCTTGGGGAAGAGATTGGCTGGAATACGTTCGCTGGTGCGGGTCTGATTGGATGCGGCGTTTGGGTGTCGACTTTTCGCTAGCGGAGCGGCTGCCATGCGCAGAACGAAATGTCCGGTGTGCGCGAACGGCCTCGCCGCCTGCCGCCAACCCTGGCGATCGGTGTGCAGCGCGTGCGGTTATGAGGGCAGCGACCTGGAACCGACGATCAATGCCCCCAATGCCCACGCCCTGATTGACGAGCGCGCGCGTGAGATTGGCCTTAAGGAACTACGGATGCATAACTTCAACACGCTGCTGCGAACCATCGGTGAACTGAAACCCTCTGGCGGCAAGTTGCTCGATGTAGGCGCCGCTCATGGCTGGTTCTTGGAAGCCGCGCAAAAGCATTTCGAAGTGCTGGGCATTGAACCTGATTCAGCGGTCTACGAAAGCACTGCGCGTCGCGGTCTTCCTCTGAGAAATGGGTTCTTTCCCGAGGTGCTGGACGCGGGCGAGAAAGTGGATGTCATCGCTTTCAATGACGTCATCGAGCACATACCCGATATCGAGCGAATCCTGTCGGCTTGCCGTGAACACCTCACGGAGAACGGACTGCTTCTGATCAATTTGCCCAGCAGCGACGGCATCTTTTACAGGACGGCAAAACTGCTGAGCGCAGTAGGCATTACATCCTTCTTTCAACGGCTATGGCAAAAGGGCCTGCCGTCACCCCATGTACATTATTTCGATCCGGGCAATCTCGAAATGATCTTGAATAAGCACTCATTCATTCCCAGACGAAGCGGTCAACTACCGACCCTTCGCTTTGGCGGTTTGTGGACGCGAATATCGTATACGGGAGACTACGGAATTGTTACGCGTGGATTACTCTTTCTAATCATCGCCACGGCGATTCCGTTTCTTAAATTGCTGCCGAGCGACATCATTTATGTCGTGGCTGAGCGCCGTTGAGTAATGAATGCATGTCCCGCCTTGACTTCGCAGGGTCGACGGGGCGAAGGTTTCGCCGACCGATCAGTCGCGCCACTCCTCAAGCCTGAAGAGCCAGTGCCGGCAGCGGTTCCGCTTTAGCAAGATCGAGTTCTTCGATGACCCGTTCCAGCTTCTCCTGCGCTTGTTTGAATGAATAATATCGCGTCATCAACAGTCCGCCGTTGTCGGACATTTTTTTCCAAAGCGCTTCGTCCGTATAGGCGCGCACAACCTCCTTCGCGAAGGCTCCCGGGTCATCGGCAATCAAAGCATCCACGTTGTTCGTGAGACGCATTCCCTCGGACGCGACGGTGGTCAGCACACACGGCACGCCGTAACAGAGACTGGTGCCGACCTTGCCTTTGATTCCCGCGCCATAGCGCAAGGGTGCGACCGACAATCGAATGCGGTCGAACACCGTGGCGAGGTCTGGAACGAAGCCTCGCATCACGACGCCAGGATGTTGTGCGAGATCGGTCACTTCGTCCGGTGCATTGCTGCCGACGATGACGAATTGTGCGTCGGGGAGCTCGGCACGAATTTGCGGCCAGATTTGTCCGACGAAATATTCGAGCGCATCGATGTTGGGCTTGTGGCGAAAACCACCGATAAATGCAATATCGCGGCGCGCCGCGAAGCCGTGACGCGCGCCGACCAACTCGCGCACGTAGGGAATCGCATAGGTTCGCACTCGCGGACATTCGGATTGGAGCAGCTCGCGTTCTTGTTCGCTGATCACGATCGTCGCATCGGCGCGCTGCATGACCGAAATTTCCATTGCCTTGGTGTACTCGGCCATTCGCGATAGGAGCTTGGAGCCTTCCAGCTCGGCGTGACGCATTTCGCGCAGAAAGTGCAGATCGACGGTGTTGAAAATGATATCGGCCTTTGAACAGCAGCGCCGTACGTCGTCGATGTACTTGCTTGCGTAAGGGGCACGGTGAAGCAGTACCAGGTCGAACCGTTCACCGTGTCCTTCAAGAAACGCCTTGCCGCTCTCGATGTAGGGCTCGTAGAGCGTCTCGATGCCGAGCCGCTGCAAGTCTTCGGTATAGCGACCGTGATGCGGCAACTGGTCCGGCAGAAAGGTCACTTTGTATTCGAGTGCCAGCAGCAATCGCATGTAATTCAGGGTGTCTATCGAGCCTGAATCCTGATCGGGGAGCGGGGTGACGACATCGATGACCAATGCATGCTTGGTGCGGCGGCGCTCGCGGGCCAACTCGAGCTTCTGTCCGGGCCGTCCGAAGGTGCGCAACACGGGCGCCCACTTTTCAAAAAACTTGTGCTGGTTGACGACCTGAAACGCTTTTACTCCGCGGTTGAGGTCGGTGCCGGAAGTGATGCCTTCGTGGTGGACGATTTCCGAGAATGGTTGATAGACGACACGCAGCCCGGCTTTTCTCACCGCAAATGCGAGATCGGTGTCTTCGTAGTATGCGGGCGCATAGCGCTTGTCGAATGTGCCTAGCCGGTCGAACAATTTCCTGGCGATCAGAATGCTTGCCCCGGAACAGTAGTCGACGTCGCGCACGTAATTGTATTCGGGCCGGCGCGGGTCGTCGCCTCGTCCGTAATTCAATCCCGAGCCGTCATTCCAGATGATGCCGCCAGCTTCCTGAAGCATGCCATCGGCGAATAGCAGTTTCGAGCCGACCATTCCAATGGTCGGATCACCCTCAAGCGTTTCGACGAGCTCGTCCAGCCAACGCGGTGCCACCTCCGTATCGTTATTGAGAAACATCAGGTACTGCGCTTTCGAAGATGCCGCCGCGTTGTTGCAATTGGTCAGAAAACCCAGATTGATTTCATTTCTGATGACGCGTATGCCTTGCACCAGGCCCAGTAAATGAGCGGTTGCGTCGGTGGAACAATCGTCCACCATGAGGATTTCGAACGAGACTGCGGGAAGATTGTTTTGAATCGACGCGAGGCATTGCAAGGTGTAATCGACCTTGTTGAAGACCGGAATAATGATCGAGACGATTGGATCTGGATCAAATCGAAACGCAAGTGCCCGGGCACGATCCTCGGGCGATGTACCGGGCACCTCGGCTGGGACCGGGACCGGAACCGGAACCGGCGGAGTCAAGGCACGGAGGTTGCGCGCTTGCCAGTTTGCATACGCGGCACTACCGTGAAACAGCGGGCCGAAATATTGAAAGCCGGCGTGCGCGATCCGCATTTTTGTCGGCGACTCGATGGGTACAGCGCGGTAGAGCGCATGTGCAATCGAAAGAAAAGTGCGTTTCGGCGCGCTCAGGCGAACACCGTCGTTGGGACCAATCTGCGAGGAGGCGGGAACAGGCACGGAGTCGAGGGAATCAGGTTGCGAAAAGTCGCTGTTGTCCGACGACGGGTGAGCGCTCAGGGCACGCCTCGTCGCTTCGAGATAGGCGTGGCCAAACGCGATATCGGGTTCCAGATGCGCGCCTTCGGCCCATTCATTCCACGCGTTGATGAATACCAGGCGGCGATCTGGATCTTCGTGCACACGGCATGAATAATCGACGATTGCTTTGAGCCAACGCTCGTAACGGCCGGGTGTGGTACCGGAAAAAATCAGCGGATTGTCCTGACGCCGCGCGGTATTGTCCCAGCGTGGCATGACGCCGCGATATAGGACGTAATCCGGTACGGGTCGATCGAGAGAAACCGAAATCACCTTGTCGATGTCGACAATATGTCCGCGGAATTCAGGATTGACGATCTTTCCGTCATAGCTCCGGTTCACGTTCCAAGCCATATCGGTGCCATGCGGAGGAAATTCGATCGCGGCATCGAAGCCAAAGTCGCCTGGATTGTCGATCAAGCCGAAGCCCTGCACAGCGACAAGGTGTATTTCACCCAACCCGGCGGCGCGGCATTCATCGCGCCACATCGAAGCCGTCGCGCGGATGTCGGGGATCAGGCCGACGCGATAGACCGCCAACAGTGGTGCGCCGTCGACGCGGATGTACCGAGGATCGCGGAAATAGCGAAACAAGGCGCGGATGAAGTTGCGACTGTCATCCATCGAATGATGTTGCGCGATCAGCGTGTCGCTCTCGGCGCCGTCCCAGGTGCGGGTCCAGCCTTCGTTGGCCCAGCACACGCAAAACGGGAAATCGGGCTTGCCGCTTTCGAGCATTGCGTCAAGAGGTTCATGCAGCAGACGCTTGCCGTTGAACCAGTAGTAGTAATAGCAAAATCCGTGAATGCCGTAGCGCTTGGCGAGTTCTGCTTGAGCGTCGCGCGTCTGCGCGACACGCAGGTCGTAGAAGCCGAGGTCGGCCGGCAGGTGAGGCTGATCGTGGTCGACGAAATTCGGTCGCGCCTGGACAACGTTGCGCCATTCGGTGAAGCCTTTGCCCCACCACGCATCGTTCTCGGCAATCGGATGAAATTGCGGCAACAAAAACGCGATGGCTTTCACTTGCGAATCGGTAATGGAACTCTGGCTCGCACCTGGCGCCATCGCTTCGGCCTTCACCACGACCGGCTTCGTCGTGGTCCCGCGAGCGATGCGTCCTATCCACCGCAATCCGCGCGTCACGCGCCACGAGCGAGAGCCGTAAATTTCCGCGATCGTCTCGCGCAACGCATTGCCTTGCCGGCTGAGCGCATTGACATCGTCATCGAGAACGACCAGGCGCTCGTTGAGCCTGTCGCATTCGTTTTGGACCGTCCGTAGCGAGCGCACGGCCCTGTCGAGGTCGTCACGCAATTGCGCATTGATGGCGGCCGCGCGCTGCGCATTCTGCAGCGCCCGGTTACTGTCCCCGCCACGATCTTGCTGTTCTTTGGTCCACGCCTGGTTGATTTGCACAACCTGCGTTTCCAGTCGCGCGCGACGTCGGTCGAGTTCGACGACCTGGCTTTCAAGCCTCAGGCGCTCGATGTCGAGGGCGTTCGCTTTGGCGTCGAGGCGCTGACGTTCTTGTTCGGCAGTATCCAGATGGGCACAACGCAAGTCGAGTTCGACGACCTGGCTTTCAAGCCTCAGGCGCTCGATGTCGAGGGCGTTCGCTTTGGCGTCGAGGCGCTGACGTTCTTGTTCGGCAGTATCCAGACGGTCACAACGCAAGTCGAGTTCGACGACTTGACTTTCGAGTCGTGCGCGCTCGGTATCGAGAGTCACGCCTCTTGCTTCGAGACGTCGGCGTTCTTCTGCTTCAGCGCCAAGCGCGTTCTCGATGCGCTTGCGCTCGCTTTCGGCGTGGCCATAACGCGCCGCGAGTTCCGCTACGCCGGCAGTGAGCAACTCGCGTTGAACGACCTCGGGAGGAAGCGATCCCGCGGCGTTTTTCGTTTGGCCAAGAAAGTAAACTCGCTCACCGAGCGCGTGGTAGAAGCGCACGATCTGGAGACGTTGCGCCTGGCTGGCCTCGAAGAGTGCCTTGATGGCCGCAGGAAATTTGGTTCCCGTGCCGAGCACTCCGAGTCCGTGGCCATAAGGAAATTCGAAATGCGGATAAATGGCGGACAAGCGCTCCCACACTTTCCACGCGCCGAAGTCGGGTAGGCGCGAATTGATATCGTGAAAAAGTACGATCGACCTGTCGCTCAGCTTGTCCTTCCACGTTTCAAAATCGTGCGCCACCGCTTCTTCGGTATGAAAGCCATCGATATGCAGTAGATCGATGCTCCCGTCGGAGAAATGTCCGAGCGCCTCGTCGAAACTCATGCGCATCAAGGTCGAGAAGCGGCTGAAGTTGATCGTGTTGAAGCGCGATAACGCGAGGTAGATTTCGTCCGAATACACGCCGACGTGGCCGTCGCCGCGCCATGTGTCCACCGCATAGCAGCGCGCGCGCAGGTCGAGTTCATCTACGGCCTGACAAATGGCCGCATACGAATCGCCTTTGAACGCGCCCAGCTCGACGTACACGTGCGGATCGAGTATGCCGACCAGCGCCGCAGCGAACGGAATGTGGCGATGCCAGTGCGGCATGTCGGACAGCCACTTCGGCACCATGAAAGCCTGCGGGTACGACATCGGATCAAAAGACTTATCCATGGGCGATTGCCGGTTGACAGAAATCGGCGCGTGTTTGCGTTGCGTGCTGTTGACGGATTTCGGCACGTAATACTGCAATCTCGACCATGCCGGACAGGCCGGCGCATTCGGAACGGAACGCGATCGCGTCATGTATCCAGTGATGGATCAGCGGATCGGCATGGTTGCCCTCTCCGATAGCGACCGCAATCGTATAGTCACCCGGCGACAAGGCAGGCAATTCGATCTGGAACTCGACCGCAATTTCACCGCCCGGCTCCAACTTGACCGGCACGCTGCTCGACAGCACAGAGGTATTGTTGCCGAACAGATTTTGCCCCAATCGATTCTTGATTAGAAAGCCGGCGATCGGATGGCTGAACGATCGGTGAACGCGGATAGCGAATCGAATCGTCGCGCGCTGCGCCTCGTAAAGCACTCTCAAAGAGTTGCCGTCTTCGCGCATCAGCGAGGCGCTCATGATCTCGGCGCCGCCTGAGCCGAAGGACCGCGTGTTGAGGATCTGTTCCGAAACTGTCGGTATCGGCGTTGTTGACAACACCGCCGGCAATGGCTCCGCCACAATCGGCGCTTCGTCCGCAATGTCGATCGCATCGGGCAAGGGATCCTCGATCGCATATTCCGGCAAACTCGACGACGCGGTCCGCGAAAACGCTTCCTGCGTATATTGCTCGAGAACTTCTTTCGCATCGCCGATCATGCCGACGCGACCATTCTGCAACCAGATCACTCGATCGCATAATGCAATGACTGACGCGGCATCGTGGCTGACGAATAGCACCGTTCCGAGCTTCCTGAATTCGTTGAGAAAGCGCATGCATTTTTGCGTGAAGAAGATGTCCCCCACCGCGAGTGCCTCGTCAACCACCAGCACATCGGCATCGACATTGGCGATGATCGAGAATGCGAGCCGCACATACATGCCGCTCGAATAGGTCTTGACTGGCTGATCGATGTATTCGCCGATTTCAGCGAAGGCCTCGATCGCAGCGAACTTTGCGGTGGTCTGAGTCCGCGTAAGCCCGTACAAGGCTGCGGCGAGATAGACGTTCTCCCGGCCGCTGAACTCCGGGTCGAACCCCGCACCCAGTTCGAGTAACGCGGCTACACGACCGCGTATTTGGGCGCTTCCTTCGCTGGCGCCGAGAGTGCCGCACAGAATCTGCAACAACGTCGATTTGCCGGAGCCGTTGCGGCCTATGATGCCAACGGTCTCACCGCGCGCGACGTCGAAAGAAACTTCGCGAAGCGCCCAGTGTTCGCGATACAACGCGCGCTTGCTGCGGCGGCCGATGAAAAATTGAGCGAGGCGGTGTTCCGGACGCGCGTACATGCGATAGCTCTTGCCGATTGCCTGCGCTCTGATCGCGAAGGCAGGCGGGTCCTTGACAAGGCCGATGTCGGGCAGCGCGCTCATAGGACATCAGCGAACGCGTGACGGGTGCGCTGAAACCAGGCCAACCCCAGGCCGCAAACCAGCGTCGCGACGGCGAAATAAAACACAAGGCCTGTCCAGTTCGGCGCCTGCCCCCAGAACACGACGGCGCGCGCCTCCTCGATGATGAACGTCAACGGATTGAGTTGAAACAAAGGCCGCCACTGTTCGGGCAACGCAGTGATCGGGTAGAACACCGGGGAAAGAAACATCAGGATAGTCGAAAACAATCCGGTCGCCTGCGCGAGATCGCGAACGAAGACGCCGAGTGACGATATGACCCACACGACTCCGAGCATCAACACGACGAACGGCGCGATCACGAGCGGATAGAACAGCACTGTGAACGGCAGGCCGTCGTGAGCGACCGCGACGAAGACGAGCATGATCGCGCTGCCGATGCAAAATTGCGTCAGTGCGCTCAGCATCGCGGAAACCGGAAGGACCTCGAGCGGAAAGACGACTTTCTTGACGTAGTTTGCATGTTGCACGATCAGGAGCGGGGCGCGCGTCAGGCATTCGGAAAGAAAACCGTGGATCAGCAGGCCGATAAAAAGCAATAGCGCGAAGTCGAGTTGATTCTCATTGGCGCGATTGCCCCAGCGCGCTTTGAAGATGAAAGAAAACACGAACGCATAAACGCACAGCATCAACAGAGGAGTAATGAACGACCAGGCAAGGCCGAACAGCGAACCGCGGTATTTCGCAGACACATCGCGGCGGGTCAACTGCCCGATCAAATGCCAGTTGATACGCAGCGTATGCAAGCGAAGTAGGGGATGTGGACGAATGAGCGATGTCATCGATTTTTGGCTGCGTGGATGACGCGTCTATTCAATTTTCTCTGCGTTACGTTTGCTGTACAGACGGACGGGAACCGAAAGTACGACCGGCTAACCGCCGACACCTCGGAGCGCGCGTGCTTCGTCTAGCGTGAGGTTCAGCGTTTCTCGCCAATCTGGCCGGTAGAATTCAAAACGCTCGATCAGCCTGGTGTTATCGAGTAATGAATTTTTCGGACGCAAAGCAGGGGCGGGATATTCCTCCGACCTAATCGCCGCTATCGTTTTCGTCTTCACGGCATCGCTTGCGTCAAGTTCGCGCAAGCCTTCTACAATCGCCGACGCAAAACCATGCCAAGTCGTTTCCCCCGCCGCGCTCAAATGATAGAGGCCAGACACAAAACTTCCGCGTCGCTGTTCCAATCGGGCGACGCGTAGCGCATGCGCAGTCATCTCCGCGATCAGCCTTGCGCCAGTCGGCGCGCCGTGTTGATCTGCAACGATGCGCAACATTTCGCATTCGCCTGCGAGCCGCAATATCGTGCGCAGAAAGTTCTTTCCGCGCGCACCATACACCCAAGTCGTGCGGAAAATCAGCCACGAGGCCGACGACTGCTGAACCGCCTGTTCGCCCTGCAACTTGCTTCGGCCGTAAGCGTTCAGCGGCGCGACCGGATCGTTTTCCGTGTAGGGCGCAATTTTTTGTCCGTCGAATACATAGTCCGTCGAATAGTGGACCAGCATCGCGCCGCCTTGCGCCGCCTCGCCGGCCAGTATGCCGACCGCCTCGCCGTTGATGCGCGATGCCAGCGCCTCATCCTCTTCAGCGCGGTCGACCGCAGTGTAGGCGGCCGCGTTGACAATC
Source organism: Burkholderiales bacterium (assembly GCA_038240015.1). GTDB lineage: Bacteria > Pseudomonadota > Gammaproteobacteria > Burkholderiales > Burkholderiaceae_D > CAHJXF01. Next base: position 23,732 of record JBBSEF010000033.1, read on the forward strand.
ACATCCGGTCGCAAGGCGCGAAGCGTCGGCGCAATCGTGTCCAGTTGCGCGAGGTCGAGATCGCTGCGCGTCAGTGCAACGACTTCACCCAGAGGTGAAAGGCTGCGCACCAGTTCCCAACCGAGCTGACCGTTGGCGCCGGTGACTATGATTCTCACGCAAACACCTTGGCGTCCTTGAAAGGCGTTCCTACGGCGTCTTTTTTCGATACCGCCGGCTCGCCGGGTTGTGGCCACGCGATGCCGAGGTCGGCGTCATTCCAGACGATGGTGTGTTCGTCTTCGGAGCGCCAGTAGTCGGTGGTCTTGTAGAGAAAGTCGGCGGTGTCGGAGAGCACCACAAAGCCATGCGCGAAGCCTTCGGGCACCCATAGCTGGCGCTTGTTTTCGGCCGACAGAAGCACGCCGGTCCATTTCCCGAACGTTGCCGAATTTCGCCGTAAATCGACTGCGACATCGAACACGGCGCCGTCCACCACGCGGACCAGTTTCCCCTGCGGATGTTGCAACTGATAGTGCAGGCCTCGCAAAACATTTCTGTCCGAACGCGAATGGTTGTCCTGCACGAATTCGCGGTCGAGTCCGGTCGCGTCGCGAAACATGCGTGCGTTGAAACTTTCGAAAAAAAATCCGCGCTCGTCGCCGAAAACTCTCGGCTCAAGTATCAGCACATCGGCGATGTCGGTTGCGATGGCTTGCATGAACTCAGCGATCCCCGGGCATGACGCGCTCGCGCAACATGCGCAAGAGGTACTGACCGTACGCGTTTTTGGTCAACGGAGCGGCAAGCGCTTCGACCTGAGTCGAGTCGATCCAGCCGCTTCGGTAGGCGATCTCTTCTGGGCACGCGACTTTCAAGCCCTGGCGCTTCTCTATCGTCTCGATGAATTGCGCTGCCTGTAGCAGCGACTCGTGCGTACCGGTGTCGAGCCAAGCCATACCACGTCCCATGATTTCGACGGACAGGGCGTTGCGCTCCAGATAGTGCTTGTTGACATCGGTGATTTCGAGTTCACCACGCGCCGACGGTCTGATGCCACGCGCCACGTCGACGACGGACTCGTCGTAAAAATAGAGGCCGGTTACGGCGTAGCTCGAGCGCGGAGCTTGGGGCTTTTCCTCGAGGCTGATGGCGCGATTGTCGTCGTCGAACTCGACGACGCCGTAACGTTCGGGGTCGTTGACGTGATAGGCGAAGACGGTCGCGCCCGTCGCCCGTGCCGAGGCGCGCCGCGCGAGGTCAGGCAGGTCGTGGCCGTGAAAAATGTTGTCGCCAAGAATCAACGCCGAAGGCTGGCGCGCGAGGAAGCGCTCGCCAATCAGAAACGCTTGTGCAAGTCCGTCCGGAGAGGCCTGCACCGCGTAGTCGATGCGCAATCCCCATTGCGAGCCGTCCCCGAGCAGGTCGGCAAAGCGCGGTGTATCCATCGGCGTCGAAATTACCAGGATTTCGCGGATGCCGGCCAGCATCAGCACCGACAACGGGTAGTACACCATCGGCTTGTCGTAGACCGGGAGCAGTTGCTTGGAGACCGAACGGGTGATCGGGTAAAGCCGCGTTCCAGATCCTCCGGCAAGGATGATTCCCTTGCGCGGGACCGAACTCATTCGGCCACCTCGGCGCCATATTGTGCGGAAATCCAATCGCGATAACTGCCATTCTTGACGTGCGCGATCCATTCGGGATGATCGAGATACCAGCGAAGAGTCTTTTCCAGGCCCGTCTCGAATGTTTCTTCGGGACGCCAACCGAGTTCTCGTTCCATCTTCGTCGCGTCGATCGCATAACGGCGATCGTGTCCCGGCCTATCCTTGACATATTGAATCTGATCGAGATAACGCCCCGATGATTTCGGCCGCATGGCATCGAGATGCAAACAAAGAGTCTCTATTACTTCGAGATTGGTTTTTTCGTTCCATCCACCGATGTTGTAAACCTGACCGGGTTCACCATCAGATAAAACTCGTTGAATTGCAACGCAGTGATCACCGACATATAACCAATCCCGCACATTTTTCCCGTCGCCATAAACGGGCAACGGTTTCCCCTCGATCGCATTGGAAATCATCAGGGGAATCAGCTTTTCGGGAAACTGATAGGGACCGTAGTTATTCGAGCAATTGGTGGTCAGTACGGGAAGTCCGTAGGTGTGGTGATAGGCGCGGACCAGATGGTCAGATCCCGCCTTTGAAGCGGAATATGGACTGTTCGGGGCATATGCCGTCGTCTCCAAAAAAGGCGCATCGCCCTCGTTGAGCGAACCATAGACTTCATCGGTTGAAACATGCAGAAATCGAAACTGGTCCCGCTCGTTGGGTCCAAGTTTGCTCCAATAGACGCGTGTGGCCTCCAGCAATGTGAACGTGCCGACCACGTTGGTTTCAATGAATGCACCAGGCCCGACAATTGAGCGATCAACGTGGCTTTCGGCCGCGAAGTGGACAATTGCAGAAGGTCGATGCTCTTCCAGCAAAGCCGTCATCGCTGTCTGGTCGCAGATATCTGCGCGAATCAGGATGTGCTCCGGATTGCCGGCTTCCTGCTCCAGATTTTCGGCATTTCCGGCATAGGTCAACTTATCGACATTGACGACCGCACTTTTCCCCAGGGACAACCAGCCGAGGACAAAGTTGGAGCCGATGAAACCCGCACCGCCTGTAACGAGTATTTTTTGTTCAATCATATGGGTCTTGTCTGCGGTGTCCGGTCGAGCCCGCAAAATGGCTTGAGGCGGGGACTTTCGGATTCTGAACCGGCGCGCGTCGAGGCCCGCGAAAGGTCGCCGGAGGCGCTGATAAACTGATCCCACATTCTATCAAACGCCGCTGGTGTTTTCCGTACTGCAACAATTTGGCACAAAGTTATTGCGCATGATCGAACAATCTATCTTCAAAGCCTACGATATCCGCGGGGTGGTCAGCCGCACATTGACTGCAGATGTGGTGAGGGATGTCGGGCGCGCTGTGGCATCGGAGGCCGGGGCCTTGGGTCAGAAAGCCTTCGTGATCGGCCGAGACGGACGGCTTTCGGGACCCGAATTCGCGCGAGCGCTCGCCGAGGGCATCCGGTCCGCAGGTCTGGACGTGATCGACCTCGGGATGGTGGCCACGCCGATGGTCTATTTCGCCGCCGTCGAACTCGGCACGCAGTGCGGCGTGATGGTGACCGGCAGCCACAACCCCCCCGAGTACAACGGTCTCAAGATGGTCGTCGCTGGAGACGCCATTTTCGGAGAGCGCATCCAGACGCTTTATCGGCGCATCGTCGAGAACCGCTTCGAGTGTGGTTCGGGTTCGTACTCGACGCACGACATCGGTGAGGCCTACTACGCTCGCATCATCGGCGACGTGAAGATGTCATCACCGCTCAAGATCGCGGTCGATTGCGGCAACGGCGTGGCCGGCGCGTTCGCTCCGACGCTCTATCGAAAGATGGGTTGCGAAGTCGTCGAACTGTTCTGCGAAGTCGATGGCACGTTCCCGAATCATCATCCGGACCCCGCGCATCCCGAGAATCTGCAAGACCTCATCGACCATCTCGCGACCACCGATACCGAGATCGGCCTCGCATTCGATGGCGACGGCGATCGCCTCGGCGTGGTGACGAAGGACGGGCAAATCATTTTCCCCGATCGCCAACTGATGCTGTTTGCCGAAGATGTGCTGACACGTCACCCGGGCGGCGAGATCATTTACGACGTGAAGTGCACGCGCAACGTGGCGCCCTGGGTCGAGGAACACGGCGGTCGTGCGTTGATGTGGAAGACCGGACACTCGCTGATCAAGGCGAAGTTGAAGGAAACCGGGGCGCCGCTCGGCGGAGAAATGAGCGGGCACATCTTCTTCAAGGATCGCTGGTATGGCTTCGACGACGGCCTGTATGCGGGCGCAAGGTTGATCGAAATTCTTACCAAGGCCAAGGCGAGCGGCAGGAATCCGTCGGACTTGCTCAACGCGTTGCCCGACGCGATCTCGACACCCGAGCTGCAATGGAAGTTGGCCGAAGGCGAAAACTTCACGCTGATCGATCGGCTGCAGAAGGAAGCGAAGTTCGAGGGCGCTGAATCGGTCTCGATGATCGATGGCTTGCGCGTCGAATATTCAGATGGCTTCGGACTCGCGCGCTCGTCGAACACGACGCCGGTGATCGTGCTGCGCTTCGAGTCCGACACCGACGAAGGTCTGGCGCGGATTCAGAAGGACTTTCGGCGTGTGCTTCAAAGCGTCAAGCCGGGTGCGTCGTTGCCGTTCTAACCGGATCCAGGCAGCCGGTTCAGTGCCCGTAATAACTCTTGAACCACGCCGCAAATCGCGCGAGCCCCTCGTCCAGCGTCGTTGACGGCGCGAAGCCCACAGCCGCGCGCAGCCTCGATGTATCGGCATACGTGTCCTTCACGTCGCCGTCCTGCATCGGCCGCATGATTTTTTCTGTGGACTTGCCGAGCATGCGTTCGAGCGTCTCGATATACGTCAGCAAGTTCACCGACTGGTGATTGCCGATGTTGTACACGCGCCATGGACCGCTGCTGGTGGCCGCATCAGGTGCGTGCGCATCGAATGCGGGGTCGGGCGCGGCGGGTCGGTCGAGTACGCGGATCGTGCCTTCGACGATGTCGTCAACGTAGGTGAAGTCGCGCGTCATGTCGCCATGGTTGAAGACCTCGATAGCCCGACCTTCCATGATCGCGCGCGCGAACAGCATCGGACTCATGTCGGGGCGTCCCCATGGCCCGTACACGGTGAAGTAGCGCAGCCCCGTGGTCGGCAAGCCGAACAGATGGCTGTAGCTGTGCGCCGTCAATTCGTTGGCCTTCTTGGTCGCCGCGTAGAAACTCACCGGATGATCGACCGCATCGGTTTCGGCAAAGGGCAACTTGCGGTTGCCGCCATAGACCGACGACGAACTCGCGTAGACAAGGTGCTTCACACCGTTGCGACGACATGCCTCGATCACGTTGGCGAAGCCTTCCAGATTGCTGTGCGTGTAAGCCGCGGGATTGACGAGCGAGTAGCGCACGCCGGCCTGCGCAGCGAGATGCAGCACCGCGTCGAAGCGCTGATGCTCGAACAGATGCGTGATCGCGGCCGCGTCGGCGATATCGATCTGCTCGAATTGAAAATCGCTTTTTGCCTGGAGTTGCATCAGCCGATCGCTCTTCAAGCGTACGTCGTAGTAGTCGTTGAGGTTGTCGATGCCGACGACTCGATCTCCGCGTGCGAGAAGTTTCTGCGACGCGAAGAAACCGATGAAGCCGGCGCAGCCGGTGACAAGAACGTTCAACGCGGCTCTCCAAATTGATGACCATCGTTCGCATCGATCTCTTCCGAACGCGCCGCAAGCCCGACATTGCCGCAAGCGCGGGCGTGAGCGTCGTTGTGCGCATGGTCGTGCGCATCCGCGTGCGCGTCGATCTGCATCGCGCGCAACTTCGCATACTTCGCAAAGCTGTTGAAGCAGCCGATCGCGATGTGCACCAGCCCCGGCAGCCCGTCGAGAAAACCGAGCCGCACGAGATAGAACTTGATGAAGCGCAGCGCGGGCGAGAGCAGCAATTGCCAGACATCCGCGCGCGCGCCGGCGCGATACAGCGCTTCGGCCTGAAGGCCGGTGTAGCGGTTCTGCTTGTCGAGATAGCTCGCGAGACTCTCGGCCGAGTGATGCATCAGCACGGCGCGCTCGGGTAGGCGGCCGACGGGACCGTCGCTGACGACCTTCTCGTGTACGGCGTCGTCGCTCCATTGCGCATGACGCCTGTCGAAGAGGCGCAGACTCCAGTCGGGGAAGCCTTCGCCGTGGCGAAGGTAGCGGCCCATGAAGCGGTTCGAACGCGGCATGCGCCATGCGGCATGCCGCGGATTCGCAAGAGTCGCAGCGATCGCTTCTGCAAGCGCGGGAGAAACTTCTTCGTCGGCGTCGACGCACAACACCCAGTCGTGTAGCGCCTGCGATACGGCGAATCGCTTTTGAGGGCCGAAGCCGCGCCACGCTTCCTCGATCACGCGCGCACCGTGTTGTCTCGCGACGTCGCGCGTCGCGTCGTCGCTGCCCGAATCGACCACGACGATCTCGTCGGCGAAGGCGAGAGAACGAAGACAGGGCGCGAGCTGCTCGCCCGTGTTGTAGGTGATCAGCACGGCCGA
>JBBSEF010000034.1:0-29579 GCA_038240015.1 Burkholderiales bacterium
AGCACGTCGGCGATTTCGAGGATGCCCGCCTTGAGCGCCTGCACGTCATCGCCGAGGCCCGGCGGACACACCACGACTCTGGTGTCGGCGATCGACACGATGTCGGTTTCGGACTGGCCCGCACCGACGGTCTCGACGACGATCCGGTCGAACCCCGCAGCATCGAAGCAATCGACCGCGGCGCGCGTCGTGAGCGACAAGCCGCCGACCGCGCCCCGCGCCGAGAACGAGCGGATGAAGACGTTCGGATGCGCGCCGTGCTCGCCCATGCGGATGCGATCGCCCAGGGCTGCGCCGCCGCTGATCGGACTGGACGGATCGATCGCGATGACCGCGACCTTGTGACCTCGCAGTAACCACACGCCGAGCAACGCGTTGACAAGCGTCGACTTGCCGCCGCCCGGCACGCCCGTGATACCGACGACCAGCGCCGGGTCGGCGCGCGCAGCGGAGTATGCGGCGACCGCGCTTGCCGCCGAGTCGTTGTAGGCTCGGCTGTCGCCTCCGCTGCCGGCTTCGCCGTCGTCGATCAGCGTCAACAGACGGGCGAGTGCGAGCCGCTCGCCGGCCACCGCGCGCAAGACCAGCGGATGCGAAAGCGGCGCACCGACCGCCTCCGAACCCGGCGACTCCAAACGCGGCGACGCGAGGTTCGACGACATCGGATCACGCAGCATCAGATCAAGGTCAGCGGCTGACCGAAGCCCAGGTCGCGGCGCATGCACTCGCAGATTTCTCCATGCGTGAGGCCCGCGCGCGCCGCATCGACGACCGCGCCGAAAAGATTCTCCGATGGATCATTCGCGGCGCGCGTGAGTTGATCGAGCGCGCGATTCACCTCGGCGCTCGAGCGTGCAGCTTTGCACTCGACGAACTGCTTCACATACGCTTTCATCGAAGCCGGATCGGGCCGCTCGATGAACGGCCGCGCGCTCGCGTCTTCGTCAACCCGATAGGCATTGACGCCCACCACGATCTGCTCGCCCGAGTCGATGCGATGCTGGTGACACATCGCCGACGCGCCGATCATGCGCTGCACGAGCCCGCTCTCGACCGCCTTGTACATCCCTCCGGCATCGGCCACGGTCTTGATGATGGCCTCGATCTTTTCTTCCATCTGATCGGTCAGTGCCTCGACGTAGAACGAGCCGCCGAGCGGATCGATCACGTCGGTCAGGTGCGCTTCCTCGCGCAGGATGTTTTGTGTCGCGACCGCGATGCGCGCGCCGAATTCGCTGGGGGTAGCCAACGCCTCGTCGTAAGCGTCGGTATGCAGCGACTGCAGGCCGCCGAAGATTCCCGCGAGCGCCTGAACCGTGACGCGCGCGATGTTGTTGAGCGGCTGCTGGCGCGTGAGGTCGACGCCCGAGGTCTGAGCGTGGAACTTGAAGCGCCACGAGCGCGGGTCTTTTGCGCCCAACCGATCACGCGCGATGCGCGCCCAGATGCGGCGGCCCGCGCGGAATTTCGCGACCTCCTCGAAGAAGTTGAGCGAGATGTCGAAGAAGAACGTGAAGCGCGGCAGGATGTCGTCGGGCGCCATGCCGCGCGCGATGCAGTCTTCGGCATTCTGGATCGCGGTCGACAGCGTGAACGCCATCGCTTCGGCAGGCGTCGCCCCGGCTTGCTGCATGTGCTGGCCGACCACCGACATCGGATTCCAGCGCGGCACGTGCTGGTTGCAATAGGCGATGTGATCGAGCAGTACGCGCCGCGAACCTGGCAGCGAGAGCCGATAGAACATGTGGTTCGCGACATAGTGCGACAGATAGTCGCTCTGATTCGAAGTCCCCGTGATCGAGCCCCACGCGATGCCGCGACGCTCGGCCGCGATCAGCATGAAGGCGAGCAGCGTGAACGGCGACGGATCGTTCATCGCGCACGAAATTTTTCCGACGTCGACACCTTCGAGGCTGCGTTCCATCTGCTCGACGTTGTTGATCACGACGCCGCAGGTGCCGAGCAACTCGATGTCGACCGCATCCATGTCGTAGCCGCGATAGACCGAGTTGCACGGGATCAGGGAGACGGCGGTCGTGCCGTTCTTCATCAGTTCGAGCAGACGCTGGTTGTAGTCGACCGGCGTTCCCAGCCCGACCAGTTGCCGCTGCGTCCACGTGCGGCCGCGATGCATGGTCGCGTAAATGCCGCGCGTGTAGTCGGCCTGTCCCGGATAACCGAGCGGATCGACCGACCCGTATTGCATCCAGTCTCGCGTCGTGTAAAGCGGCTTGATGGCAATTCCCGAAACGTTTTCGACCGCGCGGTCCTTGCTGCCGATCGCTTCGCGATACTCGCGCTCCCACTCTTCGCGTGCCGGCGTCGACCCGAGGTTCTGTACGAGTTGCTGGTCCAGTGGTTTGTTCATGTCAGTCTCCTGCGGTCAGGGCTGCGTTCGCCTCGGATCGCGCCTGCCTCGCGTATTCGCGTATGCGTTCCGTGATCATGGGTAGCGTGCTTCCCGGATGAAAGACCTCCTTCACTCCGCACTCGAGCAAAGCACGCTCTTCGTTGTCGGGCACGATGCCGCCGACGACGACGCGCACGCTGGCCAAGCCCGCGTTGCGCAGCGCCGTCATGAGCTTCGGGACGATCAGATGATCGGTCGCGAGCGATGAGATTCCGATCACATCGACGCCCTCTTCGAGCGCGAGCTTGGTCACCGCATCCACGCTCTGCCAGGGCGGCGTATAGATCACTTCCATGCCGGCATCGCGGCATGCGGCGGCCACGATGCGGCTGCCGCGATCGTGTCCGTCGAGTCCGATCTTGGTCACCAGCACGCGGGGGCGAAATGGATTCGTGATCATCGCGACTCCTCAGGCTGCGGCCAGGTTCATCTTGAGCAGGCGGATGAAGCGCCGCGCAATGTCAGCGGGTGTGAGTGGTCCGGTTTCGGAAAACCAGGTCTGCGTCCAGTTCAGCGCACCCATCAGCAACAGGCGCACGTCGCGCTTCGCCACGGACTTGGGCAAGGGCAACTCGGCCACCAGCGATTCAAAACGGCTTTCATACGAATTGCGCAATGCGACCAGTTGCGCGGCAACCGGCGGCGCATCGCCAGGCCGTACGCGAATCACGACCTGCGAATAATCGGTGCTGTCGAGCAATGCGGTCAGGTGTGCAATGCACGCCGCCTCGAGACGAGCCCACGGTTCGTGTCGCCGCTGGATCGCCGCATCGACCTTTTCCGAGATGCGGTTGACGCCTTCCCGGTACACGGCCACCAGCAAGTCGTCCTTGGTCGGAAAGTGGTAGTAGATGGAGCCGGGCAGCATGCCGATCGGTTGCACGATTTCTCGCAGCGATGCGCCGGCATAGCCGCGCCTCGCGAACGCGTTCGCCGCTTCGTCGAGCAATTGAGGCAGACGGTTGTGACGACGAGGCAAGCCCTTGGCCGCGTGATCGACCATGGAACCCTGCACGCGTTTGGCGTCGAGCCGATCCCGATTCAATCTCTTTGGCCGTTCGAGGATGCGCATATAAAAAGACAAACGACTGTTTGGTTAATATGCTAACACCATCGCTCGGCACGATGATCTGCAAGAATCCGGACTGACCGATCAAAACCGAGAACCGCAATGACCGAGACGGCATCGACCATAGCCCCGAGCGATCGGGTCCGCGACTACACCGGGCGCTTCCAGCGATTCCTCGACGAAGAGGTTGCGCCGCTCGAGAAGGCGCTTGCGGCCAAAGGAGTCGGCAGCCCCTGGCAGCCGCACAAGGACGAAGCCGGCCGCATGCATCCCACCGTGTGGGAGGCCAGGCGCGAAGTACAGCGACGCGCCGGCGCACGAGGACTGTATGCGCCGCACATCGCAGCCGAGTTCGGCGGCGGCGGGTTCGGTCGCGTCGAAATGCATTACGTCGAGGAGTTCGTCTATCGCCGGTCCGGCCTGGGACTTGGTCTTGCCGCATTGGCGTGGACCGAAGGACCCTACCCGGCCTGCGAGCACATCGCCCCTGCACTGCGCGAGAAATATCTGACGCCGCTGATCAAGGGTCAACTCACGCTCGCATTCGCAAACACCGAACCCGGCACGGGATCCGACGTGCTCGGGATGAAGACCCATGCGAAACGCGATGGCGACGGCTGGATCATCAACGGACGCAAGGCCTGGATCACCAACGCGCACTTCGCCGATGTCGTCTTGCTGGTCGCGGTCACTGAACCTGGAGCGCACACCAGGTCGTTGACGATGTTCCTGGTCGACACGAAGACGCCGGGCTTTCGTCACGGCGTCGACATTCCCACGATGATCGACGACGGCCTGACCGGCGAACTCGAACTCGACGATGTTCGCGTGCCGGCAGAGAACGTGATCGGCGAGGTCGGCGATGGGTTCGCTCTGGCCATGTCGTGCATCAACTGGCGCCGTGTCTGTCGCGGCGGCATGTGCGCGGGTTGGGGACAATGGCTGCTCGATCGTGCGGTGGACTATTCGCAACGGCGCACGTCCGGGGGAAAGCCGATCGCGGACTACCAGGCCGTGCAGCATCTGATCGCGCGCATGGACCTGGATGTCTACCAGGCGCGGGCAACGTCGCTGGTTGCGCAGGCCGAGCTCGACCGGCTCGGCCCGTTCAGGAAGCCGTTGCATCACGACGTGCCGCGCCTCGTTAGCCTGATCAAGCTGATCAACGATGAAGCGTTCTATCGGGTCGCCGACAACGCGGTGCAAGTGCATGGCGCAACCGGCCTGCGTCTCGGGTCGCCTGAAGAGAAACTGTTTCGCATCGCGCGCAACCTGCGGATACCGGCCGGCACGTCGGAGATCCAGATGAACGCGATCGGACGGGGCGTGTTCCGGAAATCACAGGAGCAACGCGCACGATGATTGCGCTCGGCTGCGTGACCGGCCGCTTCCAGCCCATCCATGAGCAGCACCTCACGCTCTTCGAGATCGCGCTCGCGCAGTGCCGGCATCTGCTCGTGGCATTGACCAACCCACACACCGAAGCCCGCCATGAAGAATCGACCTCGGCTCACCGACACACCGCGTCCGCAAATCCGTTCACCTATTTCGAGCGGGTCCGTTTGATCGAGGCGGCCGTGCGAGAACGAGGCTGGCCCGAGCGCATCACGATCGTGCCGTTCGATCTCACCCGACCCGCGTTGTGGCCGCAGTTCGTGCCGTTGTCGGCGCGTCAGTTCGTGCGTGCGTACAGCGAATGGGAGCGGCAGAAAGCGAGGTGGTTCGAACAAGCGGGTTATGCCGTGAGCTTGCTCGACGGTGATTGCTCGAACCGCGTGTCGGCCGGCGACATCCGTGCGCGCATGCATGCCGGAGACGACAGTTGGCAGCCGCTCGTGCCTGCCGCCACCGTTGCTCTGCTAGACGAGTTGCTTCGCCGCGCGCCGATAGGAAAACAGACGTGAAACCGATCGGCTATGGCGAGGATCAACCCGGCATCGAGGACGACCGTTTGCCCGTGGTGCTGGTCATCCTCGACGGGCTCGGTGATCGCGCCATCCCGGAACTCGGTGGCCGCACACCATCGGAAGCGGCCCACACCCCGGTACTCGATCGGCTCACCCGACGCGGCGCCTCGGGCTGGCACATCCCGTTCGGCTGGGGCCGTGCGCCGTCATCGGAAGTCGCGCACTGGGCGATGTTCGGCTATTCCGATGTGCCTTTCCCGGGTCGTGCGATTCTGGAAGGAATTGGCGCCGGTCTGGATTTGCCGTTCGGTGTGGCAACCACATTCGCTGCCTTGCGTACCTCGCAGGAAGTGGATGGTCGCCTGCGCATCACCGGGCGCGCCGCGGCCAACGACCAGGCGGACGTAGCCGCGTTGCTCGCGGAGCTGGGACCGGTCCTCGCGAAACATGCGGTGCAGCTCCATCCGCTCGGTCGAGGCGAAGCCTTGCTGCTGTTCACCGATCATGGTGAGGCAAACGTGACGGACTCGGACCCTTTCTTCGAGAGCCTTCATCCCTGGCTGCGCGTGCGTGCGATCGACCCGTCGGCGAATCGCCTCGCCGAAGCGATGAACACGTTTCTACTCGAAGCTCGCGAGGTTCTTCGGGGCAGCGCCGTGAATCGATCACGCTCCCACGCGAACCAGCCCGCCCTCGATGTCCTCACCACCAAATGGACAGGGGCTCGCGAGCCGATACCCGATTTCGTCGAGCAGACCGGCGTGACGGGAGCGGCGGTGACGAGCACACGGATGTACCGCGGAATCGCCGGTCTACTCGGGATGAGGCAGAGGCACGTGCCGCCGCGTGGTGGGAACGCCGCGGGGAACGCTGCGGGGATCGCCGCCGACCACGCCGCAGACATCACCGAGCGCATCGACGTCGCTTGCCAACTGATAGACGATGGCGCGCGTTTCGTGCATGTGCATATCAAGGCGACCGACGAGGCTGGGCACACCAAGGAGCCGATGGCCAAGCTCGAGGTACTCGAAGCGCTCGACCCGGGCCTCGCCGGACTCGAGGCATTGGCCGATCGCGCGATCGTGGCCATCACCGGAGATCACGCGTCGCCGTCGGTCGATGGCGTGCTGCACACCGCCGATCCCACTCCCTTGCTTCTGGTCGGTCCGACCGTGCGTGCCGATGCCGTCGTCGAATTCGGCGAGCGGCCGATGCGAGACGGCTGGTTCGGCGTCGTGCACGCGCGCGAGCTGCTGCCGTTGCTGCTCGGTCATGCGAATCGACCCGCCTTCATCGGTCATCGCATCACGCCGCGCCAGACACCGGCCCTGCCGGACAGCCCCGAAGCCATGCCGCTTGCCTGATCCGTTTGCCGCGAAGGACGTCGACCCTCAAGTCTTGCAGGGTCGCAGGTCGCCGCGCACGAAAAGCTCGGAGAGCGACTCGGGATCGAACGACCGGGTCAGCGCACTGTCGGCGCCGATGAACAGATAGAACGATCTGAGCGGGCTGATCCACGACAGCCGAACCTTGACGAAGCCGCCGGGCTTGCGCAACTCGTCGCGCAATTCGAACCACTCGCCCTTCTTCAGATCGGCGATGGCGGGTGGGGGACCTGCGGTGTCGACGGCTTCTCGAGGTGCCGTCGACAGCATCGAAGGCGTCGCCTCTTCGGCCGCGCGCAATCCCGGGCGATCGGCCACCACCAGGCGACCGCTGGCTGGCTGCGCGCGCGGGATTTCAGGACCGAAGCTGCCTTCGCGCAAGCGACGCGCGAAGTCGTCGATGTCCAGAGCTTCGGGCGGTTCCCGCGTGGCCATCCCCTCGGCCAGGCGAAACGGCCGATGGAGATCACCCGCGAACTGCGACCCGGGTTGTGGCCTGCTGACCGCGACATGCAGCATGCGGGCCCAGTCCGCGAAGAAGCGATCCTGCTCGGCCCTGGGGTAGTCGATCATGGCAAGACCGTCGCGCAGGGCTTCGATCATGGTCGGCAACAAACCCGCAAGCCGGGCGCGTTCGCCCGACGTCGTCTTCGGCGCGGCGCTCCACGCGAGGTCCGCGCACAAACGCTTCGCACGCGCCAGAGTGGCATCTCGCCCATCGCCCTTTTCGCTTGCGGGGCTTGCTCCGACGATCTGGGCGAGTACGCGGCTCCACACATCGAGCAGAAAAAAACGGATCTCGCGATCGACGTCCAGGCCGGCGAGCAACTGGCTGATCTGTATCGTCGCCTTGATCACCAGCACATCGCGGTCTTCCTGATCGGGAACGAGCGCGAGCATCGGTACGCCGGCCTCGGCGATCTCGACCAGGCGGCTCTCGAACAACTCGAGCAGGCGCGCGTGTTCGCCGGCGTCCTCCGATGAACCTCGAACCACCGCATGCACCGTGCGTTCGAGCTCCGCCCGCAAAGCGCGACCGCTGTCGCTGTCGAACTTGCCATCGACCTGCGATGAGTTGCATGACTGCGCGAGCCGATCGAGCAGCCGGCGCGTCGGATGCGTACGCGACGCGAAGAAGGAATCATCGGCGAGCGCCATGCGCAGCACCGGCAGTTGCAGGCGCGCGAGCGTGTTGCGAACTTCGGTCGGCAGGCCGTCGTCGGCGAGCACGTGATCGAACAGCGTCGCGACGATGTCGAGCTTCATGCGATCGGCTGCGTCGGTGTACGCCTCGAGCCGGTCGCGACAGGTGCGGATCACATCGGGCACGATCAACCGCGGCGCACTGTTGCGCTCGCGGCGCCGCTCCTGATCGCGATCGCGATCGTGCACCTGGTCTCGCGTTTGATCCCGGAGTGAGATCGATTCATCGAACGCATGAAACACCGGGTCCGGAACATCCAGCGGCAAATCGATCGCGGCCTGACGGATCGCAAGGTCGGCCGCGACCGCATGCGTCTCGGCCAGATCGGCGATCGCGCGCAGCAGCGCCCGGCGGCGCACGTCGCCCGTGCGCAGCGCCGCGTCGCGCGAACCTTCGCTCTCCAACTGCCACGGTGCATCGCGACGGTCCTGGTCGCGCGCGTCGTCATGTGCGTCATGGCGTGACCGCGGCTGCTCCGGCGGCCTGAGCACATCGGTCACGAGCGGGGTCAGGATGCCGGACAGACCGAGCGCTTGCGGAGAAGGCATGGCGTCCGAGCGCGCGCGCGCTTGCGTGTCCCCCCGCACGGGAGCGATCGGCGAGGCATTCGGAACTTCGCCTGACTCGAAGACGCTCTCGAGCAACAGGTCGAACTCGCGATCGGGCCACGCAATCTCCGGCAGCGAATCCGAAGACGGTGCGGCAGGACCTGACGAAGGAAGCGGGAAGGGAAGCGGGGCGGGCATGCGTCGGTCTGAAAACGAATGCGTGCCGCTCGCTGCGCGATGAAGCGACGAGAGCGACGGTGGCAAGAGCGGCTAACGAACCGTTGATCGGCACGCCGTTCAAAACCTTGAGGCTTTCGCAAAAATATTTTCGGAACCGTCGTTACCGCGCGGCCTGCCCCGGACTTGATGCGGGGCGAGAATTGCTTTGCCTCGTCAACCGCGTCGCTTCTCTCGCGTGAGCAGGATCACGCTGCCCACGATCACCGCCGTCGCAATGCCTTCGCGCGTAGTCAATGCTTCGCCACCCAGGGTCACGCCCAGCAGTACCGCGATCATCGGGTTCACGTAGGCGTAGCTGATCGCAATCGTCGACGAGACCTGCGACAACAGATACATGTAGGCCGAGAAGGCGGCGATCGAGCCGGCGAAGATCAGATAGACCAACGCGGCGGCTGCGGCGGGGGTGGGCGGCCACGAGGCCGCGAGCTTCGGCCCTTCGCCGTGCATCAAGCCGACGGCCAAGAGCACCGCGCCGCCCGCGAGCATCTCGGTCGCGAAGCCCATCGCGCCGGGCGCGAGCTTCAACTTCTTCTGGCTGAGCACCGAGCCGAGCGTCCAGCTCGACACTGCGCACATCAGCGCGAAGAGGCCGATCGGATGATTCGACAACTGCGCGCCGCTCGAGAGCAACACCACACCGAAGAATCCGAGCACGATGCCGACCCATTGCACGCGTTGCGGCCATGTCCCGAATGCGCCCGACCAGAGCGCGGCCAGAAGGGGACCGGCCCCGATGAAGATCGCGGCCAGGCTCGAAGGGATGTATTGCTCGGCGAAGACCACGCCGCCGTTGCCGACGGCCAGCAGCATCACGCCGACGATCGCGCCGTCGCGCCACTGGCGTCCGCTTGGCAAGCGCTTGCCGCGCATCAAGAGAAACACGAACAGCAGCGTGCCGGCGATGAGAAAGCGGATGCCGCCCTGCAGGAAAGGCGGGAACGATCGCAGCGCGATGCTGATCGCGAAGTAGGTCGAACCCCAGACGACGTACACGGTCGCAAGCGCGACCAGCACGGATCCGCTCAACACGCGATGCGCAGGCGATGGTGTCGTGGTCGGTGGCAAGGAGGAAGGGCGGACGTGGCGTTCCGCGCTGGAGGTTCAGTGAGCTCGACCGCGCACTCGAGCGCGGACGCAGCTACGGATAGCCCGCGGATTCAACCGCGCCCGACGTAGGGCATTTCAGTGGCCATCACCGTCATGAAAAGCACGTTCGCAGCTAGCGGCAGGCCCGCCATGTAGAGCACGGCATCGGCGACGTGGCGCACATCCATCACCGGCTCGACCGCGGTCGTGCCGTTCGCTTGCAGGACGCCGCTCTGCATGCGGCGCGTCATGTCGGTGGCCGCATTGCCGATGTCGATCTGTCCGACCGCGATGTCGAAGCCGCGGCCGTCGAGTGCGGCCGACTTGGTGAGACCCGTGACCGCGTGCTTGGTCGATGTGTACGGCGCCGAATGCGGACGCGGCGCATCGGCCGAGATCGAGCCGTTGTTGATGATGCGACCGCCGCGCGGCGACTGCGTCTTCATGATGCGAAATGCCTGCTGCATACAGAGGAAGGTGCCGGTCAAATTGGCATCGACGACGCTCTTCCATTGTTCGAAGCTCAGCTCCTCAAAGGGCACGGCCGGCGCGCCGGTACCGGCATTGTTGAAGAGCAGATCGACCCGGCCGAAGCGCGTGAGTACCGAATCGAAGAACGCGCGCACCGAATCGGCGTCGCTCACGTCGCAAGCCTTCACATGAGCGCGCGCCTGCGCCTCGACGCTGGCGAGGGCACGAGTGGCTTCGAGCTTGTCGACGTGTCGGCCCGCCAGCGCGACGCTGTAGCCGGCCTCGAGCAACGCGAGCGAGACCGCGCGGCCGATGCCGCTGCCCGCGCCGGTGATGATGGCGATACGCGGTGTATCCATGGGTCTGTGATCCTATCGAAAGTCAGTCGGGCAACCAGTAGATCTCGATCGAATAGCCGTTCGGGTCGGCGCAGCGAAACGATGTGATCGCAGGCTCGTTCTTCATCGGGCGCGTGATCGCGACGCCGCCCAGAGCGAGCGCGTCGTGCTTCGTGCGGACCGCATCGGGCGAGTCCATGCGCATGCCGAAGTGAAACCACGGCGGCGCGGGCTCGGGCGCTTGATGGTCCATCAACGCGAGCAGAAAATCGCGCTCGCCTTTCATGAAGGTGATGGTGTCTCCCTTCTTCTTCACCGACAGTCCAAACCAGTCGCGATAGAACGCCTCGGACCGCGCGCGGTCTTTTGTATTCAGATGCAGATGCGTGATGTCCATGG
This sequence comes from Burkholderiales bacterium, assembly GCA_038240015.1. GTDB lineage: Bacteria > Pseudomonadota > Gammaproteobacteria > Burkholderiales > Burkholderiaceae_D > CAHJXF01. The sequence goes on from JBBSEF010000034.1 coordinate 11,058, forward strand.
ATGCCAAGTGGGAATCGTCGCGAAGCGGGTGATGATAGCCAACGCAAGCCATCGATGCTCGCCGGTCGAATCGACGATATCCTTGCCGCCTCCTCGACATGAAAGGGCTCTGCGTGGGAATCGATCCATTACCGCTGGATGCGCGCGTGAACGAAGCGCTGTCGAACATCTCGACGGCCACCATCACGACCGTGCTATTGAAGAAAGGGCTGCGCAATATCTGGATGCGCGGCGCGGCGCCGTTGCGTCGTGGCGAGGCGCGACGCGTGGGCCGCGCGTTCACGCTGAGGTTCGTGCCCGCGCGCGAAGACCTGGCCACGCCTGCATCGTGGGCTTCGCCGATTTCCACGCGCGCGGCCATCGAGGCCATGCCGGCCGGCTGCATCGCCGTGGTCGATGCGATGGGCGTCACCGACGCAGGCATCTTCGGCGACATCCTGTGCGCGCGCATGGTCAAGCGGGCCGTCGCGGCGCTGGTCAGCGACGGCGTGGTGCGCGACATCGACGGCGTGCTCGCCACCGGCATGCCGGTGTGGTGCCGGGGAACCGCGGCGCCCGCATCGGTCACGGGGCTCACCTTCGTCGGCTGGCAGGAGCCCGTGGCGTGCGGCGGCGTGGCGGTGTTTCCGAACGATGTCGTGGTGGCCGACGCCGACGGTGCCGTGCTGATTCCGCAAGCGTTGATCGACGACGTCATAGCCGCGTCGGTCGAGCAGGAGCGGCTGGAGGGCTGGATCATGCGCGAGGTCGAGCGCGGCATCGCATTACCCGGCCTCTATCCGCCTGACGAAGCGACGCGGCAACGTTATGACGCGTGGCGGCGTGAACACAAAAGCGATGAATGAAACGCGAGGCGCGATCGGCATCGGGCCGTCGACGCCTAGTTTCGGGAGTGTCTCAGTTTAAATGTCTGCTTACGACCCAAAGCCGAAGTTCCCCGGGGCACGATCGAGAACCAGGAGCGGACGGCCGACGCCGCTGGCTTTGAAACAAGGAGTCGGGCATGGTTAGTTAGGCTGCGCGCTACAACATCTGCGAGACTACGCAAGCGTAAGGGACTTGGGTTGAAAGCTCCCAGGACTTTTCAGACGGCTTCATCGAAGCAACATAAGGCTCCCGAATGTCGGATATTAATTCGTTGCTCCGGACTCTCGGCCTCGAGCAGTACAGCCAAGTCTTCGCCAGCAACGATATCGACCTGATCGTCGCACCAGAGCTGAATGAGCATGACCTGGAAAAGATGGGGCTGTCGCTCGGTCACCGCCGCAAGTTCATCGCCGCGGCGATGAAGCTGCGCTCATCTTCTGACCTCCCGGCCGATGTGCACGTCCCGGCCCAGCCCGGGCAGCAGGTCCAGCGGCGCCAAGTCACAGTGGTGTTCACCGACCTCGTGGGCTCGACCGCCCTCGCCAACCAACTCGACCCTGAGGATCTGGACAAGTTACTGCGCAACTATCGCGATGCCTGCGCCACCGTAATCGCAAAGTTCGACGGATACGTCGCCCAGTTCCTGGGCGACGGCGTGCTCGCCTATTTCGGATATCCGCAGGCGCAGGAACAGTCGGCAGAACGCGCGATCCGCTCGGCTCTCCAGATCCTGGCTGCGGTGGCGGGGCTGAAGCGCCCCGACGGTCAGCCGCTGCAGGCGCGTGTCGGCGTGGCAACGGGAGTTGTCGTCAGTCAGGTTGGCGGTGATCGGCGGGAGCAAACGGTTGTCGGTGAAACGCCGAATCTTGCCGCGCGGCTGCAGGGGCTCGCCGCCCCAGGCACCGTGCTGGTCGGCCCGACGACGCGGCAACTCACCGGTGATTTCTTCGAGTATGTGTCCGCGGGCGAACACTCGATCAAGGGTTTCGACGAGCCGGTCACGGTCTGGCAGGTACGACGTGAGCTGACCGTCGAGAGCCGCTTCGCCGCGGCACATAGCGCGTATGCCGGACCGATCGTCGCGCGCGAGCGCGAGCAGGCCTTTCTGCTCGATTCGTGGCAGCGCGCAGCCCGGGGCAACGGTCACCTCGTTTTGCTCGGCGGCGAAGCCGGGATGGGCAAGTCGCGCCTGCTCGAAGCGCTTGTGGAGGGCGTATGCGCCACGCATCATCGGCTGTTGCGCTGCCAATGTTCGCCGTATCACCGCAACAGCGCCCTCTACCCGCTAAGCCAGTTGCTGCGGCATGAAGCCGCCATTCAATCGGAGCGCGCCGTCGAGGAGAACCTGGACAGCCTCAAAGCCCTGCTGTTGCATGCCGGCCGGGCCTCGCGCCGGGACCTGCTGCTGATCGCGGAGTTGTTGGAACTTGCCACCCCCGACCTCGTGTCGCCGATGGAAATGACACCGGCGCAGCGAAATGTGGAAATCCTTGCGATTCTCGAAGACGTCGTGCTGGCAGGTACGGACGGAGTGCCGGTGCTGTTCTTGTTGGAAGATGCTCACTGGAGCGACCCGACGACGCAGACTTTCGTGGAGCGGCTGCTGGCGCGCATCGAGTCGCGTGGCGTGCTGGCCGTCATCACGCACCGCCCGGAATTCGATAGACCCTGGGGCGACCGCGCGCAAGCTACGGCCCTTACCTGCAAGCCTTTGGGACGCGACCAGTGCGTTGCGATTGCGAGGCATGTAGCCGGCGAGTTCCCGATAGACGACACGCTGCTCGACCAGATCGTGAACCGCAGCGATGGGGTACCGCTGTATGTCGAAGAGCTCACCAAGGCAGTCATCGACATGCAGGCCAACGTGGTCGTGCCCTCGACGCTGCGTGATTCGCTGATGTCTCGCCTTGATCGCCTCGGCGACGCCAAGGAAATCGCGCTGGTCGCGTCGGTGATCGGTCGGCGATTTTCCTACTCGATGTTGGCCGAAATGGCTGGGGTGCAAGAGGCCGCGTTGCAGGCTGCATTGGGCCGGTTGCTCGGCGCAGGGCTGGTGTTCGCCATCGAAGAGTCTGCGCAGCGTGCTTACAGCTTCAACCATTCACTGGTGCAAGAAGCGGCGTACGAAACGCTTTCCAACAGCCGTCGTCAAGCGTTGCACCTGAGCATTGCCGGAAAGCTGGAAGCGCAGACTGATGCTGAAGCCGCGAACTCACCCGAGATCGTTGCTTACCACTTCAGTCGCGGGGCGCAGCCCGAGAAGGCGTGCGCATTTTGGATGCTGGCCGCAGAAAAGTCGGGCCGGCGCACTGCCTTCACCGAGTCGATCGCCAATCTCAACTCCGCGCTCGCGGAAGCCGAACGCATCGTCGACCCGCGGACGCGCGCGCGCAGTACGCTCGAGGTTCAACTCAGGCTCGGCGCCGCCTTCAACATCCAAGCCGGACCCTTGAGCGCGGAAGCGTTGTCTGCGCTCGAAAGAGCGTATGCGCTAGCCAAGGAGGTCAATGCGCAGCCCCAGTTGTTCCAGGCTGCCTGGGGAATGTATTCGAACGCGGGCAACTCGCGCCAGTTCGACAGGGCCAGAGCGCTCGGCGATGAGCTCTTGGAAATTGGTCGCAGGCTCGGCGATGACGACTTGCAGGTAGAAGGTCTGCATCACCGTTGGGGTTACTGGTACTTCACGGGCAAGACTGCAAGCATGCTGGAATGCGCACGTGAGGGGATCGTCCGCTACGATTCTCGGCGTCATCATCGCTTTGCGCATGTGTTCGCCGGCCACGACCTCGGCGTCTGTGCGCACTGCATCGAAGCGATCGCGCTCGGTCTGGGTGGTCAGCCCCAGCGAGTTGCCGCCAGCGTCGAGGCTGCGGTCTCGCTCGCCGATTCGCTCCAGCATCCGCCTGGCCTAGCCTTCGCTTTGGGTATGGCCAGCGTCGCGCTGCAGCTGGCCGGCGACGTCGAAGCAAGCGGTGACATGGCGCAGCGGGAAGTACGGGTGGCTGAAAAGTACGATCTGCCGTTGCAGCGCGCTCTCGGGCTTTTCATGCTCGGGCTCACGCGCACGCAGCAGGGCGACATGGCCGGTCTGGCGATCATGGAGGCGAACTACGAGGCAGCAGTCAGGGGCAGTCACCTCGGCATGTTTCCGGACGTCGTGCTGGTTGATGCGCTGGCGCGAGCCGGCCGCCGCAAGGAGGCGTTGGCGCGCGTAACGCGGACGCTCGACTCGCTCGCTTCGCCTGAAATCGGCGTCCACGTGTCGGAGCTCTGGCGTATGCGCGGCGAGCTGGTGCTGGCGGAGTCGGCCGCGGACGCGGCGGTTGCCGAAAGTTACCTGCGTGCGGCCGTGCGCGTCGTTTCTGACCAGGGTGCGACCATCTACCAAGCGCGAGCTGAGTCCGCGTTGGCGCGGCTGCTCAATTGATCAAGAGTTCTTCTGGCGAAGCAATAGGTCGTCGTCCGTAGATCATCGGCCGCGTACATTCGAATCGAACACGAGCCTCGGCGGAAATCAGGAAAGCAGACCTTCATGAACGTCTGCTTCTGGCAGTGAACGGCCATTGGTACTGACCGCCATCGACCCTGACGAGTCGGTCAAGGCTTGGATCAGATCTGCGCAACGCCCACAGTCTTATTGATCGGATTGCCCCAACGCCCGACGTCCTACGCGTTGATCGCGCGAACGATCCAGATCGACGCCGGAAGCGGTACCGTATCGCCGACCAGCCGCTCCACCAGCATCGCGCGGATCGCCGCGCGCGCGGCCGTCTGCAGCTCCGCGGGCTGCCCATCTAGCGCACGGCTTGCGGGCCCGACGCCGGTCGCGGTGTCCGTCGCGCCGTCGATGCCTTGCCCGTTCGCGATGTCGAGCGTCAGATCGAAGGCCTCGAATTCGACCGACGAGAACCCCGCACCAGCCAGGATGCCGCGCACACGTGCCTCAGACTGGAACGCGAACGGGCCGGGCGCGTCCGGCCCCAAGTCAGGCAACTTCGGCACGTGCTTGTACGCTTCCTGCAGCGCCAGCATCAGCCAGCCGTTGCGCTTGGGCTCGCGCCAGCACGCGAACGCGACACGGCCACCCGGCCGCAACGCCCCACGCAGGTTCTTGAACGAACGCACTGGGTCTTCGAAGAACATCACTCCGAAGCGCGAGAACAACAGATCTGCGCCTGCCGGTGCGAACGGATGCACTGTAGCGTCGGCGAGCGCGAACTCCACCAGCACACCGGCGGGAATGCGCTGCCTTGCGCGTTCGAGCATCGGCGCGGAGACATCGACGCCAAGCACGTGCCCGCCAGGCGCGACGCGGCGCGCGAGCTCGACGGACGTGTCGCCACAGCCGCAGCCGACGTCGACGACACGCTCGCCAGCGAGTGGCCTCGCGCGGTTATAGAGCGCCTTCGCAACCGGTGCGAGGATTGCATCCTGCGACTGCTGGCGCGCAAGCCAGCGCATTCCTGGCGGCCCATTCCAGTAGGCAATCTGTTCGGCGTTTGTCGAATCGGTCTGGGTCGGTGTCATGGCGGTTTTCGAAGGAGATCGCAACGATCACCCGCACGGGCGATCCGCGAGATCTTACGGCGCAGTGGTGACGGGCCGTTAGCTTGCAGGAAAGCAGCCAGGGACGCACGTCAGCGTCTGGCCGATAGCCGACGATCTGATTTCGACCCAAGTCGGCAGTCGTGCCGTCAAAAGAAGTCACGAACAGCGGACGTCGACCGGCGCGAGTGAATGGCCCCGCCGCGTTTCAAGCGCCACATGGCTGGCAGCCGACATGCATTGCTGCGCCGTCCATTAGTACAGCCGGATCGCCCCGTCGAAGGTCCAGGTTCGTCGAATTTCGATCACATCGAAGTCGCGGGCCAATCCCGGCGGGAACGCTTGATAGTGCTCATGGCTTTGCACGATGCGGCGTATCGCGTCATCGATTTCGGGCGAACCACTCGAGAGAACGATGGTCATGGACTCCACGGATCCGTCGCTTCGAATCGCCATCGTCACCATGGGATTGATGTGAGGGTACTTCTCCAGTTCGCGGACCACGTCGTATGGCGTGTTGAATTGGATCTTGCGGGCCATGGCTTCCGCGTACAGGACGAGTTCGGTATTGGGGTCGACGCGTCCGAACAACCGTCCTCGTCGTGCGGTGCTCAATGAATAGGGACGCCTGTCAGGCTGGCGCGTTGCAGTCGAGGCGGCTGCACGTTGCGCAGCTTCCGCATCCATCTGTCGCCCTGCCGCCCGACGCACCGCTTCCCGATGTTCTTCCTCCACTTTCGCGGCCTGCAAGCGCGTGGCCTCCTGTCGCTCGGCCTCCAACTGCGCGGCCTGGACTCGCGCGGCTTCCTGGCGAGTGGCCTCTGTCCGCGCCACTTCTTGCTGGGCGGCCTGCTGCGCGGCGTCCTTTCGTTCGGCCTCCAGCCGCGAGGCCTCGACCCGCACCGCTTCCCGACGAGCGACCTCCTGCTGCGTCACCTCTCGCCGGGCTGCCGCTTCCTGCGTCGCCTCGCGACGTTCTGCCTCCTCTTTCGCAGCCCGTAGTCGGAGGGCCTCCTGTCGTTCGACATCCAACCGCGTGGCTTCGTCCCGCGCCGCTTGCTGGCGAGCGGCCTCCGTCTGCGCCACCTCGCGCTGGGCGGCCTGCTGCGCAGCGTCTCGTCGTTCGGCTTCCATCCGCGTGGCCTCGACCTGCGCGGCTTCCTGACGAGCAGCCTCCTGCTGCGCCATCTCGCGCCGGGCTGCCGCTTCCTGCGTCGCTTCCCGACGCTGCTCTTTCGCAGCCCGTAGTCGCAGGACCTCCTGTCGTTCGGCCTCCTCCAACCGCGCGGCCTCGACTTGCGCCGCCTCCTGACGCGCGGCCTCCTGCTGCGCCGCTTCTCGTCGAGCAGCCTTCTGCGCGGCTTCCTGTTGTTCGGTCTCCAGCCGCATAGCCTCGACCCGCGTCGCCTCCAACTGCTCCGGCCTCGAGGCGCCGAGCGTTGCTGCGAAGGCGGGCGATGGCTCCGGTGGACTGGGAGGCACGACCAACGCGGCCTCATCGGATCTCTCGACGGCGATCACGGTGCGCTCGGGAATCGGTGCGGGCGCCGCGTCGCTCGGCGCATGGACGCGCGATGGCGCTTTCGCATCGGCAGGACTGGCCGTGAAGTCCCGGTGGGGAATCGGCTCTGCCGTCTGATCACCCTTCGCCCCGATCGCGTCTGCCGTCAGTCGCCGAGGTGGCGTCGAGGACACGGATGGCGCGTCGGCGGGCCGAGGGGCAGGAGGCGGCTTGATCGGCACTGACCGCAACGGCTTCGCGACCGACCTGGCCGCCGGCTCGGACGCCTGGGCTTGCGGAGGAACGAGCACCACGCGCAACTCGGGCACTTCGATTCGTCGATCTTGCCAGGGGAAACCGAAGCGCGGAAACCCGAGCTCCTGCCCGCTGAAGTCCAGGTTCAGCAGCAGCGCATGACTCAGCAGCGAAAGCAAGAGTGAAAGCGCGAGTCGCCTGCGGTCACGGCGCGTGAGACGCCTCTGCCGCAGACCGCGGCCGGTGGCCCGGGAAGGTCGCATTGCCTCCGAGTCAGACGGGCGTGAACTCTCCACCAGGCAGCACCTCAGCGTGTCAGCGGTTGCGCGAGCACCCCGATCCTATCGAGTTTGTTCGCCGCGAATCTCCGAGGCAAGCGAGTTTGTACGACTACGATTTTGCCACCCGGTCTGTTGCACCACCTGATTTCGCGGTCGAATGTTCATAATGCAGAATTGCATTACCATGCGAATTGCCGAAACGATGCGGAGAATGCCATGATCATCTTGACGGTGACCGAACGGGGGCAGGTGACGTTCAGAAAAGACGTGCTGCAGCACCTGGGCATCGAACCGGGGGAAAAGATCGAACTCGATTTGCTGCCGGACGGCCGGGGCTTGATCAAGGCAGCACGGTCAACCGAAACGATAGACCGCTTCATCGGCTTGCTCGCGGGCCACACCGGCAGGGTCGCGACCATTGAAGAAATCAACGAGGCGGCGGCGCTTGGTTGGGCCGGCAAGAAATGAAGGTCGTTGTCGATACCAGCGTGCTGATTCGCGCTGTGGTGGGCGACGACCCCGCGCAATCGCGCGTGGCCGCGAAGATCCTGACCGATGCCGAATTGATCGCGGTCGCGCTGCCTTGCCTGTGTGAGTTCGTGTGGGTGCTTCGCAAGGTCTATGGCTTCCCGTCCTCCGACGCAGCCACCGCAATCCGCGCTCTGCTTGCCGCTGCCAACGTGGAAATGAACAGGGCCGCAGCAGAGGCCGGCCTGTCCGTGCTCGATTCGGGCGGCGACTTCGCCGATGGCGTCATGGCCTACGAAGGAAACTGGCTCGGCGGGGAAACCTTCGTTTCCTTCGACAAGCAGGCGGTCGTTCTCCTCGCCGCACAGGGGCAAGCAGCGCGTCTTTTATGAATCTTCGATCGAACCATCAAGGAGACGCATGCGCCTGAGCACCGATGCGAAGGGCGTCTATCCGATCGCACCCACGCCCTTCTTCGACGACGGCTCGATCGACACTTCGAGCATCGATCGCCTGATCGATTTCTACCTGTCGTGCGGTTCCACCGGCATCACGGTGCTCGGTCAACTCGGCGAAGCGCCCAAGCTCGAGCACGCCGAAGCGATCGCGGTCGCGCGGCAGTTCATCGCTCGCGCCCATGCGTTGCCGGTGATCGTCGGCGTGTCCGCACCGGGTTTCGCGGCGATGCGCGCCTTGACGCGCGACGCGATGGACGCGGGCGCGGCAGGCGTGATGATCGCGCCGCCCAGCACGCTGCGCACCGACGAGCAGATCGCGGGCTACTACCGGCAGGCGGTCGAAGCGATCGGCGGCGATGTGCCGTTCGTGATCCAGGACTATCCGCTGACCTTCTCGGTGCAGATGACGCCCGCGGTGATTCGTCGCATCGTGATCGAGAACGAGAGCTGCGTGATGTTGAAGCACGAGGACTGGCCCGGTCTCGAGAAGATCACGGCGCTGCGCGCGTTCGAGCGGGACAAATCGATGCGGCACATCGCGATCCTCACTGGCAATAACGGCCTGTTCCTCGACTACGAGATGGAGCGCGGCGCCGATGGTGCGAACACCGGCTACTGCTTCCCCGATATGTTGTGCGACCTCGTACGGCTATCGTCCGAGGGCAGGCGCGAAGAGGCACACGATCTCTTCGATGCGCATCTGCCGTTGTTGCGTTACGAGCAGCAGCCCGGCGTGGGCCTCGCGGTGCGCAAGTACGTGTTGATGCGGCGAGGCCTGCTCGCGTCGGACGCGCAACGCAAGCCGGCCGCGAGCCTGTCGTCGATCGCGCGCAACGAAGTCGAGCATCTGTTGACGCGGCTTGCGCGGCACGATCCGCGCGCCGCGTTGCCGGGCCTCGGCTAGACGACTTCGCGCTTGCCAGGATCGGTCGCTATGCGAAGGCGCGACGCCTGACGCCCGGCCGGTCGGAGCCCTGCGCCTTCGTCATCGCTCGCGCCAACGTGCGCAGTGCTCCCGCCGCCTGCGTTTCCTCTCCGGCTCGCCACACCATCGGCGTCACGATCTCTGAGAGCACCTTGGGCAATCGGTGTCGCGCGACTTCCGCACTGCGCACCGTCTCGAGCACCGATTCCGGTACGACCGCGATCCCGGTTCCCGACGCCACACAAGCGACGATCGCGTGATACGAACCGAGTTCGAGCGTGCGCATCGCTTGCAGTCCGCTCTTGCCCAACCATCGCTGGATCACGCGCCGATAGGCGCAGCCGTTCGGAAATGCGATCACGGTCTCGTCGGCGACGTCGAGCGCGTGGCGCACCGGCCGATGTGCGAGCGAGGTGATCAGCACCAGCCGCTCGCGGAACATCGGGGCGTGCGCAAGCCGCGGGTCGCCCGGCGTTTCCGCGACGAAGGCGGCATCGAGCCGCCGCATGGAGACCGCCTCGACCAAGGCGTCGTTGGTGCCCGTCGTCAACTCGACGCCGACCTCGGGATAGCGGACGTGGAAGGCCGACAGGATCGCCGGAAGCCGGCTCGCGCTGGTGCTCTCGAGCGCGCCGAGCCGCAGCGTCCCACGTGGCGGTCCGCTGCCGACCGCGGCGCGCGCCTCGTCGGCCAGTTGCAGCAGGCGGTCGGCGTAGGCGAGCAGGCGTTCACCGTCCGGCGACAGGTGCAGCCGTTGCCGGTCGCGATGGAATAGCTGCGCGCCCACCGATTGCTCGAGCTGCTTGATGCGCGTCGTGACGTTCGATTGCACGCGATGAAGGACGCGCGCCGCGCGGACGATGCCGCCTTCGCGCGCGACCGCTCGAAAGATCACGAGATCGGACAAGTCCATGCGAAACCTCCGCGTCGGGTACCGATCGTCGAGCGAGTCGGCCAGATCGAGCGATTCTCTTTCAAAGAATAACTCTTTCTGAATTATTCATTATCCAGAAAGAGATGGTACGCCTACGATGAGCGCATGGACGACCAATCGAAACAGATGCGTGCCGCGCTCGTCGTCGCTGTCGGCCTCGCGAGCATGGCGGCCGCGATGGGCATCGGGCGCTTCGCGTTCACGCCGCTGTTTCCGCTGATGCAGGAGGCGCAGGGCCTGACATTGGCCGACGGCACCTGGCTTGCCGAGGCGAACTACCTCGGCTACCTGATCGGTGCCGCCGTTGGTCTGGCATGGCCGATGCGGCCCGGAACCGCAGCGCGCGCGGGTCTCGCGCTCGTCGCGCTCTCCACGCTGGCGATGGGATCGAGCGACGCGATGCTCGTATGGTTCGCACTTCGGTGGCTGTCGGGCGTCGCGAGCGCATGGGTCTTGATCGGGACCTCGTCGTGGGCGCTGGGCCATCTCGCCGCAATCGGTCGTGCAGACCTCGGAGGCTGGGTCTTCGCCGGCGTCGGATTCGGTATCGCGTTCGCCGGAATGGTCGGCCTTGTCACCGGCGTTCTTGCGGGCGACCCGGAGCGCGCCTGGCTCATGCTCGGCGCGATCAGTACCTGCGTCGCGGCCGCGACGTGGCGCGCGTTCGACTGGGCCGCGCCTTCAACCGCGCCTGCATCCACCGTACAAGCGCGCCGCGCGCCGGGGGCCGCGCCGGCGACCGAAATCGATCGCTCGTCCTGGATCCTCGTGGTCTGCTACGGCGCCTTCGGATTCGGCTATATCGTTCCCGCGACCTTCCTGCCGGCGGTCGCGCGCGCGATCGTCGCCGACCCCGCGGTCTTCGGCTGGACCTGGCCGGTGTTCGGCGTCGCGGCGGCTACGTCCACGATCGCGGTCGCGGCGCTCACGACGCGCGCCGCCCCGCGTACCGTCGCGACCATCAGTCTGCTGGTGATGGCCGCGGGCGTCGCGGCGCCGATCGTTTACATAAGCATTGCATCGCTGCTTTTCTCGGCGATCTGCGTCGGCGGAACCTTCATGGTGATGACGATGGCGGGCATGCAGGAAGCCCGACGGGTAGCGGCAGGATCGGGATCGGATTCCGGATCACGCCTGATCGCCGGCATGACCGCGGCGTTCGCGCTCGGCCAGCTCGCCGGCCCCCTGCTCGCGCGCTCCGGGCCGTCTGCCGTCACCGCGATGCGCGTGCCCAGCATCGTCGCCGCGACCGTCCTGCTGATGGCCGCCCTGGTACTCGCGCTCGATCGACCGCGCGCGCCTGCTTCTTTCGTCGAAGGTCCGCATTGAAGGAGCCGACCATGGTCACAGAGCGCATGCCCCCGTTGCCGATCGCGGCCATGACTGAGCGACAGCGCGCCGCTGCCGACGAGCTGACCGCGGGACCGCGCAAGGGCGTCAAGGGGCCCTTTATCGCGCTGATGCGCAGTCCCGAATTGATGGCGCGGCTGCAGAAGGTCGGTGAGTACCTGCGCTTCGAAAGCGCCATCCCGCCACGTCTGTCCGAGTTCGCGACACTGATCGTCGCGCGGCAATGGGCGCAACAGTTCGAGTGGGCAATCCACGTCCCGCTCGCGTTGAAGGCCGGCTGCGCGTCCGAAACCATCGCGGCCCTGGCCGAAAGCCGAAGGCCCGAGCGCATGTCGCGCGACGAAGCGATCGTGTACGACTTCGCGATCGAATTGGCGCGGCATCGAGGTGTCGCCGATGCGACCTACGACGCCGCGTGCGGAGCCTTCGGAGAAGAGGGGATCGTCGACCTCGTCGCGATTCTCGGTTACTTCGCGACCGTCTCGATGATCCTCAACGTCGCGCAGACACCGGCCGAACCGGGCAGCGAAGTCGATGCGTTGCCGCCGCTGCCGCGATGAACGCAGCACCGGCGAGCCGTCCGAACCGACCGGCCTTGCTGACGATGCGTCGTCGATGCGCACATGCGCACGACCCTTCCTCAATAAACCGGCGCGCCCGACTTCACAAGCCGCCCTGCGATCGCCGTCCCCATGACCGACAGCGCCACGCAACCCCAGATCACCAGCGTGTAACTCCTGCTGTGATCGAACACGGCTCCGGCGACGACCGGCCCGAGCAGGTTGCCGAGCGCCGCGCCGGTATAGAGCGTCCCGACGATGCTCGAGACCGCGCGCGCACCGAACATGTCCATGCAGATCGCCGGCATCAACGATACGATGCCGCCGTAGCTCAAGCCGAACCAGAGCGCGAAGATCGCCAGCGCCACATAGCCGCCGGCCGCGCCCCACAGCACGTAGGACGCGCCCATCGAAGCCTGCATCAAGGTCAGCGTCAGGGTGCGGCCGAGGCGGTCGGCGAGCGCGCCGATCGCGAAGCGGCCGATCAGGCTGCCGATGCCGATCAGGCCCACCAGGCCGACCGCGCGAGTGTCGCCCGGCGCGACCCCGATCCCCAAGTCGCGCGCGGCCGCGGATACATGTGCGAAAGGAATGAACATCGCAGGCGCGGCAAGCAACACGTACGTATAGAACCTCCAGAAGCGCCGATCCCTGAGCGCTTCGGCGAGGCTCGCGCCGGCACGCACCTCGCCCTGCGCGCCGCGTGCGACCGGTGCGCGCTTGAGCACGAACGCGGCGATGAGCCCAACCACCAGCACACCGGCCGCGATCACTCGCAGCGCGCTGCGCCATTCCAGCGCCGAAATCGCGCTCGCGGCGAGCAGCGGAATCGCGATCGTTCCCGCACCGATGCCTGCGCTCGCGATGCCCGCAGCTAAGCCGCGCCGGCGCGTGAACCACGGCTGCACACTGGCGATCGATGGCGTATAGACCAGCGCGACGCCGATGCCGATACCGACGCCGTAGGCGAGATACACCGTCGCGATCGAATGGGCATAGCTCGTCGCAAGCAGGCCGCCGACGATGAACAGCATGCCTGCCGAGCAGACGATGCGCGGCCCGTAGCGGTCGGCTAACATTCCCGCGCCCGCGCCGAGCACGAAGTAGATGAGACCGGAAAGCCCGAACACGAGCGCCACGTCGGCGCGCTGCGCGGCAAACTCGTGGGCGAAGGATTCGAAGAACGCGGCGAACGAATACGCGACGCCGAAGATCACCGCGAGGCAGAAGAACGCGCCCCAGACCACCACCCACCCATAGCGGGGTTCGTCCATGGGCGGCGAGTCTAGCAGGGGCGCGACATCCGCTAGGACCCCATGCTGTCCGTCATCGCGGACGCCGCGCGCGCTGCTTCGCGGAGATCGAGCGGATCACGATGCGCCCGTCTGCCTCTTGCGACAAAGGCACGCGGGCCTTCGCCAACGATTGCTCGATCAACGCTTGCACCGCGCGATCTTCGAGCTTCCCCGCATCGTCGATGCGAACGTGCCGCACCGTCGTTCCCTCGCCGAGCAGCATGTGGTCGGGGTCCGCAAGACGTTGCTTCACTGCTTGCAGAAAGAATAGATTGATCCAACGCGGGTAGATCGCGATCGACAAGATGGCGTCGGATGCGCGCTCGTTCGGACCGAAGCCGATCACGAGCGCGTTGTAGTTGTCGTAGACGAGTTGCGTGGCGCCCGGCATGCGGACGCGAAGCCGAGCGAGTACGTCATCGGCGCATGCGGCGACCTCGGGCGTGAAGCGCGCGATGAACGAGGCGAGCTGGTCTTCGGCTCGCATCGCTCACTACGCGCGCGCGTGTTCGAACATCGACACGATGCGGCCGTCGTCGGGCTTGGCGCGGCCTTCGAGCAGATCGCGATAGACCTGCTCGACCGCCGCTGCGCCCTCGCCGTGCGTGACGTTCATCCACGGCTTCGCCGGGTCGACGACGCGCGCGGTGAAGGCATGCCACGCGTCCGCGAAGCGCCGCTGAAAGCCTTCGGCGCCCCACTCGGCGCTGCGCTTCTTGATCTGCGCGGGCGCAAAGAAGAAGGTGGGCTTGGCGCCCGGTAGCGGCTCGCCCGCATCGTCGCCGCTTGCGCGCTCGGCGTCCCAATGCGACGAGCCCACCGCACAGCTGTAGCGCATTGCGTCGCGAAAGTGGCGATGCAGCTTCGCGCGCAGCACGCGGTCGCCGGCGAAGTCGACATAGACCACCGGCAGCTCGCTGCTCAATGACGTGATCGCGTCGTAAGTCACCACGCGGTCGTAGCAGCCGAGACCTTCGACGAAGCGCACATTGCCCGGCGATGTGAGCGCAATCACTTCGGGACCATCGGGTCTTCGCAACGACAGTTGCCATGCAAGCCCATACGCGGTTTTGCTCGATGCGCTCGACAGCATCACCGCGCGCGCACCGAAGAAGTCGTTGTCGGCGAGAAAATCGTCGATCACGAACGACGTGATAAAAAGCGGCCGCAGCAACATCTGCACGTCTTCGCGCTTCGCGTCGTAGAGCGGGTCGGCGCTGTTGCGCGTGTACTGGTTGTAGAGCGGATGCAACTTCTCGCGATGGAGGCTGCCATCGACGAAGCCGCTGTTCTTCACGCGCTGCGGTTGCATCACGACGTGCGTGGACATGGGAAAGTATCCATAGAAGCGCTCGCCGATCGCGATGCCTTCGCACGTCGAGGCGAGCACGGTGGCGAAACCCCACACCGGGATGCGGCCCCAGCCGTCTTCGTTCGACGGAAAGAAATCCCAGTACGACATCGCGTCGCCGAACGCGGCGTAGGTGACGTTGTTCGCCGTCATCGCGAAGCCATCGACCTGCATCAACACTGCGCCGTCGGCGAGCGCCGCGTCGAGGGGCATGGAGCGATTGCGCATCACGTGAAGATCGTCGCGACGTACGAGGAAGTCGAGCGAATGGTTGGAGCTGGATGCGATCATGGTCACAGTGTGGCAGGCTCATCGGCCTATGCAGGGGTCGTAAACGGCGGTCTCGAACGGCGAATTGTGAACAAAGGATTGTGAATGATGACGAAGACCATCGCGTTACCGACCGGCGAAGCCGTGCCCGCGCTCGGCCTGGGCACCTGGATGATGGGCGAGTCCGCATCCGCGCGCGTGAAGGAAATCGCCGCGATCCGCTTCGCGATCGACTGCGGATATCGCCTCTTCGATACCGCCGAGATGTACGGCGAAGGCGGAGCCGAGACGATGCTCGGGACGGCGCTCACGGATGCGATGCGATCGAATGCGATCGAACGCAAGGACGTGACCGTCGTCAGCAAGGTCTATCCGCAGCATGCGGACGCCAAGGGCGTGCTTGCCGCATGTGAACGCAGTCGCAAGCGCCTTGGCCTCGACACCATCGACGTCTATCTGCTGCATTGGCGCGGCTCGGTGCCTCTCGAAGAAACCGTCGATACGTTCGAAGCGATGAAAGCGAACGGCGCCATCCGGCACTGGGGCGTGAGCAACTTCGATGTCGATGACCTTCGTGAACTCGAAGCGATCGACACGGTGCGTCGCAGACCGGCGTGCGCGACCAACCAGATCTATTACGCGCTCGATCAACGCGGCGCCGAGTTCAGCCTCTTCGCCTATCAACGCAGCTTGCACATGCCGACGATGGCGTATTGCCCGCTGGGTCGCGGCGCGCTCGCGAAGAACAAGACGCTGGCGCGACTCGCGAAAGCACGCGGCGTCACTGCGGCGCAGATCGCGCTCGCGTGGGTGATGCGGCATCCCGACGTGATCGCGATTCCGAAAGCGGTCGATCACGCGCATCTGTCGGAGAACATCGCCGCGGCGGAACTCGTGTTGACCGAAGCCGACCTCGCACGGATCGATGCCGCGTTCGAGCCGCCATCGAAGAAGGAAGCTCTCGCGATGGTGTGACCCGGCATCGTGAGCCATCATCGCGCGACGCGATCCTCGACACCCATGCACGAGCTCACGCGCGTCGTCCCCGCGGACACCGGAATCCAGTTCGACATCGGCCGGCAACGCCCGGCGATGCACAGCCGATAGTCGGCCACGTACGACGACCTCGCGAGATCGAGCGCACGAAACCAGCGCTGCCGTGGCCGATAGACGTACACGCCGTCGACCCGTTGCGCATCGTCGGGCGGCTCCATGCCGGCGCCCGAACCGCGGATGCGTGCGCCCGACAGATAGAGCCACGGCCCGGCGACGACGTAGTCTTCTTCCCAATCGATCTTCTCGATCGAGTGCGTCCACACGAGCGTGAATCGATCGGCGTGCAATTGCACCGAGTGACCGGGAGCCGTCAGGCACAGCAAAGCGGACGCGATCAGAGCCGCGGTCACATCGGGGGGAGCGTTATGCGACGGCGGCGCGCGGCCCGCGCGGTCTCTTGGCGCGCGTACGCATCACATGCCAGACGACCAGCATCGCGGTCAGCACGAAGCCGATCTGATCGGTCAACGGAATCGCCGCGACCAGGAAACAAGCCGCGACTAATGCGAACGCGCGCTCGAACCATTTCAACGGGGCGAGCCAGAAGCCGATCGCGGCCCCGCCCCACAGGATGATCGCGACCACCGTCTTGAAGACCACATAGACAACCGCTGCGATGCCGCCCCCTTGCAGCATCAGAGCCGGGTCGTACACCGCGATAAACGGAATGATGAAGCCCGCCATCGCGATGCGCACCGCCTGGAACCCGATCTTCATCCCCGACTCGCGCGCGATCGGCGCGGCCGCGAACGCCGCGAGCGCGACCGGGGGCGTCAGGTCGGCCATGATCCCGAAGTAGAAGACGAACATGTGCGAGACGAGCAGCGGCACGCCCAGCTTCAGCAATGCGGGTGCGGCGAGCGAGCTCGTGATGATGTAGTTCGGTATCGTCGGGATGCCCATGCCGAGGATCAGGCACACGATCATCGTCAACAGCAAACTGAGAAAGATGCTCTGCTGGCCGAGCTGGATGACGAAGCCCGCGAACGTGGTCGCCGCGCCCGTCAACGTCAACGTGGCGATGATGATGCCGACCAATGCGCACGCGATCCCGACCGGCAGTGCGTGCTTCGCGCCATCGGCCAGAGCGACCAGGGAAATCCGCAAGGTATCGCGACCGCCCTTGATCAGAAACAGCACCACGGCCATCACGGCCGCGACCGCGATCACCGCGAGCATGCCGTACTGAAAGAAACTTGCGCAGGTCAGACCGACCACGATCCAGAACAGGATGCGCAACCCGAACGGCCCGATGCCCGCCATCAGAGCGACGCCGAAGATCAGCACCACCGTGAGCGCGAGGCCGACCATGCCCGAGAACAGCGGTGTGTATCCGGCGAACAAGAGATACACCAGCATCACCAGCGGGATCAGCAGGTACCAGCGCAGCTTCAACGCCGACCATGCGTTGGGGCATTGCTCCTTTGGCACACCCAGCAGTCCCGACTTGCCGGCTTCCAGATGGACCATCACGAAGGCGGTGAAGAAATAAAGGATCGCGGGAATGGTCGCGGCCTTGGCGATCTGCGCGTACGGCACGTTGATGGTCTCGGCCATGATGAAGGCGACCGCGCCCATCACCGGCGGCATGATCTGGCCGCCCATGCTCGCGGTCGCTTCGACGCCGCCAGCGAACGCGGACTTGTAGCCGAAGCGCTTCATCAGCGGAATCGTGAACTGCCCGACCGTGACGACGTTGGCCACCCCCGAGCCGCTGATGGTTCCCATGAAAGCCGACGCGATCACCGCGACCTTCGCGGGCCCGCCGCGCGCTGAGCCGAAAAGACCCAACGCAACATCGGTGAAGAGCTTGATCATGCCCGCCTGCTCGAGGAAGGAGCCGAACAGGATGAACAGAAAGATGTACGACGACGACACATAGGTCGGCGTGCCGTAGATGCCTTCGGTGCCGAAGCTCAACTGCCCGACGACTTGTTCGACCGAAAAGCCGCGATGCGTGAGCGCACCCGGCAGGTATTGACCGAACAATGCGTACGCGAGAAACGCGCCGCAGATGATCGGCAATGCGATGCCGAGCACGCGCCGCGCGGATTCGAAAATCAGCACGATGAGGATCACGCCGATCACCATGTCGCTATTCGTGAGGTCGCCCGCGCGCTGGATCAGATCGGCCTCGAACACCCAGTGATAGATGCCGGTAGCAAATCCTGCGAGGCCGATCAGCCATCCGAGGGACTTGAGTTTGAATGGCGGATAGAGCGCGAACACGACGAGCAAAAGAAAGCCCACATGCACAGCGCGCACGATCTCGGAAGATAGCGGACTGAACGCCGCGGTGATGAGCTGAAACGCCGAGAAGGCGATTGCGACATAGAACAACGTCCCGGTGAACGGCGGGCCTGCGTGCGCTTCGATCTGCGGATCGATCTTGCCGGGTGAGGAACC
>JBBSEF010000035.1:0-29127 GCA_038240015.1 Burkholderiales bacterium
CTCGTGACCGCAATGTGATCGATCGAGGTCGGACCATGAAGTCGGCCGACATAGTCGGCGAGCGCGCTGCGCAACGGCGTGATGCCGAGGTTGTGCGTATAGAACGTGGCGCCTCGCGCCAGCGCATCGCTGGCGGCGTCGCGAATGAATTGCGGCGTGACCTCGTTGGATTCGCCGAACCAGAACGGCAGGACATCGGGCAGGTCGATGCCGGCGTTCGCGACTTCACGAATGCGCGAGGCGCGCAGTGCGCGAATCGCGTCGCGGGCGAAGATCGGGGCGGGATGAGGATCGATGGTCGGGGCGGCGGAGCGGGCCGCATCAAGATACAAGCGGGAACAGGTTGGCGTCGATCGACGACTCGAATTCTTACGTCTGAATTATTGGTGTTGCCGTGTAAATGCGGTGCAGGGTACCGCGACTATTGCCCAGCCGCGCATGCCGAATGCGGTCGCGCATCCCCGAAGCGGTTCGCGCTCAGGCACCTTCGCCGCGCACCCGCGGCGTACCGCGCCCACCGCGCGCTTGTTATCCAACGATGCAGATGCTCAACAGGAGAACACCATGACCACCACCAGGAACGCTTTTCGTCTGGCCGCAAGCGCCGGCCTGCTCAGCCTCGCGATGTTCGGCGCCAACGCTCAGGCCGCCATCGAAGAAGTCGACCCGCACGGCTTTTCCGACTTGAGACAAGTGATCGTCAAGATGCGTGAGATGCCGATGAAGAACAAGGACGCCACCATCACGAAGCAGGAGTATCTCGAGATGCAGGGCAAGATGTTCGACATGGCGGCCAAGGACGGAAAGATGTCGATGACTCAGTTCAAGGCCTTCATGAACGAGTTCAAGACTTTCGGTCAATAAGCTACAGGCCCGTGCAAGCCGGCGCGCTTAGCGCGCCGGCTGGAATCCGCTCTGCAAGATCACGGCGCGTGCCGCGTCCGAGGTCAGATAGCGGACCAGTTCTTCCGCAGCCGCTTGATTGCCGCTGTCGACGCGGATCACTGCGTCGTAGCGCGTCACCCTGCGAAGGTCGCCGGGTAGCGGACCGACCAGCTTCACATTCTTGACCGGCAGGATCTCGCTGATCTGATGCAGACCCAAGTCGGCGTCGCCGCGCGCAACCGCTTCGACGACATAACCGCCATCGACCTTGAGCGTCTTTTCGCGCATCGCGTCGGCGATACCCAACGCGTCGAACATGGCTTCGACGAGTCGCCCGCTGGTGCCCTTGGCGGGGTCGACGATCACGACCTTGTTTGCCGCGAGCAGGGTCGCGCGCAAGGCTTCGCGCGTGCTGATGTCCGGCATCGTTGTATTGGCTCGCACCGCAATGCCGACTTCGGTTTCGCCGAGTGCGCGGCGAGAAGCGCTGCCGACGACGCCTTGCGTCACCAACGATTGAACGTCGCCGCTCGGCAAGATCAGCACATCGGGCTTCTCACCCTTCAGAAGACGATCGCGTATCGCACCGGCGGTTGCGTAGCTTGCGTCGACATGGGGTAGCGAGGGGTCTCGTCGCTCGAGCAATTGCGAGACAGGTGCCTTCAATGCCCCGGCCGATAGCAGCGCGAGATCAGCCGCGGCGGACGATGCGGACACGAACGATGCGAAGAGCGTAACCAGGTAAGTCGCGGCAAGCGCGGCAGCGCGGGAGTTTCGTGAACTGTTCATGGGTTCCCGTTCGAGTCGAGGCGACAAATTTTTCTTGGGCTGACCGCGCGCGTGAATCAAGCCGCCGCGCGACGCTGCGCGCCTGCTGCGCCCCTCGCGATCCACGACTCGAGACCATCGGCGTTGAGCTGGATGTCCATCATCAGTACGTCGAGCACACCGGCTTCATCGACACCCCACGGTTGGCGCTTCGCTTCGGCAAGCGCGATGTCGCGCACGCCATCCTTCAACGCGACCGCGCGTACATTCCGATCGGCGATCGTCGCGCACTGTCGTCCCACTTCGGCATGCGCATCGACCAGGCGCAGCAGATCCTTCGCAAGGCGCGGCACGTCGATCACCTTGCCGTAATGCGTGAGATAGAGCGCGTCGGGTTTCAACGCGGTCATGCGAGCGATCGACGCATGAAAGGCATCCGGATCGAACTGGCTCGGCGTGGTCGCGGGGAAGACGAATTGTTTGCCGTCGCAATCGAGTTCTCGATACGAGGTTCCGAACATGTCGCCGGCGAACAGATGGCCGGTCGCGCCGTCGCGTATGCAGTTGTGATGCCGCGCGTGACCCGGCGTGTCGAAAAAAGTGAACGTGCGGCCTGCGAGATCGACGCTGTAGCCGTCGGTCGCTTCGAGCACGCGCTCTCGCGGCACGGGCACGATGTCGCCGAACATGTCGCGCGCGGCGTCGACGCCGTAGACATCGCGCGTCGCGGCCATCAGCTTCGACGGGTCGATGATGTGGCCCACGCCGCGCGGATGCACGACCAGCCTGGCGTTCGGCGACTTCTGCATCAACAGGCCCGCGCCGCCCGCGTGATCGAGATGGACGTGCGTGAGCAACACGTAGTCGATCGCGTCGGGGCCGAGCCCTTTCGCGGCGAGCGTTTCCAACACGAACGGGACCGAGTGATTGGTTCCGGTATCGACCACGGCCGCGCGGCCGTTCTCCACGATCAGGTGGATCGCGTCGAGATGGGGGCGCACGTAGCCGGAGTCGATCGCCGTGATGCCGTGCGAGTAGTCGATGAAGGAGGCGATCATGGGAAACGAAGAGTCAGTCGGCAATGCTCAGCGCCAGACGTTACACCGAGCGGGCACTCCCCGCTTTCGCGGGGACGGCAGGCGACAAAAACTGCCGCAACCTTTCGCTCTTCGGCGAGTCGAGCACGTCGCGCGGATCGCCTTGTTCTTCGATCACGCCTTGATGCAGGAACACGACGCGGTTCGACACATCGCGCGCGAAGCTCATTTCGTGCGTGACCACGATCATCGTGCGGCCCTCTTCGGCGAGCGTGCGAAGCACTGCGAGCACTTCGCCGACGAGCTCCGGATCGAGCGCCGAGGTGGGCTCGTCGAACAGCATCACCTGCGGCTCCATCGCGAGCGCGCGCGCGATCGCGACGCGCTGCTGCTGGCCACCCGAAAGATAAGCGGGATAACGATCCTCGATGTTGGCCAGGCCGACCTTGGCAAGGTCGCGACGTGCGCGCGCGATGGCTTCGTCCTTCGAAAGCTTCAGCACGCAGATCGGCGCCTCTATCACGTTCTCGAGCGCGGTCTTGTGCGACCAGAGGTTGAAATTCTGGAACACCATCGCGACTTCGGCGCGAATGCGTTGCAATTGCCTCCCATCGGTGGCGCGCAGCATGCCGTCCTTCGCCATCGTCAGGCCCAGCGCCTCGCCCGCGACCGCGATCGTTCCCGCATTCGGCCGCTCGAGCAGATTGATGCAGCGAAGCAGCGTGCTCTTGCCCGAGCCCGACGAGCCGATCACGCTGATCACGTCGCCGCGATGCGCGGTAAGCGAGACGCCGCGCAGCACTTCGTGATCGCCGAAGCGCTTGTGCAGCCCGGCTACTTCGAGGACTGCGGGCTCGGCGCTTTGCATGACGCGAGCCATCACGGACTCAACAGGTTGCCGATGCGAAACGGCGTGTGACCCGCGACCTTGGCGATCGCCATGCCGGGGCTCGCGTAGCGGCGCAAAGCGCGCGCGTAGAGCTTGCCGGGGAAGCGCGCGCGCACCGGCGTCACGAGGCCCGCGATCGGGTCGATGATCTCGGCGACGACGTCGTTTGCATCGATCACGTCGCCGATGGTTTTGGCGAATGCGATCACGCCGGCATGCGGTGCGAACAAATCTTCGGATGCAGCCAGCGGCGTGGGCTCGCAGCGTGGCGCGGGCAACGATGCCGGTCGCCCCGCTTCGGGCGCGACGAGGCCACGATGAACGAGGAAGTCGAACAACGCCTGCGCGTCGCGCGATGCGAGTTCGTGAGTGACGTCCATCTGCCCGCGCAACTCGACGGTGACCGCAAGGCACGCCAGCGGAATGGGGGTCGAAAGCGGGATCGAGCGGCGCTTCTCGGATCCCTCGGCGTCGAGGGACTCGCCGAGTTGCCACCACACACCGCCCATCGCTTCGTCGAACGACGCACCGCCGCTTTTTTTCGCGAGCAGCACGGTCTCGGCTCCCAGCAGTCGAGCGAGCGGCGCGCATTGCGGCCAGTAAGGCTCTTCGCAATACAGATGCAGCAACGCGTCGTGATCGCAATGCAGATCGAGCACCACGTCGGCATCGCAGGCGAGCGATGAGAGGGTCTTGCGCAACGACGCGAGTTCGGTCGCGGGCGTGAGCCCATCGACATGCGCACGCAGCGCAGTGCGGATCGTTTCGCGATTGATCGCGGCATCGTGGCCCAGCCGGGCTTCGATGCCGGGCATGATGGCTGGAAGAAAATCCGGATAGCCGCGATTGAAATTTTCACCCGAACCGGCTTCGAAGCGGCCGATGCCGCCGTGCAGCAGTTGCTGCGAGAGGCCGATCGGATTGGCGACCGGCACCAGCACGACTTCGCCGCGCATGCGGTCATCGGCTTCGGCGCGATCGAACAGCGCGATCAGGTGATGCATCACGAGCATGCCGGGCACTTCGTCGGCGTGCAGGCTCGCTTGCAAGTACGCCTTCTCGCCGCGATTCGTGCACGTCTGCGGCGCGCCGTAGTGCAGGCTCACCAGATGGCGTTCGGTGCCGAGCTGCGAAGGCCCCAGCGGATGTCGTTGACGCTTCATGCGGAGTGGGCTCGTTCGGGTGCGGTGGGTGCGTGGGTCGATGCCGCGGTCGATCCCGCAGGTGAGCCGATGCCTCCGTGCATCGCGCCGCCGGGTCGGCGCAGATGCGCGAGCACGCGCGCTTCGATTCGCCGCAGCACGAACACGATCGCGAAGGTCAACGCGAGATAGATCGCGGCGGCCGCGATATAGGCTTCGAACGGAAGATAGCTGGTCGCATACAGACTGTTGGCCGCGCCGGTGATGTCGATGATGCCGGGGACCACGCTTGCGATCGACGTCGCATGCAGCATCAGGATCACTTCGTTGCCGTACGCAGGCAACGCGCGCCGCAAGGCGGATGGCAGGACGATGCGCGACATCAGCGTCCTGTGACTCATGCCGAAACTTTGCGCCGCTTCGATTTCGCCATGCGGCGTTTCGCGGATCGCGCCCGCGATCAACTCGATCGTATACGCGGTGGTGTTGACGACGAAGGCGACCAAGGTGCAGAACAACGGCTCCTTGAACCACACCCACGGCCAGATCGCGTCCCAGCGCGCCTGCACCCATTCGAGCTGCGCGACGCCGTAGTAGATCAGATAGACCTGCACGAGCAGCGGCGTGCCGCGGATCACGAAAGTGAACGCGGCGATAGTCAACGCGAGCCATTTCACCGTGCTTGCGCGCGCGACCGCGAGCGGGATCGCAAAGACGAGTCCCAGCGCAAGCGAGATCGCGAGCAGTTCGAGCGTCACGACAACGCCGCTCGCGTAGAGCTTCAGCGTGTCAGGTTGCATCAGCGTATTGACGTCCATGCGGAAGTCCATCGCGCTTCTTTGATCAGGCCGCGGCGCGTCGAACGCCGCGGCCGTAGCGACGTTCGACCAATCGCAACACCACCAGCGAGACGCTCGTGATGACCAGATAGATCGCGGCCGCGAAGATGAAGTAGAAGAAGGCCGCGCGCGTCGCGGCGCCCGCCTGCTTGGCGCGATACATCAGGTCGGTGAGGCCGATGATAGACACCAGCGCCGTCGACTTCACGAGCACCAGCCAGTTGTTGGTGAAGCCCGGCAACGCATGACGAACCATCTGCGGCAGCACGATGCGAGTGAGCACGCGAGCGCGCGACATGCCGCATGCGAGCGCCGCTTCGCTTTGTCCGATCGGCACGGCCAGCATCGCGCCTCGAAAGGTCTCGGCGAAATAGGCGCCATAGATGAAGCCGATCGTGATCGTCCCCGCGACGAAGGGATCGATGTCGATCGCGCCGGTTTCGCCGCCCCAGCCGAATCGCTGCGCGATCGCATTCACGGCGATCTGGCCGCCGTAGAAGATCAGCAACATCAACACCAGATCGGGCACGCCTCGAATCAGGGTGGCGTAGATCGTCGCGACGGCGCGCGGTGCGCGGTGATGCGAGAGCCGTGCCGCCGCCGCGGCGATGCCGAGCAGGGTCGCGATCGCAAGCGCACCCGCGGCGACCGCGAGCGTCAGGCTCGCGCCCGACAGGACGTAGGGGAGATAGGACGCGTTCACGTGGCGGTCGTCCTCGTGCTGCGCCGATCACGTCGGATCGGTCGCATCGTCATCGCATCGTCATCGCACCGTCATCGCGTTCGTGGAGCGCTGTCGATCGCGAACTCATTTGCCGTAGATGTCGAAGTCGAAATACTTGTCCGCGAGTTTCTTCCACGTGCCGTTGGCGCGGATGGTCTTCAACGCCGCGTTGAAGCGATCGCGCAGGTCGGCATCTTCCTTGCGGATCGCAATGCCGGCGCCGGAGCCGAAGTATTTTTCGTCGGAGAGTTCGGGGCCGGCGCCTGCGAACCCCTTGCCGTCGGCCGTGTTCAGAAATCCGCCTTGCCCTTCGAACTTGTCGACCACCACCGCATCGATGCGGCCCGACTTGAGATCGAGATAGGACTGTTGCGTCGAGTCGTACGAGACGACGTTCGCGCCCTTTGGCACGAGTTCACCCTTCGCATAATTTTCCTGGATCGATGCCTTCAACACACCGACGCGCTTGCCCTTCAGGCTCGCAGGCGAGCCGTCGATCGAGCCCGCCTTCGCGATCACGATGGTGGCTGTCTGGTAGTACTTGTCCGTGAAGGCCACTGCCTTCTTGCGGTCCTCGGTAATCGACATCGACGAGATGATCGCGTCGAACTTGTTGGCGCGCAGACCCGGGATGATGCCTTCCCAACTGCTCTCCACGAAGTTGCACTTTGACTTCATCTGTACGCACAGCGCGTTGGCGATGTCGACGTCGAAGCCGGCGAGCTTGCCGTCCGGGGTCTTGTAGGTGAACGGCTTGTAGGTCGCGTCGACGCCGACGCGGACCGTGCTCCAGTCGCGCGCAAGCGAGGGACCGGCGAACATCGCCAACACAAGCGCGACGAGGAGCGAAGCAATCAGGGGGCGCGAGCGATTCATGTGCGTGGCCATCATCGATGAGAGTGCCGGGGATGGTACGCAACGCGCGAACGGCGGGCAATCCGGAATCATCCGAGCGCGAGCGCGCCGACTCCGATCACGATCAGCCCCGCCGCGATCAGGCGCGGCAGGGTGTGTCCTTCGCCCAGCAGTCGAGCGCCGAACCACGCGCCGATCATCATCGACATCTCGCGTGCTGGCGCGACGTGGCTGACCGGCGCCATCGTCATCGCGTACAGCACGAGGATGTAGCCTGCCGGTCCGAGGATGGCGACGCCGAGCGCTTCCCTCCAGTAACGCGGAAATTCGCGCGCAACGGTTGCGTGATCGCGCAGCGCCCGCGGCGCAAGCACCAGGCTGCGAAACAGATTGCCGACGTAGTCGACCAGCAGCGGCGAGATCAGCAGCACCTTGACCGCATAGCCATCGTTCAAGGTGTACGCGGCGATCAGCAATCCCGTCAGACCTCCCCAGTACAGACCGGCGACGACCGTACCGCGCTCCGCACGGGGCTTCTGCAATTCGTGCCAGAGCCTGCGGCCTCCGGCGAGAACCAGCACGCCCGCGACGACGAGCAGCGCGCCCGCGGTCGCAATCAGCGTGGGATGCTCGTCGAGCACGAAGATCGCGCCGACGAACGAGACCAGCGGCCCGGTGCCGCGCGCGATCGGATACACGACCGAAAGATCCGCGGCGCGGTAGCCGCGCTGCAGGCATTCGGAATAAAGCGCGTGCAGCATGCAGGTGCCGGCCAGCGCAAGCAGTGCTGCCGTCGAAGCGCGCGGCGCGAAATCGCGCAGCGCGAACAACGCCAGCGGCATGAAAAGCAGTGCCGCTCCGGTCGAGTAGTACCAGTTGAAATGCCGGCAATGCGCGGCGCGTTTGGCCAGCAGGTTCCAGCTCGAACCGTGAGCGCACCACCATGCCGAGCTCCACAGCGGATCTTGCGATGGAGGCTACGCGGAGATTGCACCGCGCGGTCCACTGTGCTCTAATCCGGCCCCTCGCATGCGACCCCGACCGCTAGCAAGTACACTTGTGGGTTTCCTGAAGCGCATGAACGGATTTGCTGAACCACTTTCGACGCGGACAAACCCGTCGGTTGAAGGATAGAGGAAGGTATGGGAGCCAAGACCGCAACCACCAGGACTGCCACTGCCCGCACGGCAAAAGCAGCCCCTGCGACCAAACGTGCAGCGCCTGCGAAGAAGGCCGCGCCACCGGCCAGGAAAACCGCGACGGCGGTGAACAAAGCTGCATCAGCAAAAAAACCTGCGCCTGCGAAGAAGATCGCGTCCGCGAAGAAGACCGTGCCCGCAAAAAAGAACGCGCCTGTCACCAAAAACGCTGCCCCTGCGAAGAAAGCCGCGCCCGCCGCGAAGCGCGTCGAATTCGCACCCGCCGCGAAGCGCGTCGCGCCGGTGAACGGCGTGCAGGCGAAAGCCGCATTTGCCGCGCCGGCGTCTCGTGCCGCGGCCCGCGTGCTCACCGAGGCCGAAATCCTTCGCGCTCCCGAGAAGGACTACATGAATGCTTCGCAGCTCCTGTTCTTCAAGAGCCGGCTGCAGGGCATGGAGCAGGACATCCTGCGCAACGCCGGTGAAACCACCGAGCATCTGCGCGAGTCGATCATCGTTCCCGACCCCGCCGATCGCGCGACGATCGAAGAAGAGCATGCGCTCGAGCTGCGCACCCGCGACCGCGAGCGCAAGCTGTTGAAGAAGATTCAGCAGTCGATCTACCGCATCGACTCGGGTGAATACGGCTATTGCGAAGAGACCGGGGATCCGATCGGCGTGCCGCGTCTCCTGGCGCGTCCGACCGCGACGCTCTCGCTCGAAGCGCAGGAACGACGCGAGATGAAGCAGAGAATGTTCGGCGAGTAATGGAAGGCGTCGTCTCCGCGGCTTATCAAAAATATTTCGTCGCGCCCAGATAGAAGCCCCGGCGCGGGCCGAACTGCGGCGCGCCCACGCCGATGCCGCTGCCGTCGCGCAACGGATAGACGCGATCGAAGACGTTGATCACCGCCAGGCGCCCTTCGAATTTGCCTAGCCCGTCGACGGCCCGGGTCTGCGATGCGCTCAGGTTCACCTGCGTGTACGAAGGCAAGTGCTCGGTGTTCGCGAAGCCGCGACGCAATCCGCTTCCGTGAAGAAGGTCCGCGCCGAGTCGCGTTTCGCCCCACAGATATGACGCCCCTGCGGACGCGGTGAACTTCTGATCGTGATCGAGGTGTACCCAATGGCTTGCGATGTAAGCGAGCTCATCCGGGCCGAAGTTGAATTGGCCCGTCACGATGTTGCGACCCTCGGCCTTCGAGATCGATGCGTTCGCATAGAGAGACAAGTTGCTCTTCTTGTATGACGCCGAGAACTCGAGTCCTCGGATGCGGCCTTCGTCGAAATTGAACGCCGAGTAGATCAGTGCACGGCCGAACTGCCCTTCGTCCTGCAAGTTGCGAACCTTGCGATAGAAAGCGTCGACGCCGATCGTGATCTCCTGGGTCAGCTGATGCGACAGCCCGGCGTCGAAGTAGTTCGAGCGTTCGCTCTTGACCGATGTGTCGGCTTCCGACGGCAGCGCATTGGTGGTGCCGAGAAATTTCGCGACCGAGGTCGTGTCGATCTTTTCGGTGGGCGGCGGTGTGAAATAGCGCGCGTATCCGAAATGCAGACGCGTATTGCGTGAAACGTCATAGACGAGCCCGAAGCGCGGGCTCAACTGTTTCTCGTTGACGACGGTCGCAACGTGATCGAAGCGCGCACCGAAGTTCACCGTCAGGTCTTTGCTTGCACGCCATTCGTCTTGCAGGTAGAGGCCGTAGGTCAGACCGGACAAGCGCGAATTGTCGACGATCGTGAACGGCGTCGTGCTGGTTTGGTTGCCGTCGTCATCGGCTGCAAACACCTGTGAACTGTTGTTGACCGAAAAGCGCTCGCGTTGTGCGAACACGCCGGACCGCAGGGTGTGCGCGTCGCTCAGACGAAAGCTGAAATCGCCCTGCAAGCCATAGGCTTCGTTCCTTCGTAGCACTTGCGCAGAGACGCCGTTGAAGAGCAGGTCGCCGAGCGGGTCCGGCTGATAAGCCACGTCGGTGTAGCGATGAAACACCGACCATTGGTAGTCGACACGATCGGTCGGGCTCGCTTGATAGCTTGCGATCTGGAAAGAGTTCTTCTCGTTTTGACGCGCATTGAATTTAGTCGAGTCCGACACACGGCCGCCGTCGATTGCGAAGCTGGGCGTCTGATCGGGCACATTGGGAATCTCGAACTTGTTGTTGGATGTGCCGAAGATGAAGCTCATGCGGCTGTTCTCATCGATGACGCGAGACAGATAGCCGAAGCCCTTCTGCTGCCTGGTCGTGTCGTGAATCGCGTTGCGCTCGGCGGTGGGATTTTCGATGCCGATGTCGTTGCGCAGGTAGGAGCCGGTGAGGAAATAACTCCAGGCGTCGCTCGTGCCCGCGTATTCGACGCTGCCTTCACGATGCCCACGCGAGCCACCGAGGACGCTGACGTTGCCGCCGTTCTCGAAGCCCGTGCCGCGCGTGCGGATGTCGACGATGCCTGCGGTGCGATAGCCGTACTGCGCAGGCAGCGCGCCGGTGAGGATGTTGATCTGATCGGCGAAACGCGTGTCCAGCGATTGCCCGAATCCCGAGATCGCTTCGGGGACGACAACGCCATTGATGCGGTACTGAAGATTCGAGTGATCGCCGCGGACGTGCAGTTGCCCATAGCTGTCCTGCACCACGCCCGGTGCTTGCAGGATCAGTTGATTGAGCGGCGTCGCATTGCCCAACGGCAGCGACTCGATATCCTTCTTGTCGAAACGATAGATGGTGCTGCCGGTCTCGGGTGAGAGCCCGTTACGTGCAGCGTCGAGCTTCAGGCCGGTAACCTGGATCGGATCGAGACGTTCGACATCGGCCGCATGGCCGGTCGTGCAATAGATCGTGGCGACGATGGCCGCGACGGCGCCCCGCTTGAGCGCGCGATTGTTCGTACTCATTGCAACTTCTCCTGAACATGGAAATCGTTTCTTTCGCTGGCGCGAAAGATCGTCGATGATCGTCAGGAGAAGATGGGCGGCGCGCGGCTTCGATAGTGAGGGAAGAACGCGAGTCCGACACGACCCGTCGCGAACGCGAACGCGATGAGGGGCCTGGCTTGCGGCAGCGGGACGGTCGGCGGATTTCCCGCGATCGCGTGATCCAGATGGGCGAGCGCAAGGCACTTCGCGCAGACCCGTTCCTGCGGATCGGTGGTGTCCTGCTTGTGCGCGAGTTGCTCGAAGCTGTGACCGAGCAAATGCAGCACCGCCTGCTGCTGAGCGAAGATCAGCAGCGCGGCGAGCAGGAGTCGAAGACCGCGGGATTTGAACAACATCTCCCGAGTCTGCCGCAAACCCCGTGTCGGACGCAACCCGAGAGGGCGGCCCGCAGCGCGGATCGTCGCGGATCGCATGCTAGACTCGAAATTGAGTTTTCACTATGGCGTGCGGTTCGGCGCGCAGTTCAGCTTTCCGCAGTCAGCGTTCATCAAGGTGTGGAGTCGGCGTGGCGTTCTCGGGACTGTTCGGAAAAAAGAAAGGGAAAGAGCCAGAACCACGCGCGCGGGCGTCGTCCGATGCTGCGCGATCCACCGAGTCCACTGCGAAGAGCCGCAATACCGAGGCCTCGCCGAACAGCGGTCGCGGCCCCACCACGAAATCGCCGCCGACGCTGTCGCCGCGGGATGTCGCCCGAGCGACTGCTGAAAAGATCGACTTGATCGAGTCGCAGATCGAATCGGAAATCATGCAATCGCGCAGCGATCCGTACGGGGCTCGTGCGACCAGCACCTCGCGTATCGATAAGACGCGCACCTCGCTTGGCAATACCGCGATTGCAACCAATCATCCCGGCGCGCAGTCGACCGACTTGATGCTGGGCGACTCACGCCTCGCCAACTCGATGGAGTTGTCCGTCACGGGCAACCCGGCCGTCGAAGAAGCCGCCATCCTTTATGCGAACGGTCAGGACCTGCCTGCTGTCGCCGTGTTGTCCGACGCCGTCCGTGAAGACCGCGGCAACGAAACCTGGTTAATGCTGCTCGAACTTTTTCAATCGCTTGGCAAGCGCAACGAGTTCGAAAACCTGGCGATCGACTACGCCGTGAAATTCGAGACGTCGGCCCCGGCCTGGTCGGACGCTCACACGCGCAAGCCGATCGTAAAAAAACCCGAGCCCACAGGCCGCGCGGCGCTCGTCTTCAAGGGCGCTCTCGACTCACGCATCATCCCGCAGCTTGAGAAACTCAAGACACTGGCGCAGCGCAATGCGGTTCTGCATCTCGAATTCGATCAGGTCACGGGCGCGGATACGGCCGGCGCGGAATTGATCCTGCGGGTGTTCGCCGCGTTTCAAAAATCCAATCACGAGGTCGTGATTAGCGGCGCAGGACACCTCACCGACCAACTGCAGACAGCGATCGAGGTCGGACGCCGCGATGCATCCAACGCCGTGTGGATGCTCTTGCTCGAGGTCTATCGCATACTCGGGCGTCAGGCTGCGTTCGAAGAAACCAGCATCGACTATTGCGTGACCTACGAGGTCTCGCCGCCGCCGTGGGAACCCGCGTCTCCGAAGTATCGGATCGAAGATCAGAACGTTGCCGCCGCCCCGGCCCAACCCGCCGAGCCCGACCCGGAAGAGGTTCTACCGACGGACACGATCGCGCTGGCAGGCGAGTTGCTCGGGCGAAGCGAAAGCGATTTTCAGCGTCTGACCGCATTCGCGACGAATCACCAGCACATCATCATCGATTGCACCCGACTAGTCCGGGTAGACTTCACTGCCGCAGGCTTGTTGCTCAACTGGGCGGTGGGCATGCGCGGCGCGCGCAAGGACATCGAGTTCGTTCGCGTCGGCCATCTCGTGGCCGCATTGTTCGTCGTGATGGGACTGCACGAAGTCGTGCCGGTCGGCCGCCGCAAAGTCTGACGCGGGGGCCGATCCGAAGCGCGACGCAGCGGTCCGCCGACCGCCTCGCGTCGGCGCGAAAACCAGGCAGCGCTTGAATTGCCGGACGCCGCCCCGACCTCCGATGCATTCGTCTTGTCGGAGTTCTCATGGAGCAATATCACGGCACGACCATCGTGGCCGTACGTCGCGGCAATCGTGTCGCGATCGGCGGCGACGGCCAGGTCACGATGGGCAACCTCGTCGTCAAAGGCACGGCGCAGAAAGTTCGCAGGCTCTATCAGGGCAGGATACTGACGGGCTTTGCGGGCAGCACGGCCGACGCGTTTTCGCTGCTCGATCGATTCGAAGCCAAACTCGAAAAGCATCAGGGCAATCTGCAGCGCGCGGCCGTCGAGCTCGCCAAGGACTGGCGCACCGATCGCATACTTCGCCGGCTCGAAGCGATGCTGATCGTGGCCGACAGCGAGCACACCTACCAGATCACGGGCAACGGCGACGTGCTCGAGCCCGAAGGCGGCGTGGCCGCAATCGGATCGGGAGGCGCGTATGCGCAGGCGGCGGCCAAGGCTCTCGTCGACAACACCGATCTCGACCCGAGTGACATCGTCAAGAAGGCGTTGACGATCGCGGGCGAGCTTTGCATCTACACCAATCAATCGCACGTCATCGAGACGCTGGATTGAACGAAAGAATATGTCCAAGACCATGACCCCTGCCGAGATCGTCTCGGAGCTCGACAAGCACATCGTCGGCCAGAAGAAAGCCAAGCGCGCGGTCGCCGTGGCGCTACGCAATCGCTGGCGCCGCCAGCAGGTCGAAGGCCCGCTGCGCCACGAGATCACGCCGAAGAATATTCTGATGATCGGCCCGACCGGTGTCGGCAAGACCGAGATCGCGCGGCGCCTCGCGCGGCTCGCGGACGCACCGTTCATCAAGATCGAAGCGACCAAGTTCACCGAGGTCGGCTATGTTGGCCGCGATGTCGATACGATCATTCGCGACCTCGCCGAAACCGCAGTCAAGGAAACGCGCGAAGTCGCGATGAAGAAAGTGCGCGAGCGCGCCGAAGACGCGGCCGAAGAGCGCGTGCTCGACGCGCTGTTGCCGCCTCCGCGCGACACCGGCTTCGCATCCGCGCCCGCGGCGGCCGATCCCGATCACGCCAACGATAGCAACACGCGCCAGAAATTTCGCAAGAAGCTGCGCGAAGGCGAGCTCGACGACAAGGACATCGAGATCGAACTATCGTCGCCGGTCGCGAACATGGAGATCATGGCGCCGCCCGGGATGGAAGAGATGACCGAGCAGATTCGCGGCATGTTCCAGAACATGTCGTCGAACAGTCGCAAGAAAACCAGGAAACTCAAAGTGGGTGAGGCGAAGAAGTTGCTCGCCGACGAAGAGGCGGCCAAGCTCGTCAATGAAGAAGAGCTCAGGTTGCAGGCGGTCTCGAACGTCGAGCAGAACGGCATCGTGTTTCTCGACGAGATCGACAAGATCGCATCGCGCCAGGAATACGGCGGCGCCGACGTGTCGCGTCAGGGCGTGCAGCGCGATCTGTTGCCGTTGGTCGAAGGCACGACCGTGTCGACCAAGTACGGCATGATCAAGACCGATCACATCCTGTTCATCGCGTCGGGCGCGTTCCATCTGGCCAAGCCGAGCGATTTAATTCCCGAATTGCAGGGTCGCTTTCCGATTCGCGTCGAGCTCGACTCGCTGTCGGTTGACGACTTCCAGCGCATCCTTACGCAGACCGATGCGGCGCTGACCAAGCAATACCTCGCGCTGCTCGCGACCGAGAACGTGACCCTGGACTTCACCGACGCCGGCATCAAACGACTTGCGGAGATCGCGTTTTCCGTCAACGAGAAGACCGAGAACATCGGCGCACGCCGTCTCTATACGGTGATGGAACGCTTGCTCGAAGAGCTGTCGTTTGAGGCCACGACGCTCGTGAATCAAACGGTCGTGATCGATGCCGCGTATGTCGACTCGCGACTCGCGGAGTTGGCCGATAGCGAGGACCTCGCGCGCTACGTGCTGTGAGCCCGTCGGTCGGGTGCGCAATCGGCGAGTCGCGCAAGATACGCGAGTCCTGCGATCGAGCGGCTGCCGTACCACGACAGCAGTTCTCCATCGACGAATCTTACGTCGTCGATCGCGCATGCGCTCGCAACCTCGACCACGTCCTCATCGGTGAAGCGATACGGTTCCGAAGAGAGCAGCACCAGGTCGGCGTGCGACGACGCGCGCGAGAGGTCGATTGCGGGATAGCGAGTCGACCCGCCGCTGACCGCCTCGCTCGCATCGATCTGATCCCAACCGATCGACGCAAGCATCGCGGCGATGTAGGTGTCGCGCGCGATCGTCATCCACGGATCCTTCCAGATCAGATAGAGGACGCGGCGTTCGGGCCACGACGCGGCGACGCGCCTGTGTTCGAGCGACGACCACGCCGCCTCGAAGCGCGCGCACAGCGCTTCGGCCTCCCGCTCGCAAGCGAACACCTGACCGAGGAGACGATAGAGATCGAGATTGTCACGCGGCGCTTGCGGATGCGTGACGATTAGATGCGGCACGAAGCGCGCAAGCGCGTCGACCGTCGGCTTCTCGTTTTCGTCGATGTTGACGATCAGATGCGTGGGCGCCAGCTTCCTGATCTTCTCGACGTTGACGGTCTTGGTGCCGCCGACCTTCGCGATGTGTTGGACGACATCGGCGGGGTGGATGCAAAAGCCGGTGCGACCGACGATGGCCGATGCCAGACCGAGGTCGCACAGCAACTCGGTGATCGACGGAACCAAACAGACGATGCGCACGCGCGAGCGATCGGCCACCCGTCGATGAACGGTACCGAGCGCGTCGCTCGGCGCCACGGTGCACATCGCGGCGTACATCGCTTTCGTCAATCGCGATGGGACACGCGCGGCTTGCGTCGTGCGCGCGCCAACGCATAGTCGAACACCGCGTTGGGCAACACGCGCAGCACCCGCGCGACCCACGCCATCTGCCACGGGATCACGATGAAACTCTCGCCGCTTGCAATCGCCTTGAGCGCACGATCGGCGAAGCGATCGACCGGCATCAGAAACCGCATCCGATAGGGATTGTCCGCTGTCATCGGTGTCGCGATGAAGCCGGGCGCAATCGTGACGACGCGAATCGGCGAGTCGCGCAACTCGACGCGCAAACTTTCGGCATAGCTGATCGCCGCCGCTTTGGAGGCGCTGTATGCCGCGGCGCCGGGCAGGCCGCGCACGCCCGCGACGCTTGCGATCACGACGAGACGACGAGCGCCTTCGGGGACAGGCGCTTGCCTCATCGCGGTGATGAAGGGCGCGAACGTCGCTACCGTTGCGATCACATTGGTCTCGATGATGCGCCGAAAGACCGCGAGGTCGCGCGGGTCGCCGGTCTCGGTCCCGTGCGAGATTCCCGCATTCGCGATCACGATGTCGGGTACGCCGCACGTATCCATGTACGAGGCGGCAGCAGCCGCGAGCGCATCCGAGTCCGTGACATCGACCGCATAGATCCGATGCGCATCCGCATGCGGCAACGAACCACGAAGCGTCTCGAGCACTTCGGAACGGCGCGCGACCAGGGCACACGCTGCGCCGCGTGCGGCATAGGCCTTCGCGAACGCAGCGCCGATGCCGCTCGACGCGCCGGTGATGAAAACCTTCATGCGTTGCCTGCCTGTCAAGCCGGAACGGTCGACCAGCAGCGGCGACTATCTTGCGTGCATCACTTCTCGTTCACCGCGCGAGCGACCAGGTAGTCCGCGTTGCCGATGGTGCGGGCCTGCACGTTCGACAGATATTTGCCGCCGATGCCGAGCATCGGCACGGCATCGACGCCATAGGCTGCGGCGATCTGATTGGCACGACTGACCCTTGCCTGTACCGAGAACGAATTGAACGTGTCGATGAATTTCTTCTTGTCGATGCCGTTCTTCGCGGCCCAGTCGGCCAGCGCGCCCACGTCGGCCACCGCCGACAGCGACTTGTCGCCGTGGATTGCGCTGAAGACTTTGCCGCGCAGTTCCTTCTCTTTGCCGAGCGCGTCGAGGGTGTAGTAGAGCTTCTGCAGGTTCGCCGTGGACGCTTGAAACGCGATCGGCACGAAGACCACTGCGACCTTCGCGTCATTGCGCTTGACCCAATCGGTCATGGTCGGCTCGAACTCGTTGCAATGCGGACACCAGTAGCCGAAGAATTCGATCACCTCGACCTTGCCCGCGGGCGCCTGCGTCGGCTGTACCGGTTTGACGATGCGATAGTCGACGCCTTCGCGCGGCGCGCCCTGCGCGAACGCAGTAGTCGCGGCGAACGGAGCGGCCGACAGCGCGAACAACAACGCGGCCATGCGCATCGGCAGGTGGAACAAACGGCGGTTGTGGAAAGTCGATTCGCTCATGCTGATGATCCGGTGAGAGTGAAAGTCTGCGACAGGCGAACGAGCCACGCGTTCATCGCAAGGCATGGATCTACTCAACGCGCGACGCACGCGAGCCGACGACAACCGCTATTTCCCCGGTGGAACCAGCGTGGCTTCCACGCCGTTCTCGATCAGGCGCTGACGCGCGCGGTTGAGGTCTTCGATTCGTCCATAGGGTCCCAATCGGACCCGAAAGAACTTCGCTCCGTCGCGCTCGCCCGGCGCCACGCGCGAATCGAAGCCGAGCAAGGCGAGCTTGCCTCGCATGCTTTCGGCATCGTCGACATTGCTGAACGCGCCGGCCTGCAACATCGTGATGCGGGTGTCGGGAGCCGATCGATCGACC
Organism: Burkholderiales bacterium; assembly: GCA_038240015.1. Taxonomy (GTDB): domain Bacteria; phylum Pseudomonadota; class Gammaproteobacteria; order Burkholderiales; family Burkholderiaceae_D; genus CAHJXF01. The sequence continues at coordinate 17,921 of JBBSEF010000035.1, forward strand.
ACCGGCGGCTTGCCGCCGTCTGCGCCCGGTGCGACGTTGGGCGGCGCAGGGGCGATCACGCTCGAGCCGGATGGGGGCGGCGACGCGGACGACTGCGCGGCCTCCCTCGAATACAAACCCTTGTTGGGATCGGGCAGCTTGCCACCTTCGGCCTCGTTGGACGCGATGGTGCGCGGCGCCTTGTTGATGAAAGGCATGGTGGCCTTCGTCACAAACAGCGCGACGACCGCCGCGATCGCGAGGCCGATCACCAGCCCGATCAATAAGCCCATCAGCGTATTGCCTCGCTCACGCCGCGTCAGGTGCGGCTCGACGATGCGAAGGGTCATGCGGCGCGCGGTGCGATGAGTCATGCGATTCGATTCCGGTATCGGTTGCTACATTTTTTGCGGCGCCGAGACACCAACCAGCGCGAGACCGTTGGCCAGCACCTGGCGGGTGGCCGCGAGCAGCGCCGCGCGCGCATCGCGCACCGCCATGTCATCGACCAAAACGCGCTCGGCATTGTAATAGCTGTGCAGATCGGCGGCGCAGTCCCTCAGATAAAACGCGAGTTGATGCGGCGCCATCTCTTCGGCCGCGGCGGTGAGCACTTCGGGATAGTCGGCCAGCCTCTGCATCAACGCGACTTCGCTGGTCGCGACCAGCGGTGAAAGATCGACCTCGCCCAACGCGCCGAGCTTCGCTTCCCAATCCGGGCCGCCCCATTGCGCAAGTACAGAGCAGATGCGGGCGTGCGCATACTGCACGTAATAGACTGGGTTCTCGTCGGATTGCTCGAGCGCGAGATCGACATCGAAGGTGAACTCGGTATCGGCTTTTCTCGTGATGAGAAAAAAGCGCACCGCGTCGCGACCGCGCACATTGGGCTGGTCCTCACCGCCGCTCATCTGGATCAGTTCGCGCAAAGTGACGTAGCTCCCCGAGCGCTTGCTGATCTTAACTTCCACGCCGCCCTTCATCACGCGGATCATTTTGTAGAGCGCGTAGTCGGGATAGATCGCCGGCAGACCGAGATGCTCGTGATCCGAAATCGCGCGCAGACCCGTGCGCACGCGCGCGACCGTGCCGTGGTGATCGCTGCCTTGCACGTTGATGGCCTTGTGAAAGCCGCGCTCCCACTTCGCGAGGTGATAGGCGACATCGGGCACGAAGTAGGTATAGGTGCCGTCGGACTTCTTCATCACGCGGTCCTTGTCGTCTCCGAGATCGGGGTAGGCGGTCGTCGCCAGCCACAACGCGCCTTCGGACTCATAGGTCTTGCCTGCGGCGATCAATGCGCTGACCGCTTTGTCGACGCGCCCGTCGGCGTACAGCGACGACTCGAGATAGTAGTTGTCGAATGCAATCCCGAAAGCTTTCAGGTCGAGGTCTTGTTCGCGACGCAGGGTCGCGACCGCGAAGCGGCGGATGTTGTCAAGATCTTCGATGTCGCCCGATGCGACGACCTCCGCGCGCTCGGACGCGATCGTCTTCTTGGCTAGAAAGTCGGCTGCGATCTCGGCGATGTAATCGCCGTTGTATGCGGCCTCGGGCCATTCTTCATCGCCGGGCGCGAGGCCGCGCGCGCGCGCCTGCACCGACAGCGCGAGCGTTGCGATCTGCACGCCCGCGTCGTTGTAATAGTACTCACGCGTCACCGCATGTCCCTGCGACTCGAGCAGCGCGGCGATCACGTCGCCCAGTGCGCCATTGCGTCCGTGGCCCACGTGCAGCGGCCCGGTCGGATTGGCGGAGATGAATTCGACGATGACCTTGTCACGCTCGGCATCCGAAGTCGCGCGTCGTCCGTAGCGCTCCCGCTCCGAAAAGATCGCTGCGATCGCGGACTGCCGCGCCCGGTCGGAAAGAAACAGATTGATGAAGCCCGGCCCCGCGATCTCGGCGCGCTCGACCGCGCCGTCAGGATCGTCGTCGCTTGTGTTGTCATCCCGTGAGGCCAGCAGCGCATCGATGATCTTCTGCGCGATCGCGCGCGGGTTCTGCTTCAACGCCTTGGCAATCTGCATCGCGACGTTGCACGACAGATCGCCATGCGACGCGTGCTTGGGACGCTCGAGCGTGACGACCGGCGCAATGCCGCTACCTTCGATGAGAGGAGCGAGGGCAGCGGTGATGCGCAGGACGATCGCGCGCTTCTGGACGACAAGCATGGTCAGATCGAACCGAAGAGAGGGCCGATGGCGCAGTACCGCGATCAGGCGGCCCGCCAGGCGCGCGCGGCAACGCAGGACACGCGCGGCTCGCGGCGAAGCGTCGGATTATAGCGACGACCCTCGCACCGGCCTTCGCACCGATCTTCTATTTGCGACGCGCGCGCGGATGCGCGGCGTCATACACCTCGGCCAGGCGTTTGAAGTCAAGACTGGTATAGACCTGCGTCGCGGCGATGCTCGCGTGGCCGAGCAGCTCCTGCACCGCGCGCAAATCGCCGGTCGCCTGCAGCATGTGCGATGCGAACGAATGCCTGAGCACGTGCGGATGCACATGAGCGGGCATGCCGGCGCGCTGCGCATGCGCCTTCAGACGGATTTGTATGGTGCGGCCCGAGAGCCGCGCGCCGCGCGTCGACAGAAAGAGCGGATGCGGGTCGCCCTTGACGAAGGCATCGCGTTGCGCGAGCCAGGTCCCGATCGCGTCGCGCGCCTTCTTTCCCACCGGCACCGTGCGGCGCTTGTTGCCCTTGCCGGTCACGGTCACTTCGCCTGCGGCAAGGTCGATCCAACCGGACGACGCATGCCCGCGTTGCTTCGCATACGCGATGTCGAGTCCGACGAGTTCCGACAGACGCAGGCCGGATGAATAGAAGAGTTCGTAGATCGCCGCGTCGCGTTGCGCGAGCGGATCGTTCTGAGCGTCCCTGCCGGCATGCGGTGCGTCGAGCAGGCGCATCGTCAGGTCTTCCGAGAGCGCCTTCGGCAAGTGCTTGCCGAGCTTGGGTGCGCGCACGTCGGCCACCGGATTGTCGGTCGCGTTTTCGGCGTCATCGGATCGCGCGAGCCAGGTGAAATAGCCACGCCACGCCGACAGCGCGCGAGCGATCGAACGCGGGCCGAGGCCGCGCGCATGCAGCTTCGCCGCGAAGCGACGGATCTGCGCAGCACCCAGCGCTTCGATCGCGAGCGGCTCTGCTTCGCTCGATGCGAGCCGGTGCAACGTCCGGAGCTCGCGGCGATAAGCGTTGACCGTGTGGTCGGAAAGCTGGCGTTGCTCGGTGAGGCCCCCGAGATAGCGCTCGGCCGCAGCCGATAGCGAGACCGGCGCGCCGCCCGCCGATGGACCGGCGCTCGTCGAGTTCGTCGTTGGCTTCAACGCAACAGCCGCGTCAACGCGGCGCTCGACGTCTCGCCGATGCGCGAGAGAAAGTCGGTGCCCATGGCGTCGTGAAAGCGGCGCGGGTCGGCCGAGCCGAGCGCAAGCACGCCGAAGACCGCGGGCGCGGCGCCGCGCCGCAAAGGGATCAGTGCGATCGAGCGCACATCCGAAACGTCTTGAGTCGCTGGAGTGGAAGCCGCCCCATCGGCGGTCCCGTCGTCGCGCGCCGTCGCCTGAGCGCGAAACAAAGGCAGCGCGTGTGCGGCCGCCAGGAGCGGCATGCCGCAATAAGGCGCGGCGAGGGCGCCGACGTATTCGATCAGTTCGGCCGACGCGTCGCTTGCACGCGCGACTTCGGTGAACTCGTCGGCGGCTTCCCACAACGCCAGCGCGACCTGCGGAACCGAAAAGATTTCCTCGAGCGAACCCGTCAAGGTTTCGGGCAACAGCCGCAACGACCGTTGCAAGAGCAGCATGCGCGTCCAGCGCGCCAGGCGCTCTGCGATCGCATCGTTTTCCTGACCGAAGCAAAGCAGCTCGGCGACCTTGAGTTCGAGGTCGCGGTTCTTCTCGCGCAACGTCATCATCTGACGCTCGGCAAGCGGGATCGCGCGTCCGCCATGCGGATGCGGCACGGTCAAGGTCGAGAACAAGGTCGCGTGCTCGTCGAAAAATTCGGGGTGCTGTTGCAGATAGTCCGCAACGTCCTGTGCGTTCATGGGCGCGGTTGTTTCGGTTGAGTGGAGTTTGAATCAATCATTTAGACCATGTGCAAAGGCCGTGGGCAATCGCTCGGGCGGGGGCACGGTGACTTCGCCTTCGAAGACCGAGACCGCGGGGCCGGACATCATCACAGCTTGGTCGTTGCCGTCCCACGCGATGACGAGGACGCCGCCGCGTGCGTGGACCGTGACCGGCGAAAGAAGCAGGCCGCGTCGAATCCCGGAGACCACGGCTGCGCACGCGCCGGTGCCGCAGGCGAGTGTCTCGCCCGCGCCGCGCTCGTAGACGCGCAGACGAATCGCGTGGGCATCGACGACCTGCATGAATCCCGCGTTGACGCGCTTGCCGAAGCGCGCATGCGCCTCGATGCGCGCGCCGAGCGTCGCGACCGGCGCCCTGTCGACATCGCCGACCGTCGTGACCGCATGCGGATTGCCCATCGACAGGACGCCCATCTCGATCGCCGCATCATCGAACGACAGAGGCCAGAGCGACTCGACTCCTTCGCGGCGCGCGACCAGTCCGGACGTATCGAACGGAATCGACGCGAGGTCGAAGCGCGGCCGGCCCATGTCCACCGTCACCGAGCCGTCGGCCTCGAGCGTGGGCGCGATCAGTCCCGACAAGGTTTCGACAGCGATCGAGTCGCGATCGGACAGCCCTCGGTCGCGCACGAAGCGCGCGAACGCACGCGCGCCATTGCCGCAATGCTCGACCTCGCCGCCGTCGGCATTGAAGATGCGATACGAGAAGTGCGCGTGCGCCGGGTCGGCCGGCGGTTCGACGATCAGGATCTGATCGGCGCCGATGCCGAAGTGCCGGTCGGCAAGCCAGCGCCATTGCGAACGGTCGAGAGCGATCGGTGTGCGAGTCGCGTCGAGCACGATGAAATCGTTGCCCGCGCCCTGCATCTTGGTGAATTTCAAACGCATGCCGAATTATCGTCGAAGGCGCCGCGGCTCATGCGAGATCGATGCGCAGACCATGCACGATCGGTCGCGAAGCGTTGTTCGCGGCGCACGGTCAGAGCGAGTTCAGCGCGCATTCAGCGATAGAACTTCGCGTCACCGGGTGGCCGCGTCTTGAAGCGCTTGTGCGTCCAGAGATACTGCTCGGGCATTTCGAGCACGCGCTCTTCGATGAAGGCGTTCATGCGTCGCGCGGCGCGCGCGAGCGTCGTCGGCGCGGGCGTAGCGGGCCTGAGCGTAGCGGGCTCTTCTTCATCGCGATCGGGGAAGTCGGTCCATGCGGGATAGAAGCGCGCCTCGTAGCCGTCCTTCGTCATGCGCGTCACGCAGGGAACCACACGCGCATGTGCGATGCGCGCGAGTCGCGCGGGCGCAGTGATGGTCGCCGTCGATACGCCGAAGAACGGGACGAAGGCCGCGTCGCGCGCACCGAAGTCCATGTCCGGCAGGTAATAGAACGACAGCCCGCGCCGCATCGCGCGGATCGCGCCGCGCATGCCGTCCTGACGCGACAACAACAACGGCTTGTTGAAGCGGCTTCGCGCCGCGAGGATCGCATCGTCGAGCACCTTGTTTTTCTGACGCGAGTACATCGAGATCACGTGCATCAACATCGAGAAGCGAATGCCGCCCGCGTCGAGCCCGACGAAGTGGGGCGCGAGCACGATCACCGGGCCTTTTGCGGCGGCCTCTTCGAAGTGATGCAGGTCGACCCATCTCACATGCTTCTCGATCCGCTCGCGGCTGCTCCACCAGATCAGCCCGCGATCGAGCACGCTTTGTGCGAACGCGCGAAAGTGCGCGCGCGCCAGCTTCTTGCGTTCGCGCTCGGGCATCTGCGGAAAGCACGCGCGCAGGTTGATGCGCGCGACGCGGCGTCGATCGGCCGCAACCAGATACAGCAGCGCGCCGAGGGCCGCGCCCATCGTGCGCGTGACCGGCAATGGCAACGCGCCGAGCCAACGCAGGACGCTCAACCAGAAGCGCGTCATGCCGCGACCTTCAAAGGTGGCGCTTCGGCCGAACGCGGCTTCTTGTAGCGGTTGTAGCCCCACAGATACTGCTCCGGGTTCGAACGGATCAACGTCTCCAGCGCCGCGTTGATCTGCGTTGCCGCATTCACCGCATCGTCGGACAGGGCTTCACCGATCCGCGAAAAATGCACCGTCCATCCCTGACCATCGGGGAGCCGCTCGCCGTGCGCAAGCAACAGCGCAGCCCCCGTCAACTTTTGCAGTCGCGCCGGCAAGGTCATCGTGTACGCAGGCTTTGCGAAGAAGTGGGCCCATACCCCTTCGCCTCGGCTGGGCACTTGGTCGGGCAACATGCCGATCGCTTCACCGCGTTTCAAGGCGCGCGCTAGACGTCGCACGCCCGACAGATCGGCGGGGGCGAGCACGAGGTTTTCGCGCGGCCGACAACCCTCGATCAAGGGCGCGAGCCACGACTTTCGTGGGCGGCGATACAGCACCGTGAGCGGCGCGCCGGCCTCGCGATTGTTGGCATAGAACTGCGCGGTCACTTCGAAGCAGCCCAGATGCGGAGTGAGGAACACGATGCCGCGACCCTCGCGTCGCGCGGCTTCGACGAAAGCCCATCCGGTCGCGCGCGTGCGGGCGAGCACTTCGGCTTGAGGCCGCATCCAGACATGGGCCAACTCGAGCGCGCCCTTGCCGGCCTCCCCCGCGGCGCGGCCGATCAGTCCCGGATCGGATGCGATCGAATAGCCGGCCTGTTCGAGATTGGCGATCAGATGCCGCCGATAGCCCGGTGCGATGGCGGCCACGACGCGACCGCACACGCTGCCGATTTTCTGCAGAAGTGCCAGCGGCAAATGCGAGAGGAGACGGACGAGGGCGGTCGGCACGGGGTCGGTCCTGAATGCGGGCCGGATCGATGGCTTCGTTGCAATGGCTTCTTTTGCAGCGTCGGCGGCGGATGGCCAAGGCTTGTCAAGGCGCGGTATCATACGGCCCGACCAACGCAGCTCGAAACGAAGCATCTCTCGTTGTTGCGTGGAATCGCCCGTTTAATGACAACTTGCGGGGCGTTCCGGATAGGGCGAGAGCTCGATCCCATGGTGTCGCTAAAGCGTCGTTGGTCTCGTAAGTGCTCCTGTGACCGGCCGCCGAATGCGACGCTTCGAGCGGCCTTTTTCATTTTGCACAGGAGTCTGCATGTCATCCGATTTCCTCTTCACCTCCGAATCCGTTTCGGAAGGCCATCCCGACAAGGTCTCCGACCAGATCTCGGACGCCATCCTCGACGCGATCTTCGCGCAGGACCCGCGCTCGCGCGTCGCTGCCGAAACGCTGTGCAATACCGGTCTGGTCGTGTTGGCCGGTGAGATCACGACCAACGCGCACGTCGATTACATCCAGGTCGCGCGCGACACCATCAAGCGCATCGGCTACGACAACACCGACTACGGCATCGACTACAAGGGCTGCGCCGTGATGGTCTGCTATGACAAGCAGAGCAACGACATCGCGCAAGGCGTCGATCACGCGAGCGACGATCATCTGAACACCGGCGCGGGCGACCAGGGCCTGATGTTCGGCTATGCATGCGACGAGACGCCCGAGCTGATGCCCGCGCCGATCTACTACGCGCACCGTCTCGTCGAACGTCAGGCGATGCTGCGCAAGGATGGGCGTCTGCCCTTCCTCAGGCCCGACGCCAAGAGCCAGGTCACGATGCGCTATGTCGACGGCAAGCCGCACAGCATCGACACCGTGGTGCTCTCGACTCAGCACGACCCCGATCAAAGCGAATCGAAAACGAAGATGAAGGCGTCGTTCACCGAAGCCGTCATCGAAGAGATCATCAAGCCCGTCCTCCCGAAGGAATGGCTGAAGGACACCAAGTACCTGATCAACCCGACCGGACGTTTCGTGATAGGCGGGCCGCAAGGCGATTGCGGGTTGACCGGCCGCAAGATCATCGTGGATACCTATGGCGGCGCGTGTCCGCACGGCGGCGGCGCGTTTTCGGGCAAGGATCCGTCGAAGGTCGATCGCTCGGCCGCATACGCGGCGCGCTACGTCGCGAAGAACGTCGTGGCGGCGGGCCTCGCGCGGCAGTGTCAGATTCAGGTCGCGTATGCGATCGGCGTCGCCAAGCCGATGAACATCACGGTCTATACCGAAGGCACCGGTGTGATGGGCGACGAGCAGTTGGCCAAGCTGATCGGCGAACTGTTCGACCTGAGGCCCAAGGGCATCATCCAGATGCTCGACCTGTTGCGCCCGATCTACGAGAAGACCGCGGCGTATGGACACTTCGGTCGCGAGGAGCCCGAGTTCCATTGGGAAGCCACCGACAAGGCGATGATGCTGCGCGACGCGGCGGGGTTGCGGGCGAAGGGTTGAGCGCGACACGTCGTGGCTCATTCGTCGTCAGCTTTCTTGAGCGAACGAGCATCTGTGCCCGAAGTTTCTTTTCGCCTCGCCACACAAGCAGATGCACCCTGCCTTCACGCGTTGGGTACGCAGGTGTTCCTGGAGACCTACGCCCCCGCCGGGATCCGCGAGGCGCTCGCACGCGAGGTGCAGAAGCTGTTTTCCCTTGCTGCCTTTCGGCAGCAACTCGCAAAGCCTTCGCTCCGGGTTCTTCTTGCCGAGCGCGAAAACCACTTGGTGGCCTTCGCGCAGATCCATCTGGGCGCGACACACGTGTTGCTCCCGGATGTACCGGCTGCCGAGCTCATCCGGCTCTACGTGCAATCTCCATTTATCGGCCGGTCAGTCGGAACGCTGCTCCTGCGACGCGCCGAGGCACTGGCAATCGCAGAAGGGTTCGCAATACTCTGGCTCACTGCGTGGGTCGGCAATGCGCGCGCGCTGGCGTTCTATGCGAGTCGCGGTTATGAAGAAATGGGCGCCACAGAGTATGAGTTCGAGGAGGAGTGCTACGAGAACCGGTTGTTCGCCAAGCCGATATATGCCGGGGCCTGAACCTGTGACCAGAACAGCTCGCGAACGAATGACACCGACGCTGACAGAGATGCCCGCGGCCTTCGACCCGAAGAAGCACGGCGGCGAAGCGATGGCGTTCGCACCAGTGGGTCTTGAGGTCCCGACCCAACTCAGCCCAACGGCGACACGCCGATCAGCCATCGGTGCACGCCCATGATGAACGCTGCATAGATGGCCAGGCCGCCGACAACGGCAATCAAATCGTTGATCTTAGATGGCGGCGCCCCCGGAACCTCATGCGGCACAGCGCGGCGCGCGACCACAATCCGATCGACTGCGGCCCAAAGCAGGAATCCGCCGAACAGAAGCACGTCGGCCAGCGTGCCGTTGGCAAGCAGATGTGCGAGAGCCCAAATGATGACCGCCAGCAGCATCGGATGTTTGGTCGCGCGCTGTATGCGCCCCGGCCAATACGCGGCCAACAGCAATGGAAACACCGGCACCATCAGCAGCAACGCGAGGTGGCGCATCGCGGTCGGCGGCGCGTAGACCATCGCGTTGGTATGGCGCGCCAATCCGTATCCGTAGAGCAGCAGCACAAAGCCGATCAGCGACACAATCGAATAGATGCCCTTCCACGCCTTCTCGCCGCGCCGCGCGACTTGTGCGTCTCGCCACGCGGGCGCGACGATGGAGATCGAATGGATCCCGAGGAAGATGATCAAGCCGGCAACCAGCAGCGCCATGACATGCTCCGTGTGTGTTGAGGTCGTCGATATTAGTCCTGCTGCGAAAAACTTTCGGGTACACCAGCGACGGGCGAGCTCCTGTTCATTGATCGCGCGGCCGATATCACGCCCCGAATCCGCCGATGCGTTTCATCTTCAGGTTGGAACATCGATGTCTTCCGATGCGCTTCGCAGTGAATTGATCTTCCTGTCGCACGCCGGCGACGCGCAACGCGTCGGCGACTGCATCGTCGTGCGTACGCCCGACAACCCGACCTATTGGTGGGGCAACACCTTGACCTTCGATCAGGCGCCGGTCGCGGGCGATCTGCTGCGCTGGACGCGGCTGTTCGATCAATGCGTGCGCGTCGAACAGCCCGCGTCACGGCATACCACCTTCGGATGGAGCGGCGCCGTGCGCGGCTGCGTCGAACCTTTTGTCGATGCCGGATTCACTCTGCTCGAGTCGGTCGTGCTCGCTGCCGACGGAAGCATGACGATCCGCGCGCCGCATGAAGATCGTAGCGAGCGCATGTCGATGCTGTCCTCGTCGGACTGGCCTGCGCTTCGCGACTTGCTGATCGAAACGCGCGAGGTCCATCACTCGTTGGAAGGCTATGCCGCGTTTGCCGAAAGACGTATAGCCACGTGGTGCGCGCTCTGCGACGCCGGCCAGGGCGCATGGTTCAGCGCGTGGCAAACGCTAGCCGGCGAGCTTCGATTGGTCTCGGCGCTCGGCGTCTTCGTCGAACCGCAACGCGGTGCGGACGACCGCAGGGTCGGCCGATTTCAGCAGGTCGTGACGCATCCGGCCGCGCGACGACAGGGTCTGGCCGGCACGCTGGTAGCACGGGCCTCGCGCTATGCGTTCGATGCCCTCGACGCGGATATGCTGATCATCATTGCCGACGAGCACGATGTTGCGCGGCGCGTTTACGAGTCGACCGGCTTTCGTCGTAGCGGCTGGCAGCGCGGGCTCGAATTGGGAGGTTATTGATCTGCGAACCTGGCGTCGCTGTCCCATCTGCACGACACTCCATGCCGCCCGGACCGGCCCCTCGCCGACATCGTGAGAAAATCGACGCTTCGTCCGTAGTTCGCAAGCTCGCACTTCGCAAGTTTGCACCGCATTCCCGAATGAAACTCTTCCTCGTCGTCATCCTTCTGCTATTCGCGGCCAGCGGCGCGTTCGTGCATCTGCGCGGTCGCGTGCGGCACAAGGTCGGACGACAGGTGTTCGATCACTCGACGTTCACCGCGCCGATGAACGTGTTCATGTACGCGTTCTCGCGCGTGCCCACCACGCCTTACCTGGAACCCGCGTCCTTCCCACATCTGCAAAAGTTGTCCGACAACTGGCGCGTGATTCGCGACGAAGGCGTCAAGCTGATGGAGTTGCAGAAGATCAAAGCGGCCGACTCGCACAACGACGCGGGCTTCAACTCGTTCTTCAAGACCGGCTGGAAGCGCTTCTATCTGAAGTGGTACGACGAGGCGCATCCATCTGCCGCCGCGCTCTGTCCGCAGACGACCGCGTTGTTGCGCGAGATTCCCGA
>JBBSEF010000036.1:0-28671 GCA_038240015.1 Burkholderiales bacterium
ACCACAGCGACGGGTACTCCCCGCGATGCTCCTGCACCATGCGCACCGCGCGCTCGCGCACCTCAGGTGAAAACTTGTTCGACTTGTTCATGGCTCCATCTTCTCAAAGGTTGGAGCCTCCACAAATCCCGGGGCGATTCATCCTGAGGTACGACCTTGTCGACCTTAAACTCGGCCCATTCCGTCTCTTGTGGAAGCGCGGAGAGTTCTGCGACCAGCCCTTCGAGATACGCTGGTGTACGAAGTTGACTCATAGACGGTGTGTCCGGCGACCTTTTCTAACACCTGTTCAAACCGTGGCCGATTTGAAATTGATTTCAAACGCCATAGAGTTACCCTTGTGTGTCCCCGGCGTGACCCCAACAGAAACGAAAAAGGGCTGCATCTCTGCAACCCTCAATTCTTATCCCCACCCCGTTCGCGTTGTGGGGCGATTTGTGGGGTGCTGAGACGATCTTCTAATAATCATCAATGATCACAGAAGGTTGTAAGTCTTCATGGCGGAGAGAGCGGGATTCGAACCCGCGGTAGGCTATAAACCTACACACGCTTTCCAGGCGTGCGACTTAAGCCGCTCATCCATCTCTCCGGGGCGCACGAGTATATCAAGCGCGCTTTGCGTTCCGCGCTTTGCGTTCCGCACTTTGCGCGCCGCACTTAGCGTTCCATTCACATCGGCTTCTTCAATTGCTCGAGGATCGCCGGGTTCTCAAGGGTCGATGTGTCTTGCGTGATCTCTTCGCCTTTCGCGATCGAGCGAAGCAGCCTTCGCATGATCTTGCCGGACCTCGTCTTCGGAAGATTGTCGCCGAAGCGTATGTCCTTCGGCTTCGCGATCGGACCGATCTCCTTGCCGACCCAGTCGCGCAATTCCTTTGCAATTTTTTCTGCTTCGGCTCCCGTAGGCCGATCGCCTTTCAACACCACGAACGCACACACCGCTTCGCCTGTCGTGTCGTCGGGCCGGCCCACCACTGCGGCTTCGGCGACGAGCTTGTTGCCGACCAATGCCGACTCGATCTCCATCGTGCCGAGCCTGTGGCCCGACACGTTGAGCACGTCGTCGATGCGGCCGGTGATCCAGAAGTAGCCGTCGAGGTCGCGGTTCGCGCCGTCGCCGGCGAGGTAGTACTTGCCCTTGAAGTCGTCGGGGTAGTAATTCTTCTTGAAGCGTTCGTCGTCGCCCCAGATGGTGCGGATCATCGCGGGCCAAGGCTTCTTGATGACGAGGATGCCGCCCTTGCCGTTCTCGACGTCGTTGCCGGTCTCGTCGACGATGGCGGCGGCGATACCCGGCAGCGGCATCGTGCAACTGCCCGGCTTCAACGACGTCACACCAGGTAGCGGCGTGATCATGTGGCCGCCGGTCTCGGTCTGCCACCAGGTGTCGACGATCGGACAACGGCTGCCGCCCACGGTCTCGTAGTACCAGCGCCATGCTTCAGGATTGATCGGCTCGCCGACCGAGCCGAGAATGCGCAGGCTCTTGAGGTCGTACTTCTTCGGCTGGTCGCCACCGGCCTTGATCAACGAGCGGATCGCAGTCGGCGCGGTGTAGAAGATCGTGACCTTGTGATCCTGGATCATCTTCCAGAAGCGGCCCGCATCGGGATAAGTGGGCACCCCTTCGAAGATGATCTCGGTGCCGCCCGCAGCGAGCGGACCGTACGTGACGTACGAGTGGCCCGTGACCCACCCCACGTCGGCGGTACACCAGAAGATATCGTCGGGCTTGAGATCGAAGGTCCACTGCATCGTGAGCTTGGCCCACAACAGATAGCCCGCGCTCGAGTGCTGCACACCCTTGGGCTTGCCGGTCGAGCCTGACGTATAGAGGATGAAAAGCGGATGCTCGGCCTCGACCGGCACGGCCTCGCATTGATCGGACTCGCGTTCGACGATCTCGTGCATCCACAGGTCGCGACCTTCGCTCCATGCGATCTCGGCGCCGGTGCGCTTGTAAACGATGACGTGCTTGACCGCATCGCAGCCGCCCATGCCGAAGGCCTCATCGACCGCGGGCTTCAACGCGATCGCCTTGCCGCCGCGCATCTGGCCGTCGGCTGCAATCACCAGCGTCGCGCCGACATCGACGATGCGCTCCTGCAAGCTCTTGGCCGAGAAGCCGCCGAACACCACCGAGTGAATCACGCCGAGTCGCGCGCACGCCTGCATCGCAACCACGGCTTCGACCGACATCGGCAGATAGATGATCGCGCGGTCGCCCTTCTTGTAGCCGAGCTTCTTCAATGCGTTCGCGAAGCGACAGACCTTCGCGTGAAGTTCTTTGTACGTGACCTTGGTGACCTTGCCGTCATCGGCCTCGAAGATGATCGCGATCTTTTCGGCGTTGCCGTTTTCGAGATTGCGTTCGAGGCAGTTGGTCGACACGTTGAGCGTGCCGTCGTCGAACCACTTGAAGAGCGGTGCGTTCGATTCGTCGAGGACCTTGGTGAACGGCTTGATCCAGATCAACTCTTCTTTCGCGAGTCGGCCCCAGAAGGCTTCGTGATCGCGCTCCGCTTCGGCGACCAGCGCGTCGTAGGCGGCCTGGCCGGAGATGTTCGCTTGCGCAACCATCTCGGGACTGGGCGGGTATGAACGCGTCTCTTGCTTCACCGACTCTGTGGCCGACATGAATACTCCTCGTGGCGATCGTGGATGAACTGGGAAGGCATGCAATGGCGGGCCCGCAGTGTACTTCCGCTGGTAGGAATGCGCGGGCGCGCTAAAATTCTAACTTGCCCGAGTCAATACCGTAAGCATCGCGCCGATGGCAACCAAACAGAAATCTTCCGATTCGCATCCGTCCGACCATCGCCCCGGCCTGCGCGGCGTCTCGCGCCTGATCTTCATGAGCCGCTGGTTGCAGTTGCCGCTCTACGTGGGGCTGATCGCGGCGCAAGGCATTTACGTCTGGCAGTTCTGGGGCGAGCTCGTGCATCTGTTGTCGGCAGCATTCGGCGATGTTCAAGCGATCCAGTCCGTGACCTGCTCGGTCCAGGCCGCCGGTATCGATTGCGCCAGCCTGAAGCCCGAGCATTCGCTGTCGGAATCCACGGTGATGCTGGTGGTGCTCGGCCTCGTCGATGTCGTGATGATTTCGAACCTCCTCATCATGGTCATCATCGGCGGTTACGAGACCTTCGTGTCGCGACTCGATCTCGACGATCACCCCGACCAGCCCGAGTGGCTCTCGCACGTCAACGCGTCGGTGTTGAAGGTCAAGCTCGGCACTGCCATCATCGGCATCTCGTCGATCCATCTGTTGAAGACTTTCATCAACGCCGCGCAATACGAACCCAAGGTGTTGATCGCGCAGACCGGCATCCATGTTGCCTTCCTGCTCTCGGCGATCGCGATCGGTTATGCGGAACGCATCGTCGGCATCGACGAGAAGCGCGACGTCAGTCATTGACGCCGGTTATCGAGTTCACCACCCAATCCATGACCCTCATCAAACAGGAAGACCTCGTCGAGTCGGTTGCGGCCGCCCTGCAATTCATCAGCTATTACCACCCGGTCGATTACATCCGGCATCTGTCGCGCGCGTACGAGCGTGAGGAAAATCCGGCCGCAAAGGACGCGATCGCGCAGATCCTCACCAACAGCCGCATGTGTGCCGAAGGTCATCGGCCGATCTGTCAGGACACCGGCATCGTCAACGTGTTTCTCAAAATCGGCATGGACGTGCACTGGCAAGGCTTCGCCGGCAGCATCGCCGACGCGGTCAACGAAGGCGTGCGCCGCGGCTACGACGATTCCGATAACAAGCTGCGCGCATCGATCGTGGCCGACCCGCAGTTCGATCGCAAGAACACCGGCGACAACACGCCGGCGGTGATCAGCATGGAGGTCGTGCCCGGCAACACCGTCGACGTGATCGTCGCGGCCAAGGGAGGCGGATCGGAAAACAAATCCAAGTTCGTGATGCTCAATCCTTCGGACTCGCTGGTCGATTGGGTATTGAAGACGCTGCCGACGATGGGCGCGGGTTGGTGCCCGCCCGGCATGCTCGGCATCGGCATCGGCGGCACGGCCGAGAAGGCGATGCTGCTCGCCAAGCAATCGTTGATGGACGACATCGACATGCACGAGTTGCTCGAAAAGAAAAACAGCGGCGCTGAACTGACGAAGACCGAGGCGCTGCGCATCGAGCTCTACGAAAAGGTCAACGCGCTCGGCATCGGCGCGCAGGGCCTCGGCGGGTTGACGACAGTGCTCGACATCAAGATCGCGATGCATGCGACGCACGCGGCATCGAAGCCCGTCGCGATGATTCCTAATTGCGCGGCGACGCGTCACGCGCACTTCGTGCTCGATGGTTCAGGGCCTGCGTATCTGGAAGCGCCGTCGCTGTCCGAGTGGCCCGACGTGCATTGGATGCCCGACACCGAGCGCTCGACGCGCGTCGACCTCGACACGTTGACGCCCGAACAAGTCGCAAGCTGGAAGCCCGGTCAGACGCTGCTGTTGAACGGCAAGATGCTCACGGGTCGCGACGCGGCTCACAAGCGCATCGCCGAGATGCTTGCGAAGGGCGAGAAGCTGCCCGTGGACTTCACCAATCGCGTGATCTACTACGTCGGGCCAGTTGATCCGGTGCGCGACGAAGTGATGGGGCCCGCCGGTCCGACCACCGCGACGCGCATGGACAAGTTCACCGAGATGATGCTTGCGAAGACCGGCCTCATCGCGATGATCGGCAAGGCCGAGCGCGGGCCGGTCGCGATCGAAGCGATCAAGAAACACAAGAGCGCGTACTTGATGGCCGTCGGCGGCGCGGCCTATCTCGTTGCGAAAGCGATCAAGCACGCCAAGGTCGTGAGCTTCGCGGACCTCGGCATGGAAGCGATCTACGAGTTCGACGTGAAGGACATGCCGGTCACGGTGGCCGTCGATGCGAGCGGCACATCAGTCCACAACACCGGACCGGCCGAGTGGCAGGCGAAGATTGCGAGACGCGCAATCGATGTGGCGGTGGTGGCGGCGTGACGCTGTCTCCCGTCACTTCACATCCAGCAACTCCACATCGAACACCAGCGTCGCGTTCGGCGGGATCACGCCGCCCGCACCGCGTGCGCCATAGCCCATCTCGGGCGGGATTACGAGCGTGCGCTGGCCGCCAACCTTCATGCCGGCCACACCCTGGTCCCAACCCTTGATGACCTGACCCGCACCCAGGCCGAACGAGAACGGGTCGCCGCGATCGCGCGAGCTGTCGAACTTCTTGCCCTTGTTGTCGGTCACGGCCGCATCGAACAGCCAGCCGGTGTAGTGCACGACCACGGTCTTGCCGGCGACGGCGTCGGCGCCGGTTCCCACTTTCTTGTCGGTCATCTTCAATCCTTGATTGGTAACGGGTGCGCCTTGCCCTGCACCCTTGTCGGTCTGCGCCATCGTGACAGCGAAGCCCGCGAGCAGTACCGCGGCCCCCACGAGCAGCATCGCGATCACGCCACGATTCATTTCCGTCTTGATCATGTGCAGCCTTTCGGGGTTCGCAAGCGCGGCATTCTAATCCGTGGCATGACCCGCGTTGCCGCCGCTCTTGAATCGCTCGTCATGCGCCTTGATTCTTGCTTGTTCGTCTTCGAGCAGATCGACATAGGCCTTGCGTAAGAGCTTAGAAGGCTCGATCGAAAGTTTCCGCATCAGAGCTTCTGCAATCGCCTGCCCTTCTTCGACGGTCTGTTCGGGCGTGAGCACGACTTCGAGTTCGACGAAGTGGCCGAGTCCTTCGACGTCGTCGAGGTGGATTCGCGTCGACCCGACGAAAAACAAGGTGCGCGTCTTGCGCACGCGACCGGCCACGCCGTAGGCTAGGGTCAGCACACCGCGCAGCGCATCGGGTTCGCCGGTCGATGCGATCACGTACTCGGAAAGCTTCGGTCCGGAGAGATCGTCTCGGCGATAGAAGATCACCTGGCCTTCGCTGGCGCTGAACAGGCGCAGCTTCAGTCGGCCGGCAGGACACGCGAAGAACGTGTCGTCCTGCGCGAAGATCGTCGGGCCGCGATCGGCGATCTCGATGACGTCATCGAGCAAGCGGCTCGGTTGGGCGACGCGCGCCTTGATCTCGATGTTGCGCGGCATGCGGGTGGCTGGTGCTCGAAGAAAAATAAAATGCGAAGCGAGCCGATAAGCCGGATTCTGTGTCGGCGTTCTCACGCCCTCGCGCTTTCGCGCTCGAACGTGAGACGCCCAGACAGTCATTCCTCTAGGCTTCGTCTCGCGACGAAGCTCGAGCCGCATCTTTCGACGCGGCCTCTTAGCCGTCTACCCGCACGCTCGCCAAGCCGGGTCGATGCGTGCCTATTTGACGTTGCTCCGCGTAGAGATTGCCCGTTTCACCCCGAGCGAACTGGCGTTCGCTCGGGGTCGCGCCTTGCGACGCGCCACCCTCACTATGCCCAGTTCCCCTCTCTTTCGATCGAGACTTTGAAGAAATCGCTTGCGCGACTTCTTCTTCGCTCGGACTCGTCTCTGTTGCTCTGATCCGCGCCTCACGGCGGGCAGGTGTTACCTGCTACGCTGCTCTATGGAGTCCGGACTTTCCTCTCCCCTGAATCAACAGGGCAGCGACTGTCTGGCTCGCTTCGCGGAGAGATTCTAGTCGAGTCGGGGCCGCACCACTCGAACCGATCCTCGATCGGTTGCCGATCGGCCAATCAAAGAGCGTGTCCCGTCCCAAGGCGCCGCTCCAGCCACAGGCTGTACTGCGACATCGCGAAACTGCTCAGAAAATAGATCGCCGCGAGAAACAGATACCCCTCGATGAGGAACTCGCGCCAGCGCGGGTCGCCCAGCGCGAGGCGTAGCGCACCTGTAAGGTCGTACATCGAGACCACGGTCACCAGCGACGTGTCCATGAAGGTCGACAACAGGCTGTTGACGAACGCCGGAATCACAGCCACCAAGGCCTGCGGCAGGATGATCGCGCGGTGTGCCTGCCAGTAGTTCAGGCCCAGCGATGCGGCCGCCTCATGTTGTCCGCGTGCGATGGTCTGCAGACCGCCGCGCACGGTCTCGGCCATGTAGGCGGACTGGAACAGCACGAGGCCGATCGCGACGCGCCAGAACGGATCGAGCCGCCAGCCTTCGGGCAGCACCAGCGGGAACACGAAAGTCGCCACGAACAGCACCGTGATCAATGGCACGCCGCGCACCAGTTCGACATAACTCACCGCGAGGTAGCGCGGCAGCCCAGGCGACGATCTGCGCGCCAATGCGAGAGCGATGCCGATCGGCGCGGAGGCCGTCATGCCGATCAAGGTCAGGATCACCGTCAGCGGCGCACCGCCCCAGCGATCGGTACCGACGGGTTCCATGCCGAACACGCCGCCGTACATCACCGTGAAGAAGAGCGCGAACGCGACCAGCCATCCCGCAGCGAGCCCGCGCCCGCCGCGCCTGGACCACAGATGCGGTACGGCGCTCGCGACCAGCATCGCGATCACCGCTGCGGTTGCCACTGCGGGCCGCCACTGCTGTTCGTACGGATAGCGGCCGAACAGGATCAGCCGCCACTTCTCGGTGACGAAGCCCCAGCACGCGCCGTGCGGCGTGGCCTTGCACAGGGCGTAGTCGGGCGCGGTCACCGCATGGATCACGCCCCAGTCGAGCGCATGCCAGCCGGCCCACAACAGAAAGCCCGTCACGAGCAGCGTGATCAGAGTCGCGATGGGCGTGGAGAAGAGTCCGCTCCACGCCTTCGTCAGCGCGCCTGGATCATGAGCAGACGCGGGCGGCGCCACACGCGAGAGAGATGCGCCAGCGTCCATACCCGTCTTCAACGCGGCGCGCGCGTCACCCGCGCGTTGATCGCGTTCATCGCCAACGAGACCACCAGGTTCAATGCGAGGTACACCGCCATGATGATGACGATCACCTCGGGCGCCTGACCGTTCTGATTGATCGACGTGTTGGCTATCGACACCAGGTCCGGGTAGCCGATCAGGACCGCGAGCGACGAGTTCTTGATCAGGTTCATGTACTGGCTGGCCAGCGGCGGGATCAGAAGGCGCAGCGCCTGCGGGAAGATCACCGTCGCCATCGCCTGGCCGCGGCTCAGGCCGAGCGCGTACGCAGCATGCGACTGGCCCACCGGCACCGCCAGCGCGCCGGCGCGTACCAACTCGGCGATCGATGCCGACGTGAACAGCGACAGGCCCAGCCACAACGCGAGGAACTCGGGCGTGAGCGATGCGCCGCCGCTGATGAGAAAGCCTTCGAGCGTGGGGCGGGACCAACCGCCGCCGACGCCGACCATCGTCCACGCGAGCAGCCCTGCGAGTGCGCCGCAGACCAACGCGACCACGCCCGCGCCCATGTCAAGCCAGCGACGCGCGGCGAGCCACATGACCATCCCGACGAGCACGAAGGCGAAGAGCGCACACCACACGGCGAGCGTGCCGGTTTCCGGTACCGCGATCTGCAGCCCTTCCTTGGAGAGCAACGCGATCCCTTCGAGCGACCGTGCACTCGTCGCGTCGGGCAGCAGTTCGGTGATCAAGAGATAGATCGCGAGGAGCTGAATCAGCAGCGGGATGTTGCGTCCCAACTCCACATACGCCGCGCACAACCAGGTCAGCAGCGGATGGCGCGACAGACGCATCAAGCCAATGCCGACGCCCAGCACGCTCGCGAGCACGATCCCCGCCAGCGCGACCCGCAACGTATTGCTTGCGCCCACCGCGAAGGCGCGCAGATAGCTGTCGCGCGACGTGAACTGGAACAGCGTCTCGCCGATGTTGAAGCCGGCGGGGTCACGCAGGAAATCGAACCCGGACTTGATCTGCCGGATCGCGAGGTTGGCAGAGACGTTGTGCGCGAACGCGATGACGAGGCCGAGCAACACCAGCGCGAGCAGCCCCTGCAGCGCGCCGTCGCGAATGCGGCGGGCCTGCCGTCGCGCGCGCCATGCGGCGTCGCCGGTCGGCTCGGACGACGAGGGCATCGATGGCGTGGGGTGAGGGGCGGACCGCGCTAGCGCAAGGCGACGGTCACGGCCCGGTCCGAAACATCGTCAGCGAATCGGCGGTGCGTACATCAGGCCGCCCTTGGTCCACAGGTTGTTCACCCCGCGCGGCAGACCGACCGGCGACTTCGGGCCGAGATTGCGCTCGAAGCTCTCGCCGTAGTTGCCGACCTGCTTGACGATGCGATAGGCCCACGCGGCGTCGAGACCGAGCAGCTTGCCGGCGTCCTCGGAGACGCCGCGGAAGCGCTGCACGTTTGGGTCCTTGCTGCTCGACTTCTTCTCGTCGACGTTGGCTTGCGTGAGGCCGTTCTCCTCGGCCTCGAGCATCGCGAACAAGGTCCAGCGCACGATCTCGAACCACTCGTCGTCCCCACGGCGAACCGAAGGGCCGAGTGGCTCCTTCGAGATCACCTGCGGCAGGATCGTGAAGTCGTCGGGCTTGGGCGCCTTGGTGCGCGCACCGGCGAGGTCGCTCATGTCGGTCGTATAGACCTGGCAGCGGCCGGAGAAGAATGCGCTGGTGATCGCCTCGGCCGTGTCGAACACCACCGACTTGTACTTCATTCCGTTGGCGCCGAAGTAGTCGGCCACGTTCTTCTCGCTGGTGGTGCCGGCCTGTACGCACACGGTCGCGCCGTTCATCTTCTTGGTGCTGTCGATGTTCAGTTTCTTGGGCACCATGAAGCCCTGGCCGTCGAAGTAGTTGATGCCGGTGAAGACCACGCCGAGCGAGGCGTCGCGCGTCAGGGTCCACGTGCTGTTGCGCGACAGCACGTCGATCTCGCCGGCCTGCAGCGACGAGAAGCGCTGCTGTGAATTGAGCGGCACGAACTTCACCTTGTTCGCGTCGCCGAGCACGGCGGCGGCAACGGCGCGGCAGAAGTCCACGTCGAGGCCGGTCCAGCGCCCCTGGCTGTCGGTCGCAGAGAAGCCCGGCCCTGAGGTGTTCACGCCGCACACCACTTGGCCGCGCGCCTTCACGGCGTCGAGAGTCTTGCCTGCGTGCGCGGGCATCGCGCAGGCCGCGCCCATGCTGGCGAGCGCGACGGGAATCAGATGCTTGATCGACATGGACGTGCTCCGGCGAGTTGGGGAGTGCGCGGTAGTGTAGCAACGCCCTGCTTTGTGTTCGCACGCAGTGCGCGAACTCTTCGAGATGCGTCTAGGTGTCATGCATAGAGGCGGGCAAGGTGCAGGCATCGATGAAGTCGCGTTAAGGTTCGGCGTTTCGATCACCTCGCGAACCCATGACCGAATTCATCACCGCCCCCATCTCCTCACGCACCGGCGCCCGCATCCTCGTCGATCAACTGCTCGTGCACGGCGTCGAGCGCATCTATTGCGTTCCCGGCGAGAGCTACCTCGCGGTGCTCGACGCGCTCTACGACGTGTCCGATCGCATTCGCCTCGTCGTCAATCGCCACGAGTCGGGCAGCGCCTTCATGGCCGAGGCCGAAGGCAAGATGACCGGCCGGCCCGGGGTCGCTTTCGTCACGCGCGGACCGGGCGCATGCAACGCGGCGATCGGATTGCACACCGCGTATCAAGACTCCACGCCGATGATTCTTTTCATCGGCCAGGTCGGCAGCGACTTCGTGGAGCGCGAGGCGTTTCAGGAAGTGGACTATCGACGCATGTTCGGTCCGATGACCAAGTGGGTTGCGCAAATCGATCGCGCCGATCGCGTGGCCGAGTACGTCGCGCGTGCGTTCGCGACTGCGACCAGCGGTAGGCAAGGACCCGTCGTGTTGGCACTGCCCGAAGACATGCTCGACGCGACCGCGAACGCAGCCGATGCGAAGCCGTATCGCGCAGTGCATGGCGCGCCGTCAGCATCGGACCTCGAAGCGCTCGCCGATTTGCTCCACCAAAGCGCGCGTCCTTTCGTCATCGTGGGCGGGTCGGGTTGGGATGCCGCGGCGTGCCGCGAGCTGCAAGCCTTCGCAGAGGCCCACGCGCTGCCGGTCGGTTGCGCGTTCCGCTTTCAAGACCTCTGCGACAATCGGCATCCACACTACGTGGGCGATGTCGGCATTGCGATCAACCCCGCGCTGGCATCGCGCATCCGCGACGCGGATCTGATCATCGCGATCGGCGCGCGTCTGGGTGAGATGACGACTTCTGGCTACTCGTTGATCGAAGCGCCGGTACCGACCCGGACACTCGTTCACGTGCATCCCGATCCCGAGGAACTCGGCCGCGTCTATCAAGCGACGCTTGCGATCAATGCAGGGGCGCGCGCATTTACGGCCGCGTTGTGTGCGCTGCCGATGCGTCAGAGCGATGCCGCGCGCAACGATCGTCTCGCGCGAGTCAATGACGCGCGTCGCGCATACCAGATCTGGCAAGAAGAACCGCAGGTCGTTCGCGATCGACCGCAGGCTATCAACCTCTGGCGCATCGTGAAGACGCTCGAACAACGCCTGCCCGCCGACTTCATCCTCGCCAACGGCGCAGGCAACTTCGCAACCTGGGGCCATCGCTTTCATCGCTATGCGGGCCTGCGCACGCAGCTCGCGCCGACCTCGGGCGCGATGGGCTATGGCGTGCCGGCCGGCATCGCCGCGAAAATCATCGCGCCCGATCGAGGCGTCGTCGTGCTCACGGGCGACGGCGACTTCATGATGACCGGGCAAGAGCTCGCGACCGCGATGCAGGAACGCGCGGGCGTGCTCTTCATCGTCGTGGACAACGGCATGTACGGCACGATCCGCATGCATCAGGAGAAGCAGTTTCCGGGTCGCGTGTCGGGAACGACGTTGCGCAACCCCGACTTCGCGGCGCTCGCGCAGAGCTATGGCGCCTTGGGCATCAACGTCGAGACCAATCAAGCATTCGATGCCGCTCTCGATCGCGCGCTTGCGCATATCGAGAGCGAGGGTCTGTCGGCCTTGATCGCGTTGAAAGCCGATCCACGCATCATCACGCCGGCTTCGTTGCTGCCGCCTGTGCAGTAAGCGCGACCGGTCTTCCTGTTCGGCGGGAGATCATGAGAGTCGGGACGCCACCTCGCAACGTGAATCCCGCACACCCCCGCTGTGCATTTCTTCAACATCGCAAACAGCATCGTTCTTCTATCTTGAGCTTGAACGCATCGCGTTCCAAGCAGCGGAGCTTTCCGCGATCAGGAGGAAATCATGCTACCCGTTCAGAAGTTCATTGCCGCCTGTCTGTTGCAAAGCTGTGCCATCGGATTGACCCTCGTCTCAGGCGGAGCGCAAAACGCGATCGCCGCAGAGCCTTCAGCGTGTCCTGCGAGCTATCGCTCGTCGCTGGACGCGCGGCTGACCAACGCCGCTGATCAGGGGCCGGAAGGGTTTCGTCGACTCGTCACGCGCACCCACCTGATTTACCAGATCGACCATGCGGACGCAGTCGCTCGCGTCAATCAGTTTCGTCAGGCGCAGGAAGCCTGCAAGGTGCAAGTGGCAAGCGCCAGGTAATGCGGGAGGAATCTCGTCTTCTTCGCGCATTGCAGCCGATGCGCGAAGCGGATGGGATTCCTCGCGTTACTCGGAACGACGAGCGGCGAATCAACCCACCAGCCGCCACGTGAGCGTCGCCCCCGCATCGAGCGGCACGATGGTCTCGTCGCCGAACGCGAGTGCATCGGGGATGGTCCACGCTTCTCTTTTCAACGCGATGCGTTCGACGTTGCGCGGCAGACCATAGAAATCCGCACCGAAGAAACTTGCAAACGCTTCGAGACGATCGAGCTTGCCCGCGCGGTCGAAGGCTTCGGCATAGAGCTCGATGGCATGCAGCGCGGTGTAGCAACCCGCACATCCGCACGCGTTCTCCTTTGCGCCCCTGGCATGCGGCGCGCTGTCGGTTCCCAGAAAGAAGCAGGGCTCGCCCGACGTGGCCGCTTCGACCAACGCTTGCCGATGCGCCTCGCGCTTCAACACCGGCAGGCAATACCAGTGCGGACGCAGACTTGCAGCCCCACCTTCGCCGACAAACATCGCGTTGCGGTTGTAGAGCAGGTGATGCGCGGTGATGGTGGCGGCCAGCGTGCGCTCGCGGCCGCAACAGTCGGTCACGTAATCGATCGCGTCGCGCGTCGTGATGTGTTCGAACACCACGCGCAGATTCGGGAAGGCCGCACGCAGCGGGATCAATTGCTCGTCGATGAACACGCGCTCGCGATCGAAAAGATCGACGGCAAGGTCGGTCACTTCACCGTGTACGAGCAGCGGCATGCCGAGCGCCTGCATCGTCTCCAGCGCAGGCCAGCAGTGTCGCAGGTTGGTCACGCCCGCGGCCGAGTTGGTGGTCGCACCGGCGGGGTAGAGCTTTATGCCGTGTATGAAGCCGCTGTCTTTCGCGCGCCGCACTTCATCGGGCGGCGTGGCATCGGTGAGGTAGAGCGTCATCAAGGGCTCGAACGATGCGCCTCGCGCACCGCACGTCGACGCCGCGTCGACGATGCGCGCGCGATACGCGGACGCCATCTCGACGGTCGTGATGGGCGGCTTCAGATTCGGCATCACGATCGCACGCGCGAACTGGCGCGCGCTGTGCGGCAGTACCGCGCGCATCGCATCGCCGTCGCGCAGATGCAGGTGCCAGTCGTCGGGACGCGTGAGGGAAATGCTCGCAATCACTCTTCGTCTTTCGTCAGTGTCTGCATAAATATTCGACGCCGCATCCCACGAGGAACCGCAAAGCCGCCATGTTGCCATCGATAGGCAGCGGCGTTATGTTGCGGGCAGGCCGAACGGCGCTTCGAGACGCCGACCGCGCGACTCGTCGATACGACATCGATACCGCTCGACATTCTCTCGGCCACCGACCAGGGAGCTCACGATGGCGAAGGTCACTGCACCTTACTACCCGATCATCTACGTGCGCGGTTATGCGATGACGCAGGACGCGATCGTCGAGACGACTTCGGCGCCGTACATGGGCTTCGAAGCGGGCTCGACCAAGATACGTCAGGCGCGCGACGGATCGATTCGCAAGTTCGTGTTCGAGTCGCCGCTGGTGCGCTTGATGAAGGACTTCAACTATCGCGACATCTACGAGTCGGGCTCCGAACGCATGGAAAAGCTTTCGCCTCGATGCGTCGTGATCCATCGCTATTACGACCCGGCCGATCCTGCGTTCGGTGACGGAAGCGTCCCGTCGATCGTCGATGCGGCCACGCTGCTTGCCAAGCGCATCGGAGAACTGCGCGACCTGATCTGCGGCAGTGCCGAAGGCGCCGACAAGGACACGATCGCCGACCGCAAGCTCTTCAAGGTGTACTTGGTCGCGCACTCGATGGGCGGGCTCATCTGCCGCTGCCTGCTCCAGAACCCTGCGGTCGGCAACGCCGATGTGAAGGGCATGATCGATAAGGTCTTCACGTACGCGACGCCGCACAACGGCATCGAGATGGGGGGCATCAACGTGCCGGGCTTCCTGTCGTTCAACGACATGACCAACTTCAATCGCAAAAACATGGCTAGCTATCTAGCCATTCCGGGCAAGGATCAGAGCAAGGCGAATACGCTGGGCGATTCGGGTTTTCCGCCCGAGCGAATTTTTTGTCTGGTGGGCACCAACAGCCGCGACTATGCGGTCGCGCACGGGTTGTCGTCGTTCGCGGTCGGCGCGATGAGCGACGGCTTGGTGCGCATCGCCAACGCCTACGTGGAAGGCGCCCCGCGCGCCTTTGTCAATCGCAGCCACAGCGGCTACTTCGGCATCGTCAATTCCGAAGAGGGCTATCAGAATCTGGTGCGCTTCCTGTTCGGCAACGTGCGCGCAACCGGCATGCTCGACATCAACACGATCCCGTTCCCGCCCGACATCGAACGCGCGCGCAAGGCCGGAAAGAAAATCGATTCGTCGTATTACATCGAGACCACGGTCGCGCCGCGCGGCGCGTATACGTTCGATCTCACCTGTCGCACGCAAGACAACGGCAGCGCCGTGCGCCGCGAGTACGGTGAGCTGTTCAGCCCCGACGGCACGAAGCTCGCGGGCGCGCGCTCGCCGGTGTTGTTCTCGGTGTTTCTCGACACGCGCAATATTCTGGCCGGCAGCGAGATCGCCTTCTCGATCGATCTAGCAATCGCGACCGCAGGCTACGAGATCGACGACGCAGTGGTCTTCAAGACCCACATCCCCGGCGAGAACCTGTTTCGCGACACGCTTGTGCTGTACGCCAAGCTCGATGCCGACAACAACTGGTCGGTGCGCTACGTGTGGACCGACGGCAGTTGGGCGAGCGGTCCGAAGAGCGATGCCGACAAGGCCGATGTGGACGACAGCCGCATCGCCGCGCTGCATCCGGACGCGGACACGTTCGAGATCCCCGTCAAGTCCGCGAAGGGCTTCGACGCGACGCTGAACATTTCGGTGTCGAGTTGGAACGAGTGACATTGCGCGATTCGTTTTGTACATCATCGGTAGAGGAACGTCATGGCCACACGTGAAGTCAACGACGCGACGGTCGAGCTGATCAAGAGTTTCGAAGGGATTCCCGACGGCAATCCGCGCACCGTCAATCTCGATCCCTATCTCGACCCGGTCGGCATCTGGACCATCGGATGGGGCCACGCCATCGCGCAAGGTAACGCCTTCGTGCGAGGTAAGGCGAACGAGGCGCTGGCCGATTCGCTCTACCCGGGCGGTATCACGCGCGAGCAGGCCGAGGCGCTGCTGCGCACCGACCTGATGGACACCGGCAAGGACGTGCTCAACATCGTGACCGTCGATCTCAACGACAACCAGTACGGCGCGCTGGTGAGCTTCGCTTTTAATCTCGGCCTGGGCAACCTCAGGAAGTCGACGCTGCTTCGATTGCTGAACACCGGCGACACCGACGGCGCCGCCGACGAGTTTCCGAAGTGGAATCGCGCGGGCGGAAAAGTGTTGAAGGGTTTGACCGCGCGCAGGAACGCCGAACGCGATTTGTTCCTCGCGTCGGTTTAGCGGATCCGCACGGAGGGCGGGCCACGACGCCGCGCATGAGCATGAGCTTGTTAAAGAGCAGAGAGGATCATCGATCCGGCATGGGCAAGGCGCGACTCGAAGCCTTCAGCGACGGCGTGATCGCGATCATCATCACGATCATGGTGCTCGAGCTGAAGGTGCCGCGTGGGGCCAACCTCGAGGACCTGCAACCTGTGCTGCCCGTGTTCCTAAGCTACGTGCTCAGCTTCATCTACGTCGGCATCTATTGGAACAATCACCATCACATGCTGTTCCTCGTCAAGCATGTCAGCGGTGTCGTGCTCTGGGCCAACCTTCACATGCTGTTCTGGTTGTCGCTGTTTCCGTTTGCGACCGGCTGGATGGGCGAGAATCATTTCGAAGCGCTGCCCACGGCGCTCTATGGTTTCGTGCTGATGATGTGCGCGATCGCGTACGGAATTCTGCAATGGGCGATCGTGCGGCACGACGGCAAGCAGTCGCTGCTCGCCACCGCGGTGGGGGGCGGCTACAAGGAGAAACTTTCGGTGGTGCTGTATGCGTCGGGCATCTTGTGCGCATTCTTCTACCGCTATGTCAGTCTAGCGTTTTACGTGGCCGTCGCGTTGATCTGGCTGGTCCCCGACCCGCGCATCGAGCGCGTCGCGGCAGCGCGTTCAACCGAAGACGAGTAGACGCCTATCGTCGTCATCGATGCGGGCGCCTCACGAAGGCGAGGACGAAGTCGCCAACTCAATGCGACAAGATCTTCGACAAGAAAATCTGCGCCCGCTCCGACCTCGGCGTGCCGAAGAAGTCATCCTTGGAACAGTCTTCGACGATCGCGCCCTTGTCCATGAACACGATGCGATTGGCGACCTTGCGCGCAAAGCCCATCTCGTGCGTGACGACCATCATCGTCATGCCGTCTTTCGCGAGCGACACCATCACGTCGAGCACTTCGTTGATCATCTCCGGGTCGAGGGCCGAGGTGGGCTCATCGAACAGCATCGCGATCGGGTCCATCGACAACGCGCGCGCGATCGCGACGCGCTGCTGCTGGCCGCCCGACAACTGACCCGGGTACTTGTCCTTCTGCGCGATCAGGCCGACGCGGTCGAGATACTTCAGTCCCTTCTGCGTGGCTTCCTGCTTCGAGCGCCCGAGCACCTTGGTCTGGCCGATCGTGAGGTTGTCGGTGATCGACAGATGTGGAAAGAGCTCGAAGTTCTGGAACACCATGCCGATGCGCGAGCGCAATTTCGACAGGTTGGTCTTCTTGTCTCCTACCGATGCGCCGTCGACCGTGATGTCGCCCTTCTGAAAAGGCTCGAGGCCGTTGACGGCCTTGATGAGCGTGGACTTGCCCGACCCCGACGGCCCGCACACCACCACCACCTCGCCCTTGTCGACCTTGGTGGTGCAGTCGGTGAGCACCTGGAAGCTGCCATACCACTTGCTGATGTTGTTGATCTCGATCATCGACATTTTTGATTTCCCCAGCGAACCGAATGAACCAAGCGAATTCGACGAAGCGAATTCAACGTACCGAACTCAACGTACCGAACTCAACGTACGATCGCCACGCGCTTCTGCAAATACTTGACCAGATAAGACAGCGACAGGCAGAGCACGAAATAGACCAGCGCGACGAAGGTGTACATCTCGACCAGGCGTCCATCGCGCTGCGCGACCTTGCTCGCCGCGCCGACGAAGTCGGTGATCGACAGCACATAGACCAGCGACACGTCCTGGAACAGTACGATGGTCTGCGTGAGCAGCACCGGGATCATGTTGCGAAACGCCTGCGGCAAGACAATGTTGCTCATCGTCTGCCAGTAGTTCATGCCCAGCGCATAGCCCGACCACACCTGTCCGCGCGCCACCGACTGGATGCCGGCGCGCATGATCTCGCAGTAGTAGGCCGCTTCGAACAGGATGAAGGTGATCAAGGACGACGAGAATGCGCCGACCTTGATCGGCGTCGACGAGCCGATCATCCATGCGCCGATGTAAGGCACCAGAAAATAGAACCAGAAGATCACCAGCACCAGCGGGATCGAGCGGATCAGGTTGACGTAGCCGCCCGCGATCAGGTTGAGCGCCTTGATGCTCGACAACCGCGCCATCGCCAGCAACGTCCCGAAGATGATGCCGCCCGTCATCGCCAGCGCCGTCAGCTGCAGCGTGAACGCCATACCGGTGAAGAAGAGATATTTCCACGAGCGCTGGATGACGTCGAAGTCGAAATCAATCATCTCAGTGTCCTCCGCCGGCGCCCATCGCGATCAGGCCCGGTACGCGCACGCGGGACTCGATGAAGCGCATCAGATTGACGACGCACACGTTCACCAGGATGTAGATCAAGGTCGCGGCCGAGAACGCCTCGAAGACGTGAAACGAGAACTCCTGCATCGAGCGCGCGCGCGCGGTCAGTTCGAGCAAACCGATCGTCAGCGCGACCGCGCTGTTCTTGATGATGTTGAGGAACTCCGACGTGAGCGGCGGGATGATGATGCGAAACGCCTGGGGCAGGATCACATGGCGATAGGCTTGCGGCAGCGTCAGGCCGATCGCCGTGCCGGCCATCTGCTGCCCGCGCGGCAACGAGCCGATTCCCGCACGCACCTGCTCGGCGACGCGCGCCGAGGTGAAGAAGCCCAGACAGATCACCGCGGTGATGAAAGGCGCGTTGGGTTGCTGCTTGAGCCAGGTGCCGATGTCCTTGGGCACCACCTCGGGCATCACGAAGTACCAGAGGAACATCTGGACCAGCAGCGGAATATTGCGAAACAGCTCGACGTAGCCGTTACCGATCGTGACCCAGAATTTCGACGGCATGGTGCGGATGGTGCCGACAATCGCGCCGAGGACGAGCGCGATGACCCACGCCGACAGCGCAGTGGCCAGTGTCCATCCGAGACCGTACAGCAGCGTCTGCAGATACGTGCCCTGACCGTCCGGCGAGATCTTGAAGAAGATCGACCAGTCCCAGTTGTAGTTCATCGTTCCCCCTCGGTTGCCGCGGCCCGACGCAAGAATGAGTCATAAAAAAAACGGGGGCAAGCCCCCGTTGTCTTCATGCAATCACCAAACCATTTGCAGCGCGACTATTTGTATGCGCCCGGATCGCCCGAGTCGGTCGGATTGGCGATGACCTTCTTCAGCGAATCGCTCATCGGCAGATTCAGATTGATGTTCTTCGGCGGGATCGGCGACTGGAACCACTTCGCGTAGATCTTGTTGATCTCGCCGCTCTTGAACACCGCGGCGACCGCGTTGTCGGCGACCTTCTTGAACGGCGCGTCGCCCTTGCGCAGCATGATGCCGTAGGGCTCGACCGACAGCGCTTCGGAACTGATCACGTAGTCGCCCGGATTCTTCGACGATGCGACCAGGCTGTAGAGCAGGATGTCGTCCATCGCGAACGCGGCCGCACGATCGGTCTCGACCATCTGGAACGCGTTCGAGTGGTCGGGCGCCGTGACGACATTGATGCCGAGGTTCTTGTCGCCGTTCAGTTGCGTGACCTGCTTCAGGTTCGACGTGCCCGAGGTCGATACCAGCGTCTTGCCCTTCAGGTCATCGAGCTTGGTGATCTTCGACGACTTCTTCGACACGAGGCGGTTGGCGGTGACGAACGTGGTGTCGACATACGAAACCTGTTGCTGACGCTCGAGGTTGTTGGTGGTCGAGCCGCACTCCAGGTCGATAGTGCCGTTGGCCATCAGCGGAATGCGCGTGGCCGACGTGACCGGTTGCATCACGACGTTGAGGTTGGACAGCTTGAGATCGGCCTTGACGGCGTCGACGATCTTCATGCACAGGTCGATCGAATAGCCGACCGGCTTCTGGTTGTCGTCCAGATACGAGAACGGGATCGACGAATCGCGCACGCCGAGCGTGATCGTGCCGGTGTCCTTGATCTTCTTGAGCGTGCCGTCTAGTGCCTGAGCATGAGCGGCCGCGCCTGCGGCAATGAAGCCTGCGCCTGCGAGGCATAGGGCGATGCGGGGGAAATTCATGGGAAAGCTCCTAGTGGGAACGCTTGTGGCGTAACGCGAAAGTGTAGGCAGTCAGGCTCGCGCTGTCGACTGCGGGTTTATACCCACGCGCCCTGCAACGATCGTTCGAGCCTCAAACCGTCAACGTCGCTCCCCCTGACAAGGATGACGAATATCCACGCCGTGCGCTCAAATCGCCAACGGCGCTTCGCTGCGTTCGTTGCCGACGTCGATGATGTCGACGTCTTCGTGACGCGTCCCGCCGCGCTGATCGGACTGCTGCCGCGCCCACATCCTGGCGTACACGCCGCCCTTCGCGACCAGTTCGCGATGGCGACCCCGCTCGACGATGCGGCCGGACTCGAGCACGAGGATGAGATCGGCATCGATGATGGTCGAAAGCCGATGCGCGATCACGAGCGCGGTGTGATCGGCGGCGATCGCGCGCAGCTCGGCCTGGATCGCCAGCTCGGCCTTCGAGTCGAGCGCCGAGGTGGCTTCGTCGAAGATGAAGACCGCGGGATTCTTCAAGAGCGTGCGCGCGATCGCGACGCGCTGCTTCTCGCCGCCCGAAAGTTTGAGGCCGCGCTCGCCCACCATCGTGTCGTAGCCGTCGGGCAGGCTCTTCACGAACTCGTGGATGTAGGCCGCGTTGGCGGCCGCCTCGATCTCGCCTTGAGACGTCGCATCGACGCCCCCCGCGCGACCGTAGCCGATGTTGTAGCCGATCGTGTCGTTGAACAGCACCGTGTCCTGCGGCACGATGCCGATCGCCGCGCGCAACGACGATTGCGTGACGCGGCGAATGTCCTGCCCCGCGATCGTGATCGCGCCGCCGGTCACGTCGTAGAAGCGGAACATCAAACGCGCGAGCGTGGACTTGCCCGAGCCGCTCGGGCCCACCACCGCGATGGTCTGCCCGGCGGGAATTTCGAAGTCGATGTCGAACAGGATCTGGCGCTTCGGGTCGTAGGAAAAATCCACGTGATCGAAGCGGACCGCGGGTGCGACGAGGCCATCGCGGAGCCCGGCATCCACGTCCATGCGCGTGAGTACCAGCGGCTTCGCATCCGCTGCATCGGCCACTTCGCGATGCTGGTCGAGCAATGAAAACATCCGGTCGACATCG
Organism: Burkholderiales bacterium; assembly: GCA_038240015.1. GTDB lineage: Bacteria > Pseudomonadota > Gammaproteobacteria > Burkholderiales > Burkholderiaceae_D > CAHJXF01. Next base: position 21,020 of record JBBSEF010000036.1, read on the forward strand.
GCCAGGCTCTGCTTGATCTCGCGATAGATCACGCCCAGAAAGTTGAGCGGAATGTAGAGCTGGATCATGAAGGCGTTGACCAGCACCAGGTCGCCCAGGGTCATCGACCCGTCGATCACGCCCTCGGTCGCGCGCCAGATCATCAGCGACACGGCGATTGCGATCAGCGCCGACTGACCGACGTTCAGCATCGACAACGAGGTCTGCGACTTGACGGCCGCGCGTTCCCAGCGGCCCATGCTCTCGTCGTAACGCCTGGCTTCGAAGGCCTCGTTGTTGAAGTACTTGACCGTCTCGTAGTTGATCAGCGAGTCGATCGCCTTGACGTTGGCCTTCGAGTCGAGCTCGTTCATCGTCCGGCGAAAATGCGTGCGCCATTCGGTGACGGAAATCGTGAACGTGATGTACACGACCAGCGCGACCGCCGTGATGATGGTGAACCACTTGTCATAGCGCACCGCGAGGATGCCCAGCACCAACGACAACTCGACCAGCGTGGGCAGGATGCTGTAGAGCGTGTAGCTGACCAGCGACGAGATGCCGCGCGAGCCGCGCTCGATGTCGCGCGTCATGCCTCCAGTCTGCCGCTCGAGATGAAAGCGCAGCGACAGCGCATGCAGATGCCCGAACACCTTGAGCGCGACATTGCGCACCGCGCGTTGTGTGACTTTCGCGAACACCATCTCGCGCAGTTCGGTGAAGGTCGTCGTCGCGAGGCGCAACAGGCCGTAGGCGATCAGTAGGGACACCGGCAGCACCAGCACCGCGGCCGGATCGGTCGGCCTGATCGACAAGGCGTCGACGATGCGTTTCAACACCAGCGGCACGCCGACGTTGCCGAACTTGGCCGCGATCAGAAACGCGAGAGCGAGCATCACGCGCCACTTGAAGTCCCAGAGGTAGGGAACCAGCGTCTTCAACACGCCCCACTCGGAACGCGTGCGCACTTGGCCTGAGGGCGACGGAGCCGGATCGGATGACGCGTGACGGCGCATGGTGAAGAGAAGAGAGATCGCGCGAATGCGATGGAAGCGAAGAAAAGTTTGTGCGGCTCGACGACGCGGGATCGCGCTACGATCGCGATCGACGATTTTCCTACAATGGCGCTCGCCTCGATGCTTTGCAAGGGGGCGGGTCTCTTTCAAGGCCTTCATGACCCACGATGAGAATCAGGCGGAGAAGTTGATGCTGCCCGCAACCATGCCCACGCTGCGCGTGATGCCGATGCCCTCCGACGCCAACATTCACGGCGACGTGTTCGGCGGGTGGATCATGGCGCAGGTCGATATCGCGGGCTCGTTGCCCGCGGTCAAGCGCGCCAACGGTCGCGTCGCGACGATCGCCGTCAACTCGTTCCTGTTCAAGAACCCGGTGCTGGTAGGCGACCTGCTGTCGTTCTACGCGAAGGTCGTGAAGGTGGGCACGACCTCGGTCACCGTGTTCGTCGAAGTGTTCGCGGAGCGCAATCGACTCGATTCGGAAGTCGTGAAGGTGACCGAAGCGACCTTGACCTATGTCGCGACCGACAACAACCGCAAGCCGCGCCCGCTGCCGGCGCTGGCGGCCTGATTACAATCCGCTCGCGAAGAGAGACCGTAATGCAATCGGCTTTCGCACGACGATCTTGCATGACGGGCCGCCACACCGAGTCGATGTCCGGGTCGCGCGTGGCGCGGGCCGATGGGGAGCGCGCATGAAATCGAATGAGTGGACTTTTCGCGCGAGGCTGTTCGTCCAACGCTTCTGGCAGCCCACCAGCGCCTGCATGACGTGCATGCCGGGCAGTCTCGTCAATGTTTCGAGCCTTGCACACTGGGAGATCGCATTGCGCACCGGCCTCGTCACAGGCGTACTGGTGTTGCTGCTCAGCTTCACGCCGCTCTCGCGGCTCTTCAGGAACCGCTACGGGAATGCACTTGCGGTGGGTTGTCTGACCGCGCTCGGAGACGCCTACTCTCACGTGAACCACTACGGCATCGGCTATGCCGAGGCGATCCTGACGGGATTGGTATCCGGAATGCTCGCCCTGGCCGGCGCGTATCTGCTCGAAGACCGCGCACGCCGGCTGCGCAGCGCATGGGCGCGGGTCACGGGTTAATGACCGGCAAGCCGGCCAGGTCCGAGAGATCGACTGCACTGCCCGCCGGCTACGCTCGCAACCCAGCGCCTGGATCGGCGGGAGGCGGAGGCGCGGCCATGCGCCCGGTGCGTTCCAGGCGTTCGTATTGCGCGATCACCTGCGCGCCGAAGAGGACCAGCGTCGCGGCGATCTCGAGGCTGAGCAACACGACGATGGCGGTGGTCAGCGAGCCGTACACCACGTTGACTTGCGAGAGCGTCGAGAAGTACAGCACCAGCGCCCTGCGCGTCACCTCCCAAAGCAGCGCCGCCGTGACGCCGCCGAGCAATGCGTGCCGCAGCGACAGATGTCCCACCGGCATCACCAGGTAGAGCGAAGTCAGCATGAAGATCTCGCCGGCAAGCCCCAGGAGATAAAGCAGCACGCCCGACACACCCGATAGCGACCAGTTGCGTCCGAACAGATCGACGCTTTCCTGGCCGATCAGTTGCAACACGCCCGACACCAGCGTAACGAGCAGCAGCCCGATACCGAGGCTGAGAATGTAGAGATACGGCATCACGACAGACACGAGGATATGCCGTGATCGGTCGGCCTTGCGATGATGGAAGATGACCGCCATCGCGTTTTCCAGCACCGCGAACGCGAGCGAGCTGAAGAAGATCATGGTCACCAGCAACACCGGGCCCAGCACGTCGCGATGCGCAAGAAAATTCGACAGCTCGGCAACGATCGCGCGCGACTGACCGGGCAGCAGCCACTCCAGATAGCGGCCGATGGTTCTGAGCAGCTCGGCTTGATCGACGAAGTGCGAAAGCGTAATCACGCTCACGATCAGGAGCGGCACGATGGACAACAGCGCGTAGTACGCGACCGCGCCGGCCAGCAGCAGACCCTGGGCCGCGCGAAAGCCCTTCATCGACTCCCAGAGGAATTTCAGGGGATGGCGCAAGAGCTGGGCAGCGTTTTCGCGATGGCTGATGTTCATGCGGGAATCCTGCGTTGATATCCGATATGGTACTCAGTCATCCGGCAGCGCCAATAGAGTCCGTGCGTCAGGCCACTCACCGTTCCGCGTCAGTCAATAGAATGCGATCGACCCAGGCAGAAATTCCATGAGTGCTCGTATTTCGATTGCCGAAGCGCGGCGCCGCATCGCGGCCGGCGCGTCGCATCGCCAATTGATCGAAGAAGTCCTCGAGCGCGCGTCGTCGGATGATGCGGCGCATGTCTTTCTGGCCATCGATGCCGATGGCGCGCGCGCTGCGGCGAATGCGGCCGATGAGGCCGAAGGCGCGACTGCGGCCCCCGGCGCTTTCGCGGGCTTGCCGGTCACCGTCAAGGATCTCTTCGACATCGCGGGCGAAGTCACGCGCGCCGGCTCACGCGTCCTCGACGACGCGCCGCCCGCGACCGACGACGCGGCCGTGGTCTCGCGGTTGCGTCATGCCGGCGCCGCGATCATCGGTCGAACCAACATGACCGAGTTCGCGTACTCGGGCGTGGGCATCAATCCGCATTTCGGCACGCCGAAGAATCCGGCGGACGCGAAGATTTCGCGCATCCCCGGAGGATCGTCCTCAGGCGCGGCGGTCTCGGTCGCGCTCGGTCTTGCAGTAGCTGCGCTCGGTTCGGACACCGGCGGATCGATCCGCATTCCTGCTGCGCTGTGCGGCATTGTCGGCTTCAAACCCACGCAATCGCGCGTGCCGTTGAGCGGCGCGTTTTCGTTGTCGCGTACGCTCGATACGGCATGCGCGATGACGACATGCGTGGCCGATGTGCTCACGATCGACGCGATCATCGCCGATGCGCCGTTGCACCGCGACGGTCTCGGTGATCCGCGCACGCTGCGCCTCGCGGTACCGCAGTCGGTGATGCTCGATGGACTCGACCGCGACGTGAGCGAAGCGTTCGAACACGCGCTGCGTGCGCTTGCGGATGCGGGTGCGACGATCGTCGAATTGCCGCTCAGGGAATTTCTGGAGCGCGAGCGCATGAGGGTCGCAGGCGGCTTCGCGTCCCCCGAGGCGTGGGCGGTTCATCGCGCCATGCTCGCGACTTCTCGCGATCGTTACGACCCGCGCGTGGCAGCGCGAATCGAGCGCGGACAAACCGTGTCGGCCGCCGACTATCTCGACCTGATCGACGCGCGTGCCGACTGGATCGCGCGCGTCGAGCCGCGACTCGACGGTTTCGATGCGCTCGTGTGTCCGACGGTTCCGATGATCGCGCCCGAGATGCAGCCGCTGATCGACGACGACGCGCACTACTTCAAGACCAATGCATTGCTTTTGCGCAATACCTCGCTGATCAATTTGCTAGACGGTTGTTCGTTCAGCCTGCCGTGTCAGCGCGCGGGGCAGTTGCCGGTGGGCCTGATGTTGTCTTCGACGCGCGGCCGCGACGCATCGCTCGCGCGTGCGGCGTTGACCATTGAGGCGATCCTCGAAAGGCGTTGACTTGACGTCCTGACATACGTCAGCTATTGTTGACACATGAAAGGTCGCACGCACTCGCCGATTCGGGGAGAGCAGTTGCTGGCGATGCTGGCGGCGCTCGCCAATCCGCAGAGGCTGCGCATCATCGCGGCGCTGACATCCGGCGGCCGCAACTATGTCAGTCAGCTTGCGCGCGAAATCGAGATGAGCCGTCCGTTACTTCATTTGCACTTGCAGAAGCTTGAAGAGGCTGGCCTCGTCACGAGCAAACTTGAATTGTCTCGCGACGGCAAGGCGCTCAACTATTTTGAAGTCAACAACTTCAGTTTTGAACTCACTCCGGCTGCTATCGCAGCGGCGGCGAAGTCCCTGACGGCCAAACCCGAGAAGTAGAGGATCCTCATGTCTGAAACCATCTATCTTCTGCGGAATTGTACGCTTTTGGACTTGACTTTTCTGGCTATTCGTCTAAAACTGTAGTTAAGCGCTGACGGGAAGCCAAAATGAATATAATCGAAGTCTTCAATTCTTTCCAAACTCAAGAACAAGCGATTGATTTTTTAGAGCAATCGCGTTGGAAAGGCAAACCCGTTTGCCCATATTGCACCGGTGAATCAGTCTATCGGCATGTCAGTGGTGATCGAGCCGCGCAGCGTTGGCAATGTGCCGGTTGCAGCCGCGCGTTTTCGGCGACGGTTGGTACGATCTTTCACGGCACGCATGTTCCGCTCAAAAACTGGTTCTTGGTGTTGGCATTGATGCTTAACGCAAAGAAGTCGGCCAGCGCTTGTCAAATCGCCCGCGATCTTGGAATGCGTCGCGCTACGGTGTGGAGCATGATGCATCGGATTCGCGTGGCTATGGATGCCGACACGAAACAAAGTGCGCTCCTTTTTGGCATTGTCGAAGCGGACGAAACCTATGTCGGCGGCAAGCCGCGCAAGGGAAATAGGCGAGACGACGATACGCCTAACAAGCGCGGTCGCGGAACGAAGAAAACGCCAGTTATCGGATTGATGGAGCGTGGCGGTCGCGTGGTCGCGAAAGTCGCGCAGGCTAAAGAACTGTCAGCTAAAGGCTTGGCTCGATTCATAGCTCGTTTCGTTGATGTTGATGCGTCGCTCCTTATTACGGACGAATATCGCGGCTACATGGGTATGTCTAAGCTCGTAAAGCATGCCACCATCAACCATAGCGTTTCGTATTCCGAAGGTCTGATTCACACCAATTCGATTGAAGGCTTCTGGGCCTTAGTGAAACGCGCTTGGTACGGCCAACATCATCATTACAGCAAGAAGTACATGCAGCTTTATGTATCTGAGGCATGTTTTAAGCACAACGTTCGTAAGAATAAAGATGATTTTGGATACGCGCTTGCCGTAATGGTGGGAGCATGAATCGGCTGCATTACGGCGACAATTTAACTCTCATGCAACAGATGCCATTGGCATCGGTGGACTTAATTTACCTAGACCCGCCGTTTAAGTCTAATCAAAATTACAACCTAATATATCGCACGTTGACCGGTAAGCCCGTGCCCGATCAAGCCGAGGCTTTTTGCGATACATGGGAAATGGATGCGGAAAAAGAACGCTTAGCGAGCACAATGCCAGTGCTAATGCGAGAAAAGGGCGTAGAAGACTATTACGTCACATTCTGGCAGCTGTGGATTAAGGCGTTGCGGAATACTCGTCCGCACTTGATGGCCTACCTTATTTATATGGTTGTGCGTCTTCTCTATATGAAGACACTTTTGCGGCCGCAAGGATCAATCTATTTACATTGCGATCCAGAGGCTAGTCATTACATAAAAATCATGATGGACGGAATTTTCGGTCATGATAATTTTCGCAATGAAATCATCTGGCGTAGAACCGGATCGCACGGTGCGCGGCGCATTTTTGGTCCGATTCATGATGTAATCTTCTTTTATTCAAAAGGCCCGCAGTATTATTTTGGCAATCCAAAACGTCCTTATATGAAAGGCCACGTTGATCGCCGCTACAGGCTGGAAGATTCAGGTAAATACAAATTCACCAGCGGGGGAAACGTTCTTACTGGTAGAGGCATCACAACAAAGGGGGATTCAGGTAAGACGTGGAGAGGATTTAACCCCTCCGCCAAGAATCGCCATTGGGCAATTCCGGGCTTTTTGGCAGACCAAATGTCTTCCGATTTTGGCAAGTTAGGCGTAATAGAGAAGTTGGATGCACTCTATGAGTTTGGTCTGATCGACATCAGTGAGGGCAACGCTTGGCCCACTCCCGTCAGATATCTTGAGGAAGGCGATGGGGTGTCCATTCAGGACATTTGGGCCTATCAACCCTATACCGAGGGCACGGTCGCGAACACAAATGATGGGATTGACGCGGACGTTAGATGGCTCGGCCCGACCGATCCTGAGCGTTTAGGTTATCCGACGCAAAAGCCGGTCGGACTCTTGAAACGTATTATTTTGGCATCTAGCAAGAAAGGAGATGTAATTTTTGATCCGTTCTGCGGATGTGGAACAACTATCTATGCGGCCGAGGAAACTGAAAGAAAATGGATTGGCTGCGATATCGCGATCCTAGCGATCAAACTGATAAAAGAGGTATTAGACGATCGTTATCGGTTATCTGAGGGTACTCATTTTGAAGTAAATGGCATCCCTGTGAGCGTTGAACAGGCAAAGGTATTGTTTGATCGCGATCCCCATCAATTTCAAAACTGGTTTGTTGAACGCGTGGGAGGTCTGCCGCTAACAAAAAAGGGGGCGGATCGAGGCATCGATGGTCGGCTGTACTTTGAGATCGCTAAAGATGATTTGAGAGAGATGGTGTTTTCCGTCAAAGGCGGGAACATTCGACCTACCGACGTTAGAGACCTTCGGGGTGTTCTTGAGCGTGAATCAAACGTAGAACTCGCATGCTTTTTAAGCATGAAAGAACCAACAAAAGCAATGAAGCGAGAGGCGGCAGAGGCCGGGATGTATGAATGCAATGGTGCGTTCTATCCACGCATTCAAATGTTGACGGTGAAAGAAGTTCTTGAAGATAAGAAGGACGTAGAAGCGCCTTCGATTGTGAGAAGCAGGATCAACTCCGGCCAAGCCTTACTTCCTCTTTAGTCCAAAAGCGTACAATTCCGAT
>JBBSEF010000037.1:0-28328 GCA_038240015.1 Burkholderiales bacterium
GGGATGTCGGGCGCCTTCAACACCGCGAAGCCGGCTTGCTCGACCTCGCCGCGATGCAGACGATTGACGCCGCCGATCTCGCGCAACACCGCGTTGGCCAGCTTCATGCTGTCGTTGATCTGCGCGGTGGTCGAAAGGTCCAGCAGCACGCCGGCGAGCTGACGATCGTGCGACGCGAGGTTGACGCCGCCGATCAGGTCGGCCGAGTTCTCCTTGTTGGCGAGCCAGCGCGCCGCGGTCGACGACGCGCCGCGCTCGGACAGCGCGAACACCGACGAGCCGTGCGCATCGGGCGACACGAACGCGTCGGCGTGGATCGACACGAACAGATCGGCCTGCACACGACGCGCCTTTTGGACGCGTACGTGAAGCGGCACGAAGAAGTCCGCATCGCGCGTCAACATGCAGCGCACGTTGGGTTCGGCGTCGAGCTTGGCGCGCAGACGCTTGGCGATTTCGAGCACGACGTTCTTCTCGTGGCTGCCGCCCTGGCCGACCGCGCCCGGGTCTTCGCCGCCATGGCCGGGGTCGAGCGCGATGGTGATGATGCGGGCCACAGCGGGCGGCTTCCTCGTGAAGGCGTCGCCTCTGGCCACCGCCTCGTCCTGCGCGCCCGGCTTCTGCAGAGGCTTGACGCCGGGGTCGATGCGCGAGTCGGCGACGAGCTGGGGCGGACCTTCACGCTTGATCAGGATCTCGCCATCGGGCTTCTGAAGAAAGGCGAGCAAGGGGTCGTCGGGTTGATTCGGATAGAGATCGAAGACGAGTCGATAGCGATAGTCCCCGGCAGGCACGAGGTTGAACACCTGCGGATTCACGCGGCCCTTGAGATCCAGCACGATGCGAACCACGTTGGGCCGGTTCTGACCGACGCGCACCTGACGAATGTAGGGATCGTTCGGCTGAATCTTTGCGACCAGATCGCGCAACGCGGTATCGAGTTGCAAGCCTTCGATGTCCACCACCAGACGATCGGGTTCATCGACGACGAAGTGCGTGGCCTTCAACGCCGTGTCGCTCTCGATCGTGACGCGGCTGTAGTCGCTTGCGGGCCAGACGCGCACGCCGACGATGCCCGCTGCATGTGCGGACTCGGTGAACACTACGGCGAGCGACAAGAGCGCGGGCAAGCGCGTCGCGCCGATCAGGCCTCCCTTTACTCCAGCTTTGAGGAGACGTCGGCGCAAGTCGACGTCGACGCGGATGCGAGCGGAGACGATGGCACGCGCAGCGGTCCGGCGCGCTCGAGACGACTCAGCCACGGGATGCCTCGTTCAGTCTTTGCCTCGATGCGCGCAACGCGGCCTTCACCCCGCGCTTCGAGCGTGACGTGCAGATCGGGTGCGGGCAGCAGACTGCCGGCCTCGTAGGAAGCGCGTTCGGGCCATTCGACAAGGCGCAATGCGGCATCGGAGAAGTAGTCTCGAAAGCCCGCGTCCAGCCATTCATGCGGGTTTTCGAATCTATAGAAATCAAAGTGATAACAGTATAAGTTCATGCGTTGTCGAGTAGCTAGGCCTTTCGGCATTTCGACCACATAAGGCTCGACCAGCGTGTAGGTGGGACTCTTGATGCGGCCTGCTACGCCCAGGTGTTTGAGCAGCGCGCGAGCCAGCGTGGTCTTGCCCGCGCCGAGGTCGCCTGAAAGATGGATGGTGAAGCCGCTGTCAATCACAGTTGGCAGCGTGAACATCTCGACGACGAGTTCGCCGAGCGCGATGCCCAGTGCGTTGGTCGCGGCCTCGTCAGGCAATGCGCATTGCGTGCGGATTTGCTGCGAGGGCAGGGGAGACGAAGTCATACAATCGTTGCGCGATGATGAGCCAAAAAATGGATGACGCGACTTGCGACTCGATGAACGATGCGAGGGCTCGCGAGCTTGCGCGATCGATCAAGCGGTGGGGCCGCGAAGTTGGCTTCTCCGACGTTGCGATCTGCGATGCGATGCCGCGTGATGATGCTGCGACGGACGCCGCGCGCCAGACCGAAGAGCGTCTACGCGACTGGCTGGCTCAAGGCTTTCACGGGACGATGGATTATATGGCGCGCCATGGCATGCGCCGTGCGCGCCCGGCTGAGCTCGTGCCGGGTACGGTGTCGGTGATCACGGTGCGGATGGATTACTTGCCTGAGGCAAGTATCGGCGTCGCGGACGAAGCCGGGACTTCCGCCGAGGTCCGCGACGCTTCGGCCGATTGGGTCGATGCGTCCTGGGGCGTGCTGCACGAACCGCTGCGCGCCAACGTCTCGCGCTATGCGCATGGCCGCGATTATCACAAGGTGCTGCGCGCGCGGCTGCAACGCCTCGCCGATCGCGTCGCCGATGCGATCGGTCCTTTCGGCCATCGGGTCTTCACCGACTCGGCGCCGGTGATGGAGGTCGAACTCGCACAACGCGCGGGTCTCGGCTGGCGCGGCAAGCACACGCTGCTGTTGTCGCGCACCGGCGGGTCGATGTTCTTTCTGGGCGAACTGTTCGTCGATGTGCCGCTGCCCGCCGATGCTCCGGCGTCGGATCATTGCGGTCGCTGCACGCGTTGCATCGACGTGTGTCCCACGCGCGCGATCGTCGCGCCACATGTGCTGGACGCGCGTCGCTGCATCGCCTATCTCACGATCGAACTCGAAGGCCCGATTCCTGAGGAGTATCGGCCGCTGATCGGCAATCGCATCCACGGTTGCGACGACTGCCAACTCGTGTGTCCCTGGAACAAGTTCGCGCAGCGTTCGAGCTTGCGTGACTTCGACGCGAGGCCGCTCGCGCATCGAACGCTGATCGACGTGTTCGCGTGGAGCCAAGACGAGTTCCTCGCGCACACCGAAGGCACGGCGATACGGCGCATCGGGCACGAACGCTGGTTGCGCAATGTCGCCGTGGCGCTCGGTAACGCGCTGGCATCTGTCGCCGCGTCGATCGGCGACGACGATCGATCCGCGATTCGTGCGTCGCTGGCGTTGCGCGGCGACGACCCTTCGCCACTGGTCCGCGAACACGTCGCATGGGCGCTCGCGCAATCTGCTCCCTCCCCCTCTAAGGGAGGGGTGGGGGACGCCGTCGCAAAAAATCAAGCCGAAGTTGCCTTCCCCACCGGCTGATAGTGACCAACCGGTAACTGAAACGCGACCGCGAGGCGGTTCCATCCGTTGATCGCGTTGATGCCGATGGTGAGATCGACCAGTTCGGTTTCGCTGAATTGCGCACGCGCCTCATCGAACAATTGATCGGGCACGCGTTCGAACGCGATCAAGGTCAGCGCTTCGGTCCACGCCAGCGCGGCGCGTTCGCGCGGCGTGTAAAAGGGCCCTTCGCGCCACGCCGAAAGCCCATAGATGCGCTGCTCGGTTTCGCCCAACGCGCGCGCGTCCTTGGCGTGCATGTCGAGACAGAAGGCGCACGCATTGATTTGCGAAGAGCGAATCTTCACGAGCTCGTAGAGCGGCTTCTCGATGGTGGTGGTGGCCATGTGCTTCTCGAGCCCGCTCATCGCTTGTACGGCGCCGGGACTGGCTTTGCGAAAGTCGATGCGGGATGACATGGGGTGCTCCAAAGGCCAACTTGTTTTAGCCGTCGCCCGGATCCCGGCCTTCGCCGGGATGAAGAGGCCGATTGCTAACGCGCCGCGACGATCCACAGCGGCAACGTAACCGCCGACACAATCGTACTCGCCGAAATCAGAAATGCCACGATCGCGCCGTTGCCGCCCATGCGCATCGCGAGAATGTATGCGGACGACGCGGTCGGCAAAGCGGCGAACAGGACGGCGATCTCTCGCTGCAGCGGCGGCAACTCCCAGTGCCGCGCGACCAGCAACGCGACGGTCGGCGCGGCGATCAGTTTGACCACAAGCCACCACGCGAGCGTCGGCTTCTCCACGATCGTGCCGGCAAGCCGCAGGCCCGCACCCACCGCGATCAGGCCCAGAGCGATCGACGCGCTCCCCAGGCGTTGCAGCGTCGCCGTGACGAACTCGGGCAGTTGCAGTCCCGCGAGGTTCATGCCGAGCCCGCAGACGGTCGCGATGATGAGCGGGTTGCGCGCCATCTCGCGCAAGATGCCCGACTGCTGATGACGCGCGAGGGCGAACACCGCCGCGGCATTCGCGATCGGCACCGCGATGCCGATCGCGACCGCCATCAGCGCAATGCCCTCGCTGCCGGCGAGCCTGCCCGCGAGCGCAAGCGCGATGTACGAGTTGAAGCGAAACGCGCACTGCACACCCGACGCAAACACGGGCGGTGCGGGCTTGAAGAGCGGCCGCGCAAGATAGCCGAGCACGATGCAGGCGGCGACGGCGGAGAGACATGCGCCGATCAATCCCGCGGTCGATCCGAAATCGAACTTCGCGCTCGCCGTCGAATGGAACAATAACGACGGAAACAGGACGAAGTACACCATGCGCTCGAGCCCCGACCAGAAGGCGAGCTCGAAACGCGCGTATCGTTTCAGGAGCGCGCCGAGAGAGATCAGTGCGAAATCGGGGAAGAGCAGAAGGGCGACGGACAAGGGATGACGATGGGTTTGAGAAATGGCAGCAGGAACAGGAAGCGCGGCGCGCCGCGCACTTTGACTGCATGCGGCGCGTTGGGCAAGTCGCGCTTCACAGCCCGCTTCGCAGCCCGCGTCGCTGCCCGCCTCGCAGCCTGCGTCGCGACGCTGATCGTGTCGATGTCGATGATGCACGTCGCGCAAGCAGCCGCGGTCGAGCGCGAAGGCTTGCGTTATGAAGACACGGTCCGCGTCGGCAACAGCAAGCTTCTGTTGAACGGCATCGGCGTTCGTAGCGTTGCGTGGCTCAAGGGCTACGTCGCGGGACTCTATCTTTCTCGGAAAGAGGTCGAAGCCGAGCAGGTCTATGCGCTGCAGGGATCCAAACGCATCGCAGTGAAAATGCTACTCGACATCGACTCGGGCCTGCTCGCCAAGACCTTCAGTGACGGCATCCGCAAGAACTACCGCGACGACGAACTCGAAGCCCTGCGCCCGCGCATGGACGCCTTCGACGCGCAACTCCGCGCGATCGGCGGCGTGAAGAAGGGCGACGCGATCGACCTCGACTACCAGCCCGCGACCGGCACACGCATATTCGTCAACGGCAAAGCGCGCGGCGACGTGATCGCGGGCGACGATTTCTACGTCGCGCTGCTCAAGATGTTCATCGGCGAGCGCGCGATCGACAAGAATTTGAGGGCAGCGTTGCTGGGAAAGGGTTCATGATGCGGGGTGGTGATGCGCGACCGACCCTGTATCGGTTTTTTTGAATGATGTTCGAGGAGTTGTCATGCGTTCTTTCATTACGATGGTTTTTGTTCTGTTCTCGGCCGCATCGTTTTCGGCGGTCGCCGGCCCGACCGATCCTTCCACCTTCGACGCCACCCCATACAAGTCGCAAAAGGCGCTCTACGACTTCAACTTCGCCAAGCCGCTCGACGCGTTGCCCGCGTTCGGTTACGTGAAGAATCATCTGGAGGCGATCAAAAAGTACGGTCAACCGGACACGTCGAAGATCGTGATCGTCGCCCACGGCAACGAGCTGCACGCGTTCTCGCGCCTGAATCGCGCGGCCTATCCGCAGATGTACGACGAACTGAAAGCCTTGAAGGAGGCCGGCGTCACCATCCACATCTGCAGCAACGCCGCGCGCGCCCGCGGCTACAAGCCCGACGAGTTCTACGACGTGGTGACGGTGGTGCCCGCAGCCGTGATCGACATCGCCAAATGGCAGAACGAGGGATACAGCTACATGTACGCCGGATGGTTTCCGCGGCTCACGCGCGAAGAGGTGGTGGCGCAGCATTCTGAGTTGCGGTGAGGAGTCATCTGCGCCAAGAGTACGACTTCTCGGCGGCGAGGAAGAATCCTAACGCTGCTCGACTCAAGTCCTCTGCGTCCTATGCAAGCGGAGGGCCGTAGAGGCCGAGGTCGCGCGCGAATGGTAAGAGGATTCCCTTGAAGGGGAGGGAGTAGTTACGCAACAGTCCGCACCTCTCCGCTCCCATACAAATTCGCCACGCACCGCGCGCAGAGCTTCGCACGCACAGCATCAGTCCCTACATCCTTGCGGTAATGCCAGCACCGTTCGCACTTGGGCTGCGATGACGGCGTGACGACGATCGCTTCCTCGCTTTCGCTCGCAGCTTCTTTCACAGTCGCTTGCGACGTGATCATCACGAAGCGCAGATCGTTCTTCAACTCCAGCAGCAGGTTGTAGCGATCGCCGGCCGCATGAATCTCGACCTCGGCTTGCAGTGACGATCCGATCAGGCCCGCAGCGCGCGCGTCTTCGAGCTTCTTCAATACCTCGGCGCGGATCGCGCGCAGCACGTCCCATTTGTGCAGCAGCGCATCGGCATGCGCGATCGCCGGAAATTCGTGCACCGTCTCGGCGAAGATCGTTCCGCGTTCGGCCAAGGCCTGCGGCGCGAACACCGCCCACGCTTCTTCGGCCGTGAACGAAATGAATGGGGCGAGCAGACGCAAGAGCGCGTGCGTGATATGCCACAGCGCGTTCTGCGCCGAGCGGCGCGCGTGGCCGTCGGCCGCTGCGGTGTAGAGCCGGTCCTTCAGGATGTCGAGGTAGAAGCCGCCGAGGTCTTCGGAGCAATAGGTCTGCAGCTTCGACGTGACCGGATGGAACTCGAACACCTCCATATGCGCGAGCAATTCGCGTTGCAGCGCGTCCATGCGCGCGATCGCGTAGCGGTCGATCTCCAGCCATTGCTCGACCGGCAAGGCGTGCTGCTCGGGATCGAAGTCCGACGTGTTGGCGAGCAGAAAGCGCAGCGTATTGCGGATGCGCCGATAACTCTCGACGACGCGCTTCATGATCTCGTCGGAGATCGACACGTCGCCGGTGTAGTCGGCCGATGCGGCCCACCAGCGCACGATGTCGGCGCCGTATTGATCGATCAGGTTCTGCGGCGCGATGACGTTGCCGACCGACTTGGACATCTTGCGGCCGTCCACGTCGAACACGAAGCCGTGCGTGAGCAGCGTGTGGTAAGGCGCGCGTCCATTCAACATGCACGAGATCAGCAGCGACGAATGGAACCAGCCGCGATGCTGGTCGCTGCCTTCGAGGTACATGTCGGCGGGATAGTGCAACAGGTCGGCGTGCGTGCCGTGCCGGTTGGTGCCCCCCAACACGGTCTGGAAGGTCGAGCCGGAATCGAACCAGACATCGATCGTGTCGCGATTCTTCACATACTTGGCCGCGTCGGTTGCGGGCGTGCCGCGGTCGTAGGGCTCCAGCGCGCTTGCTGCATCGACGCTCTGCCACGCTTCGACGCCGCCGGCTTCGATCGCCTGCGCCACGTCTTCGATCAGCGCCAGCGTGTCGGGATGCAGCGCGCCGGTTTCCTTGTGCACGAAGAACGCCATCGGCGTCCCCCATTGCCGCTGGCGCGACAGCGTCCAGTCGGGGCGATTGGCGATCATGCCGTAGAGACGCGCCTTGCCCCACGGCGGAAAGAAGCGTGTCGCGTCGATCGCCTTGAGCGCGGTTTCGCGCAGGGTCGCGTTGTCGTTCACGGCGTCGTTCGCTGCGTGGTTTGCGACGTCGTTCTGCTCCTCGTTCGCCGCACGGTCCATGCCCGCGAACCATTGCGAGGTCGCGCGATAGATGATCGGTGTCTTGTGTCGCCAGCAATGCATGTAGCTGTGCGTGAACTTCTCGACGTGGAGCAGCGCGCCGGCTTCGCGCAGCGTCTCGACGATGATGGGGTTCGCTTTCCAGATCGACAGGCCGCCGAACAGCGGCTCGCTCGCCGCATACGTGCCATCGCCCGTGACCGGGTTGATGATGTCGTCGTCGGCAAGGCCGTTGGCTTTGCACGAGATGAAGTCTTCGACGCCATACGCGGGCGATGAATGCACGATGCCGGTTCCCTGATCGAGCGCAACGTAGTCGCCCAGGTACACCGGCGCCTGTCGCGCGTAGAACGGATGCGAGAACGCGATGTGCGCTAGCGCCGCGCCCTTGCAGGTCGCCAGCACCTTGCCCTCGAGGCCGTAGCGTTCAAGGCAGGGCGCAACCCGTTCGCTCGCGACGATCAACAGCGTGCGTTCGGTATCGACCAGCGCGTACTCGAACTCGGGATGCACGTTCAACGCTTGATTCGCGGGGATGGTCCACGGCGTCGTGGTCCAGATCACGATCACGCCCGGCTTGCCGGGCAAGGCATCGAGCTCAAATGCGCGCGCGATCTTGTTTCGCTCGGCATCGAGGAACGGAAAGCCGACGTCGATCGAGAGATCGACGCGATCCTGATACTCGACTTCGGCTTCGGCCAGCGCGGAGCCGCAGTCGAAACACCAGTTGACCGGCTTCAGGCCGCGGAACACAAAGCCCTTTTCGAGAATGCGGCCGAGCACGCGCAACTCCTCGGCCTCGTTGCCGAAGTTCATCGTCTTGTAGGGACGATCCCATTCACCGAGCACGCCGAGGCGCTTGAAGTCGGCCATCTGCCCGACGATCTGCGTTTCGGCATAGGCGCGCGACTTCGCCTGCACCTCACGCGCCGGCAATGCCTTGCCGAACTGCTTTTCGATGTGGATCTCGATCGGCATCCCGTGGCAGTCCCAGCCCGGCACATACGGTGCGTCGTAGCCCACGAGGTTCTTCGATTTGACCACCATGTCTTTCAACACCTTGTTCAAGGCATGGCCCATGTGGATCGGGCCGTTCGCATACGGCGGCCCGTCGTGGAGGATCCATTGCTCCGCGCCTTTGCGCGCTTCGCGGATGCGCTGATAGACGCGCCGCGCTTGCCAGTCGGCGACCCATTGCGGCTCGCGCTTGGCGAGATTGCCGCGCATCGGGAAGGGCGTGTCGGGGAGGTTCAGGGTCGATTTGTAGTCGACGGCCGCGTCAGCGGTCTTGCTGGCGGCGCCGGATGGTTTGTTCTCGTCGGACATGGTGTGTTCGCGCCGCTTGTTGCGGCTCGGTTCATTCAGTGTTCAGCCGGTGCGCCCAGGACCTCGACGCGCGAGTCGCAAAGCAGGTTCACGTTGCGGCGCTTTTTTCTGGCAGCGAACGCGAAAGAATTTCCGCGTTCGCTCAAGTAATTCGATCGGTCACCGGCATCGCGAAGCTCTCGGCGTTGGCCGCGTCCTGCGGCAATCCGAACCACGCCCGCGCGGCGCGAGCATCGGCGGCGATGGCCGCGGTCAGTTGCGTCATGTCGTCGTATTTCTCTTCGTCACGCAGCTTGTGCAGGAACTCGACGCGCACGCGCTGTCCATACAGACCGCCCGCGTAGTCGAACAGATGCGCTTCGAGCATCACGCGACCGGCGTCCTCGACGGTGGGTCGGATGCCGACGCTGGCCACTCCGGGCCGCGGCAGATCTCCCACACCATGCACGCGCACGACGAAGATCCCCGACAGCGCGGTGCGCCGATCGGTCGCATGACCATGCGGAAGAATATTGGCCGTGGGAAAGCCGATCGTGCGGCCGAGCCGCTTGCCGTGGATCACATGACCGCTGATGAAGTAGGGATGGCCGAGCAAGCGCTCGGCGCGCGTCAGGTCGCCCGCCGCGAGCGCCGCGCGAATCGCGGAACTCGATACGCGCTCGGCGGGCGGCGCATCCTTGACATCGCTGGAAGCTTCGGTGGCGTGAGTCACTACATCGGTCACCGCATCGGTCACTGTGGGGATGGCCTCGACCGCGAACCCGAATCGCTCGCCCGCATCCTCGAGCATCGCGAAGCCGCCGCGACGTTGCGCGCCGAAGCGGAAGTCGTCTCCCACCATGATCCATCGCGCATGACAACCAGCGACCACGATGTCTTCGATGAAGTGCTCGGCCGATAGCGTCGCGAAGCGAGAGTTGAATCGTTCGACGATGACGCGATCGACGCCGCATGTCGCGAGCGCGTCGAGCTTGTCACGCAGGTTGGCGATGCGTGCGGGTGGAGGAGGCAGGCTCTCGTCGGGTTTGCCTTCGGCTGCATTGGCAGCCTTGGCGCGCGAGAAAAAAAATTCGCGCGGATGCGGCTCGAACGTCATCACGCACGCGGGCAATCCGAGGCGATCGCCCGCCGCGCGCACGCGCTCGATCAACGCACGATGGCCGCGATGCACACCATCGAAGTTGCCGATCGTGAGCGCGCAAGGCGTACGGCTGGCTGGATTGGGAAGGCCGCGAAAGACCCGCATGACGATACTGGAGGACGAAAGAGAGGTGCGCTGCTAAGGGTCGTCGATTATAAGGGCGTCGATTCCGACGCCGTCGCCCCGGCGAAGGCCGGGGTCCAAGTTATTTACTTGCTTGCATGAAATTTGGGTCCCGGCCTTCGCCGGGAAGACGTCATCCCCCGCCTGCTAAACTCGCCGCGGTGAAAAAGATCGTGATCCTGATATCGGGCCGCGGGTCGAACATGGAAGCGATCATCGCCGCGTGCAAGGCGGAACGTTGGTCGGCCGAGATCGCTTGCGTGATCGCAAGCAGGCCCGACGCATCGGGTCTGGCCATTGCGGATGACGCGGGCGTGCCAACCGCAATCGTCGATGCCAACCGCTTCGCGGGCCGTGAAGCTTTCGAAGCCGTACTGATCACCCGCATCGACGCGCATCGCCCCGACTGCATCGTGCTCGCGGGCTTCATGCGCATACTCTCCGTCGCCTTCGTCCAGCGTTATGCGGACCGCATGTTGAACATTCATCCGTCGCTGTTGCCCGCGTTCGCGGGGCTAGCCACGCACGAGCGCGCCTTGGCCGCGGGGGTGCGCGTGCATGGCGCAACCGTGCATTTCGTCAGTCCGGTCGTCGATGCGGGAGCGATCGTCGCGCAGGCGGTCGTCGCGGTCGAAGCGAACGACACGCGCGATGCGCTGGCCGCGCGCGTGCTCGCGGCCGAGCATCGTCTCTATCCACGGGTGATCGAATGGTTCGTGACGGGCCGGGTGCAGTTGATCGACGGGCGCGTGCATTGGTCCGCTGCCGTCGCCTCGCAAGCCTTGATGGTCTGTTCACGATGAGTTGTGCATGACTGCGTCCCCAGCGAAGACCCATGCCCGACGCGGCGCCAAGGCGCAGCGATCGCGGCCTTCGGCGGCCACGCGCGGCGCGCCGCTGCCGCCCGGACAAAAGCCGCGGCGTCGTGGCGACAAGGCGCCCAACCCGCTGGGCTTTCACGTCAACGTGATCGCGCATGCCGAGACGCTGCTCGGGGAGTTGCTGAAGTTCGAGATGCCTGCGGACACGCGGACTAGCCGCTACTTCAAGGCCAATCCACTGCTCGGTCAGCGTGATCGCGGGCTTATCGCGGAGAGCGTCTATGCGGTTCTGCGTAAGAAGCTCGAATACGCTCAGCTCGCGCAAAGCGGCACGGGCCCATTGACGCGCCGGATGATCCTGCTCGGGCTCGCCGAGACGATCGGGGTCGAGCCGATCGCAGCGACGCTGGCCAGCGATGAGCGCACGTGGCTGCGTCGCGTGGCGACCATCGATCGCGCATCGATTGCGCTGGCGACGCGCGCCAATCTTCCCGAGTGGATCCTCACCGCATTGCGCGCGCGCTTTTCCGAAGCGGATCTCGAGGCGATATCAGCGGTGCTCAATAAACCCGCGCCCCTCGACCTGCGCGTGAACACGATGACGACGACGCGCGATGATGCACTCGCCGCGTTGCGTGCCTCGGGCCTCGACGCGCAAGCCACGTCGCTCGCGCCGCATGGCATTCGATTGAAAGGCAAGCCTGCGCTCGCCGCGCAAAGAATTTTTCTCGACGGCCGCGTCGAAGTGCAGGACGAAGGCAGTCAGCTGCTCGCATCGCTGGTCGCGCCTCGCCGCGGCGAGATGGTCGTCGATTTCTGCGCGGGTGCAGGCGGCAAGACGCTCGCGCTCGGCGATCTGATGCGGTCGACCGGACGGCTCTATGCGTTCGATGTCTCGGCCAAGCGCCTCGCGAAGTTGAAGCCGCGCCTCGCGCGTAGCGGCTTGTCGAACGTGCATCCGGTGATGATCGAAAGCGAGCGCGACCCGAAGTTGAAGCGCATGGCCGGCAAGGCCGATCGCGTGCTGATCGACGCGCCGTGCAGCGGTCTCGGAACGCTGCGTCGCAATCCCGATCTGAAGTGGCGGCAGACGCCCGCTTCGATCGTCGAGCTCGCGGCGAAGCAGGCGAACATCCTTGTGTCCGCAGCGCGGCTCGTGAAACCCGGCGGCCGGCTGGTGTATGCGACGTGCAGCCTGTTGCGTGAAGAGAATCAGGATGTGGTCGATGCGTTCGTCGCCGCGCATCCCGAGTTCGAGGTCGAGTCGGCCACCGACATCCTGCGCGCGCAAGGCATCGCTCTCGAAGGGCGGGTCGATGCGGGCGCGATGCTGGAGCTGTGGCCGCATCGCACCGGCACCGATGGGTTCTTCGCGGCGGTGTTGAAGAAACGCTTCACCGTCGTCCCCGCGGCCTTGAGTCCCCGCGAAGGCGGGGAGGGGACGCAGTGACTTTCTCCGACGACGCTGGATTCCCGCGTTCGCGGGAACGACGGATGGGGTTGGTCCGCGCATGAACGAAGAGAGCCTTCACTCTTTGCTGCTCGACACCTGGAGCGATCTGCAACGCCCGCAGATTCTCTGGCAGTGGCTCGTTCTCGCCGGCTGCATCGTGCTCGCTTGGCTGATCGCGAAGAGCGTGAGCAGTGCGGTTCACAAGCGCGGCGAACAATACGTTGCGCGCGATCCCGCGCGCAATGCCGCGTTGCTCCAGAGCCGCTACTCGGGCCTCTCGAGACTCTTCACGCCGCTGTTCACCTGGATCCTGCTGTTCGTGGCCGGGCGCATCCTGCGCGCCTACGGACAACCCGCGCATCTGATCCAGGTCTTTTCGCTCCTCGCGTTCGCGTTCGTCGCGATCCATCTCGGCTTGTATGCGCTGCGGCGCGTGTTCAAGCCCGGTCCGTGGCTGATGACGGTCGAGCGCTGGTTCGGTCTGCTCGCGTGGCTGCTGGTCGCGCTGCACGTGCTGGGGCTGTTGCCCGATGTGATCGAGGCCTTGAGCGGGCGCGACGCGACGTTCACGATCGGCAAGAACCTCACGCTCAACGTGTGGCAACTGTTGTCGGCGGTCTTCTGGGTTGCCATCACGCTGGTGGCCGCGTTGTGGGGCGGCGCTGCGCTCGAGTCTCGTTTGATGCATGCCGATTCGATCGACGGCAGCATGCGCCTCGTACTCTCGCGACTGGGCAAGGCGGTGCTGGTCGTGATCGCGATTCTGATCGCGATGCGTCTGGTCGATATCGACCTCACGGTGCTGTCGGTGTTCGGCGGCGCACTCGGCGTCGGCCTCGGTCTGGGACTGCAACGCATCGCAAGCAATTACGTGTCGGGCTTCATCATCTTGATCGATCGCAGTCTGCGCATCGGCGACCTCGTGACCGTGGATAAGTATTACGGCACGGTCACGCAGATCCGCACCCGCTACACGGTCGTGCGATCGCTCGAAGGCGTCGAGGCCATCGTGCCGAACGAACTCTTCGTCAGTCAGCCGGTGCAGAACCACAGTTATTCGGACAAGCGCGTCAACCTCGTCAGCAAGGTGCAGGTTGCGTACGACAGCGACGTGGACCGCGCGATGACGATCATGCTGACCGCGGCGAAGGCGCAAGAACGAGTGATCGCCGATCCCGAACCGTTCGTGAAGTTCGCGAGCTTCGGCGCCGATGGCATCGATCTCGAATTGAGCTTCTGGGTTGCGGATCCGGAAACCGGTACCGGAATCTTGCGGTCCGACATCAACCGCGCGATCTGGCGCGAGTTCGTTGCAGCCGGAATCGAAGTGCCGTTCCCGCAGCGCGATGTGCGGGTGTCGTTGCAGCACGTAGGAGAAACCGACGGCCCGATGCGACGAACGCTGAGTTGAAATCGTGGGTTTCGCGCCAAACTGACGATTGCAAGCGCTGTTGCAAACTGGGTCGCGGCTTGACGCATTGCCGAAGCCGATAATCGATGCCGCACGTATAATGCGACGGTTGCGAATCTCATATCGATGCGCAGCTTTTATCGACGGCAAGCCGCTCCTGGTGTTGCTCGTCATGCCGGTCCATCCGACCGGCGATTTGCAGGTTCACGGAGTTTGAATGATTCCCGACGCTATATTGAATTTCCTCTCACACGGTCTGCTCGACTGGTCGGTCTGGAAAGTGGTCGTTGCCACGCTGGTCCTCACGCACATCACCATCGCCGGCGTGACCATCTACCTGCATCGTTGCCAGGCGCATCGCGCTCTCGACTTGCATCCGACTGTTGCGCATTTCTTTCGCGCTTGGTTGTGGCTGACCACGGGTATGCAGACCAAGGAATGGGCTGCAATCCACCGCAAGCATCACGCCAAGTGCGAGACCGCCGAAGACCCGCACAGTCCGCAGACGCGCGGCATTCGCAAGGTGTTGTTCGAAGGCGCGGAGCTCTACATGTCCGAAGCGGAGAACCTCGAGACGCTGGAGAAGTACGGCCGCGGCACGCCCGAGGATTGGGTCGAGCGCAACGTCTACAGCAAGTTCTCGTGGCACGGTGTGGGTCTGATGCTGGTGATCAACTGGGGCTTGTTCGGCATTGGCCTGGGCACCACAGTGTGGGCCGTGCAGATGTTGTGGATCCCGATCTTTGCCGCGGGTGTCGTCAATGGCATCGGCCACTTCTCGGGTTATCGCAATTACGACTGCGCTGACGCGAGCCGCAACATCGTGCCTTGGGGCATCCTCATCGGCGGTGAAGAGTTGCACAACAATCACCACACCTTCGCAACGTCCGCGAAGCTCTCGTCGCGCTGGTATGAATTTGATATCGGCTGGATGTATATCCGTATCCTGTCGGCGCTCAAGCTGGCGACCGTCAAGAAGATCGCGCCCAAGCCGCGCTTCGAATTGCCCCGCGCCAGCGTGGACCTCGAGAACCTCCAGGCCGTGATCGCGCATCGCTATGACGTGATGGCCAAGTACGCGAAATCGATCAAGCGTGCGTATCGGGAAGAGCTGGCTCGGCTCAAGATCGGTGTCGCCGATGGCGTCCCGTCGATCGAAGCGTCGCGCGTGAAGCAGGCGCGCCGCTGGTTGCACCGGGACGTGAGCCAGCTTTCACCGGCGCATCGCGGGCAGGTCGAAGGCGCCTTGGCCGAAAGCCCGATGCTCGCGAAGATCCATCAGATGCGCAGCGAACTCGCGGCCATCTGGGAGCGTTCGAGCGCGTCGAGCGAACAGTTGCTCGTGCAATTGCAGGACTGGTGCAAGCGCGCCGAAGAGAGCGGTGTGCGCGCGTTGCAGGAGTTCAGCTTGCGCTTGCGCAGCTATGCATAGACGACGGACTGCATGAAATACAAAAGGCCCGCGATGCGGGCCTTTTTATTCGGCGATGAAGACAGAGGCGAGTTCAGTCGCGAAGTCAGCCAATCGTCGGCCACTCACTTGATCTTCGTTTCCTTGTAGGCCACGTGCTTGCGAGCCACGGGATCGAACTTCTTGATCTCGAGTTTTTCCGGCTTGGTCTTCTTGTTCTTGGTCGTCGTGTAGAAGTGACCCGTTCCCGCAGTCGATTCGAGTTTGATCTTGTCGCGCATGGTGATTCCTCTTCAGACCTTGACGCCGCGTGCGCGCATGCCTGCGAGCACTTCGTCGATGCCGTTCTTGTCGATCGTGCGCAGACCCGCATTGGTCAAGCGCAGGCTCACCCAGCGATTTTCGCTCTCGACGAAGAAGCGGCGGTTCTGCAAGTTGGGCAGAAAGCGCCGCTTGGTTTTGTTGTTGGCGTGGGAAACGTTATTGCCGACCATCGGCTTTTTCCCTGTAACTTGACAGACGCGTGCCATGTTCGGCACCTCCACGAACATCCCGTCGCCGCAGAGGCGTCGGGAAAAGTTGGACAAAGACCGCGATTCTAGCGGCAAAGTGAGTTTCGATCAAACGCCTGTTGTCGTTCCCTCCCCTTCAAGCGGAGGGCTGGGATGGGATGGGTTGGACTACAGCTTCCCGTGTTCTGTAAACGCATACACCTGCCCACCCGCGACGATGAAGTGGTCGAGCGTGCAGATATCGACCAGATCGAGCGCCGCCTTCAATGCGGCCGTGAGCATCTCGTCCGCGCGGCTCGGCTCGGCTACTCCCGACGGTTGGTTGTGCGCGAACACGACCGCGGCCGCATTGACTTCGAGCGCGCGTTTGACGACCTCGCGCGGATAGACGCTGGTCTGCGCGAGTGTTCCGCGAAACAGTTCTTCGCTGGCAAGCAGGCGATGCTGGGCGTCGAGGAAGAGAGCGAGAAAGACTTCGTGCGGCCTGGTGCCGATGTTGAGCCTGAGGTAATCGCGCACGGTGCTCGGTGAAGACAACATGGGCCGCTCGATCAAGACCTCGCCAAGCGAGCGACGCATCATCTCGAGGACCGCCTGCAATTGCGCGAAGCGCGCGGGGCCGAGGCCGGCTATCGTGCAGAAACTGGTCTGCGACGCCGCGAAGAAACCGCTCAAGCCGCCGAATCGCGACAGGCACTCGCGTGCGACGTCGACGACGGTTCGCCCGGGGGTGC
Organism: Burkholderiales bacterium; assembly: GCA_038240015.1. Classification (GTDB taxonomy): domain Bacteria; phylum Pseudomonadota; class Gammaproteobacteria; order Burkholderiales; family Burkholderiaceae_D; genus CAHJXF01. Next base: position 16,521 of record JBBSEF010000037.1, read on the forward strand.
CCGTCCGTAAAAAAAGTGCGAGCAATTCGGCATCCGACAAGGCCTGTGCGCCGTACTTGAAAAGGCGCTCGCGCGGTCGCTCGGTTTCGGGCCAGTCTGTAATGGGCAAGCAAACTCCCGCGTTCGTTAGAATGTCGGTCTTTCACTCGCAAGCGCGAGCGTTTCGAATGTCTTCGAATGGATTGTCCAACCCAGCGCGGCCTCCCCACGTGATCGCCGACTCTTACCTGACGCTGCACTATCGCGTGGGCGTACTCGAGTCGAACGGTGAAGACATCATCAGCACGTTCGACGCGCGACCTGCCACGCTGCAACTCGGCTCGGGCCAACTGTCTCCGGCGCTCGAGGATCGCTTGATCGGCTTGTCGCAAGGCGCGCATCGCGTCTTTGAACTCGCCTCGGGTGTAGCCTTCGGGCCGCGCAATCCCGATCTGGTTCAGCGCGTGGCCCGCAAGCTGCTCGAACAAGAGAGCGCAACGACCGACTATGTACCGGGTGATGTGGTCGAGTTCAATGCGCCGGGTGGGGGACGCTATGCGGGAGTCTTTCGGGCGATTGACAACGACTATGCGACCTTCGATTTCAATCATCCGCTGGCTGGGCAGGCGGTGCGGTTCGAGGTCGAGATCCTGGAAATACTCTGATGAGTGATTCGATTTCTGACATGCTGGTCTCGAGCATCGATCGCGAACTCCTGCTCGCTCAGCCGCGCGGTTTTTGCGCCGGTGTCGATCGCGCAATCGAGATCGTCGAACGCGCGCTGTCGCGTTTCGGCGCGCCGATCTATGTGAAGCACGAGATCGTGCATAACCAATATGTCGTCGATGACTTGCGTGCGAAGGGCGCGGTCTTCATCGAGGACCTGAAGGATGTGCCCGAGGGACACACGGTCGTCTTCAGCGCTCACGGCGTCTCGCAGGCGGTTCGCGCCGAAGCCGACGCGCTCGGACTCACCGTGTTCGATGCCACCTGTCCGCTGGTGACGAAGGTCCACGTCGAGGTCGCGAAGATGCGCGCCGACGAGCGCGAGATCATCATGGTCGGCCACAAGGGCCATCCCGAAGTCGAAGGGACGATGGGGCAGGCCAATGAAGGCATTCATCTCGTCGAGACGGTCGATGATGTTGCGCGTCTCATCGTGCGCGATCCGGACAAGCTGGCGTACGTGACGCAGACCACGCTGTCGGTCGATGACGCCGCCGAGGTCACAGGCGCATTGAAACGGCGCTTCCCAACGATTCTCGAACCCAAGCGGGGCGACATCTGCTATGCGACGCAGAACCGCCAGGACGCGGTCAAGTTCATGGCGCCGCAGTGCGATTTGATCATAGTGATCGGCAGCCCCGCGAGTTCCAACAGCAATCGCCTGCGCGAAGTCGGCGCGCGCATGGGGGTCGAAGCCTACATGGTCGAGGACGCATCGCAGCTCGATCCCGCATGGCTCGCGGGCAAGCGGCGCGTGGGCATCACGGCCGGTGCGTCGGCGCCGGAAATACTTGTGCTCGAGCTGATCGCGGCGTTGAAGAAGCACGGCGTCGCATCCGTGCGCAAACTCAGCGGCGTCGAGGAGAGTGTGCGTTTTCCGTTGCCGCCGGGACTGGGCGGCAATATCGATCGCGGCAGCACCATCGGATCGATCGCGAATTGAATCGCACGCATTGAATCGCACGTATTGAATCGAGCTCGAATCGGCGCCGTGCGAATCGAACCAGCGAAGGCCACGCACCATGAAGCTCTACAATTACTTTCGAAGCTCCGCGTCGTTTCGCGTGCGTATCGCGCTCAACCTCAAGGAGCTTCCCTACGACTATCGGGCTATCCATCTGCTGAAGAACGGCGGCGAGCAGCTCACGCCCGAGTTCCGCGAGATGAACCCCGACGCGTTGGTGCCGGTATTGATCGACGACACTCGTGAGCCGCAGCTCACGCTCACGCAATCGCTCGCGATCGTCGAATATCTCGATGAGACCAATCCCGAGCCACCGCTCTTGCCGCGCGAGGCGAGTGAACGCGCGCGCGTTCGTGCGCTTGCCCTGGGCATCGCGTGCGACATTCATCCGCTCAACAATCTTCGTGTGCTGCGCTATCTCGTCAAGACGCTGGGCATAGCTGAAGACGCGAAGAACGCGTGGTATCGGCATTGGGTCGAGAGCGGACTCGATGCGATCGAGGCACAACTGGCGTCATCGACGATGACCGGCCGGTTCTGTCATGGCGATACGCCGACGCTGGCCGACGTGACGCTGGTTCCGCAGATCTTCAACGGTCAACGCGTGAACTGCGACTTCACGGCGATGCCGACGGTGATGCGCATCTTCGACGCGTGCATGCAACTGGACGCATTTCAACGCGCCGTCCCCGCGTTGCAGCCCGACGCAGAGTGACCGTTCAGCGTTCGCGTTTGCGCGAGTCGAACCTGTCCGTATAATTGCGCGCTCGGCAGTACGCCGCTGTAGCTCAGTCGGTAGAGCAGCGCATTCGTAATGCGAAGGTCGACAGTTCGATTCCGTCCAGCGGCACCAAAATTCATCTTGATTTACAGGGGGCTTGGCGACTGTCAGTCCCTTTTTGTTTCATCAGTGCCGAGTCGTTTTTAGATTTAGGAAGTAACCTAGGAGTGAATGGCGAGTGGTGCCAAAATTCATGCGGTATCGATGCGCTCTACTGGGAGGTTCGATGGACTTTGCAGAATAAGAATACGAGCACACGCAAGTTCAGTTTCGCAGGCTGCTATCGAGGCCACCCTGCAGCCATGAACTCAATATCGAAGCTGTTGGCGACCCCTGAATGGTGGTTCACCGTCGTCGTGGTCGGCTTTGTCTTGACCGTACTAGCAGCATTCGTTAAGGATTCGTGCGCGGCGGCATCTCTGCCGGACCGCTGCCTGCGCACACCCGAGAAGACCGAGACCCTGCAGGTCGCCTTCTTCATCGGCAGACTCGCCGGCAAATACCAACACACCGAGCGCATGAAGCAGCGCATCGACAGTGCCGAAGTCCGAGCGCTCTACGGTCGTCGCTTCGCAACCGTCGAACCGGTGTTCGCCAATCTGCGGCACAACAAGCGACTCGATCGCTTCACCTTGCGCGGTCAGGCCAAGGTCGATGGACAGTGGACGCTGTTCGCCCTCGTGCACAACATCGAGAAGCTTGCGCATCACGGCTATGCGCAGTGAGTAAAAGAGCCAAAGCGCTCCAAATTGCGCAACCACGTTCGCGACCATCTCGCGGTTAAATCAAGCATCGCCAATATCTGAATCAAATGTTCGGACCCCGCGAGCCCTCGTTGAACAATTACCGCTTTAAATATCTGTTTATCTACAGCTTCAACGAATTAGTTAAGACGCAGCCGCCAGATTGGCGGCTGGCTTGAACGACGGGTTAGGTCGCTTTCTCACCTAGGACCTTCCATTCTTGATTGCCCACCAAGGTGGACGTGCGTAGGTCCAGTTCGGCATAGCCATCGATTGCTCGAATGGCTTTCTTGATCGCAGGAGCGAGCGCCTTGGCGAGCCACGGGCTTAGGGTAATGCGCTTGAATCAGCGGCGGCGAAGCCGTCCGCTGGAACGGCGGGTTAGGTCCGACCATTGAGCGCAGCGGCCATCATCTCTGCGTCTTCCTTTGATAAGAAGAGAAAGGTAAGCGTACACGCGCCAAAGTCGCGCTCTAACTCTCGCATACGAATTGGATGATTTCCCCCGTGGAAACGCATGGGCGAGGTTGCTTCGTACGGCAGTTGATAGACCCCGAACGTCGCCGGCTCAGTGTACCGACCACTTGCGACGACGTCCGAGGGTTTGATGGCTCGTCCAACGATTGTCTGCATTTCACGCATTCCTTGCGCAGAAGAGGCCCACCCCTCACAATTGAATTCGTGCCAGGCGGTCGGCACCACTTCGACAACTCCGCGTCGAGCGCGCGGTCGATCTCCGGATCGTCCACGGCATTCCACCGACCGGCGAAGCGCGTGGCCAGTGTCGAAGAACGAATATTCAGGAGTGGCCAAAACCGGAGGCGACTCTGATGCAGCGCCGGAGAGACGATCCGGCCATTCCATCTTCTGAGGGGCCGAGCGAATGCGAATCACGATTCAGGCGATGGTCGAGCGCGATGACGGACACCCGGCGGCGACAGGTAGGTCTCGGTGTTGTCGAGGGAGAGGCGGAGGATTTACCTTCTTCCGACCTCGGGCTTTCTGTCCGTGAGACGCATGGTGTATTGCTGCGGCTCCACTCGTTGATTCTCAAGGAGCTAGTTGTAGTTTCTCAAGACGTTGTTCGCACAGGCGCTCGTTGCCGCAGTTGCGGCGAGTGGCTCGCAATCAAGGCCACCCAGTCGCTGCTCTACCGTACCGCTTTAGTATTGAACAATCTTCAAAAGTCGAATTCGTTATGAAAAAGAATATTCAGATGAATTAATTCGAAGTCAAACGAAATCTTCGGGGACGATGAGATGGAAATAAAATTTAAAAGCAGTTCAATCGAAACTCACACCATCCTTTTTTAAGCCTGATCCCAAAATTATGCCTGATCCCAAAAAGCCTGCTAATGCACCGCGCGCGGCAGTGACCAATCCCACGTTCATCCATTTCACGCCGGACAAGGAAGTGCAGCCGCCGCCGGCGTTGTCGAACCAGAAACTGTTCGTCTCGGGCCGCGCGCAGGACATGGGCGAGATCAAGCTGCAGGTGCCGCCAGAAGCGTTGCGCGAGGTGATCGCGCAGAAGCAACTGGCGGTGACGCATATCTATCGCACGCTGGACGGGATGAATCGCGATTTGAAGGAATTTTTTCCGCAAGTAACGGACACGTTGCCGACGGTGATGGATGGCGTGTTGCTGAACCCCGATGGTTCGCCGGCGGTAGGCGTTTCGGTGGAGGCGGCGGAACCGGTTTATACACCGGAGGAGAAAAAAGCGAACGGCGCGCTGGCGAACGTGAGCTGGGTGCGGCCTCAGGTGGTAACGGATGATCGCGGCGCGTTTCGCTTGAACCTGCCGCCGGTGCCGGTGCCGACGCTGGGTTTGAAATTGCAGATGCGCGGCGCGAATGCGTTGCTGGAAAAAAACATCAACCGCGTGGTGCTGGGCGAAGGGCGGCTGGGCGCGATTCCCATCGAGCGGATGCTCGTGCCATTGCCGCAGGAGAGCATCGTGGCGCGGCTGAAAAATATTCAATCGGACATCCTCGCGACGAGCGCGAAGGACGTAGCGGATAAGCCGAGTCAATTCGCATCACCCGCCCCGCAGATGAGTTGGGGCGAGGGTGATTGTGCGCGGATGTTCCGCTCGAACAGCGGGGTGATTGACAGCTTTCGTTACTCGACGCTCATCCGTTTGATCGAGCCGCAGATGAATCAGTGGCAGTCTATTTTTCGTTTCGGTCTCGAAGGTGGCAACTTTATCCCGTTTGCCGTGCCGCATGCGGCGGATGGTTTCTGGAATGTTGCGGGCGCGGCGAACGGCGTAGATCAACTGCACGCGCTCGGCCGTTTGACTCTGGTGAATCGCACGCCGATTGACCGGCCGATTGATGTGACGAATTTTCACAAACAGATTGAAGATAATCCCGTGTTCCTGCCGAAGGCTTCGACGCTGGGAATGGGTTACATCGTCCACATGCAGCAGACGTGGATTCCGGCGGGCATGTCGCTGGGCGATTTGATTTACTCGCTGCCGCTCGCGCCCGGCGAACAGCAGCGCATCGCCATCGAGGAGAGTTCCAAAACGGCGAGCGAGCGGACGATGGAATCATTCAGCCAGGAGGAATTCCAGAGTTATCGCGAGACCCAGGATTCCTCGGCCATCGCAGTGTTTCGTTCGGCGTTCGGCGAAGCGTCGCGCGGCGGCAGTCACATCGATTCATCGAGCAACACCGGCAGCGTGGCGGCGGAGGCTTCGACGGGAATCATCGGCGCGATCTTTGGCGGCGGCGGGGTGTCGGGGGGTTATTCGAGTTCGTCCTCGAGCGGCAACACGAACAGTTGGCAGAACACGAGCCGTGATTTTACTTCGAGTGCCGCGCAGGACATGCACGCGGCTGTGTCGCGCGTGGCGGCAGGCAGCCGACGCGGTTCGCAGGCAAGCATCCGCGTGGCTTCGGAAACCGAACGCACGCAGGTGACGACGCGCATCGTGACGAACCATAACAAAGGCCACGCATTGACGATGCAATGGTGGCAGGTGCTGCGGCATTTCTCGGTGTCGTCAGAAGTGGATGACGTGCAGCTGGTATGTTTTGTGCCGCTGGAACTGGTGCAATTTTTGCCGGAAGGCCAGCCATTTAGTCTGCCCGGAATGCCGGTCGCTCAAGCCGGTTTGAGCGCGCGCCAGCAGTTGCTAAATCGTTACTCGATGGTGTTGCGCTACTACGATGTCATCGCGCCCTTTTTCCGGCGGAACGCGGAATACGCTTACGGTCTGCGCCAGATGCGCGATTTCGCCGCCAATCCAGAAGCGATGCCGGCTTCGTCCAACGTGCAGCAGGACACGGTTGATTTCACGATCACCGGAACGTTCATGCCATTCGAGGAATTGTTCGTAACCATCATCGCGCGCAGCGGCGCACAGATCGGACCGGTGCGATTGACGGCGACGAGCCAAGTGACGATGGATTTGACGCCTGAACAATATGCCTCGCGGGCGGATTTGCTCGGCGCATTAAAGCGGCAGCGTTTGGGACACATCGGTGCGACATTGCGCGCGGTGATTCCGCTGCCCGACTGGCTGGCGCGAAACGATGTGGCGCGGTTTGATGTGTCGCGCCGTTTTTCTTCGTTGAGCTATAAATTGAAAATGCCTACCGGCTTGACCGGAACGCTGCTGGAAGCTTTTCATGTTGCCTCCCAACAGACCGTTTCATTTTCTCCGAACGAACTGGAGCAGGAGTTGGGCGGCCCCATTCCGTTTTCGGCGTCGGCCCAAGTTGGCGTGCAGCCGGGCCTTGTTTTGGGTTTTGGTGGCGGATTCGCTGGGCTTGGAGGAATTGGGGGAATCGGCGCGCCTACCAACGCGAATTTTCTCGGCCAGTCCGGGGCCTTTCTCGCCCGCGATCAAATGCCCGGAACCTTGCCGCTGCCCGCTATGCGTCTTGCACCGGTGCTTTCGTTTTCCGATCTGCTGCGGATCGAAGCCGTCTATCACCACATCGCCCGCAACACGGTTTTCTATTCGAAAGCGGTCTGGGCCGCGTTGTCCGACGAGGAGCGCGCGATTCTGCTGGAGCGTTACACCATCGGCGTCCCGGCGGGCGGTGTGCAAAGCGCAGATCAAGAAGTGCCACTGTTGAATTGCGTCGCGAACCGCGTGCTCGGATTTTTCGGCAACGCGCTGATCATGCCCTTCGGCATTCCGCCGGAAGTGGCGCGCTCGATGGAAGTGACTTCACGCGATATTCAAGATGCGCTGTTGAAATTTCACCGGCAGGCGTTTCAACCGCCGCGTTCCTCGGTCACGTTGCCGGCGCACGGCACGCTCGGCGAAGCGGTGCTCGGCTCTTGCAACTCGGCGGAGAAGATTGACCTCACGCGGTTCTGGAACTGGCAGGACTCGCCGTCCGATCAGGCGGATGCGATTCCTACCTCCGTTTTCCAGCCGCCGCAGCCTTTGAATACCGCAGTTCCGGCTGCAAGCACTGGCGGTTCCGGCGTAGGCGGCGGTTCCGGTTCATCCGGCAGCATCATTTCCATCAACTCGCCGCCCGCGACGACGCCATCCACTTCGTTGCTCGAAGCGCTCGTCAAGCAATCGCCGGATCTCGCGAAAGAATTGAATCTGACCGGACTTGACGCGTTGCAAAAACAAATCGCCGCCGACACGCAAAGCGCGGGCACTGGTCGCGACAAGGCCATTGATGCCAACACGCAGATCCAATTGCAGGCGATGAAGAGCGCCGAGGCCGTCGTGAAATCCGTAGCGGATGCCGCTGGGAAAGCTGCCGAAGGCGCTGTGAAAGCCGCGCCCGCCGCCGGCGGAGTGCCACCAGTCTAACCAAATCCCTTTAACCAAAAAATATATGGCTGATCCCACTCCTTCACCCACCGCCGGTGCTGAAACTCTTGCCGGAAAAGTCGCGGACGCACTGGCGGACATTCTCCGCAGTTCGGTTACATCCGAAGCGTTGCAGGCGCAGAACCTGTTGCTCCGGCGGCTCGCCGTCGAGGGCGACGTGTTTTCGTCACGTGTGCCGCCACCGCGAAACATCACCGAAGTTGGCGGTTATTTGAACCTGCTCGAAACGCTGAACGAAAGCGATATACGCGAACAGGTGCTCGCCGCCACGCTCGGCGTCGCCGGGCCAAACCCGACGCCCGGCTTCTCGCCGAGCGCGCCCGTGTTGTATGACGAGCAGCGGACAAACGACCGTCCAGCCGGTCCGGCGCAGGCATCGGTGCCGGTGCAGTTTTCCATGCGCAATGATTTCGCGCCCGCGTTCGATGCGGGGTTGAAAGTCATCCACGCCGCCGGTTGCGCGCTGCCGATCCTTTCGCCTGCCCACGGACTGCCGGCAGCCGGTCACGGCATTGCGCCGCCGGCGGATTTGCTTGTTTTCCTCGGGCGCACGCTCAACTTGATGCCGACCGCTGCGCTCAACGATCCCGACGCCGACCCGCTCGCCGTCGCGCATGTCGGTGCGGCGAGCCTCGAAGTCGTCGCGCGTCAGCTCGACGCGACCGCGCCGAACGCCGCCGCCGTGACCGCGCAATCGTGGTCGGCTTTCAAATGCGACGCTAATGCCTGCGCCGAGACCGCGGCCAGCCGCAAGTATCTTTCGCTCACGCCGGTTTTGAACGCCGCCGGCTGGTATCAAAAACCGGCCATCATTGCCCCGGTGAAATTTTCCCAGCCGGGTGCGTGGAACCATTGGATCAATATTACCGGCCTGATTCCGAACGTGACTACGTTCGGCAGCGAAATGTCGCAACGCGTCACCCCTGGCGAACTCGCCGGCTCCTCGCTGCGCGATGCTCTCACTTGGGTGTGGGACGGCACGATGTTCAAAGCGCCGTAAAATTTGCGGGATCGGAACTGGGAGCACCGGCTCCCAGCCGGCGAGTTGAAATTGAGAATTGTTGCTAAAAGTTTGCTTTTGGGGTGAGGGCCGTTGAGAAATCCGGAGCCCGGACCGGAGGGCGGGAGAAAGGGGGAGGTCTGTGCTTCACGTTCGCAGCTGCCACAGTGCAGCGGTCAAGAACACGGCGGCCACGAGGGAGTGGAAAGAATCTGGGCTGTCAGGAAGCAAATCGCACTAGCGTAGAGCCTCGCATTCCGCCGTCCAGCACCGCGGCGCGAACCGTGGCCACGCAGTACGCGCCTCGAAGTTTTATTGCGTCGCCACTAGGTGCGGCGTCGGCAAGCCACATGACCCTGACCTTGGCGAAAACAGACACAGTGGCTGTCACCTACAAGGTCGACAAGGCCATGACCGCAAACGGCCTTGCAACGGTCGAATCTCTCTTTGGCGACATGGCCAAACACTCTGCATCCCTCCGACTCTATGTGCGGCCCTATGAAGGCACGGTAGCAAGGCGCTTGCTGCGAACCCGGCGTCGCGCTGACCAAGGCGATTTTGTTCATCTGCCTTACCGCGGTCACGTACGTCTTGCTTACCCCGACGACCCACGCCTTCAGCGGACATGTAGACGTTGCACTCCTCAGGATCCCCATTACCGTCGGCCAGGCCGCTCTCTTCAAGAACCTGACCGCCGTCTACATTTATTCGCTAGTTATAAGCTCTTTTCCGATCTACGTTGTCCTTGTGGTTCGGTTAATGATCTTGAGCGCTTCCTTTCGCAATTTGGTAAAGGCAGTTCTTTTTTGGCTGTCAATAAATGGAAAGCCACTGCGTACTGCGTCAGTATTCTTGACGGCAACGGCTGGTCTATTCGCGCTTATGTTTGCTTCGCTGCTGTTGGTTTAGAAAACGGACTCCATCAACACAACGCTGTTGTATCGTCAATCGCAGTCAAATCGGGATGTTTTGTTCCCGTGCGAGGAAGCTGCCACGCGTGCAGTATGTACGCCGCGCCGCTTTCAAAACCGACGGCGTACCGCCAAGAAGGCGCAGCACCACGAGATGATGCTACCGTGTCACGCTTCGAGCAGATGTTGGTCGACTCGGGCATCCGGCTGCTGAAGTACTACCTGGACATCAGTGAGGACGAACAGAAGTCGCGACTGGCCGACCGCAAGCGCGATCCGCTCAAGCAGTGGAAGAGCAGCCCGATCGACGACGTGGCCATCAAGCACTGGGATGCCTACACGCAGGCGCGCGACGCGATGCTGCTCAGCAGCCACACCACAGCCGCCCCCATTGCAGGTTGTGCGCACCGACAGCAAGCGGCACGCGCGCCTGAACCTGATGCGCGATATCCTGAGCCGGTTGCACTACGCTGGCCGCAGCAAGAAGTTGGCGGCGCCGGACCGCAACATCGTCTTCGAATTCACGCCGGACTGCCTGGGCACGCATCGGTTGGCACCCTGAGCCATGAACTCTCGCCCAGAAGTTTCGAAGCGGGCTCGCATCGCTGAGCGAAGCACCGAGGCTTCTCAGTGAGCGCCGCGCAGCCGTCGGCAGAGTCGAACGCGGGTGTGATCACCGCAGTGCGCGGCAGTGTTGTCGATGTGCGCTTTGATGGCCGCCTGCCGCCCATCCGCACGTTGCTGCGTACCGGCACCGATGACGCGATGGCGATCGAGGTGCTGAACCAGATCGATGCCCGCCGCGTGCGCGGCATCGCGCTCACGCCGACGCAGGGCCTCGCGCGCGGCATGTCGGTGTCGAACACTGGCGGGCCGCTGCTGGCGCCCGTCGGCAAGGCCATCCTGTCGCGCATGTTCGACGTCTTCGGCCATGCCATCGACCGCCAGGACGAACCGAAGGACGTGTCGTGGCGGTCGGTGCACCGCGAGCCCCCGCCGCTGATCCATCGCTCGACCACCTCGGTGATCTTCGAGACCGGCATCAAGATGATCGACGTGCTGGTGCCGCTGGAAAGCGGCGGCAAGGCGGGGCTGTTCGGCGGTGCGGGTGTGGGCAAGACGGTGCTGCTGACCGAGATGATCCACAACATGGTCGGCAAGCAGAAGGGTGTCAGCATCTTCTGCGGCATCGGCGAACGCTGCCGCGAAGGTCAGGATCTCTACGCCGAGATGAAGAAGGCCGACGTGCTGAAGAACATGGTGATGGTCTTCGGCCAGATGAACGAGCCGCCCGGCGCACGCTTCCGTGTCGGCCACGCCGCGCTGACGATGGCCGAGTACTTTCGCGACGACGAGCAGCGTGACGTGCTGCTGCTGATCGACAACGTCTTCCGCTTCATCCAGGCCGGCTCCGAGGTCTCGGGCCTGATGGGGCAGATGCCGTCGCGGCTGGGCTACCAGCCGACGATGGGTACCGAGCTGTCGGGGCTGGAGGAGCGCATCGCCAACACCGACAGCGGCGCGATCACATCGATCCAGGCGGTCTACGTCCCGGCCGACGACTTTACCGACCCGGCCGCGGTGCACACCTTTTCGCACCTGTCGGCGTCGATCGTGTTGTCCCGCAAACGGGCCGGCGAAGGCCTGTTCCCGGCCATCGACCCGCTGCAGTCGAACTCCAAGATGGCCACGCCGGGGATCGTCGGTGAGCGCCACTATGCGCTCGCGCAGGAGATCCGGCGCACCCTGGCGCAGTATGCCGATTTGAAGGACATCATCGCAATGCTCGGCCTGGAGCAGTTGTCGCCGGCCGATCGTGACGTCGTCGCGCGTGCGCGCCGTCTCGAGCGCTTCTTGACCCAGCCCTTCTTTACCACCGAGCAGTTCAC
>JBBSEF010000038.1:0-28309 GCA_038240015.1 Burkholderiales bacterium
AGGATGCGGGCCGTCTTTGCATGCAGCTCTTGACGGTGACTGCGAAGCAATGACTCGTAGGCGGCGTCTTGCACCAACGCGTGCTTGAACGTGTAGGTCGCGTTAGGGATGCTCCCACGTCGAAATGCAAGTCCGGATTCGGTCAGTTGTTCGAGCGCCGTGTTCAGCTCGTCGCTTGAGAGGGGCGTCAATTTCTCGACGAGCTCGTAGCTGAACGATCGGCCGATCACCGCGCCGATTTGTGCGACCACCTTCACTGCAGCAAACCTGTCGAGGCGCGCCATCAAGGAGTCGCGAAGCGTCGCTGGAATCGACACGCTGCGCGCTGCGCCTGCGTATTCGAGTCGATCTGCGTTCACGATCAACTCGCCGGACTCCAGAATCGCTTTGGTGAGCTCTTCGACGTAGAGCGGGACGCCGTCCGTCTTCTCGAGTATCCGATCGAGGAGATCTTTCGGGAGGGACCTTCGGCCTGCGAGCTCGAACACGATGTCGGTGCTCTGGCCACGCGTCAGTTTGGTCAGGTTCAGCGCCGCCACATGTCCGTGTCCAGCCCAATGGACCCGGAACTCGGGACGGTGCGTGAGAACCACAAGGAGCGGGAAGCCACGGAGCCGGTCGACAAGAAGGTCAAGCAGCTCGAGGCTGGTCGGATCGGCCCAGTGCGCGTCTTCGTAGAACAACACCGTCGGTCGTTGCCTCGCCGCTGCCTCGGTGATGTCGACGAGTGTTCGAAGGATCTCGTTCTTCTGCTGCTGCGGCGTCATGAGGAGCGGCCCGTATCGCTCCTCGCAGGGAATCGACAGGATCGCGGCAACGAAGCGAACGTCCTGCAGCGGCTGACCGTAGTGGCCCACCAGCATCGCTTCGAGCTTGTCGAGCTTGGACTGCGGCGACTCGTCATGGCCGAACTTCAACTCCCGCTCGAAGTAGTCGATGCTGGGCCAGAAGGCGCTGTTGACGTTGTAGGGCGAGCACTGGAAACGCAGTGCCTGGGCGCCTTGCGCTTCGATCCGCCCGCGCAGTGCACTCAGGACACGGCTCTTGCCGATGCCGGGTTCACCGGACAGCAGCACCACTTGACCTTCGCCGTCCCGCGCGAGTTGCCAGCGCTCCAGCAGCATCGATATCTCGTGCTCTCGACCCACCAATGGAGTGAGGATCCCCTGGTTGGCCGCCTCGAATCGGCTGGTGGCTTCGCTCACGCCCACAATGCGATAGGCATGGCTCGACTTGGCGATGCCCTTCAATGAATGGATGCCCAAGTCCTCGTAGTCGAAGCTGCCGCCGGCCAGACGGTGCACCCGCTCGCTCACCACGATGCTGCCGGGCTCACAGATGCCTTGCAACCGCGCGGCCAGGTTCATGGTCTCGCCCACCGCACCCTTTTCAGACGAGGACACGACCACCAGACCAGTGGCAATGCCCACGCGCACCGCGAGGTGCCCGACCTCGGGGACGGCGAGCCTGGACAAGGCCGCGATGATCTCGAGCCCCGCATGAATCGCGCGTTCGGCCTCGCCCTCGTGCGCGAGCGGATAACCGAAGAAAGCCACGATGCCGTCGACCAGACGCTGGAACACGTAGCCGTCATACCGGACCACGCACGCCGCGCAAGCATCCGCGAAGCTGCGGATGATCTGATGCAGCACTTCGGGATCCACGCGGTTGGCCAGCTCGGTGAAGCCAGCGATGTCGCAGAACAGGACGGTGAGCTGTCGGCGTTCCGCGGCGACCTTGGCCTCGGGCTCGCCCGCAGACTCGGTCAGCGCCGCAGGGCCGGTGGCAGGCGCGAATACATTCGCAATTGCGGGCGCGCCGTTCCACACCAGCATCGTCCCGGCTTCGTCTCGCGCGAGCCGCAGCGTCAGGGTCAGCTCATCCTTGAGATCCTCGATGAGCCGTCGTCGATGTCGAACTCGCGCTTGAGCGATCGATACGAGACGCGGCCTCGGCTGCGCAGCAGCGTGATGGTGCTTGCTAGCACTTCGTGAAATGTCACGCCCCCGACCCCCCAGTCGACCGTGGCGGATTGTTCGGTCAGGCGCTTGCGTTGTCAATGATTGCAGCGCCGAAGCAGCGTCTCACCGCTCGGCTGGTCTTTCACGAAGGACAAATATTCGGCAAGCGTGTAGCTGACTGCGAACGAGATGGTCTGCACACGAAGTGGCCGAGTGAAATTCGTTCAGCCGAACAATCCCGCCACCGATAACAACAGGAGCAACAGCATCCACAACAGCATCGATCGCCACACCAGACCCACTGCGCTTTGCAACGCGGCGGGACTGGCTTCGACGCCAGGCATCATTTCGACCGCGGGGTCGGAAGTTGCAGATGTGATCGGATCGATGGTCGATGGAGGCGGCGCATCGGGTAGATTGCGCGCCGTCGGCCCGAGCCGCACGCCGAGCGCGCCGCTGCCCGCGGCAAGCAGGATGCCGCGAGAGACATCGGCCCATTGCTGCAGATGATTGCGCCAGCAGAACACCGCATCCTCGAAGTTGCCCACGATCGCGAAGCCGATCGCAGTCAAGCGCACCGGCAGCCAGTCGATCCACTGAAAGGCACGTCGCGCGAACAGACCGAAGGGTTCGAGGAGCGCGGCATCGTTCGGATCGCCGGTGGGTTGATTCCAGCGACGCGCAAGATAGTCGGCGAGGCGATAGAGCACTGCGCCCGCGGGTCCCGGCAGGATCAGGAACCAGAAGAACACGCCGAAGACATGGCGATGCGACGCGACCAGGGCCTCTTCGATCGCGAGCCTGCAGATGTCCGAGAGCACCAGGTCGGTCGCCGAGAATTTCGGGTCGGACGCGCGCTTCCACTCGGTCAGCAATCCACGCGCACGATCGAGGTCGTTGTCCGCCAGCGCCAGTTGAATGTCGGTGTAGTAGTGGCTGAACTGCCGGAAGCCGAGCGTGAGATAGACGATCAACGCGTTCCACGCGAGCCCGAGAAACGGATGAACGCGCAGCAGCAGGTAATAGATCAGCCAAGCGAAGATCGTCAGCGGCGCCACCAGGATGAACCAGGCGAGTACGCCCTGCTGCTTCTCGCCGGCGTTGAAGTTGCGCTCGAGCGCCTCGGCCGTTCCGCGCACCGCGTTGTAGGCGACGTTGGCCGACGACAGCGGCCGCAACTGCTCGACGAGGAGCGCGATAATCAGCGAGAGGAGACCCATGCTGGGAGCAGATGCAAAGCGCGCGATGCGGAACGCGCGATGTGAATGTTGAGTGGGCAGGTCAGCGCATCGATTGTATCGTCGATGCGAGATCGATCATTCGTGCAGTTGGGCGTGCAGGAAGTGATAGAGGTTGCGCAGCATTGCAGCCGTCGCGCCCCAGATGAAATGGTTGCCGTGGGGCATTGCCGTGAAGTGGCGCACTCCTTCGTCGAACGTGATCTCGCGCCGTTCGTGATGCGCGGGGTTCATCAAGAATTCCAGCGGCGTCTCGAAGGCTTCGGCGACTTCGAATTCATCCAGCGCGAGTTCGAACGGCGGAAAAACCAGGGCAACGATAGGCGCGACCATGAAGCCGGTGACGGTCGCGTAATCGGGGAGACGTCCGATCACTTCGACGTGGCGGCGATCGAGGCCGATCTCTTCTTGGCTTTCGCGCAATGCAGTGTCGATCGCATCGACGTCGCCATGCTCGGTGCTGCCTCCGGGAAAGCTCACTTGCCCTGCGTGATCGTTCAAGTGCGCCGTGCGTTCGGTGAGCAGGACGGTCAATCCTTCGTCGCGCACAACCAGAGGGATCAACACCGACGCGGGCACAGGGCCCGTCGCGCCGCTGCGCAAGCGCGGTTTGCGCGACTCGTCGCTGACTTCGGGCTGCCACATCCGTGGAGCGATGAATGCTGCGCGCAGGCGCGCGACCGTCAATCGATCGGCCGCAATCGCAGGCTCGCTCGCGATGCCCACGACCGGCGATCGCTCGGGATCGAAGGTCAGCGGCGCGAGGGGCTCGGCGGTGGGATCGGTATGCGAAGTCATGCGACAAACAAGAAGGCGCGCCGCTTCGGACGCGCCTTCATCGAGACCATCGATGGCAATCGACGATCAGGGCGCGATCAAGACGCCGCGGTCTCGTCGGCGTTCCCGGTAGGCTTCGCGGCCACGGCGGCTGCACCCTTGCCCCCTGCAGCGCGGCTCTTGATGCTGAGCTTTTCCTTGATGCGCGCCGACTTGCCCGAACGATCGCGCAGGTAATAGAGCTTGGCGCGACGCACATCGCCGCGACGCTTGACCTCGACCGACGCGATCGACGGCGAGTACGTTTGAAACGTTCGTTCGACGCCTTCGCCGCTGGAAATCTTGCGCACGATGAAGTTCGAGTTCAAGCCACGATTGCGTTTGGAGATCACGACGCCTTCGTAGGCCTGCACGCGCTTGCGCGTGCCTTCGACGACGTTGACGTTGACGATCACTGTGTCGCCCGGCGCGAAGTCGGGGATCTTCTTGCCCAGACGGGCGATTTCTTCCTGTTCCAGCGTTTCGATGAGATTCATCGTAAGACTCCTTCAACCATCATGCGCGGACCTGATGTATTTGGTGTGGCCGCGTAGCGGATGGGGTTGAACACGCGGCGTGATCAGGCTTTGCCGCTCCTTCTTTCCACTTGCTCGCCGTGCACTATTTCGTGAACGACTTCATGCCCTGCTTCAATTCGTCGAAGCGTTCGAGAACTTGCTCGTCGTGCTTCGACAATCGTCCTTCATCGCGCGCCCGCTCGATCAGATCGGGCCGCTTTCTATTGGTTGCTTCGAGCGCCCGCTCGCGTCGCCATTCGACGATGCGCGCGTGATGACCCGACATCAACACCTCGGGCACATTCACCCCACGGTACTTCTCGGGCCGCGTGTAGTGCGGACAATCGAGCAAGCCGCCCGTAAGCGCATCGGCAAACGAATCTTGCGACGCCGATGCCGCGTCGCCCAACGCATCAGGCAACTGCCGCACGACCGCGTCGATCAACGCCATCGCCGCAACTTCACCGCCCGACAGCACGAAGTCGCCGAGGCTGATCTCCTCGTCGATCACGCGCTCGATCAGGCGTTCGTCGATCGCTTCATACCGTCCGCACACCAGCACCAGCCCGGATGCGTCCTTGAACTCCATCACGCGACGATGCGTGAGCCGCTTGCCTTGCGGCGACATCAGCACGATGCACGGTCTCTGCAGCCCCGCATCGATCTGACGCTTGACCGCCGCATCGATGGCCGCTTCCAGCGGCTCTGCCAACATCACCATGCCGGGGCCGCCGCCGTAAGGCCGGTCGTCGATAGTCCGATAGTTGTCGCTCGTGAAATCGCGTGGATTCCAGGTCGCAAGCCGCCATCGTCCTTCATCGAGCGCGCGTCGCGTGATCCCCGACGCGGTCACTGCACTGAACATCTCGGGGAAGAGCGTCACGACATCGAACTGCATCTTCGCCCTCCGATGTCCGGACCCACATGCGCCCGCGCGTTAAAAATCCTTCTGCCAATCCACCACGATGCGCCGGCCCTGCAAATCAACGCTGGCCACATGCGCAGCGACGAAGGGAATCACGCGCTCGATCGTCTTGCCATCAACCATCGTTTCGCGCACCACCAGATTCTGATGCGCGCCGTTATCCATCAGGTCGGTCACATCGCCAAGCAATTCACCTGCGCCGTTCATGACCGCAAGGCCGATCAGATCGACCCAGTAATACTCGTCGTCCCCGGTGACCGGAAAATGCCTGCGCGAAATCGAAATCCGCGCGCCCTTCAACTGCTCGGCCGTGTCGCGATCGACGATGCCCACGAATCGCGCCGTCACCGTATTGCCGTGCGCCTTGGCGTAGATCACATCCAATGACCGCATCGCGCCCTTCACGTCCAGCCACCACGCCTTTGCGCTGAGCATCGCCGAAGCATCGCTGGCATACGGTGCGACCTTCACGCTGCCGTCGAGCCGCCACGCATCGAGTACGTGGCCCACCGTGACGAGGTCGGACGGGACCTCCATGCGAGCGGTGACGAAAGCTGAAACTCAGTTCGTCGCAGCCGGGGCTTCAGCGGTTGAGTCGACGGGTGCCGCGGCTGGTGGAGCAGCAACCGGAGCCGACTGCACCTGACCGCCCTTCTTCGTGAAGTCCTTGACCAGCCGAGCAACCGCCGGCGACATCTGCGCGCCGACATCCTGCCAATGTTTCACGCGGTCTAGCGCGATGCGAAGACCCTCTTCGCCTCCGGCCGCAACCGGGTTGTAGAAGCCCACGCGCTCGATGAAGCGGCCGTCGCGACGATTGCGCGAATCGGTGGCGACGACGTGATAGAACGGGCGCTTGTTCGCGCCGCCACGGGTGAGTCGGAGTATGACCATGTTTCGACCTTCGTTAGGAAATCGGGAGGCAGCACGGCCGCTGAAGCGATGGGCCGGCGCAAAACCAAAAGTCTGCGAGTATAGCCGCCCCGGGCATGCGGAGCAATCCGCTCTTGGTCCGCGCCTGGTCGCGCGGGCCATTTCATTCGCGACGCGCGGTGGAGACGCGACGGAAGGACACTCACGCCGGAGCGCGCAGGATCTCGGGGTGCAATTCGACCGTAGAGCGCGCATCACTGAACCACACGATGCCGTCCTGAATGGTCGCCTGCAGGGTCATCGCGCGGCTCGCCATCGCCTCGATCGCTCGCGACTCGGCCGAAGCGATCCGGACCACGGTGAGGTTGCGCGCACGTGCGAGCCCGCCCTGCACGCCCTTCCACCACAGGTCGGCGCTGTGGCCGTACACGAAGACGACCACGCTTCGCGCGCGACCGCAGGCTTTCAGCACCGAGCGTTCGTCAGGTAACCCGATCTCGATCCACAACTCGATCGCGCCGGTCAGGTCGCGATCGATCAGATCGGGTTCATCCACGTCCGACAAGCCGCGACCGAATGCGAGCGTGTCGCTGGAATGCATGGCAAAGGCAAGCACGCGCGTCATCATCCGCTCGTCGGTCTCCGAGGGATGCCTCGCAACGATCAACGCATGCTCCGCATGGCGGTTGCGATCCATGTCGCTGACCGCGAGCTGGGCCTTGAAGACCGTTGCGCGCAACGCCATCGTCTGCTTCCCTTGCGGTCGTGAGCTCGACCCGGACTCGAAGGCGCGAGGATACGCGTTTGGCCGACGAGGACGGCGCGCTTGATAGGGCACACTTCGCGGGCATACTTCGGCAACTCTCCCTCCCCTGACCGACTCCATGACCAAGCCAATCTTCAATGCGCGCGCGTTTCAAAATCCGTTTTTCAAATCCTTCGAACTGTGGTCCAGCTTCACGCGCAATAACGCGACCATGTTGATGTCCGCAAGCGAAGTGATCGGCCGACGCACGACACGCATGGCGCAGCACGGCGCCGCGCCGGACGCGAACGATCGTCGCGAAATGCATCGCATGGTCAGCGAAAAGCAATCCGCGATGGCGGAAGCGTCGATGGCCGCGTGGGCGCAATGGATGCGAAGCAGTCAGACGATGTGGACCGGCGCGCTATTTCCTCGTAGCGCGTCCAGACGCCCGTCGACCGCCGCGACCAGCATGATCGACGCGCAACTGAAAATCGCCAATGCAGCGATGAAGCCTCTGCAAAAACGCGTGGCCGCGAATCAGAAGCGCCTCTCGGGCAAGCGTTCCGCGTCACGATGAGATGCTTCAACAAAAGCTGAAAGCAGCCATACGCGATGTTCCAGATTTCCCGAAAAAGGGAATATTGTTCAAGGACATCACGCCCGTTCTGCACAATCAGCAACTGTGTACGGAAGTCATCGACGCTTTTGCAAAAGCGCTGAAAGACTTCAGACTCGACGCGCTGGTCGGCATCGAAAGCCGTGGCTTCTTGTTTGGATTTGCATTGGCCAACAGGCTTGGCCTCCCTTTCGTCCTGGTTCGCAAGGCGGGGAAGCTACCGTATCAAAGAGTCGCTCACGAATATGATCTCGAGTACGGGAGTGCAAGAGTCGAAATGCACGTCGATGAAATCAAGCAAGGTTGGAATGTACTGATTCACGATGACTTGCTCGCAACCGGCGGTACGGCTGAAGCCGCGGCAAAACTCGTCGAGATGCAGAGAGGCAGCATTGCAGGTTTTGCATTCCTGATCGCGCTCGATGACTTGAACGGCAGGGAAAGGCTGAATCGATACTCGAATACGATCATCAGTCTGGTCAACTATTGACCGGCGATCATCAACCGATCATGTCGGCTGGATCGACCCACGCATCGAACTGTTCACCCGTCACCCAGCCGCTCGCCACGGCTGCATCCCTCAGACTCGTGCCTTCGCGATGCGCCTGCTTCGCGATGCTCGCGGCCTTGTCATAGCCGATGTGCGGGTTGAGCGCCGTCGCCAGCATCAGCGAGTTCGACACCAGTTGCGCGATGCGTTCGCGATTCGGTGCGATGCCGATCGCGCAGTGATCGTTGAAGCTCTTCATCGCGTCGCCGAGCAACCGAATGCTCTGCATCATGTTGTACGCGATCATCGGTCGATAGACATTCAGTTCGAAGTTGCCCGATGCTCCGCCGATGTTGATCGCGACATCGTTGCCGAACACCTGGGCGCACGCCATCGTCAGCGCTTCGCATTGGGTGGGGTTGACCTTGCCCGGCATGATCGACGAACCCGGTTCGTTCTCGGGGATCGTGATCTCGCCCAGGCCCGAGCGCGGGCCGCTCGCCATCCAGCGCACGTCGTTGGCGATCTTGAACAGACTCGCGGCGACCGTCTTCAAGGCGCCATGCGCATGGACGATCGCATCGGCTGCGGCCATCGCTTCGAATTTGTTGGGCGCGGTGATTAGCGGCAAGGACGTGAACGCCGCGAGTTCGGCTGCGATCTGATCGGCATAGCCCTCCGGCGCATTGAGTCCGGTACCGACCGCGGTGCCGCCCAACGCAAGCTCGTGCAGATGCGCGAGGCTCGCTTCGACGTGCCGATGGTTGTGATCGAGCTGCGCCACGTAGCCCGAGAATTCCTGCCCGAGCGTGAGCGGCGTCGCGTCCTGCAAATGCGTGCGGCCGATCTTCACGATGTCGGCGAAGGCCTCGGCTTTCTGGTGCAGGGTCTCGCGCAACGTCGACAGCGAGGGCAAGAGGCGATTCGTGATCGCATCCGTGGCCGCGACGTTCATCGCGGAAGGAAACACATCGTTGGACGACTGGCTGCGATTGACGTCGTCGTTCGGATGCACCCGTCGCGCATCGCCGCCCTCTGCATTGCCACGTCGGCCGCCCATCAACTCGCTGGCTCGATTGGCGATCACTTCGTTGACGTTCATGTTGCTCTGCGTACCCGAGCCGGTCTGCCACACGAGCAGGGGGAATTCGTCGCGATGCTTGCCCGCGAGCACCTCGTCGCACGCGGCGACGATCGCATCGCTCTTGTCCGCATCGAGCGAAGCGAGCTTCCGATTGACGATCGCCGATGCACGCTTGATCTGCACCAGAGCACGAATGATTTCCTTCGGCACGCGCTCGCCCGAAATATCGAAGTGCGCGAGGGAACGCTGAGTCTGCGCGCCCCACAGACGATCGGCCGGAACGTCGATCGCGCCGAAGCTGTCGCGCTCGGTGCGCATGGGACTCGGGGTCGACTGGCTCGTGGTCATCGAAAGCTCCTCAATCGCCTGGTCATGGTGATCACCCGCGCAAGCGCGCCCACAGATAACCCAACCATTCGTGCACCGTGAACGACGAACGCCGCAACGCATTGGTGTTCGGCATGAACGACAGCACCGTCAGCGGCCCACTCGCGTAGTAGTCGGTCGGCGCGGGAATCACGGGCATGCCGGCCGCGATGAACAGCGCGCGCGCGCGTGCCATGTGTGTGACATCGGTCACGAGGACCACCGTCCGTATTCCCGCGGCCTGGAGTATCGGCACCGCGAAGCGCACGTTGTCCTGCGTGTCGACCGACTGTTTTTCTTTCCAGCGCACGGGCGTGTGGAAGTCGCGCTCGAGCACATCGGCCATCTGATCGGCTTCCACGCTCTTCGAGCGCAACGGCCTTCCTCCGGCGACAAGGATCGGCAGCTTGGTGCGTGCAGCCAGACGCGCCGCGCTGCGCAGGCGTGGCAGCACGATCGGATTGACCGTCTCGCCGCCATAGTCGGTCGCGCCGGTCTGCAAGCCGCCCCCGAGCACGACGATTGCGGCATGGGGCGGCAAGGGCACATCGACATTCAGCGGCGGGAACGCGCGCTCTGCCGGAGTGGCGATGCCATTGGCGACGATCGGCAACGACAGCGCGAACAGGATCGCGGTGCCGAGCATGATCAACGACAGTCCGATGCCGCGACGTTTGCGAACCAGCGCGAGTCCGATGATGATGGCCAACAGCGGACCGCCCGGAATCGAAAGAAATCCCGACACGACCTTCTTGGTCCAGATGCCGAACTCGGCCAGGTCCGACATGTCCCGCGTGGCTTCCGCCCGACTCGCCCGACTTACGAAGCCGAGCTCATCTGGAAGCCGAGCCCGACATCAAAGCCGCGATACCGGCTCGCGCGATCTGCGCGTCCTCGGCCGACTTCACGCCCGACACGCCGACCGCCCCGACGGTGTGACCATCGACCACGATCGTCTCGGCGCCTTCGAGCATGCCTTGCAGCGGTACCGAGAGAAACGCATGGCGTCCGGCGTTGATCATGTCTTCGTAGGCCTTGCTCGGCCGCCTGCCGAGCGCGGCCGTGCGCGCCTTCGCCGATGCGATGGCCGAGGAGGCCGGCGCGCACCCATCGAGACGTTGCAGCCACAACAGATGTCCGCCGTCGTCGCAGATCGCGATCGTGACGGCCCATTTATTCTTGAGCGCTTCGGCCTCGGCTGCCGCTGCAATCGGTTTGACGACGTCGAGAGTCAGATAAGGCCGTGTCTGCATGATCGCTTTTCGAATGTCAGGTTGAAACGGAAGGCGATGGAACCGCCGCCACCGCGCTACGAATCTGATCGAGCGCGGTCGGGTCTTCGATGGTGGTGAGGTCGCCGGGGTCGCGGCCTTCGCACACGGCGGCAATCGCGCAGCGAAGCATCTTGCCCGAGCGCGTTTTCGGCAACGCGCTCACGAAGTGGACACGTGCGGGTCGCGCGAGCGCGCCGAGGCTGCGATCGACCGTCGCCATCACTTCGCCTTCGAGCTTCATGCGCTCTTGTTGCGTCTCAATCAACGCCGGGTTCTTGACGATCGCGAACGCGATCGCGACCTGGCCCTTCAGTTGATCGGCCACGCCGACCACTGCGGTCTCCGCGATCGCGTCGTGCGCGCTGATGCTCTCTTCGATTTCGCGCGTGCCCAGACGGTGGCCCGCTACGTTGATCACGTCGTCGGTGCGACCGAGGATGAAGTAATAGCCATCGTCGTCACGGATGCCCCAGTCGAAAGTCGAATAGACGCTGTGGTCTTCGAGCAGCGACCAATAGGTATCGACAAAGCGCTGATCGTCGCGCCACACGGTCGTCATGCAGCCGGGCGGCAGCGGCGACTCGATCACCAGCACGCCTTTCTGGTTCACAGCGATCTCTCGATTGTCGGCCTCGTCGAGCAGCTTCAATTTGTAGCCCACCACCGGCTTGCCCGGACTGCCGAAGCGCGGCTGCATGTCGGGGTCGACACCGCGCTCGACCGCGAGCAGCGGCCAACCGGTTTCGGTTTGCCAATAGTTGTCGAGGACCGGTCTCTTGATGCCGTCGGAGATCCAGCGCGCGGTGGGCTCGTCGAGCGGTTCGCCAGCGAGAAACAGCGCGTCGAGAGAAGACAAATCGTGACGCGTGAGATGCGACGGGTCCTGCTTTTTCAACACGCGGACCGCGGTGGGTGCGGTGAACATCACGTTGACTCGATGGCTGGCGACGATGCGCCAGAACATGCCGGGGTCGGGTTCGCCATCCATGCCGCGTGTCGGCAGACCTTCGTACATCACCGTCGCCATACCGCAGATCAGCGGCGCATACACGATGTAGGAATGACCTACCACCCATCCGATATCGCTGGCAGCGAAGAAGGTGCGCCGCCCCGATTGCGCATCGACCGGTCCGTCAAACGCCTTCGGGTCGAAGATGTATTTGATCGACGCCGCAAGCGCTACCGCATGGCCGCCGGTGTCGCGCTGTACGCCCTTCGGGATGCCGGTAGTGCCGCTGGTGTAGAGGATGTAGCAAGGCTCGTTCGACTCGAGCCACACGCACGGCACTCTCGCGTCGAGATGCATGCCGCGCAACGTCTGCCAATCGACATCGCGGACATCGACGCGATCCATCTCTGCGAGGCCACGATCGAGCAACACCACATGCTCAGGCTTGTGACGCGCGAGCACGATCGCTTCGTCGAGCAAGGGCTTGTAGGCGATGATCTTGCCCGAGCGCGAGCCCGCATCGGCGGACAAGATCAGCTTGGGCGTCGCGTCGTCGATGCGCGACGCGAGACTGGACGACGCGAAGCCGCCGAACACCACCGAATGAATCGCACCGATGCGCGTGCACGCAAGCATCGCGAACAAGGCCTCGGGCACCATCGGCATGTAGATCAACACGCGATCGCCCCGCGCCACGCCCAGCGACGCGATCATCGCTGCGACGCGATTGACCTCGGCATGCAGCTCGCGATAGGTGAAGGTCTGTTCGGTATTGGTCTCGCTCGAGACGTAGATCAGCGCGGCCTGATCACCGCGCTGGTCGAGATGACGATCGAGCGCGTTGTGGCAAATGTTGGTGGCGCCATCGACAAACCATCTCAGCAGCGGCGCGCGGCTGTCGTCGAGCACGCGCCTGAACGGACGCTGCCATTCGATCGCGTTGGCCTCTTCGCCCCAGAAGGATTCAGGATTTTCGATGCTGTGCCGATAGGTTTCGGCATAGCGATCGATCGCGTCTGTCTCCTCGGCCATGATGGTGTCTTTGTATGCGGTGGTCGACGTGGTGAATGTGTTGCGCAGCTCTCGCGCGCTCGCGGCGGATGGCGCGCCGGTGCGAGTCGAACCGCGTAGCTTACACAACACCAGCGGGCCTCATTCTTTGACAGCCGCTTCGCCCATCGACTACATTGGCCCGATGCCCATGACCCGAATCGCCTTTGCGTTGCTGATCGCGTCGCTCGCTCTGTGTTTTGCGCCGCACTGTTTCGCGAACGACGTCGACCCGTATGCCGAGATCAACCCTCCCGCGCCTTCGACGGTTCCTTCATCGAGCGGCAGCCTCTTCAGTAAGTGGTTCGGCTCGAAGGAATCGAAACCCGTCGACGACAAAGCATCGGTGATCGAGTCCTCACCTGCAGTCGAGGCGGCTGCGTTAGCGCGGGGGCCCGCACAACGTGCGAGCGATCTGGTGGTGAATGCGCTGGGACTTCTGGGCATCGGCTATCGACGCGGGGGCAACACACCGCAATCGGGTTTCGATTGCAGCGGCATGGTCCGCTATGTATTCCTGAACGCGCTCGGACTCGACCTTCCGCGTCGTGCTGAAGAAATCAGCCGCGTCGGAACGCGCGTCGATCGCAACGAACTCAAGCCGGGCGACCTGGTGTTCTACAACACCTTGAAGAAGACCTTCTCGCACGTCGGCATCTACCTGGGCGACAACCGTTTCATTCACGCACCGGCAAGCGGCGGCGCCGTGCGGGTCGAAGACATGGGCCAGTCGTATTGGGCGAGCCGTTTCAGCGGCGCGCGCCGCGTGGCCGATTGACGCATCGCGCATCGCGCATCACGCGATTGCGAGACACGACCGCTCTGCTAGAATCGCGCCTCTTTCGCACCACGCCGCAAGGCATACGGAGAGGTGGCAGAGTGGTCGAATGTACCTGACTCGAAATCAGGCGTACGTGCAAACGTACCGTGGGTTCGAATCCCACCCTCTCCGCCAATTGCCCAACTATTGCAATATGAAGGTTTTTAGACGAAGTAAGATCAATACTGTTGCTGAGTTTGCTGGCTTTATTGGCAACCCTATCATCACGTCGATAGATCAGAGTGACGTGACCAGTTGGCAGGAAGAGAGTTTGGGCGACTGGCCCACGTTCTTCGTGCCGCCTCAATGAAAACGCCCGGCCAAACTGCACCGGGCGATTCGAAAGCTGCTTTTTGATCAGGTCTCACTTAGCCTTCTTCCTGCCTCTGCGCGCTGCAAGCGCAACTACGCCGATTGCTAGTAGGGCCACGCTTCCCGGTTCGGGCACGAGAGCGACGCTGGCAGTTGCATCCAATCGCACATTGTCCCAGTCAGATTGAACCCCGGACGCTACCAAATCGATCCGCAGCAACTGTCCTAGATGCGAGTCAGTTGCGTTCGCAAAGAAAGAAGTTGTGAGCGTAGCGTCGGTCCCTGCCGCGGGGGATGCAATATGACTGGTCGCCAGAACGAAGCCGGCGGCGGTGACCAATTGAAGTGTGTAACCCCCTGGCACGATGAAACCGTCTCCCCGAGATACGGCATCCACCATGAGCGTGTACAGAGTGTTAGAGGTGAGTACGCTCGACAAAATTTGGCTCAGGCCGCCGTCATTTGAGTAACCAACGTTCACGCCGTTTGACGCACCTTGCGGAATCTGCGAAGCATTAGGATGGAAAGCGCCGCAGGTGTCGACACCGCCGAGGCAGGTCCAACCTTGGGGAGCGGAGGTGGTGAACCCCCCCACAGGCAATACTGGGCTCTCAAAGCTAGCATTTACAATAGAAACAGGCACCGCTTGTGCGGCTCCCCCAACGGCTAGGAACGCGACCGTGAACAGACTAAACAAGCGGATCAGAGGTGATTTCATTTAATGTATTTCCGTATTGAAGAATTTCGCAAGTCTCCTAGTAGCCGGAGGCAAGAAATGGACCAACGTTTAACTAACGTTTTATTTTCATGACCATAGGTATTTGGTGACGAAAATAATTTGGATTCGTGTAAAGATTTTCGACAAGAAAGTGCAGCGCGTTCTGGCGCGATCATCATTTGTATCGAATTTGGTAGCAGTTTTGCTTCAAATTACCCCAACCCGCTACTAGGTTCTGATCTTGTGTTGTCCGCGAAGCCTTGGTATCGACACCTTCGGGCAATGAGAACGCGAGCTCCATGCTGACCCAGCTTGCCGGTCTTCAGGTCGGCGAGCGCGAAACAAGTGCCGTGAGCCTCGCGCGCGCGCGACGTCTGACGTTGCGCATTGACCCCGGTGAACGTGCCGATGAGGACCATTGGGCTGCGCGCGATGTGGCTGCCCGAAAAGGGCTGCACGTCGAAGTGCGGATACTGCTGTCGCACCAGCGTCGCGAGTCGCTCTCCCATCGAACGCGTCGTCACCGACTGCTGCCCGGTCATGCCATCGCTCAGCGGATCGATCACCAATGCCTGCACCGATAGCGTGGTCGTCCTTTCGCGAGTCCGGCCGGCGCCTAACCATTGCCGATGAGATCCTTGACGCGCCCGGCAAGCGCATCCATCGTGAACGGTTTCGTCAGCACCTGCATCCCCGGCTCCAGATGCCCGTTGCCCACCACCGCGTTCTCGGCATAGCCGGTGATGAACAGCACCTTAAGTGCAGGCCGTACGGTCCGACCGCCATCGGCGACTTGTCTTCCGTTCATCCCTCCCGGGAGCCCCACATCGGTGATCAACAGATCGATGCGAGCGTCCGAGCGCAGCACCGTGAGTCCCGATGCGCCGTCGGCTGCTTCGAGGGTCCCATAGCCGAGTTCTTCGATCACCTCGACGACCAACATGCGCACAGTCTGTTCATCGTCGACAACCAACACGGTCTGGCCATGTTGGGCGCGCTCGAGGGCGTACGACTCGGCAGCCTCCGGGCGAGATTCCACGCCGTGGTTGCGAGGCAGGTAAAGACACATCGTAGTGCCATGGCCAACTTCGGAATAGATGCGCATCTGCCCGCCGGACTGACGCGCGAAGCCGTAAACCATCGAGAGCCCGAGCCCAGTTCCCATACCGATCGGCTTGGTCGTGAAGAACGGATCGATGGCGCGCTCGACGACCTCGCGCGTCATGCCGGTACCTGTGTCGGTGACGCATAGCGAAAGAAATTGACCCGGTGGAAGATCGCGGTCGCGCGCGGCGCGTTCGTCGAGCCACTTGTTGGCTGTCTCTATCGTCAGCCGTCCACCGTCGGGCATCGCATCGCGCGCGTTGATGCACAGGTTCAAGAGCGCGTTCTCCAACTGGTTGGTATCGACCAGCGTGGTCCAGAGTCCGACGGCGCCGACGACCTCGACTTCGATCGAAGGTCCCACCGTGCGGCGTAGCAGTTCTTCCATCTCTCGAATCAGGCGGTTGATGTCGGTCGGCCTGGGATCGAGCGTCTGTCGGCGCGAGAACGCCAACAAGCGGTGCGTCAGCGAAGCGGCCCTGCGCGCCGCACCCTGAGCCGCGTTGACGTAGCGATCGACTTCGCCGATGCGACCCTGCGCCACCCGCCTCTGCAGCATCTCCAGACTACCGGTGATGCCGATCAACAGATTGTTGAAGTCGTGGGCCAAGCCGCCGGTGAGTTGACCGACCGCTTCCATCTTCTGCGACTGGCGGAGCTGTTCTCGAGTGGCCTCGAGGGCCTCGGCCGCTTCCTTCTCGGTCGTGATGTGCCGGCCGCTGACGTAGACGAGATCGCCTTCGGGCGTCGCGGTCCATGAGATCCATCGATACGTGCCATCTCTGTGACGCAAGCGGTTTTCGTATCGAAGCAAGGGCTCGCGCGTCGCGTGGGCGTGCGCGCTCTCACTCGCGGTTCGATCGTCAGGATGAATCAGGTCGAGGTGGCTTCGCCCGATGATCTGATCCGGCGGCAGATCGAGGACAGCCGACCATGCGGGATTGACGGCACGGAGCAGACCGTTCGAGTCGGCAACGGCCAGCAAATCCTGCGAGATCTGCCACGACCGGTCGCGTTCGGCGAGAGCGTCGGCAACTCGCCTTTCAAGCGTCTGGTTGAGATCACGCAACTTTTCTTCTGCGTTGCGCTGCGCCGTGGTGTCGGTGTTGGTGCCGAACCAGCGGACGACCTCGCCAGCCTCGTTGCGTATCGGCCGGGCGCGACTGAGAAACCAGCGGTATTCGCCGTCACGGCCGCGCAATGGGAAGGTGTCCTCCCACACAGCACCGGTGCGAAACGCCTCGGCGACTTTCTCGACGACCCGATCGACGTGATCGGGGTGGTGAACCTTCTGCCAGCCCCAGCCTTGCATTTCTTCCAACGTCGTGCCGGTGTAGTCGTACCAGCGCTGGTTGTACCAGTAGATCCATCCCGAGCCGTCCGCTGTCCATGCAAGCTGGTTGATGTTGTCGGCCAGTTCGCGAAAACGCATTTCGCTTTCGCGCAATGCTTGTTCTGCGCTCCGGGTCGCGGTGATATCGGTGACGACTCCCGGGAAGTGCAAGGGTCGGCCCAACGCATCGTTGCGACGGCGCCCTCGCGCGCAGACCCATCGCTCGTGACCCTCCGCGTCGATGGCGCGGAACTCCTCCTCGTACTCGTCCGTGCTCGCCATCGCGCGTTTGATCGCAGCACCGATCCGGTCGCGATCTTCGGGATGAATGCCTTCGATGAAGGTTCCCGGCGCAACGCCATCGGCAGCAAGTGCCGGATCGACGGCGAACATGCGCGCGAAGTTCGCGTCGGCGTAAACGCGATCGGTCTTCAAATCCCAGTCCCAGATGCCGACCATGCTCGACGCGCCGAGAGCCACCGTAAGGCGGTCTTCGATCGATGCGAGGCGCTGTTCGGTCCGTCGGAGTTCCGTGATGTCGCGTCCCACCGAAACCAATCGATCCGGCTTGCCATCGGGACCGGGCAAGGATGAGATCACCACGTCCCACCATTTGGGCGTGCCCTTGTGCGTGGGGCAAAACCCCTGGAAGCGTCCCACCCCACCGGCACGAGCCTCTTCCACCGCATGCAGCGCCGCTTCGTGTTCACCGTCCTTCCACACACGCAGCCACGAAAGTCCGATGATCGCGTTCACGTCGACCACTTCCATGCTCTCGATACCGCCGGGGCTTACGAACTGGGTGTGCCCTTCGAGGTCGAGCACCACGATGCAATCGCGGCTCGAATTCAGGATGAGAGTGTTCAAGTCCTGCGCGCTACGCAGACTCGCGCCGATCGGCCGCACCGGCGCGGCATCAACCGAACCGATCGGAGATTGATCGTCCATTCCGAAAACGGAATCGGCCACATCACGAATGGGCATCGCGTCGTTCACGTTGGTGTATCCGAAATCGGTTACGGCACCATCTCAGCTTCGCGAGAGGTACGTCAGCGTGCGAGTCTATCCGAGCCGCCACTACGCGCGCACCAGCAGCTTGCCGAGGTTCGCGCCCGCCGACAGACTGCCCAAAGCCTCGGGCAATTGCTCGAAGCCTTCGACGATGGTCTCGTGCAAGACGATCTCGCCGGCCCTCACCCACGGCGCAACGATGCGTCGCATCTCGTCCATGCGCGCGGTGTAGTCGCGAGCGAGGATGCCCTGAATGGTCGCGCGCTGATAGAGCATGTGCGCGAGCAGCCGCGGGCCTTGCGGCGGCTCGTCGAGGCCACCGTCGTACTGGCTGATCTGTCCGCAGATGACGACGCGCGCTCGACGCGCGAATCTGCGCGATGACGACATCGGTGATGTCGCCGCCGACATTGTCGAGATAGACATCGACACCGCGCGGACATGCGGCGCGTAGATCCACTGTCGGGCTTCGATGGAGGAGGTCATGATGATGTCGATGGTCGGCGTGCGGGAGTGCAGCCGCGCAACTTAGCAGATCGGATGCGCGATGCGACGCGATGCGATGGGCGACCGACAAGCTGCGCACAGGTTGAATCGCGACTCCCTTATCATGTCGCGCATCGCACCGCATGCATGTCGTCGTCCAGCAAAAGCGACCTCCCCGGATGACCCCTTCTCGATGCCGCAACCCGAAGATCGAAATCAGCGCGAACCGGGCGGCCCGTACTTCGGGCGGCTGTTGATCGTGCTCGCTCTCGCTGTGGGGTTCTGCGCGTTCCTGACGTGGGCGCTCAGCACCTGGCTTCAGGATTGACGAATCTACCCCGCGACCAGAGGCGCCGGCACCACCGAAACATGCTGCGCAATCGCGGCGGTCTTCTGCGCTTCGAGTGCGCGAACGAACGCGTCGCGGCTCTGCAGGCGCTGCCAGTAGTCCATCACCGACTTCGGAAACTTCGGTGCGAGGTCGAGCATTTCGGCCAGCATCAGCGCATAGCCGACCGACACGTCGGCAGCGGTGAAGCGACGGGCGCACACGTAGGGCTCGTTCTCGATCACGGCCTCGATGCCGCGCAAGCGCGCGAGGAACCAGCGCGTGTAGTCTTCGGCGACCTGACCCGAGCGTCGATGTTCGGGCTCGAAGCGTGCGTAGCGCAGGATCAAGGTCAGGGGAAAGGTCAGCGTCGCTTCGCCGAAAAAGAGCCACTGCAGGTAGGCCGCGAATTCGGGTGCATCACTGGCCACGTCGATGCTCGTTGCGCCGTAGCGCGCGGCGAGGTAATGACAGATCGCCGAGGACTCCGTCATCCAATGATCGTCGTCGAAGAACGCCGGCACCGTGCCGAGTGGATTGATCGCAAGAAAATCGCGCGCATGAACGCGCGGCGGGAACGGCAACATCTTCAATTCGTAAGGCAGCGCAAGTTCTTCAAGCATCCACAGCACGCGAAACGATCGCGCGCTCACGCAGTGGTGCACTTGAATCATGCGGCCGCTTTGGAAAGGGCGGACTCCCGCCTGGCAAGCAGCGCGCGCGTCACGCGCGAGTTGGGCTCGCGGTTCAGGCGCTCGCTGATCCATGCGGACGTATCGACCAGCAGATCGAGATCGATGCCGGTGTCCGCGCCAAGGCCGTGCAGCAGATAGACCACGTCTTCGGTCGCGACGTTGCCGGTCGCGCCCTTCGCGTACGGGCAACCGCCCAGGCCCGAGATCGAACTGTCGAAGGTGCGAACGCCGAAGCGCCACGACGCATCGACGTTCGCGATCGCCATGCCGTATGTGTCGTGATAGTGGCCCGCAAGTTGCCCAACCGGCACGACGCGCGCAACCGCTTCGAGCATGCGCTCGATCGACGCCGGCGTGCCGGCGCCGATGGTGTCGCCAAGCGAGACTTCGTAGGCGCCGCGCTGGTACAGCGCCTTCGCGACATCGGCCGCGGCCTGCGGCGTGATCGGCCCTTCGTACGGACACGCGACGACGCAGGAGACATAGCCGCGCACCTTGATGCCCTTCGCTTTCGCCGCCGCGAACACCGGCTCGAAACGCGCGATCGATTCATCGATCGAGCAGTTGATGTTCTTCAGCGAAAAACTTTCGGACGCAGCCGCGAACACGGCGACCTCGGCCGCTCCCGCGTCGACTGCGGCTTCGAAACCCTTGAGGTTCGGCGTGAGCACCGGATAGCTCACGCCGGGCCGCTTCACGAGGCGCCGCATGATCGCGTCGTGGTCGCCCATCTGCGGGACCCACTTCGGCGATACGAAGGCGGTCGCCTCGATGGCGGTCACGCCCGCGGCGCCGAGCCGAGCGATCAGTTCGAGCTTGGTCTCGGTCGTCACGGTCTGCTGCTCATTCTGCAAACCGTCGCGCGGGCCGACCTCGACGATGCGAGCCTTCATACCGAAATGTTGATGCGTGAAATGTTCATGCGTGAAATGTTGATGTCTGAAGCATGTATGTGAATGTTCAAACCGCGGCTTCGAAATCGACCAGCTCCGCACCGTCCGCGACCTGATCGCCCGGCGCGTAGTGAAAGGCCTTTACCTTACCCCTGTTGGGCGCGGTAATGGTGTGCTCCATCTTCATCGCTTCGAGTACCAGCAGCGGCGCGCCCTTCTCAACGATCGCGCCGGCGGCAGCGATGAGCGCGATCACCTTGCCGGGCATCGGCGCCTTGAGTCCGCCTTCGAGTTCGTCGCCCTTGCCGCCGACATTCAGGGTGTCGACCATGGCGATCGGCCACGAGCGCCCTTCGAAGAACACGTGGCGGCGTTCACCCGCCGCGACCACGGCCGCGCGCAAGCGGCGCTCGCCGAGCTGCGCCTGCAGTTGGCTGTCGGGGCCGAGCGAGCCACGCGCGAATACGCGTTGTCCGTCGAGCACCAACCAGTGCCCTGCATTGCTCCCCGCATTTCCCCCGCTCGCGGCTTCGATCACCACGGTCTGCAGCACCTCGCCGTAGCGTAAGGTCATCGTGCGCTGCGCACGACCGTTCAAACGCCAGCCGTCGAGGATGCGCCACGGCGAATCGCGATCGGGCGCATCGGCAGCGCGCTTCTCGGCGAGCCGCGCTTCACGACGCAGTTCAGCCAACGCCGCGAGCAGCCACACGTCGTCAGGCACCGCGACCTTCTCGGGAAACAGCAACGCGGACTCGCGCTCGATCAAGCCGGTGTCGAGATCGGCATGCGCGAACGATGGCGTCGAGACCAGACGCGCGAGGAACTCGACATTGTTCGCGACGCCGACCACGCGATATTGCGCGAGCGCCTGGCGCATGCGGGCAAGCGCCTGACGGCGATCGCTGCCCCAAACGATCAGCTTGGCGATCATCGGGTCGTAGAACGGCGTGATCTCGTCGCCCTGCTCGACGCCGGTGTCGACGCGCACGTGATCGGACTCGGGTGGCGGAGCGAGATGCAGCAGGCGTCCGGTCGATGGCAGGAAACCCTTGTCGGGATCTTCGGCATAAATGCGCGCTTCGAGCGCGTGGCCGTCGATCGAAAGTTGATCCTGCGTCAACGGCAACGCTTCGCCCGACGCCACGCGCAATTGCCACTCGACCAGATCGAGCCCGGTGATCATTTCGGTCACCGGATGCTCGACCTGCAAGCGCGTGTTCATCTCCATGAAATAGAAACTGCCGTCCTGATTGGCGATGAACTCGACCGTGCCCGCGCCGACATAGCCGACCGCCTTCGCGGCTTCGACCGCAGCCTTGCCCATCGCGGCACGACGCGCCTCGGTCATGCCCGGCGCAGGCGCTTCTTCGAGCACTTTCTGATGACGACGCTGCACCGAGCAATCGCGCTCGAACAAATGCAGGACGTTGCCGTGCTTGTCGCCGAACACCTGGATCTCGATGTGGCGCGGCTTCAACACATACTTCTCGACGAGCACATGGTCGTCGTTGAATGAACTCTTGGCCTCGCGCTTGCACGACACCAGCGACGCATCGAAATCCTCGGCGCGATCGGCGCGACGCATGCCCTTGCCGCCGCCACCCGCGCTGGCCTTGATCAGCACCGGATACCCGATGCGCGCCGCCTCGTTTGCAAGCAAGGCCGGCGTCTGATCGTCGCCGTGATAGCCGGGCGTGAGCGGCACACCCGCTTTCTCCATCAACTTCTTGGCTTCCGATTTCGAACCCATCGCGTGGATCGCAGCGACCGGCGGTCCGATGAAGACGACGCCGGCCGCAGCGCACGCCTCGGCGAAGTCTTCGTTCTCAGACAAAAACCCATAGCCCGGATGAACCGCTTCGGCGCCTGTGCGCTGCGCCGCTTCGAGTATCCGATCGGAGACGAGATAAGACTCGCGCGCGGGTGCAGGCCCGATCAACACCGCCTCGTCCGCAAGCCGCACGTGGCGTGCATTGGCATCGGCCTCCGAATACACCGCGACGGTCGCAATGCCCATGCGCCGCGCGGTCTTGATCACACGGCAGGCGATCTCTCCGCGGTTGGCGATCAGAATCTTTTTGAACATCGTGGCCGCGCCTCACATCCTGAACACACCGAACTTCGTCGACGCAATCGGCGCATTGAGCGCGGCCGACAGCGACAGCCCGAGCACGCGCCGCGTCTGCGCGGGATCGACCACACCGTCATCCCACAAGCGCGCGGTTGCGTAATACGGATGGCCTTGTTCTTCATACTGCGTGCGTAGCGGCACCTTGAAGTTTTCTTCTTCTTCAGCGGACCACGCGCCGCCCCTGGCTTCGATGCCATCGCGCCGCACGGTCGCGAGCACGCTCGCGGCCTGCTCACCGCCCATCACGCTGATACGCGCGTTCGGCCACATCCACAAAAAGCGTGGCGAATACGCGCGGCCGCACATGCCGTAGTTGCCCGCGCCGAACGAGCCGCCGATCAGCATCGTGATCTTGGGCACCTGCGCGGTGGCGACCGCGGTCACCATCTTGGCGCCGTCCTTCGCGATGCCTGCATTCTCGACCTTGCGACCGACCATGAAGCCGGTGATGTTCTGCAGGAACACCAGCGGCACGCCGCGCTGCGCGCACAGTTCGATGAAGTGCGCGCCCTTCTGCGCCGACTCGCCGAACAGGATGCCGTTATTGGCGATGATGCCGACCGGCATGCCGTAGAGATGCGCGAAGCCCGTCACCAGCGTTGCGCCATAGCGCTGCTTGAATTCGTCGAGCCGTGAACCATCGACGACCCGCGCGATGACCTCGCGCACGTCGTAGGGCTTCTTCGTGTCCTGCGGAATCACGCCGTAGATTTCCTGCGGATCGTAGAGCGGCTCTTCGATCGGCTCGAACGTCACGCCGTTGGGCTTCCTGCGATTGAGGTTGCCGACGATATGACGCGCGATGTAGAGCGCGTGGCTGTCGTTCTCGGCCAGATGATCGGCCACGCCCGAGATGCGCGTGTGGACGTCGCCCCCGCCGAGGTCTTCGGCGCTGACCACTTCGCCGGTCGCAGCCTTCACCAGCGGCGGCCCACCTAAAAAGATCGTGCCCTGATTGCGCACGATGATGGTCTCGTCGCTCATCGCGGGCACATACGCGCCGCCCGCCGTGCACGAGCCCATCACGACTGCGATCTGCGGGATCGCCTGCGCGCTCATGTTGGCCTGGTTGTAGAAGATGCGGCCGAAGTGATCGCGATCGGGAAACACTTCGTCCTGGCGCGGCAGATAAGCGCCTCCCGAATCGACCAGGTAGATGCACGGCAGATGATTCTGCCCGGCGATCTCCTGCGCCCGCAGATGCTTCTTGACCGTGAGCGGATAGTAGGTGCCGCCCTTCACGGTCGCGTCGTTCGCGACCACCATGCATTCGATGCCGGCAACGCGGCCGACCCCGGTGATGACGCCGGCCGATGGCGCCTCGTCGTCGTACATGCCGTGCGCGGCGAGCTGGCCGACTTCGAGAAACGGCGTGCCGGGATCGAGTAGGCGATTGACGCGCTCGCGCGGCAAGAGCTTGCCTCGCGCGGTGTGCTTCGCGCGCGCCGATTCGCCGCCGCCTTCTTCGACTTTCGAGACCTGGACACGCAGGTCGTCGACCTGCGCGCGCATCGCGTTCGCGTTGCTCTTGAATTCTTCCGAGCGCGGATTGAGTTTGGATTCGAGCTTCATGCTTTTTATTGTTGCCTCGAATTTGCGTTCACCATCACATCGACTCGCTGTACAACTCTCGCCCGATCAGCATGCGCCGGATCTCGCTCGTGCCTGCGCCGATCTCGTAGAGCTTGGCGTCGCGCCACAAACGGCCGGTCGGGAATTCATTCGTATAACCCACGCCGCCCAGGACCTGTATCGCTTCGCCCGCCATCCACGTCGCCTTCTCGGCCGAATAGAGAATCGCGCCGGCCGCGTCCTTGCGCAAGACGCGCGAGTGATCGGCGCGATCGCACGCCTGTCCCACTGCATACACGTAGGCGCGCGACGCCTGCCAAGTGGTGTACATGTCCGCGAGCTTGCCCTGCATCAACTGGAATTCGCCGATGCTCTGGCCGAACTGCTTTCTCTCATGCACGTACGGCAGCACCACGTCCATGCACGCGGCCATGATGCCGAGCGGCCCGCCCGAGAGCACCGTGCGTTCGTAGTCGAGACCCGACATCAGCACTTTGACGCCGCCGCCGACCTGACCGAGCACGTTCTCGACAGGTACTTCGCAATCGGTGAAGAAAATCGGCCAGGTGTTCGAGCCGCGCATGCCGAGCTTGTCGAGCTTGCTGCCGTATGACAAACCCTTCGTGCCTTTCTCGATGATGAATGCAGTGACGCCGCGCGGACCGCCCTCGGCATCGGTACGCCCATAGACGATCATCGTGTCCGCATCGCCGCCGTTGGTGATCCACATCTTCGAGCCGTTGAGCAGATAGCGATCACCCTTGAGCTCCGCGCGCAGCTTCATGCTGACGACGTCGGAGCCTGCGTTGGGCTCGCTCATCGCGAGCGCACCGACGTGTTCGCCCGAGACCAGTTTTGGCAGATATTTTTTCTTCTGCGCCTCGCTGCCGTTGCGGCGCATCTGGTTGACGCAAAGATTGGAGTGCGCGCCGTACGACAGGCCGACCGACGCCGATGCGCGCGACACCTCTTCCATCGCCACGATGTGCGCGAGATAGCCGAGGTCGGTGCCGCCGTATTCCTCCGGGACGGTCAGGCCATGCAATCCAAGGTCTCCCAGCTTCTTCCACAGGTCGGCCGGAAAGACGTTGTCGCTGTCGATCGCGGCTGCGCGCGGCGCGATTTCTTTCGCGGCGAAGTCGTGCACGGCTTCGCGCAGCAGCGCGACGTTTTCACCGAGATCGAAAGCGAGGGCGGGGACTTGGGACATCGAATCTCCAGAATCAATCGCAAACTAACTTGCAGTCGACTGCACACGAACGCGGTCGCGTCCGTCGGCCTTCGCCGCGTACAACGCATGATCGGCGCGCCGCATCGCTTCCGCATATCCGATGTCGCCCACGGCGAGCGTCGCGACGCCGGCGGAGATCGTGATGCGCAACGGCTCTGCACCGGATGTGGCAATCGTTAGGTTGCGCACCGCATTGCAGAGCGTCTCGGCCACCTTGACCGCGTCGACCAGCGGCGTTCCGGGAAGAAGGACTGCGAACTCTTCGCCGCCCATGCGACCGAGCAGATCCGATGTCCTGATGCGCGCGCCAAGCTCTGCGCTGATCGCACGAAGCACATCGTCGCCGGCATCATGACCCAGGGTATCGTTGACCCGCTTGAAGTGATCGATGTCGAGCATCAGAAACGAAAGCGGGGCGCCGATGCTGCACGCCTTGCCGATCTCGATCTCGGCGACTTCGAGAAAGTGCCTGCGGTTTGCGACGCGCGTCAGCGCATCGGTCATCGATTGGGTGAAGAGCCGTCGCTCGAACGCCTTGCGCTCGCTGATGTCCTCGAATGAGCAGACCACGGCGTAAGGTTCGCCCGCGTCGTCGGAGAACAGCGGCTCGGCATTGATCGAGATCCAGATGTGAGAGCCGTCGCGCTTCTTCAAACCCATCACGACGCCGT
This sequence comes from Burkholderiales bacterium, assembly GCA_038240015.1. GTDB lineage: Bacteria > Pseudomonadota > Gammaproteobacteria > Burkholderiales > Burkholderiaceae_D > CAHJXF01. The sequence continues at coordinate 26,217 of JBBSEF010000038.1, forward strand.
GCAGGGCCTGTCCCGAGCGCAGCGCCAGCAGCGATGGATGCTCTCCAACAGGAAACGGCTCGCCGTTCTCGCGGATCGCCGAACCGGGCTCGGGCCAGCAATGACGCTCGGCCAATTCTTCGGCGGTCATCCCGAGGATGCGCGCTGCGCTATCGTTGCTGGCGAGGACTTTCGAATCCCGGTCCTGCAAGGTCACACCTTCGGTCAAGGCGGAGAACACGGCCCGGAAACGCTTTTCACTTTCGACCAGCGACTGCTCGGCGATTTTTCTGTCGGTCGTGTCGGTGTACGTGCGAACCACGCCTCCGTCCGCAAGCGGCACGCTACGCACCTCGATATATCGCCCGTTCGGACGTCGGCGCTCGTAGGTTTGCGGCGTGTCGAGAACGCCGCCCGACTCGATGAACTTGAGAAGATCTGCCGGCGTGTGGACGAACTCGGATGTCTCCCATTGATGCTTGAGCACATCGGTGAATGCCGGTCTGGACGCCATCAGTTCAGCCGGCAAGTCAAGCAAGTCGAGAGCACGCTTGTTGCACACTTCGACGATGCGCTCGGCGTTGATCATCATGATCCCCTGATCCATCCGATCGAGCGTGGTCTGCAGCGTCGTCCCCTTCTGCGCAAGCAAGGTCTCGCTTTCACGTAGCGCCGCATCGCTCTTGCGTTGCGCATCGAGCGCGACGTGGGTCGAATCGAGTTCCGCGGCGAGGTTCTGCAAGAGCAGCGTCTTCTCGACGGAAAGGTCGATCACCTTCTTCGCGGTGCGCCAATTCGCCGCGAGAAAGCCGATGATCGCCACGCACATCAGCACAAGGATCGAGGTCAGCGTCCCGCTCATCGGGTTCGCCGACGATGCGCAAATCACGATCGCAGCGAACATGATCGGCGTCGAATAGCCGACGCACGCAAGCGGGTTCACCGACAGGGCTGCGACCGAGGCGAGACTGAGAAAGGTCGCGCCGGAAAGCAGTGCGGCGAACACTTCGAACGGCGTTCGAGAAAAGTAGAAGAACATCAATGCCGCCCAGGCGAGCCCGAGCGCAGTCGAGTGCGCGATCACGATCACGATGTGTCGTCGCGACACGCGTGTGGGCGCGGGTCGGTGGCGCAATCGCAGCCAGCTCGACACCATCGGCGCAACCAGCAACGCCATGCTGACAATCAGCGGCCACAGCAACCGCCCGTCGACATAGCTCGAGAGCGCAACGGTCGCGATCACGGCGCCCCCGCCGTTGCCGATCGCGAGGACGGGCAAGTGGCGAACCAGCGCCACCGATTGTTCGACGCGGACCTCGTTGCGATCGAGCGCGCTGATCCATTCGCGCCACAGCGCAGGCGCCTTGTTCATGATCGATGTCACACCTGCGGATTCCATCGACCGAGTGTATCGGAAGCGCAGAGTCCGTTCGCGTCGGAAATGATGCGTGCAATGGTCAGCGCAGCCTAGCGATTCGCGCGCCGAACCGGTCGAGAATGAAATCGGAGATCCGCACGGCCCTGCCTTGCACGCCGGCTCTGGTTCGGTTCATTGCTTGAATGCGTCGCCGCTCGCGAAGCGGATGTCTTCGCTTTGCCAATAGCCCTTCATGAAAGCGTCGATGTCGGCACGGTTCCAGGCGTCGCGTTGGACTGCGAGGGAGGTTCGCGCCGCGGACGTCGCGTCGGTTTCGGCCGCCCCTACGGACAGCGCGATCGAACAGAAGGCCATCACCTCGATGAGACGCTTCATGACATGCTGTTTCCGTTGAATGGAGCAATGCATCGAGAACCACGCACACTCGACGTCCGATTTCAAAATGGCGACTGTTTCGGAAACTGCGGCTTTCGCTTTTCTCGATGCGAGGCCAACCCTTCGCGCAACTCGGGTCCGTCGAACCCCATGAATTCCAGCGCGAGCGACGTATCGAAGTTCGGCCCCGCCATGCGCAGCCAGTTGTTCAGCGCGTACTTGGTCCATCGAATCGCGGTCTGCGCGCCGTTTGCGAGACGAATGGCGATGTCGAGTGCGGTCTGTTGCAACAGCTCATCGTCGACGGCCAGCGACACGAGGCCGATCTGCTCGGCCTTTTCGCCGCTCACCGGCTCGCACA
>JBBSEF010000039.1:0-28205 GCA_038240015.1 Burkholderiales bacterium
AAAGCATGGCGCGGCCCTCGTCGTGAGCGACTCGGACGACTACCCGATGATCGGCGATGTCACTGCCGATTTCGTTTATGCGCGTCTGATGCGCGCGAGGTCCGACGTCCCGACCGGCTATACGCCAAAGGAGATCGTCACATGGCTCGCGCACGCGCGTGCCTGGTCGAAAGGCGAGACCGTCGATGCGCTCGAGCCTATAGCAAAGGCCGCACCGAAAAATGCGCGCGACGTGTTCGTGTTCTTCATCAACGGCGCAAAGGAAAGGGCGCCCGCTGCAGCCCAGTCCATGCTCATGAGCTTGACGACAGGTTCGACGTGATCGGCGCGCGACGCTTGTAGACCTCGCGCAATTGCACCACCGCGCCTGCCATCTCGGTTGCCACGAACACCAGCAGCACGCGCGGCGCGCCGCCGAACGCGACGAAATAAATGATCAGCGCCGAGATCCACACGCGACCCCAGCCGTCGATCAATGCGAAGAGTCCGATCGGCTTCAGATAGCGCGCCACGCACCAGATGCTGACCAGCGATCCGGACAGACACACGAAGAACAGTTGAATGGGCGCGAACGCCGGAACCGTCGGGTCACCGCCGAGCTTGCCGTTCATGAAGTACAGCGCCGAAAGAAAATGCTCGGCCAGTGGCGGCAACGCCAGCGTGTACGACACCGCGGCATCGACCACTGCCCAGAAGCGCACGGTCTTGCGACGGACGCGATCGAGGTTCATCGTGCGGCGCCTTGAAGCACCGAATGCGTCGCTCCCCTTCATGGGCTACTGAATCAAGTTGCCCAGCAATTTGTCAGGGTTGCGCTTGCTGACCACGCGCGTCCTGTCTCCGTCGCGCATGAAGAGCACGCAGCCATCTTGCAAATGAAGGTACTTGTCGTCGCTCCACTTGTGGCACATGCTGCCGTCGTCTTCGATCGTGTACGTGCCACGAACCGATCTGTTCCCCTTGGACTGAGTCGTGTTGAAATACACCGCGCCGTCATTCTTCGAGTCCCACGTTATCGTCTCACCACTGGTTGCGCTCAGATATTGAAGCTTCTTGCCGACAACGAGGCTTTCGACGTCGGCCTTTGCAAGCCGCGTCGCTTCCTGGGCGATGACCGGTGACGCAACGCTTAGAGCCGTTGCAAGCAAAGCGACGCGGATCTGCCGAACATGCGAGGGATCTGGCTTCACATCAAGAGTCGATTTCATTTTTTTCCCCGAATTGACGACGCGATTATGCATCGCGCTTTTCGAAGGCGATCCGTCGTCAGCGTCGGTCACGCAGAATTTCACGTGCCGCATTGCGTCCCGGCAGCCCTGTGACGCCACCGCCCGGATGCGTCCCCGCGCCGCACATGTAGAGCCCGTCTATCGGCGTTCGATAGTCCGCGTGGCCTAACACGGGTCGCGCGGAGAACAGTTGATCGAGCGACAGCGCGCCGTGAAAGATGTCGCCGCCGACGAGGCCGAACTTGCGTTCCAGATCGAGCGGCGTGTGCACCTGCCGCGCGATCACGCTGGCCGCGAAGTTCGGCGCGAAGCGCGCGACGGTTTCGATCACGCGATCGGCCACCGCTTCGCGCGCGCGGTCGTCGGCCCAACCTTCTTCATAGGTCGTCTTCGCGTTAGTCGTTTCGAGCAGCGGTGCGACGTGCTGGCAGAAGAGGCTCGCGACATGCATGCCGGGCGGCGCGAGCGTGCCGTCCACGGTCGACGGAATCAGCATCTCCACGATCGGCTCGCGGCTCCAGCCTTCGCGCCGCGCATCGATCCACGCGTCTTCCATGTACGCGAGCGACGGCGCCATCACGATGCCGCTCTCGTGATGCGGTTGGTGCTGCGCGCCGGGCAAGGCGGTGAAGTCGGGAAGCGACGACAGCGCGACGTTCATGCGCAACGTGCCCGAGCCGCTGCGATAACGCTTGATGCGCGCGACGAAGTCTTCGGGAAGCGCATCGGCATCGATCATCGACAGGAACAAGAGCTGCGGATGCACGTTAGCCACGACGCGCGCAGCGCTGATGCGCGTGCCGTCTTCGAGCACGACGCCGGTGGCGCGACGCGTGCCTTCGCGGCCTTCGACGATGACGCTTGCGACCGGCGCATCGACGCTCATCTCGACGCCGCGCGCTTCGGCTTCCTTCGCCATCGCCTGCGTGATAGCGCCCATGCCGCCGATCGCATGACCCCACACGCCGGATTTCCCGTTCACCTCGCCGAATACGTGATGCAGCAACACATAGGCCGAGCCTTGCGCATACGGACTCGCGTAGTGGCCGACGGTTGCGTCGAAGCCGAACGCCGCCTTGATCGGCGCGGACTCGAACCAGGCATCGAGCACATCGCCCGCGCTCTTGGTGAACAGATCGAGCAGGTCGCGCTTGCGGGGAAGATCGAGGCGGCGCATGCGACGGCCGAGATCCCATGCGGAGAACCAATCGCCGATCGAGGCGAACGCATGCGGCCCGAGATTGGGCGGCGTGCGCGTCAACATCTCGCGCACCAGCGCGACCACGCCATCCAGCATCGCGTAATACGCAGGCAACTTCTCTGCATCGCGCGCAGAAAATTTCGCGACTTCGCGTTGCGTGGCCTCGAGGCCGCCGCCGATTTTCAGATACGCGAGGTCGCCGATACCATCGGGCAGCGGAAGAAAATTCGAGAAGGGCCGATGCACGATGCGCAAGCCATGCTCGTGCAGATGCAGATCGCGAATCACCGATGGATGCAGCAGCCCGACCGTGTAGCTCGCAGTCGAATTGCGGAAGCCTGGATGAAACTCTTCGGTGACCGCGGCGCCGCCGAGGATAGCGCGACGTTCGAGCACGCGCACCGACAGGCCGCGCGCAGCCAAATCGCAGGCGCACACCAGACCGTTGTGCCCGCCGCCGATGATGATGGCGTCGTAGGTCATGCGCCAGCTCGCGCTTACGTCAACGGGCGTCGCGGATCGGGCAAAGGCTTCGGCCCCGGTCCGCGTCTGATCCTGCCTGCCTGGCGCACTTCACCGGGAAACAGACCCTGTCGCGGGCCGCCGGTGGTGAGTGCGCCCGCAATCAATTCGATCCAATGCATCACCGGCGTCTCGGTGCCGCTTTGCAGATGCGTGATGCAACCGATGTTGGACGACACGATCGCTTCGGGAGCGACCGCCGCGAGCTGCGCCAACTTACGATCGCGAAGCGCCATCGCGAGCTCTGGCTGCAACACCGAATAGGTTCCCGCCGAGCCGCAGCACAGGTGACTGTCGGCACACAGCTTCACATCGACACCGGCCGCAGTGAGGAGCCCCTCGACCTTGCCGCGTATCTGCTGGCCGTGCTGAAGCGTGCACGGCGGGTGATACGCAACGCGGCGCTTGGATGGCGGATGAATCCTCGCGAGCAGTTCCTCCTGAAACTCGGGCAATACTTCCGCGAGGTCGCGCGTCGCAGCGCTGATGTGTGCGGCCTTCTCGGCATAGGCCGCATCGTTGCGCATCAGATGGCCGTACTCCTTGACCATCGCGCCGCAGCCCGACGCGTTCATCACGATGCATTCGGCGCCGGCTGTTGCGCCGTCGCGCAGCAGCGGCCACCACGCATCGATGTTGCGGCGGATCTCGTGCTTCGCGCCGTCGTGATCGTTGAGGTGATGACGAATCGCGCCACAGCATCCGGCCTTCTTCGCGATGACGGTTTCGACGCCGACCGCGTCGAGCACGCGCATAGTCGCGTGATTGATCTGCGGCGCCATCGCGGGCTGCACGCAGCCCTCGAGCAGGACCATCTTGCGCGGATGCGAGACGGGCGTGAACGGCGCGAGCGCAACGGCGGTCGTCGCAGGCACCTTGTTGGCCAGCGTCTTCGGCAACATCGGCCGCATCGCCCGGCCGACCTTCATCGCCGGATCGAACAGCCAGCGGCGTGTGAGCCCTTCGCGAAGCGCCGTCTGCTCGACTCTTTCGGCGAAAGGCCGCGGCTCGGTCGCGCGTTCCTCGACGAGCTTGCGGCCGATGTCGATCAGGCGGCCGTATTGCACGCCCGACGGACACGTGGTCTCGCAGTTGCGGCAGGTCAGGCAGCGGTCCAGATGCAGGCGCGTGGAGGCGGTGGCTTCGCCTCCTTCGAGCACGTCCTTGATCAGATAGATGCGACCGCGCGGCCCGTCGAGTTCGTCGCCGAGCAATTGATAGGTGGGACACGTGGCGGTACAGAAGCCGCAATGCACGCAGCGTCGCAGGATCGCCTCGGCTTCGTCGCCGTCAGGCGTGCCGCGAATGAAATCGGCGAGGTGGGTTTCCATGGAGTGTCGGTTGGGTCACGCATCGCGGCTTGATCGTGAGACTGCGTGCGCGGTTGCGTGTTCAGAGTTCAGGATAGAGGCGCCCGCGATTGAAGAGTCGATCGGGATCGAACTCGGCTTTCAGGCGTCGATGGATCGCCATCAACGATGCGGACAGTGGGGTGAAGACACCGTACTGCGACTTCAACGCTTCGGACGCGCGCCACAGCGTCGCGTGTCCGCCCAGCAGAGTCGCGGCTGCACGGATCGTCGGGGCCTCGGCCTTGGTCGCGATCCATCGCAACGCGCCGCCCCATTCGATCAGTTGATCGTCGAAGCCCAGCGCGGCGGAGAGCGGCGGTGCGATCGTCGGCAGCGCCATGCGCCACAGCGGCATGGCGGGCGCATGCGACGTGAAGAATGAATCGGTCTGCTCGCGCACGCCCATCCAGAAGGCGGCCGCTTCGGATGGCTCGACGTCGAGCCCGCCGATGCGGCGGATGCCCGACAACACCGCAGACTCGCTGCCTTCGAGGCGGACCGTCAAGAGGCCAGTGCGGCTACTACCAGGGTGAACATGCGGTCCCTCGGAGAGGTCGGGCCGCCATGCGCTCGCGGTGATCGCGAGCGGCATGCCGCCCCAGGCATTGAGCTGGTCCAGTGCGGTCTCTTCGTTCATCGCAAAGCGCAACGTCGTCGTCTGTGCAGGTCGGGGCAGCACCTTCAACGACACCTCGGTGATCACGCCGAGCGTGCCGAGCGATCCGGCCAACGCGCGGCTCACGTCGTAGCCCGCGACATTCTTCATCACCTGGCCGCCGAACGAGAGCTGTTGTGCGCGGCCGTCGATGATGCGCGCGCCGAGCACGAAGTCGCGCACCGCGCCTGCGGCCATGCGTCGCGGGCCCGATAGCCCGGCAGCAATGCAGCCGCCAAGCGTTGCGCCGCGTCCGCTCGCAACCATCACGCGCGAGATCCGATCGAGAGGCCGTGCGTCGTCGCGATAGGCGTTGCGCGAAGCGGCAAGCCCCGAGGACCGCGGCGCGAAATGCGGCGGCTCGAACGGCAACATCTGGTGATGTTCGGCGAGCAGCGCTTCGATCTCCTGCAGCGGAGTACCCGCGCGCGCGACGATCACGAGTTCGGTCGGTTCGTAATCGACGATGCCCGCATGCGCGCGCACGTCGATGTGCTCATTTGCGCGCTCATTGGAGTCATGGATGGATGCGGGGCCGTCGATGCGATGCCCGTACCACGCCTTCGTGCCGCCTCCACGAATCCAGAGAGGCGTTTTGTTCGCGACCGCTTCGCCCACCTGCGCGATCATCGCGGCGAGCCCGCTCGCCGTGCTCGCTTCCGAGGAGATCACGTTGTCCGCCATCAGAAGCGCGGCAACTCGGGATGGGGCAACGCGCCGCCATGCACGCGCATGCGGCCGAACTCGGCGCAGCGATGCAGCGACGGAATGCCCTTGTCGGGATTGAGCAATCCATCCGGATCGAACGCGCGCTTGACGCCGCGAAATACCGCGAGCTCGGGCGCGCCAAACTGCACGCACATCTGATTGATCTTCTCGATGCCCACGCCGTGCTCGCCCGTGATGGTCCCGCCGAATTCGACGCAGCGCTCGAGGATCTCGGCGCCGAAATCTTCTGCGCGTTTGAGTTCGTCGGCATCGTTCGCGTCGAAGAGAATCAGCGGATGCAGGTTGCCGTCGCCCGCGTGAAAGACGTTGGGACAGCGCAGCGCGTACTTCACTTCCATCGCCTGAATCGCCTTCAACATTTCGCCGATGCGCTTCTTCGGAATCGTGCCGTCCATGCAGTAGTAGTCGGGCGACACGCGGCCCGCGGCGGGGAAGGCGTTCTTGCGTCCGGCCCAGAGCGTCAGGCGCTCGTCTTCGTTTTGCGACACCACCAGCCGCTTCGCACCCGCACCGTCGAGCACCGCTTCCATGTGCGCGATTTCTTCGGCGACTTCTTCGGGCGTGCCATCGGATTCGCACAACAGGATGGCGGCGGCATCGAGATCGTAGCCCGCTTTCGCGAACGGCTCGACCATGCGCGTCGCGGGCTGGTCCATCATCTCGAGTCCGGCGGGAATGATGCCTGCCGAAATGATCGCCGCGACCGCATCGCCCGCGGTTTCGACATCGTCGAACGACGCCATGATGACGCGCGCGAGTTGCGGCATCGGGATCAGTTTGACGGTGACTTCGGTGACGATCGCGAGCATGCCTTCGGAGCCGATCACGAGCGCGAGCAGATCGAGCCCCGGACTGTCGGGCGCGGCCGAGCCGAACTCGACGACCTCGCCTTCCATCGTCAGGCCGCGCACCTTCAACACGTTGTGAACCGTGAGGCCGTACTTCAGGCAATGCACGCCGCCTGAATTCTCCGCGACGTTGCCGCCGATCGTGCAGGCGATCTGCGACGACGGATCGGGTGCGTAGTAGAGGCCGTGGACCTCGGCGGCTTCGGAGATCGCGAGATTGCGAACGCCGGGTTCGACGATCGCGGTTCGCGACGCGGGGTCCATCGCGACGATGCGATTGAGTTTCGCGCAGCCGAGCAACACGCCCTCGCCATGCGGCATCGCGCCGCCCGACAGGCTCGTGCCCGCGCCGCGCGCGACCACCGGCACGCCGATCCGCGAACAGATGCGCAGGATCGCGGCGATCTGTTGTTCGTTGTCGGGGAGAGCGACCACCATCGGCAACTGCCGCAGCATCGACAGCCCGTCGCATTCATACGGCCGCGTGTCGGTGGGCTCCCACAGGACGCTGTGCTTCGGAAGTATCTCGAGCAGCGCCTGTGCGACCGCGGCCTGACGCCCAGCGTCAGGCACGCGGGGCGTGAATTCTGCGACTTCGATCTCGACGGGGGCGTTCATCGCGCAAAAGTTAACACGTCTGCAGTTCTGCTCCCCCTTCAAGGGAGAGGCTGGCAGAGGGATGGGTGACAATGCGCCGACCGCATCGAATCCGCCGGAGTCGCGACGTGCCACAACCCATCACCTGCATCGAAGACTTGCGCGTGCTCGCGAAGAAGCGCGTGCCGCGCATGTTCTACGACTACGTCGACTCGGGCGCATGGACCGAGTCCACCTATCGCGCCAATCAGGATGACTTCGCGAAGCTCAAGTTGCGCCAGCGGGTGGCGGTCGACATGACCGATCGCTCGCTCGCATCGTCGATGATCGGCCAACCGGTCGCGATGCCCATCGCGATCGCGCCGACCGGACTCACCGGCATGCAGCACGCCGATGGCGAAATCCTGGCGGCACGCGCCGCGGAAAAAGCGGGCATCCCGTTCACGCTCTCAACGATGAGCATCTGCTCGATCGAGGACGTCGCCGAACACACGTCGGCGCCGTTCTGGTTCCAGCTCTATGTGATGAAGGACCGCGACTTCATCGGCAGTCTGATCGATCGCGCCAAGGCCGCGCGATGCAGCGCGTTGATGCTGACGCTCGACCTGCAGATTCTCGGCCAGCGGCACAAGGACGTGAAGAACGGACTGACCGCGCCGCCCAGGCCCACGCTCGCGAATCTGATCAACCTCGCCACCAAGCCGCGCTGGTGCATGGGCATGCTCGGCACGAAGCGGCGCACGTTCGGCAACATCGTCGGGCACGCGAAGAACGTCAAGGATGTGGGCTCGCTTTCGTCGTGGACCGCCGAGCAATTCGATCCCAAATTATCGTGGGACGACGTCAAGTGGATCAAGGACCGATGGGGCGGCAAGCTGATCATCAAAGGCATACTCGATTCCGAAGACGCGGAGCAGGCCGCGAAGCTCGCGGACCTCGGGATCGCCGATGCGCTGATCGTGTCGAACCACGGGGGGCGCCAACTCGACGGCGCGATGTCGGCGATCGAAGCGTTGCCTGCGATCGTGGCGGCGGTGGGTGATCGTATCGAAGTGTTGATGGACGGCGGCATCCGCTCAGGGCAGGACGTGATCAAGGCGCTCGCGCTCGGCGCGAAAGGCGTGTTCATCGGCCGCGCGTTTCTCTATGGTTTAGGCGCGATGGGCGAAGCCGGCGTGACCACGTGCCTCGACATTCTTCGCAAGGAACTCGACATCACGATGGCCTTGTGCGGGTTGCGCGATGTGAGGGATGTGGACGATAGGATTCTCGTGCAGTCGATGGCGCCCGACGCACTGGCCGCCGCGCGCCGACTGACCGATATTGAGTTGGAGCAGTTGGTGGCCGAGCGGCTGGCGCAGATGGATGCGGCGGTTGAGGTCGATATCGATCGCATTTGAGCGCGGCGCGCTTGTTGTCTCGTTGACAACACACGATCAAAGCGGCTGCTCGGCGCTGAGTTGTTCGTAGCGGTCTTGGATGGCCGATTTCCATGAGCCATTGCAAGAGCGAATAATGGAGATTAATATAGCGCTCAATAAGACTTGATCAAGGAGCCCAAATGGAAGCCATCTATTCCGATCGATCCATCAGCGTGTCGGAATTCAAGAAGAATCCCGCCCAAGTCCTGCGTGATGCCGAAGACCGTCCGGTCGCTGTCCTGAGCCATAACAAACCGGCTTTCTATATGGTCAAGCCGGCGCTATTCGAAGCGCTCCTCGAACAGCTTGCCGACCGGGAGCTCGCGCCTCTTGTCGCTGAACGCCTCGCACAAAAGGATGCCGCCATCGAGGTCGATATTGACCAGATCTGAGCGCGGAAAACGAAACCTGGCGTCAACCACGCGTTGGCGGCTCAAATTCGTTCCCGCAGCGCTTGCTGAATGGCAGCGTCTCGATGGTTTGGTGAAAACGCCGCTGCGCAACCTGCTGAGAAAGCGCCTCGAGCAGCCCCATGTTCCCGGGTCGGCACTGCATGGACCACTGCAGGGGTGCTACAAAATCAAGCTGCGCCAGCAGGGCTATCGGCTCGTCTATACGGTCGAGGACGACACGTTGCTCGTGCTTGTTCTCGCGGTCGACAAACGCGACGACTCCATCGCCTATCGCGCTGCGCTTGAACGCTTGCTGATCAACATGGCGGCGGAAGAGGTCGATCAACGCAAGCGATGAGCCAACTCCTCATCGGTCAGTATCTCAACCAGCTCTCCGATCTGCGACGCGTGTCGGGCACTGATCGTGAGTCGGTGGTGCGCGAGAAAGACGACCTCGATTGATCCGCGCACAAGACCACGGTATTACCATCCACAGAAAGTAATACTTTTGATAATATCGGGCGTCTGCAAGGAGAAGGCGCATGAGCACAACCATCACCACCAAAGGTCAGGTCACGATTCCGAAAGCGATGCGCGATCATCTCGGGCTCGGCGCGGGCGATCGCGTGGATTTCGCATACGCCGACGATGGGTCGGTTCGCGTGCAGCCTGTAAGAAAGCCACGGGCGAAAGCGAAGCGCAGCAAATTCACCGCACTGATCGGCATCCGCAACAAAGGAAAACGAACCGATCGATTGATGGAGATGCTTCGCGGCTACGCGAGCGACAAGGACGACCCCGGTTTCCGATGATCGTCGTGGACACGTGCGTGCTAATCGACGTCATCGACGCCGATCCCACGTGGGCCGACTGGTCGCGTACGCAACTGGATGTTTGGGCTTCGCGCGGGCCGTTGGTGATCAACGCCATCGTGTATGCCGAGCTGTCGATCGGCTTCGACTCGGTCGAGGCGGTGGACGACATCGTCAAGCGCGCCGCTCTCGATCTGCGCGAGATGCCGCGCGATGCGGCATTCCTTGCCGCGAAAGCGTGGCAGCTCTATCGCAAGCGCGGCGGTGTGAGGGCCGGTATGCTCAGCGACTTCTTCATCGGCGCGCATGCTGCGGTTCTCGGCGCGCCCGTATTGACGCGCGACGTCGGCCGCTATCGCAGTTACTTTCATGGTCTGAGGCTGGTCACGCCGCGGCCCGTCTGAAGTTATGACCGCATGCTGCAAGATGCATGCGCTTGTCCACCCCACTCGTTTTTTCTGAAAGCGCAACGATGATCAAGCTCTACTACCACCCGTCCCCCAACCCCGCCAAAGTCGCGCTGTTTCTCGAAGAGACCGGCACGCCCTACGAGCTGGTACCGGTGGACACCCGCAAAGGCGAACAGCACGCTGCCGCGTTTACCGCGATCAATCCGAACGCGAAGACGCCGGCTCTCGTCGATGGCGACGTGAATATTTTCGACAGCACTGCGATCCTGCTTTACCTGGCCGAGAAGACCGGCCGCTTCCTGCCATCGAACACGCCCGATCAGCGCGCGCAGATGTTGTCGTGGCTGATGTTCGTGGCCACCGGCATCGGCCCGTATTCCGGACAGGCGGTGCACTTCAAACACTTCGCGCCCGATCCCAAGGAGTACGCGGTCAACCGCTACGACTTCGAGGCGCAGCGCCACTGGAACATCATCGATGCGCGACTGGCCGGCCGGCGCTACATGCTGGGCGATGAGTACAGCATCGTCGACATGGCGGTGTGGGGCTGGGCGCGCGCTGTGCCCTTCATCCTCGGTGCCGACGCCTGGGACAAGCTGCCGAACGTGAAGCGATTGCTCGACGAGATCAGTGCTCGTCCGGCCGCGCAGCGCGTCGAGGCGCTGAAGACGCAACATGCCTACAAGACCGAGATGGACGAAGACGCGCGCATGCAGATGTTCCCGCAGAACGCGCGCCTGGCTGCGTAAGCAAAGCTCAGAACTTCTCACTCATCGGTCGCACATCGAGCTCGTGCGTCCACGCGCTTCGGCCCTGCCTGTAGAGGTCGTAGTAAACGTCGGCGATCGCAGACGGAGCGAGTCCGCACGGTGAACCGCCGTCCGCTTCGCCTGCGATCATGCCGTCGACAATCACGTGCGCGACATGCACGCCCTTGGGCCCGAGTTCTCGCGCCATGCTCTGAGCCAACGCGCGCAAGCCGAACTTCGGAACCGCAAAGGCCGCAAAACCGGACCCGCCGCGAAGCGACGCGGTCGCGCCGGTGAAGAGGATGGTTCCCTTGCCGCGCGGCGCCATCAGGCGCGCCGCGGCCTGCCCGACGAGAAAGCCGGCGAGGCATCCGATCCGCCACGCGTCGCAGAACAATTCTTCCGACAAATCGAGGATGCTGCCGCGATCCCAGGTCCCGACGTTGAACACGACGAGATCCGGAATGCCGAGTTCGGTTTCGATTTTCGCGAAGGTCGCGGTCACCTGAGCGCTCTCGGTGGCGTCGCACGCATATCCGCGCACGCGCATGCGATCGGCTTCGGGAGTCGATGCAACATGACCGCCGCTGCGCGACAGCGCCGCGACCATCATCCCTGAGCGCGCGAAGCGATCAACCAGGGCGCTGCCGAGTCCGGGTCCGGCGCCGACGACGACCGCGATTTGTTGTTCAGTCATTTTCATTCCACCTTTCGACGTTGTGATTCAATCTCGCCAACGAATTGTTGGAAGGCCAAAAAATGAAACCCCTCGGCTTCGTGTTCATGGTGACTCTGGCGCTCGGCGTGCTCTCCCCGGCAGCCGGCAACGCCCAAGTCGGCGGTAGCGACAACGCGACCGTGGCGACGACCGTTGCGCCTGCGGAATTGCCGAGGCTCCTGCGCAACGGCGGCTATACGATCTACTTTCGCCACGCCGCTACCGAGCCCAACTCGAACGAGTCCAACACGGCTGCCGATGACGACTGCATGCGGCAGCGCAATTTGTCCGCGGCCGGTCGTGAGCAGTCGCGCGGCATCGGCACGGCGATTCGCAAGCTGAACATACCGATCGGTAGGGTGATTGCCGGTCCACTTTGTCGCACGCGGGAAACCGCGCGGCTCATCTTCGGCCGCACGCAGATCGACCCGGAAGTGCGCGGCGGCGGCTTCGGTCAATCCGACTATCCCGGCTTGCGCGCGTTGGTGTCGGCCGCTGTGCCGGCCGGCATCAATCAGGCCATCGTCGGTCACGGCGGGCAATTCCAGAAAATGGCTCGCACCGTGGACGAGCTCGGCGAAGGCGATGCCGCGATCATCAAGGGCTTGGGAGACGACAAGTTCGAGATCGTTACGCTGGTCCGCGGCGAAGAATGGGCGAAGCTGAAATAGGTGACTCAGCGGCGAGATTTGAATTAGGCGTTTCTCAACGCGCACTCGGCAGCGTGAACGACTGGCGATCTATGCGGCGGCAGCCAAACGATAGACGCGTCAATCGAGCGCCACGATCTTTCCCGGATTGAGAATATTCTTCGGATCGAACGCGCGCTTCAGCGAACGCATCAGATCGAGCGCGTCGTCGCCATGTTCTTCGGCGAGAAAGCGCATCTTGTGCAGGCCCACGCCGTGCTCGCCGGTGCAGGTGCCGTCGAGTTGAATCGCGCGCGACACGAGTCTATCGTTGATGCGCTCGGCCTCTTCGAACTCTTCGGGCTTGGTCGGGTCGACCAGCAGCATCACGTGGTAGTTGCCGTCGCCGACGTGGCCGAGCATCATCGACGGCAGGCTCGATGCCTTGCAGTCGGCCACCGTCGCGCTGATCGAGTCCGCAAGGCGCGAGATCGGCACGCACACATCGGTGGTGATCGCGCGCGTGCCCGGCTTGACTTGCAGGCCGGCGAAGTAGGCGTTATGACGCGCGCTCCAGAGTTTCGATCGATCTTCCGGATGGGTGGCCCACGAGAAGTCCATGCCGCCGTGTTCGCGCGCGATTTCCTGCACGACTTCGGCCTGCTCTTTCACGCCGGCTTCGGTGCCGTGGAATTCGAACAGCAGCAGCGGCGTTTCCTTCAGCGTGAGCTTGCTGTGCACGTTGACCGCTTTCACGAATGCGGCATCGAGCAGTTCGACGCGCGCGATCGGCACGCCCATCTGTATCGTCTGGATCACGCAGCGTACTGCCGCATCGACGCTGGCGAAATTACACACCGCGGCCGAGATCGCTTCGGGTAGCGGATAGAGCTTGACGGTGACCTCGGTGATGATTCCGAGAGTGCCTTCGCTGCCCACGAAGATGCGCGTGAGGTCGTATCCCGCCGACGACTTGCGCGCCCGTCGCGCGGTGCGAACGATCTTGCCTTCGGCGGTAACGACGGTGAGCGCGACCACGTTCTCGCGCATCGTTCCGTAGCGCACCGCGTTGGTCCCCGATGCGCGCGTCGCGGCCATGCCGCCCAGCGACGCATCGGCGCCGGGGTCGATCGGGAAGAAGAGACCGGTGTCCTTGATCTCGGTGTTCAACTGCTTGCGCGTGACGCCGGCCTGCACGGTCGCAGTCAGGTCTTCGGCATGGACCGCGATCACTTGGTTCATCTGCGAGACGTCGAGCGAGACGCCGCCATGAATCGCGAGCAGATGGCCTTCGAGCGACGAGCCCGAGCCGTAAGGAATCACCGGCACTTCATGGGTAGCGCACAGCTTGACGACTTCAGCGACTTCCTCGGTGCTGTGCGCGAACACGACCGCGTCGGGCAGCATCGGATCGAACGCGGACTCGTCGCGGCCGTGATGCGCGCGCACGGCTTCGGTCATCGAGAAGCGATCGCGAAAGCGCGCGGCCAATGCATCGATGAAAGCCGGTGGCAACGGCTTCTTCAACGCGTCAGGGTGTGGCATCGGATGATTCATGAGCGTCTCCGTCTATCGAGCTATCGATCCAGATTCAACTGATCCTGCTTGACCGACACGAGATCCGGTACCGCGGCTTTGAGCGTCGGTTCGAACTGACCGGCATTGCCGGCGACGATCGCCCTTGCGGGTCCTCCCCGCCGCCGACGTGGTACCAAACCTGCACGGCCACGGTCGGGCTGGCGTGGTTTTCGGCGGCAATCACTTGAAGGCCATTGGCAAGCCGGCGTTCCGTGTAGACGATGGGCGCGACCTTCAATGGCTCGCTCGTTGAAGCCGCGAACACCGCGCCGGCAGCCACGGTCAGCACCAGTGCCAACAAGATTCTCGCAAATATCCGACCATCAGACATTGGACTTACCTTTGGTTGTGGCGGCGTCGAATCGGGATTGCATCGAGTAGAAGCGCAGCGCGTCTGCGAGAACGCGTTCGACGCCGCGACGCCTGGCGAGTCGCGCCGCCGTCAGTGTAGACCGAACGCCCTCCCGGCCGTGACACATTCCCGACCGGGAGCACAAGACTCATTCGGGCCTTTCCTCATGACGGTCCTCGGCGTCGACCGCTATGGCCTGGCTTCTACAAGTTGACGGTCTTCATTCGGGCTTCCGGATAGCGCTGCCCCGCAGCGGCGCCAACCGGCATCGCTTCCGCAATCTCGTCGAGATCGTCTTGCGTCAACTCGACGTTGATCGCGTCGAGATTTTCTTCCAGATGGGTGCGATGCGTGGTTCCGGGAATTGGAACCATGGCGTCGCCCTGCGCCAGCACCCACGCGAGCGCGAGCTGACCGGGCGTGATGCCCTTCGCTTCTGCGATGGCCTTCACTTTCGCGACGAGGTCGAGATTCTTCTGAAAGTTGTCGCCCTGAAGACGAGGCATCGTGCGCCTGAAGTCGTCGGGCGCGAGATCGTCGAAGGACTTGATGCGCCCCGACAGAAAGCCGCGCCCCAATGGGCTGTACGGCACGAAGCCGATTCCCAATTCACGCAAGGCCGGCAGAATCTCGTCCTCGGGTTCGCGGCTCCACAACGAATATTCGGTTTGCAAAACGCTGATCGGATGCGTGGCATGCGCGCGGCGGATGGTTTGCGGAGCGGCTTCGGACAGGCCGAGAAAACGCACCTTGCCCGCTTCGACCAACTGCGACATCGCACCGACCGTGTCTTCGATCGGCACGTTCGGGTCGACCCGATGTTGATAATAGAGATCGATGGTGTCCACACCCAGACGCTTGAGCGACGCATCGCAGGCGGCGCGTACGTAGTCAGGACTGCCGTTGACCGGGCGCTCCTTCGCGCTCGCGTCGGTGACGAAGCCGAACTTGGTGGCAATCAAAATCTCATCGCGCCGACCGCGAAGAGCCTTGCCGACAAGTTGCTCGTTCGTGAACGGCCCGTACATATCGGCCGTGTCGAAAAGGGTCACGCCCAAGTCCAACGCGCGAGTTATGGTTGCAAGCGATTCCTTCTCGTCGGCGGTGCCGTATGCGAACGACATACCCATGCAACCCAAGCCGAGCGCCGATGTTCTCAGGCCCTGATTTCCCAATGCGCGTTGCTTCATGTTGTGCTCCTGTTGTTCTTTGCGACTCAGTGACGTCGATCTGATTGGTACGCAAGACGCGTCATTCGTTCCGCGGCGCGTAACGCCAACCTGTGACGAAGGCGATCGCGGCGAGCAATGCGATGGTGGCTGCGAACGCATCGTGCGCAATCGCGCGACCCCACAGTGTCGAGAGAGCAGCCACACCGATCACGGGCACCGAGTTGCCGAAGAATCACACGATCATGTAGCTCGCGATGACTTCTGCGCGCTGGTCTTCGGGTGCGATGCCGTTGACGACTTGCAGTGAGCCACGATAGCCGAGCGCGGACGCGCCGCCGCCGATGGTGGTGCCGACGATCAGTAGCGCAAGCGATTCGAACGATTGCGCAAGCAACAGACACGCGAGGCTGGGGACGAGCAGCGCCAACCCCATCAGCATCGCGGTCCGGCTACGCAATGTGTGTGTGGCGACGACGCTTACCGCAGCGACGAAGAACAACTCGGCGACCACGATGCCGGCGATTGCCGGACTGGTGACGCCGAGATCTTCGGACAAGAGAGTCGGCGCCAACGCAGCGTAGTAACCGATCAACGCGAAGGTTGCGAACGCGGAAAGCGCGGGTGCGATGAACTGTTTTCGGATTGCGCGCGGCACGCCCAGCCGCGGACGAAATGAAATTTCTCGAAATCGTGTGACCGGTCGCTGCACGGTCTCGTCGAGCAGCGCCACACGCCACGCGGTGAGCGCAAGCAATACGAAATAGACGACGTAGCTCGTATGCAATGGCGCTGGGGCATATTGCGCAAGCACGCCTGCAACCAATGGACCGATTCCGATGCCGATGAAATTCGCAGTCGTCGCAAGCGCGCTGGCTCTCGGCTTGTCGTCGCCAGGAACGAGTTCGGCGATCCACGCCGTTGCCGCCGCGGCAGCGACTCCGATCGCAAGCGCGCTCAGGATACGTCCTACGAACAGCCACACGACGTCGCGCGCGAACAAGAACACCAGCGTGGCGATCGCGGCGACGGCGATCGCAGGCAAGCTCGCCGCGCGACGGCCGATCTGGTCCGACAGGCGTCCGAAGAAAATCAGCGCACCCAGATTGCCGATCACGTTCGCCGCATATACCAACGTCAACGTGATTTCCGAAAAGCCGAACTCACGACGATAAAGTCCATAGAGCGGCGTCAATAACGTGCTGCCCGTGAACATCAATGCGATGAGAAGACCAGCACTGCGCGCAGGCGACATGCTTTGCATTTTCTTTCGCCGCGAAGTGCGTCCAACAATTTCGGCGCTCACAATTGAGCCCTCCTCAACTTTCTCGAATCATCAACCCGCTTTTCGGAATGTCAGGTTGATGCGATGGCCGCCGACAACAAGGTGATGACCTTGCTTGAGTGGCAGCACGCCGTGATAACGAAGTCGGGCCGGTCCGCCCCACACCACCACGTCACCGTGCACGAGCGGTACGCGAATCGCCTTGCCGGTTCTGCTCGACCCTCCGAACAGGAAGACGGCAGGCAGACCTAGAGACACCGAGACGATAGGTGCGCCATAGTCACGCTCGTCCTTGTCTTGATGCAGAGACAGCCGTGCGCCCGGCTCATAGCGATTGATCAAACAAGCATCGGGCCCGAAGTCGTGAAAGCCGGCTTCTCTCGCAGCGTCATTCGCAAGCTGAAAAAATGAATCGGGCACAGATGGCCAATTGCGTCCGCTTTGTGGATCTACAGCGTCGTAGCGATATCCGGTTCTGTCTGAGACCCAACCCAACGCGCCGCAATTCGTCATCGACACCGACATGCGAAAGCCGCCGGGCGTGATCAGGTGGCGAAACGGCGCCTGCGCGATCACGTCCTGTATTGCCTTCAGCAGCGTTGTCGCGAGCGATGTGGCAAAGCCGCGCAGGACAACCGCGCCCGACGCCAAGTTCTGCTGCCTGGATTCGACATCGGTTGAATCTTCGAACAAGCCGAGCGTCATGCGAGATGTTCGGCGAACCAATCGCGGGCGGCGGCCATCCCTGCGAGGCGGCACCTACCATAGAGATCGTAGTGACCGCCCGGCAGGATCAGAAGTCGCTTGGGCTCCGACGCACGTTGATAGGCTGCGAGTGCCTCATCGGTCGGCGTCAGCGTGTCGCTGTCGCCCGTAATCATCAGCAGGGGCGTTGGCCCGATGCGCTCGATACAGATCCCCGGCTCGTATTCGAGATAGAGATCGAGAGTCCGAAACGTCGTCTCGTTGCGCCAGGTCGCGCGGCGATCCGGACGCATGTTGCGAAACCACGCGACGCCGTCGTTGCCGAACGGTTCGATCGATTCGAATCCGATGTCATCGGTCGATTCCGTTGCCGGATTGTCCAGGTCGGGCGCGATCGGGATCATCGCGGGCGCTTCGTTGCGAAAGCGCGCCAGTCGATCCGCATCGAGGCGCCGCCGCAGATCCGTCAATCCATCTCCCGGAAAGCGCCGCAGCGCGTTGCGCGATCCGCTGATGGTCGGGCACTGAGCGACGACACATTTCACGCGACGGTCCACCGCGCCGACGACCAATACATGGCCGCCCGCCAGGCTCGTGCCCCATATGCCGATGCGTTCGCGATCGATGTCGGCAAGTGTGCATGCGAAGGTGACGCGTGACGGTAGTCGCGAAGCTGCGCCCACGGATCGATCTCCTGCCTTGGAAGTCCGTCGCTCGCGCCGAAATTGCGATGGTCATAGACCAGCGTTGCGAAGCCCGCGTCGACGAAGACTTCGGCGTAGTGATCGAGATACATTTCCTTGACCGCGCCCCAACCGTGCGTCATGACGATCAGACGAAAAGGCGCCTTCCCTTTTTGCGGCAAGTACAACCAGCCTCGCAGCGTGGTTCCATTCGCGTCGAAGACGATGTCCGTTCTCATCGTCGTTGGTCCATATCAAGAGGCATTCTTCGTTTTCAAATACCGCACCATTCCCAACACGTCTTGCCAGGTCAAGCGGCCAATGGCGCTCGAGCTGTAGACAGCGACGAGAACGCGTCGATCCGAGTCGAGGAGAAAGCCGGTCGCTTGCAGATACGGCTCCGTGTTGGGACGCGTGCTATCGAAAAATGCACCGGTCGCTTGCGCTGCCTCCATGACCGGCAGGCTGTGGGCGACAGGAAAAGTCAACCCAAGCGTATTGACGGTTGCAGCACAGTGTTCTTCACTGTCCACAGAGGCTGCGACGACGCCTATGCCCTCGGCACGAAGTTCCTGCAGGCCCGCCTGATACGACTTGAGTTGAGCCTGGCAGTACGGGCACCAGTACCCGCGATAAAACAGAACGACCTGGAAGGGTTGGTCGAATTCTTCCGGCACGCGTAAGCGGCGCCCGTCGGCAAGAGTGAATTCGAACGCTGGGAATTTGTCGCGGTTGTCCAGGCGCTTGGAATCTAGAGTAGCCATTTGTTTTTTCATCCTTTCGTCAACCTGCAGATCGATGCCGAACCACTTGCCGCAGCGTCATGTTCATTGCGCGTCGTGAAAGATGATGCCGAGCGTGTGACGATGGCCTGATCGAACGTGGCTCACGCCGTGCCGAAGTTTGACGCGGTACCCGCCGCGCGTACCCTGCACCGGACGCTGATTGACGGCTAAGACAACAGCGTCACCTTGCTTGAGCGGCACCACTTCCGGCCGCGACTGCATACGCGGGCGCTGCTCTGTCATCACGAATTCACCGCCCGTGAAATTCGCGATCGCGAGCGACCACGGCGATCCAGCGCGGATCGCTCATCGTCGTCGCCGCGCGCTTTTCGGTTTTGGTGGAAGTATTCTTTTGTGCGCTCATTGCTGTCCTTTCAACCGTTTTCATTTCGATGGTTGGAGTCTGGACTTCGCCGGCGCGCACCGCACTCCGGGTCTTGCTTTTGAATTCGTCCGCGCAGTTCGTCTGCGCAATTCATCTCTGCTCCGCAAACGCGACAAGCGACGCGAGCTCCGCCTTACAATGCCGCGCGTCGACCCTAGCAAGTCTCCCGATCCAGCGATGCCCCTCATGTCAACGACTATTCAAGCCGCATCATCTGCCCCCCGTATGGTTGCCGACATCGGGGGCACCAACGGACGCTTCGCGATCGTCCGCGATGGCCGCATCACCGAACGTCGCGAATATCACAACGCCGAATTTGCCGATCTCGCGTCGCTGATCCAACGCTATCTCGCCGACGCCGGCAGTGCCGACGACCACCTCGAAGCCGTATGCCTCGCGGTCGCGGCGCCGGTGTCCGAAAACGGCGAGGCCAAATTCACCAACGCGCCGTGGAAGGTCAACGCGAACGAGTTGCAGCAAACGATGAAGGGCGTGCGCGTCGCGGTCATCAATGATTTCGCCGCGCAGGCCTATGGTCTGGAGGCGCTTGGCGCGAGCGACGTGAAACCTGTCGTCGCGTCGATGAAATTTGCCGATGCGGGCGCGAGCAAGGGCGCGCGCGTCGTGCTCGGACCCGGCACCGGTCTCGGCTGCGCGGCGCTCGTTCCCGACATTGAAGGCAAAGCGATGCCGGTTGCTGTGACCAGCGAAGGCGGTCATATGGGCTTTGCCGCCGAGACTGACGACGACCGCAGGATTCTCGACGCCGCACGAGCGAAGTTCGGCCATGCGTCATGGGAGCGCGTGTGTTCGGGCTCGGGCCTCGCGCTCGTCCACGCCGCGCTCTGGCCGCACGACGATGCGCTCGCGGGTGTGAAGGATGGTGACCCGAGCGAAGTCGTGCGACTCGCGCGGGCCGATCGAGCCGGCGATGCGGCGAAATCGGTGCGCCAGTTCTGCGGGATGCTCGGCGCATTCGCGGGCGACCTCGCGCTGGTATTCAATGCATCGGGCGGCGTCTATCTGACCGGAGGCGTGCTCGGTCATCTCGACGATGCCTTCGATGACGATGCGTTCATGCGGCGCTTCGTGGACAAGGGGCGCTACCGCGAATGGCTGTCCTCGCTGGCGGTGCTTCGCATCACGGCCGACGATTGCGCGTTGAGGGGTTGTGCGCGTTATCTGGAAAGAACGCAGGCGTAAGCGGTCCGACCGGTAACTCATGCGCGCGCGGCCGCGTTTTGTCGCAAACCCGATCCCGGAAGCACGCCGCTTCCCTATAATCGCGAGTTTTCGCTCTTCACATTCATCCACCGCATGGGCAAACGCCTCACGCAGATTGCGACTCGCACCGGCGACGACGGGACCACCGGCCTCGGAGACGGCACGCGCACCGACAAGGACGCGCTGCGCGTTCAAGCGATGGGGGATGTCGACGAACTCAACAGCGTGCTCGGCGTGCTCGCTTGTGAAGACCTGCCCACCGATGTCCGCAACGCGCTCTCGGACATTCAGCACGACCTGTTCGATCTGGGCGGCGAGCTGTCGATTCCCGGCTACACGATGGTGAGCGCGTCGCAGGTCGCCGCGCTCGACCAATGGCTCGCGAAGTACAACGCCACGTTGCCGCGTCTCGAAGAATTCATTCTGCCCGGCGGCTCGCGCGCCGCGAGCGTGGCGCATGTCGCGCGTACCGTGGCGCGACGCGCCGAACGTGCAGTGGTCGGCCTCGGCCGTTCGGAAACGGTTCGCTCCGAAGCACGGCAATACCTCAATCGTCTGTCCGATCTGCTGTTCGTTCTCGCCCGCGTGCTCAATCGCCACGCGGGCGGCAGCGACGTGCAGTGGCAGAAGAACAAGAATTCCGCGTGACTTTCACACTCCAACCATCCTGACAATGACTCCGCCCATCTTTCGCCTCGCGCTCGCCGCGTTCACGGCCACGTTCGCCCTCACGGCCTTCGCGGCATCCCGTCCGCTCATCCCGATCGCCGATGCGGCGACCATCACGGCGCAATGCGACGCGAAGCTCGCGGCGTTTCGCAAGATCAAGACCGCGATGGAATCCAGACTCTCGTCGGCGGGCGTCTTCGACGAATGGAATCGTCTGTCCATAGCGGTCGAGGACTTCACCGGACCGATAGGCGCGGCGATCAATCTGTCGACCGACAAGCCGACGCGCGAGGCCGGCGACGCCTGCGTGGTCAAGCTCGCGCCGTTCAACACCGAGCTGTTTCAGAGCGATAAACTTTATGCGCGCGTCAAGGGCGCGAAACCGGTCGACGCGGTGCAGGCCCAATATCGACAGGACCTGCTGAACAACTTCGAAGACGCCGGCGTCACGCTTGCCCAGGACAAGCGCGATCGCGCCAAGGCCATCAACGAGCGACTGACCACGGTCGGCCTCGAGTTCGACAAGAATGTTCGCGACGATGCCACCACCGTGATCGTCAAGCCAGATGAAATGGCGGGGCTGCCAGACGACTACGTAAAGGCGCAAAAGCGCGACGCCGCCGGCAACTACGTGTTGCCGCTCACGGACCCGGCCTATCGCCCGTTCCTGGAACTCGCAAGCAACGCCGACGCGCGCAAGCGCTACTGGATCGCGAGGACCAACAAAGGTGGCGCGCAGAACTTGCCGTTGCTCGACGAGGCG
Source organism: Burkholderiales bacterium (assembly GCA_038240015.1). Taxonomy (GTDB): domain Bacteria; phylum Pseudomonadota; class Gammaproteobacteria; order Burkholderiales; family Burkholderiaceae_D; genus CAHJXF01. The sequence continues at coordinate 21,863 of JBBSEF010000039.1, forward strand.
GTGCGCCTGCGTCGAGAACTCGCGGGACTCTATGGTGATCCCGACTACGCGACCTATCTGCTCAGGCGCCGCATGGCCGGCAATCCCGAGGCGGTCTACAAATTTCTCGGCAGCGTGCGCAGCGCCGTGATCGAACTCGAAAAGAAAGATATCGCGGAACTGCGCACCGTCAAGACCGAAGACACGAAAGACCCGAATGCCCGCATCGAGCGCTGGGACGTGAACTACTACACGGAGAAGATCAAGAAAGCGCGCTACAACGTCGATCAGGAAGCGCTGCGCAAATATTTTCCGACCGAGGCCAGCGTCGCGTATGTGATGAAGGTCGCACAGACGCTCTATGGCATTCGCTTCGAGCCGCGTCAGGTTGCGACCTGGCATCCGACGACGCGCTTCTACGACGTTTACGAAGCGAGCGCGAATGGAAAGAAAAGCCGAGAGGGCGCATTCATCGGCAGCATCTATCTCGACCTGTTTCCGCGCGATGGGAAGTACGGCCATGCGCACGCCGAAGGCGCACGCAGCGAATCGACGCTCGCGCATCGCACCCCGATTTCGATACTCGTCGCAAACCTCAACGACAAGGGATTGAACGAGGATGAACTCGTCACGCTGATGCACGAGTTCGGTCATGTACTGCACGGTGTGCTGTCGAAGGCGCGCTATGTCGACGAGGCGGGCACCAGCGTCAAACAGGATTTCGTCGAGGCGCCCTCGCAGATGTTCGAGGAATGGGCGCGCCGCGAGGAGCCATTGAGTCTTTTCGCCGAAATCTGCAAGGATTGCCCGCACCTGACGCATGAGCAGATCGTGCAACTCGAAGCTGCCCATAAATTCGGCCGCGGCACGAGCTACGCGCGCCAGTTGCAGTTGGCCAGCTTCGACATGGCGCTGACGACGCCCAATCCGGTCGGCGCCCTCGATACCTGGGCGAAGCTCGAAAGCGAAACGCCGATTGGCTACGTGCCCGGCACGATGTTCCCGGCCAATTTCACGCACATGATGGATGGCTATGCGGCCGGCTACTACGGCTACATGTGGAGCGAGGTGCTCGCGCTCGACATGCTGTCGGGCTTTCACGACAAGCTGATGAACCCGGTCGACGGCAAGCGCTATCGCGCGGACATCCTCTCGCAAGGCGGGCAGGAGCCGCCCGAACAACTCGTCGAACGTTTCCTGGGACGCAAGCCGAATAGCGAGGCGTTCTTCAAGGAGATCACGGGGCAGCGGTAGCCGTCGTCCCCGCGAACGCTCGGACCCGTCGGCATTCAGTAGTCATCACGATGACCATCTCGATTGAACATCCCATCGACGCGGTGACGCTCATCACGATCGAGCGTCCCGAACGCCGCAACGCCGTCGATGCCGCAACGGCCGTGGAACTGGTCGACGCGTTCGAAGCATTCGATCGAGACGAGGCGGCGTCGGTTGCGGTGCTGACCGGTCGCGGCAATGTGTTCTGCGCGGGCGCCGACCTGAAGGCATTCGCAGCCGGCCAGCAAATGCACATCGCGGAAGACGGACCGGGCCCGATGGGTCCGACGCGCATGCGCCTGGCCAAGCCGGTGATCGCGGCGATCGAAGGTCACGCGGTGGCCGGCGGACTCGAGCTGGCGATCTGGGCCGACCTTCGCGTAGCCGGCGAGGGCGCGGTGTTCGGCGTGTTCTGTCGACGCTTCGGCGTCCCGCTGATCGATCTGGGCACGATCAGATTGCCGCGATTGATCGGCCACGGCCGTGCGATGGACATGATCCTGACCGGGCGCGCGGTTGGCGCCGATGAGGCTCTGCGATTCGGCCTCGTCGATCGCGTGGTTCCAGACGGCCAGGCATTGCGCGCGGCGCTGGAGTTGGCCGAAGAGCTTACGCATTTGCCTCAACGCTGCATGCGCAACGATCGGCTATCCGCGATCGGCCAATGGGATCTTGCGACCGACGACGCGATACGCGCTGAATTGCGCGGCGGACTCGACACGCTGAACTCCGGAGAATCGCTGGCCGGTGCGTCGCGCTTCGATGCAGGGGCGGGGCGTCACGGCACGCGTGAGTGAGCCTCGTTCGCGAAAACTTCCTTCGCAGCGAAAAGACCATTCAATGCAGCGGGGAAGCCCGCATGGACCGCTATCTGCATGACGATCTCTTCGCGCGTGCAACCGACGTTGAGCCTCAGAATCCCAGCGACAACCCCGTGCCGCGTCGCGGATCATTGGCCCCGTAGAAGCGATCGTTGCCGCGCGGCTTGCCGCCCAGCGTCGGCGCGCCGACCAGGATGCCCGCGGCGTGACCCGGAGGCTGCGGGTCGCCGAGTTTGTGTCCCATGTCGACCAGGATCTTGCGTGTGTCGGGGCTGAGCGCAAACGTATCGACGTTGGTCGGCTCCGGCAGCCACTGCTGGTGAAAACGCGGCGCGTCGATCGCCTCCTGGATGTCCATGCCGTAGTCGATCACGTTCAGGATGCAGAGCACGACCACGGTGATGATGCGGCTACCGCCCGGCGTTCCGATCACCATCACCGGCTTGCCGTCTTTCGAAACGATGGTCGGGCTCATCGAGCTCAACGGTCGCTTGCCGGGCGTGATCGAATTGGCCTGGCCTTGCACCAGTCCGTAGAGATTCGGCACGCCGAGCTTAGCGGTGAAGTCGTCCATCTCGTCGTTGAGCAGGATGCCGGTCTTCGCCGCGGTGACCTTGGCGCCGAACCAGTCGTTGAGCGTGTACGTCACCGATACCGCATTGCCCTGGCTGTCGACGATCGAATAGTGCGTGGTGTTGGTTCCTTCGTGCGGCGGCACGCCGGGTTTGAGGTCGCGAGAGACACCGGCTTTCGCCGGGTCGATCACGGCGCGAATCTTCTCGGCATAGGCTTTATCGAGCAGACGATCGAGCGGATTCTTCACGAAATCCGGATCGCCCAGATAACTATTGCGATCGACATAGGCGTGGCGCATCGCTTCGATCTGATAGTGCATCGCCTGCGCGGAGTGGAAGCCAAGGTCCTTCAGCGGGTAGCCTTCGAGGATATTGAGAATCTCGCAAATCACCACGCCGCCTGAACTCGGCGGCGGCGCCGAGACGATGTGATAGCCGCGATAGTCGCATTCGACCGGCGTGAGTTCGCGCACCTTGTACTGCTGGAGATCGGCCTTGGTGATGATGCCTTTCCCCGCTGCGCTCGATGCCGCGATCGCGTCGGCGATCGGCCCTTGATAAAACACATCGGGCCCGCGCTGCGCGATTTGACGCAGCGTTTTTGCGAGATCCTTTTGCACCAATCGATCGCCGATCTTGTACGGCTCGCCCTTGTTCAAGAAGATGGTAGCGGTGGCAGCATCGTCCTTGAAGTCGCTGTTGGCCGTGGTGAACAGCCTGATGTCGCCTTCGTCGAGCGCAAAGCCGCGCTCCGCAAAACCGATGGCCGGCGCGATCAGCGCGCCGCGCGTGCGCGTGCCGTATTTTTCGCGGGCGTATTCCAGTCCTGCGACACTGCCCGGTACACCGACGGCCAGATGGCCCTTCGTGCTTGCCCCCTTGATGACATTGCCGGCGTTGTCGAGATACATGTTGGGGGTCGACGCAAGCGGCGCCTTTTCGCGGAAGTCGAGGAAGGTCTTGCGGCCGTCCGCGAGCTGAATGGTCATGAAGCCGCCGCCGCCCAGGTTGCCTGCGGCCGGATAGACGACAGCCAACGCGTACCCGACAGCGACCGCGGCATCCACAGCGTTGCCGCCATGCTTGAGGACATCGACGCCCACCTTGGTGGCCAGTTGATGCGCGGTGACCACCATGCCGTGCTCGCCTCCCACCGGCGCGACCGATGCGGCGGATGCAATCGTCGCCGCAATCGCCGCTGCAATCGCCGCCAACCAGTGGACCGAAACAAAGTGATGTCGCTTCTTCATGCGTGTCTCCTCCTGAATTTCATGGGCATGCGCGGCAATACAGATGTTCCTTCTCTTTGAGCCGTTGATTGTTGCGGATGGGATGGTCGACTGACAAGTCTTTCCGGTCATCGTCCCGCCCACCGAAGCGCGCCTTCGCTTTCACTTCCCTGCATACGACCGCTCGCTCTCCTTGATGCGACGGTCGCGCACCGCGGCAGCGAGCGTGGCTAGCGTCTCGACCGAATCCTCCCAACCGATGCAGCCGTCGGTGATGCTCTGCCCGAAAGTCAGGTCGGACAAACGCGCGCCATTCTTCAAGTCCTGGCGTCCGGCAACGAGATGGCTTTCGATCATCACGCCGATGATGCGCGAGTCGCCGGCCGCGATCTGTCCGGCGATATCTGCGACAACGTCGATCTGGTTCTCGTGCTTCTTCTCGGCATTCGCATGGCTCGCGTCGATCATCAATTTCTGCGCGAGGCCCGCGTTGCCCATCTCCGAGCACGCGGCCGCGACGCTGGCCGCGTCGTAGTTCGGCGTCCTGCCGCCGCGCAGGATGATGTGGCAGTCCTCGTTGCCGTTGGTCGAGACGATCGCCGAGTGGCCGCCCTTGGTGACCGACAGGAAGTGATGCGGCTGTGAGGCGGCCTTGATCGCGTCGATCGCGATCCTCACGTTGCCGTCGGTGCCGTTCTTGAAACCAACCGGACACGACAGGCCCGACGCGAGTTCGCGATGCACTTGCGACTCGGTGGTGCGTGCGCCGATCGCGCCCCACGTGACGAGGTCGGCGATGTACTGCGGCGTCATCACGTCGAGATATTCGCAGCCCGCCGGCAGTCCCATTTCGTTGATGGTCGCGAGCAGTTCGCGCGCCGATCGCAGTCCCTTGTTGATCTGGAAGCTGCCGTCCAGATCGGGATCGTTGATGAGTCCCTTCCAACCGACCGTGGTGCGCGGCTTCTCGAAATACACGCGCATCACGATCACGAGATCCTTCGCATGCTTCTCGCGCTCGACTACGAGCCGCTTCGCGTATTCCTTGGCGGCGTCGGGATCATGGATCGAGCACGGACCGATCACGACCAGCAAACGTTGATCGGCGCCGTGCAGGATGCGATGGATCGCCGAGCGGCCCGAGAATGCGGTGCGCGACGCGCGCTCGGTGCACGGGAATTCGCGGATCAAATGCGAGGGCGGCGTGAGTTCCTTGATCTCGCGGATGCGCAGGTCATCGGTGCTGACGGGCATGGGTGACTCCATTGAAATGCATTATTCGAAAATTGTTATTCAGCACGGCAAAAAAAAACCGCCAGCGATCTGGCGGTTTCGGATTCGGTGCAGCTTCTACGCGCTACCGTCTCTTCCCCGCCATGTGGCGCGGAAAGTAAAAATAAAAGAAGGCGGTGTTGAAGAGGGACATGGTGCGCGTCTGTGACGACAAGTTGCGGCGCGAGTTTAACCGGGGGTGCGAGCGATTGGCAAGGCGCATGTTGCATGACACGTTACGCACCACGTCGCCCCGGCGAAGCCTGCCCTGCGAAGGCCGGGGGCCGGGGTCCAAGTTGCATGTGCTCACGCGCTTACAGGAAACTTGGGTCCCGGCCTTCGCCGGGAAGACGGGTGAGGGTAAGCTCCGCGCTTTCACATCCGCGCACTCCCTCATGGCCCAGTACGTCTACACGATGAATCGCGTCGGCAAGATCGTTCCGCCGAAGCGTCAGATTCTCAAGAACATCTCGCTGTCGTTTTTTCCGGGCGCGAAGATCGGCGTGCTCGGCCAGAACGGCTCGGGCAAGTCGAGCCTGCTGAAGATCATGGCCGGCATCGACACCGACATCGAAGGCGAGGCGATCCCGATGCCGGGCATCAAGGTCGGCTATCTGCCACAGGAGCCGCAGCTCAATCCCGACGCGACGGTGCGCGAAGAAGTCGAGTCGGGACTCGGTGAATTGTTCGAGGCCAAGGCGAAGCTCGACGCCATCTACGCCGCGTATGCCGAGCCCGATGCCGACTTCGACAAGCTCGCCGAAGAGCAGGGCCGCTACGAGGCGATCATCGCAACCGCCGGAACCGACTCCGAGCATCAACTCGAGATCGCAGCCGATGCGTTGCGCCTGCCACCGTGGGACGCAAAGATCGGCCCGCTATCGGGTGGAGAGAAGCGTCGCGTCGCGCTCTGCAAGCTGCTTTTGTCCAAGCCCGACATGCTGTTGCTCGACGAGCCCACCAATCATCTGGATGCCGAGTCGGTCGAGTGGCTCGAACAATTCCTGCAGCGCTATCCGGGCACGGTGGTGGGCGTCACGCACGATCGCTATTTCCTCGACAACGCGGCCGAGTGGATCCTCGAACTCGATCGCGGTCAGGGCATACCGTGGAAGGGCAACTACAGCTCGTGGCTCGAGCAGAAGCAGGAGCGCTTGAAGCAGGAAGAGTCGGGCGAGTCGGCGCGGCAGAA
>JBBSEF010000040.1:0-27556 GCA_038240015.1 Burkholderiales bacterium
CGTGTGCTCCGGCTCGTGCAAGGCCTCACCGAGGACGACTTCGTACTGTGCCTGATCTCCGGCGGAGGTTCATCATTGCTGCCGCTGCCGGCCGCAGGCTTGACTCTGAATCACAAGCAAGATGTCAATCGCGCGCTGCTGAAGTCGGGCGCCACCATCGGCGAAATGAATTGCGTGCGCCGTCATCTATCGGCCATCAAGGGGGGCCGTCTTGCTGCCGCCTGTCATCCCGCGCAAGTGCGAACGCTGTTGATTTCGGACGTGCCCGGCGACCGTCCGGTCGACATCGCCTCCGGCCCCACCGTCGCGGATCCCACCACCTGCGCCGACGCGCTCGCGATCGTGCGCCGCTACGGAATCGAACTGCCCGCGCCGGTGCGCGATGTGCTGGAAAGCGGTCGCGGCGAATCGGTCAAGCCGGGCGACCCGAGACTCGCTCGCGCCGAGACGCAAATGATCGCAACACCGCAAATGGCGCTTGAAGCGGCCGCCGCCATCGCCCGCGACGCGGGTTATGCCGCGCACATCCTCGGCGACGCGATCGAAGGCGAGGCGCGCGACGTGGGCAAGGTGCTCGCTGCGATCGCTCTTCAAGTGGCCGAGCGCGGCCAGCCGTTCGACGCGCCTTGTGTGTTCTTGTCGGGTGGAGAGACGACCGTCACGGTGCGAGGCGACGGGCGCGGCGGGCGCAATGTGGAATGTCTGCTGTCGCTGGGCATCGCGCTCGACGGCCACCCACGCATCCATGCGATCGCCGGCGATACCGACGGCGTCGACGGACAGGAGGAAATTGCCGGTGCGCTATTGGCTCCTGACTCGATGGCGCGCGCATGGGGACTCGATATGCGGCCAAGAGACTCGCTCGACAACAACGACGGCCACGGCTTTTTCGGCGCGATCGGCGATTCGGTGATCACGGGGCCGACCCTCACCAACGTGAACGACTTCCGCGCCGTCCTCATCGAGGCCGAGGCAGTACGGGAAGACTGAGCATGCGAAGAACGAACAATGCCAAGATCGTCGCTGCTCTCTTCGCGGCCGGCTAGAACGGGAGCTCGTCCGTCGCGGCGCCCTGAAAAAATATGAAGGGCTGGCCTGAGGAGCTAACCCCGAGAATTAGTGGTGGGCCGTGAGTGGCTCGAACACTCGACCTACGGATTAAGAGTCCGCTGCTCTACCAACTGAGCTAACGACCCACGTGAACGGTTGCGCGCTTGCTGGTTGTTTTTGCGTTGCGATGAACGAGAAAGTTGGTAGGCCGTGCGGGATTCGAACCTGCGACCAACGGATTAAAAGTCCGCTGCTCTACCAACTGAGCTAACGACCCGAAGCGCGCGATTATAGGAAGTGGGGGCTGCCCGGTCAAACGGCGCGAGCGTGCATGGCCCCTGCACAGCGAGTCACGGCGCGAGCGACGGCGCGCGTCAACGCAGTGTCGGGATGCGTTCGCGTGCAGTGCTCGCAGCCTGCGTGTCGGGATACTTCGCGATCAACGCATCGAGTGTCTGCCGTGCCGCACGCTTGTCGCCCATGTCGGTCTGACTGCTCGCGATGTTGAGCATCGCGTCGGCCGCGCGTGGGCTGGTCGGATAGTTCTTCTGCACCACCTGCTGTGCGGCGATCGCGGACTTGTAGTCGCGCTGCGCGTAGTAGCTCGTACCGATCCAGTACTGCGCCGCCGGCGCAAAGGCAGACGATGGATAACGCGACAAGAAATTCTGGAACGATGCGATCGCTCCCTTGAAGTCGCTGTTCTTGAACTGCGTCAACGCGGCTTCGTAGGTTTTCGCTTCGCTTTGATCGACCGTCGCGCTCTGGCCGTCGACCGTGGTCTGCTGCGGCTCGACCTTGCGCAGGCGACCATCGAGATCGACGTAGAAGTCCTTGGTGCGCTTTTGCTCGTTGGCCAGATCGTTGGACAGCGATTCGATTTGCCCGCGCAAGCGCGCGATCTCCTGCCGCAACCCTTCGAGCTGGTTGGTCACATCGGCCTGATTGCGCCGCTGCTGATCGAGCTGACTGGCGATGTCGCGCTGATTGGCATCGGACTTGGCGCGCAAGTCGAGGATCGCCTTGCGCGCTTCGTCGTCGTCGAAGAGGCCGGCTGATGCCGGTCCGCTCGACAACATCAACGAAGCCGTGGCGATGCACAGGGCGGACTGCCAGCGCATCGATCGCATCGCCCGCGAGCGCGACATTGACAAAGCCTCCGATGTAATCCCGCGCATTACTGATACAGGAAGTCGGCGCGACGATTCTCGGCCCACGCCGCTTCATCATGGCCGGTCGCGCGCGGCTTCTCCTTGCCCAGGCTGACCGCTTCGATCTGCGACTCGGGTACGCCGCTCAACGCCAACTGCTTGCGGACGGCTTCGGCACGCTTCTGGCCGAGCGCGAGGTTGTATTCGCTGCCGCCGCGTTCGTCGGCGTTGCCCTGGATGATCACCTTGCGGCCGCGGTTGGTGTTGAGGTACTTGCCGTTGCCCTCGACGGCAGGACGGAACTCGTCCTTCACGATGTAGCTGTCGTAGTCGAAATACACGCTCTTCTTCGCCAGCTCTCGGGCGATCGCGTCGAGGTTGGTGGTGCTGGTTTCGACGCGGGCGACGGCATTGGGATCAGCGCCGGTCGCGGGCGTGCCCGTGTTGTCGACGACCGGCGCCTTGTCGTCGAGTTTCACGCCCTGGCTGCATGCGCCGAGAACGACGAGGGACGCTGCGATCAGGGTGGTACGAATGGCGAGCTTCATGGTGGGCTCCTTGGAAGATGGATGTGTGGTTGAAACGAAGATGCTGCCTTTGAGGCGTTACGCCCTCAAGGGTTCATCGTTGTATGGCAGAACTCGTGTGCGATGGCTATCAGTCGCAGACTGACCTAAACCTCATGGAAGATATGGACCCCAGGTCGGCTCGCGCACGTCGCCGCCTTGAACCGTAGTGATGCGCTGCTTGACTCGCCCATCCGACGACACCACCGCAAGCACGCCTCGTCCGCCCACTTCGGTCGCGTAGAGGATCAGCTTGCCGTTCGGCGCGAAGCTCGGCGACTCGTCCTTGGACGTCTCGGTCAACAACGTCTCCTGCCCCGCCGCGAGGTCGAGCACATAGACCTGGAAGCGACCGCCGCGACGCGAGATGTACGCGAGGCCCTTGCCATCGGGCGAGATGCGCGGACTGATGTTGTAGTCGCCCTTGAAGGTCACGCGCTGCGCATCGCCGCCGCCGACGGACATGCGATACACCTGCGGGCCGCCGCCTCGATCGCTGGTGAAATAGACGCTCTGTCCATCGGGCGCGAACTCGGGCTCGGTGTCGATGCCGTTCGATTGCGTGAGCCGCCGCGCCGACGAGCCGTCGGCGTTGATCAGATAGACCTGCGAGTTGCCGTCGCGCGTCAGCGTGACGGCCAGTTGACGTCCATCGGGAGACCACGCGGGCGCGCTGTTGCTGCCCTTGAAGTTGGCGACGGGCACGCGCTGTCCGCTCGTGATCCTGTGCACGTAGATGACGGGCTTTCTCGCCTCGAACGACACGTAGGCCAGGCGCGTTCCATCGGGAGACCACGCGGGTGAGATGATCGGCTCGCGTGACACCAGTGCGCTCTGCGGATTGAAACCGTCCGCGTCGGCGATCTGCAACTCGTAGCGTTGATTGCCCTGCTTCAACACGTACGCGATGCGCGTCGAGAACACGCCCTTCTCGCCGGTCAACTTCTCGTAGACGTAATCGGAGATGCGATGCGCCGAGAGCCGCAGATTGGTTTGCGTCGACGTCAACGCGAGGCCGCCCAGATCGATCTGTCGACCGTTGTCGTAGAGCTTGAAGCGCACGTCGCTGCGACCATCGGCGAGGCGACTGACGCTGCCGACCACGATCGCATCGGCGCCCCGCCCTTTCCATTCGCCATAGTTGACCGTGGCCGTGTCGGGCAGCGGCGTCGCGCCGGCATCGACCAGCTTGAAGAGGCCGCTGCGGGCGAGGTCATCACGAACGATCTGCGCCACGTCTTGCGGCGGAGCGTCGTTGACGGCGAAGTTCGCGATCGCGATCGGGATCTGATTCGCGCCGGTGCCCGAGATTTCGAACTTGAGTTGAGCGCTCGCGATGCCGGTCGCGGCCGCGTACATCAACGCGACGACAGCGACGCGTGCGAGAGATCGAAGGGACATCGACATGAATGCGGTCTTCCGAAAATTGATGGGCTGCTGCGAAAGCGGGATCGTCATGACTTCTCGTACATCTTGTAGTCGAGGTTGAGCACGCGCTCGACCTTGCCCTGTTCGTCCTTCGGCAGCGGTGAAGCCGCGCGAATCGCGCGCTCGACGGCTTCGTCGAAGGCTTGCACGCCGCTCGGTTTCTTCACCGTGACGTTGACGACTTCCCCGTTGGGCAACTGCTCGACGCGTATCTCGACCACCGGATTGCCCGAAGAGTTCGCGGGATAGCGCATCTGCGAGCGGATCGCGTTCTGAAGGCGCGAGATGTAGTTCTCGCGGCCGCGCGGTCCGCTGGTCTGTGCGTCTTTGCCCGTCGACTCGGCTGCAGCGAGTGCCTGCAACGCAGCCAGCTCCGACGGCGGACGCGGCGTCGCTTCGACCACGGGTTTTGCCGGCGTCTTCACAGGGTCGGGCTTGGGTTGCGGCTTGGGCGCCTCAACCTTCACCGGCTCTTTCTTCTTCAGCGGCTCGACCTTGACGGGCGCCTTCTCGGCAATGTCGGGCTTGACCAACGGCCGCTCGACCTCGATCTTGGGTTCGGGTTTGGGTGCTTCGACCTTCGATGGCGGAGGCACCGGTCTCGGCAATGGCGCTGCGGTCTGCGGGGTCGCGCTCCACAACTCCGCTTGAATGACGGCCGGTGCGCTGCTCTGCCAGCGTATGCCGAAGAACAGCAGCGCCGCGAGCAGCACGTGCATCAGCACCGCGAGGACGATCGCGGGCGCGCTGCCGCCGGACTGCGGAACGTTGTAGGGTCGAGCGACGGTCGCGTTCATTGTCGTCAAGGTCGCGGCTGCACCGCGAGGCCCACGCGTGCGATACCTTGCTGACGCAGGCCATCCATGATCTGCAGGATCGCGTCGTACTCGACCTTCTTGTCGCCCGAGATCACAACCGGCCGCTGTGCGTCACCGGCCTGCATCTGCACGACGATCGCCGCCACATCGCGCATCGTGGCGGGCCGTTCGCTGCCGCTCGTGGCGTCCCTCACGCTCACGCTCTTGTCCGCCTTGACGATCACGCTGATCGGATTCTCCTTCGCCTGCGAGTTCTTCGCGACGCTCGGCAGATCGATCGTACCCGGCGACACCAGCGGCGCCGCGACCATGAAGATGATCAACAGCACCAGCATCACGTCGATGTACGGCACAACGTTGATGTCGCTCATTGCGCGGTGCTTGCGTCCGCGCATCGACGAGCCGCGCGACACCGAGCCTGCCATCAGCGCACCTGCCTTTGCAGGATGTTGGAGAACTCTTCGATGAAGTTCTCGAAGCGCACCGCGAGCCGATCGGTCTCGTGGATGAAGCGGTTGTACGCGATCACCGCGGGGATCGCAGCGAACAGACCGAGCGCGGTCGCGACCAGCGCTTCGGCGATGCCGGGAGCGACGTGCGCGAGCGTGGCGACCTGCACGTTCGCGAGACTGCGAAACGCATTCATGATGCCCCACACGGTGCCGAACAAACCGACGTAGGGGCTGACCGATCCCACCGATGCGAGGAACGACAGATGCGCTTCGAGCCCGTCCATCTCGCGCTGATACGCCGCGCGCATCGCGCGACGCGCGCCGTCGAGTTGCGCCCCGGGCTCGACCTTCTGCTGCCTGAACTTCAGGAACTCGCGCATCCCCGCTTCGAATACGCGACCCAATGCGCCGACGTGGTCGCGCCGATTGTTGACTCTCGCATGCAGATCGTTGAGATCGCCTCCCGACCAGAAGTCTTCTTCGAAGCGATCGGTCTGACGCTGCGCCTTCTTGACATCGAAGAACTTCTTGAAGATGTAAGTCCAGCTCATCAGCGATACGATCAGCAGTAGCGCCAGCACGATCTGAACCAGGACGCTCGCGTGAGTGACGAGCGAAATGATCGACATGTCCTGGGAGACATTCACGTTCATGAGCGATGGGAAAGATACATGCAATGAGGAGCGGGGATGAAGAGCGGCGATGGACTCAGCAACGTTTCGCGAAGCGATCCGGATTACGCGGCCGGCGCGAAGATGAGACGGATGTGTTCGGGAATCGCCATCGGCCGCAACCGTTCGCGCGTCACGCAACCGACCTTGATGCGTCCAATGGCAAGCACTTCGTCGCTGCCTTTTCCCGCTCTCTCGATCACGGCCTCCTGATAGAAGTCGATGCCGACACGACCGAGGCGCTCAACGCGCGACACCACGCGGATCACATCGTCGAGCCGCGCGGGACGCTTGTAGTCGACTGCGGTCGAGCGCACCACGAACATCAGACCCAGTTCGTCGGCAACCTGTTGCTGTGAAATACCCGCGAAATGGATGCCACCGCGATCGCTTCCCTTGCGCAGCCACTCGGTGCGAGCCCGCTCGAAATACTTCAGGTAGTTGGCGTAGAAGACGATGCCGCCGGTGTCGGTGTCTTCATAGTAGACGCGAATCGGAAATTCGAATTGCACGAGGCGCGGGTATTGCAATCGGGGCGATGCGGAAGGGTCGCATTCTAACGCGGCCGATGGAGCGGCTCGTGCAGCGGCTCATCGAGCGATTCGGCGTACAGCGGGTCGAGCAGCGCGGCAACCTGCGCGACTCGCGCATCGATGGGACCGCGCACGTCGAGAAAATCGATGCCACGCGCAAACAGAATGGCGCGGATCCAGCGGTCGTGCCGCAGACGAAAATCTTCCGACGAACGCGAGCCGTCCTGCACGAACGGAAAGTCGGGCGCGCACACCAGCGTGAGATCGTATTGCCGCCACGAGAGCGCGGCGAGTTCGGAATCGGCCTTGCCATAGCCGTCGATGCTGTACCAGAGCGTCGTCAACGGTGTGGTGTCGACGAATGCGCAATGCGTTGCGCGCGCAGCGGCTTCGTCTTCATCGGCGACGTGCCGCACGCCGATCGCGCGCAGGTCGTCATAGACCAGCTGGCCGCGACGCTCTTCCCACAGCGTGCGTCCGTACTCGGCCACGCAGGGTTCGTCGTAGCGTGCGCCCAAAGCTTCGACCAAGGTGCTCTTGCCGGTGCTCTCGCCGCCGACTACCGCGATGCGCGCGACGCCGCGCGGATCGCGTCGCACCGGACCGTTTCTTGCAAACGGAATGGCGAATGGAGACTCGACCGCGGTCATGACGGATTCAAGAGTCGGACCTCACGTTCGATCGACGTCATCAAGCGATCCCCGGTTTCATGCGAACGCGACTGTCGATCAGCTTCGACCAGTGCACCCACCCCATCACGACCAGCACCAGAAAAAACGCATACACCGCTGCCGTCACCCACAGGCCCTTCACCGCATACAGCGGCACCGCGATGCAATCGACGGCGATCCACACCGGCCAGGTCTCGATCTTTCGCGCGACCATCAGCAATTGCGCGAGGATGGACAGCGCAAGTACGCTCGAGTCGATGAACGGATAGTCCGCATCGGTCACGCTATACAGTAGCCAACCGTAGCCTGCGGCGGCGAGCATCGCGAGCACAGCGAATGCGAGCGCGGTAGCGGGCGCGACGCGCGTGATGGGCAGTTCGGTCGAGACGCGATCGACGGCCGCGGCGATGCCGCGCTCGCCCGCGCCGTCGCTCCCGCTGCCGCTCGGCAGCACAAGCGCTGCGCCTGTCTTCCAATGCCACCAGCCGACGATGCATGACCCAATGAAGAAAATTTGCAGCGTCACATCCGCATAGAGCCTGACCCCGACGAACATCACCGCGTAGAGCGCGCATCCGACGATGCCGCTCCACCACGTATGCACGCTATTGCGAGCGGAGAACCAGACCGACAGGAGGTTGAATAGATTGGCCGCGATTTCGAGCGGGCTCATCGCCGGATCCGATCCCGCATCGTCATGCCGCCTCGAGCTTCGCGATACCGAGCGCCAGCCACTTCATGCCTTGCCGGCCGAAGTTGATCTGCGCGCGCGCGTCGTTGCCTCTGCCTTCGAGATTGACGATCACACCCTCGCCGAACTTCGCATGCACAACACTTTGTCCGATGCGAAAGCGCGCATCGCCGCCGCGCTGGTTCGCGGACCAGGCGGGCGCCCGAGCGGTCGAAGCCGCGGTCGATGGCGCGTCGTCCCAAGCCGCGCTGTGTCGGCCATAGGTGTTGACGCCGGCGCCGAAGCGGCCCCCCAACCCTCCACCCGAACTTTGCAAATGCGCTGACCGCGTCAATCCCATGCGCGGCGTGAGCCACTTGAGCGTTTCATCGGGAAGCTCATTGAAGAAGCGCGACTTGGGGTTGTAGCGCGTCTGGCCGTGCAACATGCGGGTCTGCGAAAACGAAAGATAGAGGCGCTTTCTCGCCCGCGTGATCGCGACATACATCAGGCGTCGTTCCTCTTCGAGTCCCGCCTGATCGGTGGTGCTGTTGTCATGCGGGAAGAGTCCTTCTTCGAGACCGCCGATGAAGACCGCATCGAACTCGAGCCCCTTGGCCGAATGCACCGTCATCAATTGCAGCGCGTCCTGACCGGCGCCCGCCTGGTTGTCGCCGGCTTCGAGCGAGGCGTGCGAAAGGAATGCGTCGAGCGGCGAGGCGAAGGTGGGTTCAATCGTTTCCGCATCGAGCACTTCAGTGGCTTCGAGGTCGTCCGCCGCAGTGACATTCAACCCGGCGACATCGATCGCTCCCGGCGTCTGCAATTCGGAACGCGGCGGCTGAATCGACGCGGACACTGAAGCAGGGATCTGATTGGCTCGCGCGTTCAACATGAAGCCCTCTTCGCCCGCGAAGCTCGCCGCCGCGTTGACGAGTTCGTCGAGGTTCTCCTTGCGTTCGGCCCCGTCCTTCTCGCTTTCGTAGAACGCGTAGAGGCCGCTTGCGTGATTGACGTGCTCGATCATTTCGGAGAGCGGCATCGCCTGCGTCTCTAAGCGCAGGCGTTCGATCAGCTTGACGAAGATGCCGATCTTGGCCGCGGCCTGCGCGCTCGAACGCGAATCGACGCGTAATCCCAGTTCCGTGGCTGCCGCATAGAGCGAACCATTGGCAGCCCTGGCCGCGTCCTGCAAGACCTCGATCGAACGCGAGCCGATGCCGCGTGCAGGCACGTTGACGATGCGCGCGAACGAGGTGTCGTCGTCGGGATTCGCGATCAGCCGCAGATACGCGAGCGCGTGCTTGACCTCCTGCCGCTCGAAGAAGCGCAGGCCGCCATAGACGCGATAGGGAATTGCCGCCGAGAAGAGCGCGTGTTCGATCACGCGCGACTGCGCGTTCGAGCGGTATAGCACCGCGATGTCCGAACGCATCAGACCTTCGCGCACCAGCGCCTTGACTTCGTCGACCAGCCACTGCGCCTCCTGCGCGTCGCTCATCGCTTCGTAGACGCGCACCGGCTCGCCCACGCCGGCATCGGTCCACAAGTTCTTTCCGAGACGCGCTCCGTTGTGCTTGATGAGCGCATTGGCCGCATCGAGGATGTGGCCGTGCGAGCGATAGTTCTGCTCGAGCTTGACGACGTTCTGCACGTGGAACTCGCGCTCGAACTCTGCCATGTTGCCCACGTTCGCGCCGCGAAACGCGTAGATGCTCTGGTCGTCGTCGCCGACCGCGAAGATCGCCGCGGGGTCGGGTGTGCCGAGCCCCGCGAGCAGCTTCAACCACTTGTATTGCAGGACGTTGGTGTCCTGAAACTCATCGACCAGGATGTGCCGGAAGCGCGCCTGATAGTGCTCGCGCAGCGGCTGATTGCGGCTCAGGAGTTCATACGAGCGCAACAGCAGCTCGGCGAAATCGACCACGCCTTCGCGCTGGCATTGTTCGTCGTAAAGGCCGTAGATCTCGACGAGCTTGCCGTCGAAGTCGCTGTCGACCTCGACGTCCTTCGCGCGCAGTCCCTTCTCTTTCGCGGCGTTGATGAACCACGCGGTCTGCCGCGGCGGATAGCGTTCTTCGTTGATATCGAAACTCTTCTGCAGGCGTTTGACCGCCGCGACCTGATCGGCCGAGTCGAGAATTTGAAAAGTCTGAGGCAGCGCGGCGTCGCGATAGTGGGTGCGCAAAAAACGATTGCAGAGTCCGTGAAACGTGCCGATCCACATGCCGCGTAGATTGATCGGCAGCATCGTACCAAGACGCGCGAGCATTTCCTTCGCGGCCTTGTTGGTGAACGTGACCGCGAGCACATTGGCCGGCGACATCTGACGCGTCTGGATCAGCCACGCGAGGCGCGTGGTCAACACGCGCGTCTTGCCGCTGCCCGCGCCCGCGAGGATCAGCGCCGGTTGCGCGGGCAACGTGACGGCCGCAAGTTGCTCGGGGTTCAGACCGGCAAGCAGAGGAGATTGTTGAAACGATGCCGTCGACAGGAGCGGCAGTTCATCGGGTTCTTGCATCGGGGTGCTGCGTGCGCAAGGCTCTTGGCGAGGCCTGCAATTGAAGAGGATTCAGTGGCGCGAATGATAACGCGCCGTCCCGGTCGTTCCCGCAGAACGCGGGAACCCGGTGTCGTCCGCGCACGTCGCGGGTCCCCGCGTTCGCGGGGATGACGGCAGAGCGCGAGGACGACGGGGTTTACCTTGATTGTTGTCCCGTCACAAGGCCGATAGATTCCCCTCGCACAACAACGAACTCAACCAGGAGACCCAGATCGCTACCGTGTCCAACGCGAAGGAGTTGTTGCGTGTATCCGAAATCGTCGTGCGATTCGGCGGTATCACGGCATTGGACAAGGTTTCGTTTTCGGTCGCCGCCGGAGAGATCGTCGGACTGATCGGACCGAACGGCGCGGGCAAGACCACGCTCTTCAACTGTCTGTCGCGCCTGTACGCCTTCGACGAAGGCGACATCCGCTTCGAGGACAGGCCTCTCACCGACATTTCGCGACACGGCATCGCCGGGCTCGGCATCGGCCGCACGTTTCAGAACCTCGCGCTGTTCTCGACCATGACGGTGCGTCAGAACGTGATGCTCGGCGGCCATTGCCGCACACGCGGCGGCTTTTTTTCCAACGCGGTGCGACTGCCCTTCGTGCGCCGCGAAGAAGAACGTCTTTCAGCGAAAGCCGACGAGATCATCGCGTTGCTCGAGCTCGAGCCGGTCGCCGATGCGCGCGTGATCGATCTGCCGTTCGGCACTCAAAAGCGGGTCGAACTCGGACGCGCGCTGGCGAGCGAGCCGCGCCTGTTGCTGCTCGACGAACCCGCCGGCGGTCTGAATCACGAAGAGGTGGCGGGCTTGATGACGCTGTTGCGCGACATCCGCGATCGCCTGCAACTGACGATTTTGCTGGTCGAGCATCACATGAACCTCGTAATGCGCGTTTCCGACAAGGTCGTCGCGCTCGACTTCGGCAGAAAGATCGCCGACGGGACGCCCGCCGAAGTGCAAGCTCATCCCGAAGTGATTCGCGCTTACCTCGGGACGGAACACTGATGGCGTCGCTGCTCGAAGTTCGCGGCCTGTTTGCGCGTTATGGCGCGACGCGCGTGTTGCATGGCATGGACTTCGACGTCGAGGAAGGCGGCATCACGACCATCCTCGGCGCGAACGGTGCGGGCAAGACGACGACCTTGCGCGCCGTGTGCGGCATGGTCAAAACCGAAGGCGCGATCCGCCTGGGCACACGCGATATCGGCAACGACGTGACGGAGGACATCGTGCGGCAGGGTGTCGCTCACGTGCCGGATGGACGCGGCACCTTCCTCGGCCTGACGGTGGAAGAGAACCTGCGGCTAGGGGCATACACGCGCAGGGACCGCGCCAAGGTCCCGTCCGATTTCGAGCGCGTCTTCGACTATTTCCCCATCCTCAGGGAACGTCGTCGTCAGCAAGCGGGCACCTTGTCCGGCGGCGAGCAGCAGATGCTCGCGGTGTCTCGCGCGTTGATGTCCAGGCCTCGCTTGCTGCTGCTCGACGAACCATCGTTCGGACTCGCGCCGCTGTTGGTCAAGGGCCTGTTCGACATCCTGCGCGAGATCAACGCGGCCGAGAAGGTCAGCATGCTGCTGGTCGAGCAAAACGCATCGCTCGCACTCGATCTGGCCGATCACGCCTACCTGCTCGAGACCGGACGCGTGGTCGTGTCGGGTACCTCGGACGCGATCCGCGCCAACGAGTCGGTGCGGCGTTCGTATCTCGGATACTGAGCGATGGATCTCCTCATCCATCAGATTCTCTCGGGCCTCGCGACCGGCGGCATCTATGCGAGCGTGGCGCTCGCGTTGGTGATGATTTATCAGGCGACCCACCTCGTCAATTTCGCGCAGGGCGAGATGGCGATGTTCTCGACTTACATCGCGTGGAGCCTGATCAACGCGGGCATGCCGTATTGGGCCGCGTTCTTCATCACCATCGTCGTCGCGTTCGTGGCCGGCATCGTGATCGAGCGCGTAATCGTGCGGCCGGTGGAAAATTCTTCCATCCTTGCGGTCGTGATCGTGTTCATCGGCCTGCTCGTGATCCTGAACAGTCTGGCCGGCTGGATCTATTCGTACACGATCAAATCGTTCCCGAGTCCGTTTCCGGCCGAGCCGCTGTTCGGCAACTCCTACGTGTCGTCGCACGAGCTCGGCTCGCTCGCGATCACGCTGATCGTGCTGGCGCTGCTCTACGTTTTCTTTCGCTTCACGCCGCTCGGACTCGCGATGCGCGCGGCCGCGCAAAATCCCGAGTCGAGCCGGCTGGTCGGCATACGCGTGGGTTGGATGCTCGCGCTCGGTTGGGGACTGGCCTCGGCGATCGGCGCGATCGCGGGAATGATGGTCGCACCGATCGTGTTCCTCGAGCCCAACATGATGTCGGGCATCCTGCTCTACGCGTTCGCGGGCGCGTTGCTCGGCGGCATCGACAGCCCGGGAGGCGCAGTGCTCGGCGGCCTGATCGTCGGGGTGCTCGAGAACGTGGCCGGCACCTACATCGGCACCGAGATCAAGCTCACCGTCGCGCTGGTGTTGATCGTCGGCGTGTTGGTCGTCAGGCCGCAAGGCTTGTTCGGCAGCGTTCAGGTGAAGCGGGTCTGATCGTGAAGACCGTCGCGACGATCGCCGCGTCGCCTGCTCAGGCACCGGGTCGTCCCATGTCCTCGCGCCCGACCGCGTGGCAGATCGCGGGTCTCGTCGCATTGGTGGTCGCCGCGTGCGTGCTGCCTTTCCTGATCAGCAACTACCGCACGTTCCAGTTCACGCTCGCACTGGTCTATGCGATCGCGTTGATGGGGCTCAACATGCTGACCGGGTACAACGGTCAGATCTCGCTCGG
This sequence comes from Burkholderiales bacterium, assembly GCA_038240015.1. Classification (GTDB taxonomy): domain Bacteria; phylum Pseudomonadota; class Gammaproteobacteria; order Burkholderiales; family Burkholderiaceae_D; genus CAHJXF01. The sequence goes on from JBBSEF010000040.1 coordinate 13,395, forward strand.
TCACGGCGCGTTCTACGCGATCGGCGCCTACACGGCCGCGATCCTGATGGACCGCTTCAACGTGCCGTATTGGGCGACGATTCCGATCGCGGGCGCGGTGTGCCTCGTCAGCGGATTTCTGTTCGGACTTCCCGCGCTGCGGCTCGAAGGACTCTATCTCGCGCTCGCGACCTTCGCGCTCGGCGTGGCGATGCCGCAGATTCTCAAATACAAATTGATCGGCAAATGGACCGGCGGCGCGCAAGGCATCGTCATCGTCAAGCCCGATGCGCCATCGTGGTTGCCGCAGTGGATGGCGCTGTCGCAGGATCAGTGGCTCTACTTCTTCACGCTGTTCTGCACGATCGTGATGACGCTGCTCGCGTGGAATCTCCTGCGCGGTCGGATCGGCCGCGCGATGGTCGCGATCCGCGATCAGCCGATCGCAGCCGAGGCGATGGGCGTGAACATCGCGCTCTACAAGTCGCTGACTTTCGGCGTCTCGGCGATGTACACCGGCATCGCGGGTGCGCTGGGCGCGATCGTCGTGCAGTTCATTGCGCCCGATTCGTTCACGATCTTCCTGTCGATCAGCTTCGTCGTCGGCATCGTGATCGGCGGGCTCGCGTCGATTTCGGGCGCGTTCTTCGGCGCGCTCTTCATCCAGTTCGTGCCCAATGTCGCCGACCAGATTTCGAAAGCGGCGCCATGGGCGATCTACGGCATCTTCCTGATCGGCTTCATGTACCTGATGCCGACGGGCGTTGCCGGATTGATTCGTATCGCAAGAGCGAAGCTGCGAACGACACGAAGTCCGTGAATCGGCACACGACCCGCACCATGACGCGCACACGGCAACGATTCATCAGTACCATGCCGCACATCAACTTGCTTACATCGAAGGAGACATCATGAAATCACGATCGAGTCGCTGGTTGGCTTTCGCGCTGCCCATCGCGGCCGTGGCATTCGCGCTGGCCGCAACGCCGGCCGCCGCGCAAAAGAAATATGGACCGGGCGCTACCGACACCGAAATCAAGATCGGCCAGACCATGCCGTACAGCGGTCCCGCGTCGGCCTACGGAACCATCGGCAAAGTCGAGACCGCCTATTTCAAGAAGATCAACGACGAGGGCGGCATCAACGGAAGAAAGCTCGTGCTGCTGAGTGAAGACGACGGCTACAGTCCGCCCAAGACCGTCGAGCAGATCAGAAAGCTGGTCGAGCAGGACAACGTGCTGTTCACCTTTCAGACGCTGGGCACGCCGAGCAACTCGGCGATCCACAAGTACATGAACGCGAAGAAGGTGCCGCACCTGTTCCTCGCGACGGGCGCAAGCAAGTGGGCCGACCCGAAGAACAATCCGTGGACCATGGGTCTGAACATCAGCTACGAAACCGAAGGGCAGATCTACGCGAAATACCTTCTGAAGAACAAGCCCAACGCGAAGATCGCGGTGCTCTATCAGAACGACGACTTCGGCAAGGATGTGCTCAATGGATTGAAGGAAGGCCTGGGCGCGGCCAACGCGAAAATGATCGTCGCCGAAGCGACCTACGAAGTGACCGATCCCACGGTGGATTCGCAAATCCTCACGTTGAAGGGATCGGGCGCCGATACGTTCGTGAACATCACGACGCCCAAGTTCGGCGCGCAGGCGATACGAAAGGTCTATGACTCGGGCTGGAAGCCATTGCATATCGTCAACAACGTCGCGGCCTCGGTGGGCGGGGTATTGATCCCGGCGGGCCTGGAAAAATCCGAAGGCCTGATCACGATCGAGTACTACAAGGACCCGACCGATCCGCAGTGGAGCAACGACCCGGCGATGAAGGAGTGGACGGCGTTCATGGCCAAGTACTACCCCGACGGCAATCTGAAGGACGCGAGCAACACCTACGGCTACCTCGCCGCGCAAATCATGGTGCAGGTGTTGAAGCAATGCGGCGACGACCTGACGCGAGAGAACGTCATGAAGCAAGCCGCCAATCTGAAGGACCTGAAGCTGCCGATGATGCTGCCGGGAATCGCGGTCAACACCAGCCCCACCGACTTCTCGCCGTTCGAGCAGGCGCAGCTCGCGCGCTTCGACGGCAAGCAGTGGGTGCTGTTCGGAGATGTGCTGGGCAAGTGAAGCGGGCGACTTCAAGCGAGGCCGCCTGCGGGCGGCCTTTTTAATTCCTTACTTGCGGCGCCAAGCTGGACTTCGTGCTGGAGGTGGACGGGACGATTCGTGTCCGTCCGATTTCGAGCGATCCGCTCGCGGTTGCGAGGATGCTGCCACCGCCCATGCGCGGGCAGCTCAGTGTCGAGCAGACCCGTGGCGGACAAACGTTTTACATCGATCAAATCGCCCTCGTCGAGTTGGTATCGGTGCTCGAATCGGGTTTCGGTTACGTCAAGCCGCAAGTCGTCACGGCGCTCGACGGTCTGTTGAACAACGCCTCTTATGTCGTTGCGACGAGATATCGCCATCGCGGCATGGACGAAATTTCGCGACGGAGTCGCCCACTATTCGGACTGCCTGATCGCCGCGAACCACGCCGCCGCGGGCTGCGCGTTCACGTCGACGTTCGACAAGGCGATGCGAATTAGCCGACGACGCGCGTTCTGCAGGATTGAGCAAATCCAATTTCATCGCTGACTGCGCGAGGCCTCCGGCCCAGGTTGCTTCAAAGGATGCGCCAACTGCTGCTCGACGAGCTTGTTGATGAGCGAAGCGAACGGAACGATGTCTTGACGGACAGAAGCCTCTTCGAGCGCCTTCATATAAGTCTTGCGCACTTCCAGGGTGACCACGGTCCACGGCCAACCGCCGCGCGCCAGCATCATGTTGAGAATGAAGCGAGCGAGCCGGCCGTTGCCGTCCATGTAAGGGTGAATGAACACGAAGAAAAAATGTCCAAGGACCGCTTGGACCGCGGGGTCCGGTTCCTCGGTCAGCAACTCGAACAGCAACGGCATCGCGTCTCGTACCGCTTCGGGCGGCAATGGAACGTGCATGGAGTTGCGAATGAAGACTTGGCTGGAGCGCCAGCCCGCCAGGTCAGATGGTTTCAGTATTCCCGCCCTGACGGATGGCGCCCACATCGCTCGATACCAAGCTTGCAGATTTCGTCGCAGAATATTTCCTGCGTTATTTCCGGAGAGCACCTCGGTCAAACTTTCTCGAACCGCAAGGTGCGCTTCGTAGTAGCCACGCGCCGCGAGGGCGTTGCGATCGTCCTTGTCGGCCTCATTTGTTTCAGGGGACCATTTGCTGTCGCGAACTTTCTCGATCAGGTCCGGCGTGACTTGATAGCCTTCAATCGACAGCGAGTGATACGCATCGGCGGCATATCTCTCGTCGGCGTCTTTCAGATAGTCCCGCTTGTTTTTCCAGCGCTTCGCGGGTACGGTCCAGATGCGTTGTACGTGTGCGCGCATTTCAGCCCACAAGATGCGAATTCGGCCGCAGTAGGGCGATTCGATCCGCGCACGCTCGGCGAATGCTGGCGAGATGATCGGATTGCTGGCCACGACGACATACCCTGCGGCTTCCATGTTTCGAGTGATTTCCTCGGCGAGGTCTTCCCTTCGGGCGGCGCGCAGGCCGCCTGCCAAACGACCTGCAACAACCGAATGTCCTCCATCGAGCAAGATGCGGCTCAATCGCGAGGCATCCTTCAAGTGCGCCAGCGCCAGCGTAATGGTACGTGGGTCCGATTGCCATACGTTGGGGGCAGCCCTAACCAACGCCGCTTCCAGCGTCAGGGCGCGCAACCCCTGCACCAGCGTTCTGAGTTCGGGCGCCGCGAAGTCTTTGGCCTGATAGTCGAACAGTGAAGTCTCTGCTGGAAGCGCCAATGCGTTGTTCTTGCCTTTGGCAGCGTGTATCTGGACTTGCCGAGGCAACGCGGTGGCTCCGGTGTGCAGCAGAAGAGACAACTCCGCGTTGACATACCAATCGTCGCCGAATCGTTCATCGCAGTAGCCGGCGATGAATTCGCGCATGGAGGCATACCAGGCCGTCGTATCCCCTGCATGCTCAGTGGGTCGGGCAGGCATGTACCAGCCCTTGACGATAGATCGCAGATACCCCGCGGAAATCAGTCTTTCCAGGTGAGTACGGCTCAACTCGGCGGAGCGGATTGCAGTGCGCCCGGATTTTTGAATGCGGTGCAACGCATCCAGAGAACTCGCGAGTTTTTCGTTGAGGGTAGCCATATACTTACGCAAGTTTATTACGTTATTCTATCGCAAGTATAACGCGTTGTTCTATCGCGAGTCGATTCTGCTTTACTCCGGCAAGTTTTTACGCTGATTTTTTCGCATGACGGCCCGTGTCTTTCGAGGAAGACCGGTCGCTCGATCGACCGCCGGTGGGCCGACATCCTCGCCGCTATAATTCTCCCCTTCGCCCGCACCCCCTCTTCCTGCGCATGTCACCCGCACTGTGCAGCACCACGCATCGCACCGATTCCCCATGTCCGAACCAGCCGCCGTCGCCGTCTTTGCCGCCTACGATCATCACGCCGTCGAAACCGCGGCGCAGGCCGAATGGAATGCGGCCGATGCCTGGCGCATGAAGGAGGACGATCCGCGCTTTGCGAAAGGCAAGTTCTACGTGTGCTCGATGCTGCCCTACCCATCGGGCAAGCTGCACATGGGTCACGTGCGCAACTACACGATCAACGACGTGATGGCGCGTTATCTGCGCATGAACGGATATAACGTGTTGATGCCGATGGGCTGGGATGCTTTCGGCTTGCCGGCCGAGAACGCCGCGATCGACAACAAGGTGCCGCCCGCGCGATGGACCTACGACAACATCGCCGAGATGAAAGCGCAGATGGCGCCGATCGGTCTGGCGATCGACTGGTCACGCGAGGTCACGACCTGCAAGCCCGACTTCTACAAATGGAACCAGTGGTTGTTCCTGAAGATGCTCGACAAAGGCATTGCGTACAAGAAGACCGGAACGGTCAATTGGGATCCGGTCGACCAGACCGTGCTGGCCAACGAGCAGGTGATCGACGGTCGCGGCTGGCGATCGGACGCGATCGTCGAGAAGCGCGAGATCCCGATGTACTACCTGCGCATCACCGACTACGCCGACGAGTTGCTGTCCGCGCTCGATGGCCTCGCGTGGCCCGAACGCGTCAAGACCATGCAGCGCAACTGGATCGGCAAGAGCGTTGGTGTCACGCTGGCCTTTCCATACGAAATCGACGGAAAGAAAGAACAGCTCCGCGTCTTTACCACACGCGCCGACACGCTGATGGGCGTGTCGTTCGTTGCGATCGCGCCCGAACATCAGCTTGCGCAGCATCTCGCGAAAGATCAGCCCGCGTTGCAGACTTTCATCGCCGATTGTCTGAAGGGTGGAGTCGCCGAGGCCGATATCGCCGCGATGGAAAAGAAGGGCATGACGACGCACTTTCACGTCACGCATCCGTTGACCGGCGAGCTCGTACCGGTGTGGATCGGCAACTATGTGCTGATGAGTTATGGAGAAGGCGCGGTGATGGGCGTGCCCGCGCACGACGAGCGCGATTTCGAGTTCGCAAAAAAATACGGCCTGCCGATCAAGCCGGTGATCCTGCCCGCGTCGTGGGCGAATAAAGATCCCGAGACGGTGGCCGAAGCCACGGCCGAGCCCGGCCCGGCGATGACGATCGCGCCCGATGCGATGACCGCATCGGTACCGCGCAACGACGAATCCGCCTGGGCCGAATGGCAACCCGCGTTCGCCGAGTACGGCACCTGCATCCACTCGGGCATCTACGACGGCATGGACTTCACGTCCGCGACCGACGCGATCGCGCGCGACCTCGCAGCCAAAGGTCTGGGCGAGAAGACCACCACTTGGCGCTTGCGCGACTGGGGCATCAGCCGTCAGCGTTATTGGGGCACGCCGATCCCGATCATCCATTGCAAAGCGTGCGGCGACGTGCCGGTGCCCGAAACCGATCTGCCGGTGGTGTTGCCCGAAAACCTCGTGCCCGACGGCAGCGGCAATCCGTTGAAGAAGTGCGCCGAGTTCGTCAATTGCACCTGTCCGCTTTGCGGCAAGCCGGCCGAGCGCGAGACCGACACGATGGACACGTTCGTCGATTCATCCTGGTACTACATGCGCTATTGCTCGCCCGACGCGCGTGATGGAATGGTCGATGCGCGCAACGACTACTGGATGCCGATGGATCAGTACATCGGCGGTATCGAGCATGCGATCCTCCACCTGCTGTACGCGCGCTTCTGGACCAAGGTGATGCGCGACATGGGCCTCGTGAAATTCGGCGAACCCTTCACGCGCCTGTTCACGCAGGGCATGCTGACCAACGAGTGCTTCTATCGCGACGATGCGACCGACGGTTCGTCGGGCAAGACGCGATGGTTCTATCCCGGCGAAGTCGAAGTCAAACACGACGAGCGCGGCAAGCTGATCGGCGCGATCGCGAAAGAAGACGGTCGGCCGGTGATGCTGGGCGGCATCGAGAAGATGTCGAAGTCGAAGAACAACGTCGTCGAGCCGCGCGCGATCATCGAGCGTTTCGGCGCCGATACCGCGCGCGCGTTCTCGATGTTCGCGGCGCCCCCCGAGCAAAGTGCCGTGTGGTCGGACAGTGGCGCGCAAGGGGTATTTCGCTTCCTGCATCGGCTCTGGACGTTCGCGATGCAGGCGAAGGCGGATGGCCGCGTGGCGCAGTCTGACAACGCGCGAGACGTTGCCGACGACAAGGCGTTGCGTTTCGAATTGCACTCGACCTTGCGGCAGGCGCAGTTCGACTATCAGCGGCTGCAATACAACACGGTCGTATCGGCGTGCATGAAAATGTTGAACACGCTCGACGGCGCGCATGCGGCGCAAACAGCGACGATCACCGAAGGCCTCGGCATCCTGCTGCGCGTTCTCTATCCGGTCGCGCCGCACATCGCGCATGTTTTATGGAACGAACTCGGGTTTGCGGTCGCGCACGGCCCCATCATCGACTCACCGTGGCCTCGACTGGACGAATCGGCCCTCGTGCGAGACCAGATCGAATTGGTCGTGCAGGTCAACGGCAAGCTGCGCGGCACGATCCGCGTGCCGGCCGACGCCGATCGCTCAACCATCGAAGCAGCCGCGCTTGCCGACGAGTCGGTGATGAAGTTCGTGACGGGAACGCCGAAAAAAATCGTGGTCGTGCCGGGGCGGCTGGTGAATGTGGTTGCATGAAGGATGAACCCTTGATGAAGGCTGACGACCGCATGCTTCCTGCTCTTCTTCGCGTAGCCGCTTGCTTCCTGGTCCTGTGCGCCCTCACCGCCTGCGGCTTCCAGTTGCGCGGCTCGACCGAGTTGCCTTTCCGTACGCTGTGGGTGGGCTTCTCCGACGCTTCGCCGCTGGGCACCGAGTTCAAGCGCTACATCCGCAGCGGCACGTCGACACGCCTCGTCGACAACGCGGTCGATGCCGAGGCGCGCCTTCAGGTGCTTGGTGAATCGCGCAACAAGGAAATCCTCAGCCTGAACGCGAACGGGCGGGTACGCGAGTACAACCTCTTCTACACCTTCGTCTTCAAGGTCGACGACGGCAAGGGGCGCGACTTCATTCCGCCCACGCGCATCACGCTCAGGCGCGACATCTCGGTCAACGAGAACACGCAACTCGCGAAGGAAGCCGAAGAGAACCTGCTCTATCGCGACATGCAATCCGACCTCGTGCAGCAGTTGCTGCGCAGGCTCGCCGCCGCCAAGCCCGACGCCCCCTCGTCATCGTGACCTTCGCCCTGGCCCTCGTGTTGGTCACCCCTTGCCGATGAACCTCAAGCTCGACGCGCTCGACGCGCATCTCGCGAAGAAACTCGCGCCGCTGTACGTGGTACACGGCGACGAGCATCTGCTCGCGATCGAGGCGTGCGACAAGATTCGCGTTGCCGCGCGCGCGGCGGGATTCGCGGAGCGCGACGTGCTCGAGGTCGATCGCTATTTTCGCTGGAGTCGTCTGGCCGAAAGCGGGCAGAGCCTGTCGCTGTTCGGCGATCGCAAGCTGATCGAGGTGCGCATCCCCGGCGGCAAGCCCGGCAAGGAAGGCTCGGTCGCGCTGCAGGCGTATGCGAAGAGCGTAACGAAGAACGCGACGAGTAACACAACGAAGAACGCAAACACAGCCGACGACACGATCACGCTCGTGACGCTGCCGCGCCTCGAACGCGAGTCGAAGAGCTCGGCATGGTTCGGCGCGCTCGATGCGGCCAGCGTCGTGATCGAAGCGCCGCTGGTCGATCGTACGCGCCTGCCGAACTGGATCGCCGAGCGGCTCGCGGCGCAAGGACAAAGCGCCGACCGCGAAGCGCTCGACTTCATCGTCGATCGGGTCGAAGGCAATCTGCTGGCCGCGCACCAGGAAGTGCAGAAGCTCGCGCTGCTCCATCCACGCGGCAAGCTCGCTTTCGACGACGTGCGCGATGCGGTGCTCGACGTGGCGCGCTACGACGTTTTCAAGCTCGGTGAAGCGATGCTCGCGGGCGACGCGGCGAGGGTCGCGCGCATGATCGATGGCTTGAAGGGCGAAGGCGAGTCGCCGGTACTGGTGCATTGGGCGATGACCGAAGAGGTGCGCGCCTTGCTGCGCGCCAAGCTCGCGGTCGCGAAGGGACAATCGCCGGGGGGACTGATGCGGCATTTGCGCATATGGGGCGCGCGCGAACGTCTGTTCGAGCCCGCGCTGAAACGTCTGTCGCTCGCCACCTTGCGGGACGCGCTGAGTCGCTCGGCCGAGATCGATCGCGTCGTCAAAGGTCTGCATATTGGAAACAGACCCGCGCACGGCCCCGCGATGGGCGATGCGTGGACCGAGCTGTCGCGTCTGGGTATGAGCATCGCCGGCCGTGGCCGATTCGATGCATCGATCGGTCGATGGGGTCCACAAGCATGAACGCGATCGACATCCACGCCCGCATGCAGCACATCGGCGCGGCCGCACGCGTGGCATCGCACGCGATCGCTGCGGCCGACACGCTGACGAAGAATGCGGCGCTGCTCGCCATCGCGAAGGTGATACGCCGCGACGCCGCCGCATTGAAAGCGGCCAACGCCGAAGACCGTGCGGCCGCAACGGCTGCGGGTCTGGACGCGGTGATGCTCGATCGGCTCGCGCTGTCCGATGCGATGATCGCGGCCATGGCCCAAGGGCTAGAGCAGATCGCGGCGCTTCCCGATCCGATCGGCGAGATCAGCGAGCTGCGCTATCGGCCGAGCGGTATACAGGTCGGCCGCATGCGCGTGCCGCTGGGCGTGGTGGGCATCATCTACGAAGCGCGGCCCAACGTGACGATCGATGCGGCGGGCCTCACGATCAAGTCGGGCAACGCCGCGATCCTGCGCGGCGGGTCCGAGGCACTGCGATGCAATCGCGCGCTCGCCGCCCTGATCCACGAAGGCCTCGCGGCCGCGGGTCTTCCGATCGAGGTGGTGCAGGTGATCGACAACACCGATCGGGCCGCGGTCGGCGCGATGATCACGATGCCCGAATACATCGACGTGATCGTGCCGCGCGGCGGCAAGGGTTTGATCGAGCGCCTGATGCGCGAGTCGCGCGTGCCGATGATCAAGCACCTCGACGGCTTGTGCCACGTGTATGTCGACGACCGCGCCGACGTGGACATCGCGGTTCGCATCGCCGACAACGCCAAGACGCAGCGCTATGGAACCTGCAACACCATGGAGACGCTGCTGGTTGCGCGCGGCATCGCCGAACGTTTTCTGCCGCGCATCGGCGCGATCTATGCGAGAAAGAAAGTCGAGATGCACGCCTGCCCGGAAAGCCGTGCGCTGCTTGGTTCCGCAGGCATCGCATCGATTCCCGCGCAACCCGATGACTTCGATACCGAATGGCTCGCGGCGATCGCATCGATCGCGATCGTGACCGACATCGACGCCGCGATCGCTCACATCGACACGCACGGCTCGAAGCACACCGACGCCATCGTCACCGAAGACTACGCGCGCGCGTTGCGTTTCCTGCGCGAAGTCGATTCGGCATCGGTGCTGGTCAATGCGTCGACGCGCTTTGCCGACGGCTTCGAGTTCGGCTTGGGTGCCGAGATCGGCATCTCGAATGACAAGCTGCACGCGCGCGGGCCGGTGGGCCTCGAAGGACTGACGAGCCAGAAGTACGTGGTCTTCGGCCACGGCGAAGTGCGCGGCTGAACCATGACTTCAACCATCGCATGACTTCAACCATCAACTACGAAGTGCTGTTTCACGAGTCGCCCAACGCGTACTTCGTTACGTCACCGGCCTACGAAATCCTCGACATGAATGAGGCCTTCCTCCGCATGGCCGGACGATCGCGCGAAGAACTGCTGGGGATGAATGTGTTCGACGCATTCCCTGCCGATCCGGACGGCGCCAACCCCGGTCAGACCCAGGCAGTCAAGGACTCGATCGACCGCGTATTCGCGAGCGGCAAGCCGGATGTACTTGCCGTGGTCCGCTATTCGGTTCCGATCACGACCGTCGAGGGCGCAGGTTTTCGGGATGCCTACTGGAGCGCATCGCACCACCCGCTTCTCGACGAAAAGGGACGCGTCGTACACGCATTCCAGCACGCGCAAAACGTCACCGACCTCCGCAATAGCGTCGCACAGGGGATGCCGGAGTTCGATCGTAAGGGGGGCGATGCACTGATCGACACTCCACAAGGCGATGATCAAGAACACTTGCGCGCCGGTGTACTGCGTCGCGCCGAACTGGTTCAGAGTGCCAACCGCATGCTCGACATCGATCGGCAGCGCCTCATGCGCCTGTTCGATCAGTCGCTGTCGTTCACCGTCTTCATGCGCGAACCCGAGCACGTGGTCGAACTCGCAAACCCCGCGTATCTGCGCCTGGTCGGGGAAACCGATTTGAGAGAGCGACGTTACAACGAAGCCCATCGCATCGATCCTCCCGTGCCGATCAAATTGCTCGACTCGGTCTATCAGACCGGAGCGCCGATCGTGGAGCACGGTCTTGCGCTGCGCGTACCCGAAGGCGATGGCGATGGCACCCGGGTGGTCTATGTCGACGTCGTGATCCAGCAGATCGTCGATGGCAAGGGCAAGGTCGTCGGCGTGTTCATGCAGGGCAATGATGTGACGACCATCAAGGCAGCCGAAGACGAGTTGCATCTCTATCGGACCGGACTCGAGGAACTCGTCATCGCGCGCACGCGCGCTCTGGAAAAAAGCGAAGAGGAACGGCGCAATGCGGAAGCCGCGCTGCATCGCGCGCAACGGCTCGAAGCAGTCGGCAAGCTCACCGGCGGAGTGGCGCACGACTTCAATAACGTGCTGCAAATCGTTCGCGGCAACTTGCAACTGATGCAGAGGAAATTCGAGCCCGACACCGAACCGGCCGCGCGCATCGAGGCCGCGCTCGACGGTGTCGAGCGCGGGGCCAAGCTCGCCGCGCAGTTGCTTGCCTTCGGTCGTCGCCAGCCGCTCGATCCGATCGTCGTCGACCTCGAAGCGATCCTGCGCCGCATGGACGATCTCCTGCATCGGGCGCTGGGAGAATCGATTGCGATCGACACGCAGGTCATCGCCGGGCTTTGGCATGCGCTGGTGGACGTGCCGCGTCTGGAGAACGTGATTCTCAACATCGCGATCAACTCGCGCGATGCGATGGACCACACCGGAAAGCTGACGATGCGACTCGGCCACGCGACGCTCGATGAAACCGGTGCGGCACAACGCGAGGGATTGCGCGCGGGTGAATACGTGACGCTCGCGATCTCGGACACCGGACACGGCATGAGCGCCGAAGTGCAGCGCCGCGCGTTCGAGCCTTTCTTCACCACCAAGGCCGAGGGCGAAGGCACCGGCCTCGGGCTGTCGATGGTGCATGGCTTCGTCAAGCAGAGCGGCGGCGACGTGATGCTCGAGAGCGAGGAAGGCAAGGGCACCACCATCACCCTGTTTCTGCCGCGCAGTACCGAGCCCATCAGTACCGTCGCCATCGCCGCTATCGACGAGACCGCGGCGGGCGAAGGCGAAACCATCCTGGTGGTCGAGGACGACGACGCGGTGCGCGCGACGGTCGTCGATACGCTGACCGAACTCGGCTATCGCGTGTTGCGCGCGTCCGATGGCGAGAGCGCGTTGACGATCATCAGAAGCGGCGTGCCGATCGATCTCCTGTTCACCGACGTGGTCATGCCGGGTCCTGTGCCCAGCACCGAGATGGTCCGGCTGGCGCGCGAAATCCTGCCGGGCATGCACGTGCTTCACACGTCGGGCTTCACGAGAAATGCGATCGTGCATGGCGATCGTCTCGACGCGGGAGTGAATCTCTTGAGCAAGCCATACCGACGCGAAGAGCTGGCGAGCAAGCTTCGCCACTTGCTCGGCGACCAGACCTCCGCGTCGAATCCGATTCCCGCCACGGCTCCGTCGGCGTCACCGCGCAGAGAAAATGCCGCGACCGTGGCTCCGGCGGCCGATGCGCCCGAGCCTCTGGCTCCTCGCCGCCGCGTGCTGCTGGTCGAAGACAATCCGGAAGTACGCGAGACCACCGTCGAATTCATCGACGAGCTCGGCTACGACGTGATCGCGGTCGAAAGCGCCGAAGCAGCACTCGCGGCGCTGGAGGCCGATCGCTACGACGTGGTGTTCACCGACATCAGCCTACCCGGCATGTCCGGTGTCACCTTGTTGAAGCGCGTGCGCGCAACCCGCCCGCAGCAGCGCTTCGTGATCGCGTCGGGATACGGATCCGATTTCGGCAAGCACAACTTCGGCGAAGACGTAGGCCTGCTCGCGAAGCCCTATGACCTGAGCACGCTCGACGGCGTGTTGCGTCGCGTGCTGGGCAATTGATCACCGTCCCATGCTCTGGATCAAATCGCTGCACCTCATCTTCGTGATCTCATGGTTCGCCGGTCTGTTCTATCTGCCGCGCATCTTGGTGAATCTCGCGATCGAGACGCACGAGGATGCGACCGCTCGCCTCCTGGTGATGGCGCAAAAACTGTTCCGCTTCACGACGCTGCTCGCGATTCCCGCGCTCGTCTTCGGACTCTGGCTCTTCGTCGGCTATGGCATCGGTCTGCACGGCCCGCACAACGGGTGGATGCACGTCAAGCTCCTGTTCGTGCTGCTGGCGATCGGCTATCACCACGCGTGCTGGGCCATGCTGAAAAAATTTCAGCGCGGCGCGAACCGGCGGTCGCACAAGTTCTTTCGCGTCTTCAACGAAGTGTCGGTGCTTCTGCTCGCGGTGATTGTCGTGCTCGTGATCGTCAAACCTTTTTAACGCGAGGCTCCTCATGGATCACGTCGTCGACTACTACTTCGCGCCGCAATCGCCGTTTACTTATCTCGGCCACCAGCGCTTCGCCGACATCGTCGCGCAAAGCGCTGCGAAGGTCCGCGTCAAGCCGGTCGATATCGCACGCGTGTTCGCGGTCTCGGGCGGTCTGCCGCTCGCGCAAAGACCGAAGCCGCGGCAGAGTTATCGCCTGATCGAACTCGTGCGCTTTGCAACCGAGCTGAACATGCCGATCAACCTGCATCCGAAGTTCTTCCCGGTCGCAGGCGACGCATCGGCACGTCGCATCATCGCGGCCGCGGCGTCCCACGATGCCGCGCAGAACGACATGACGGCGTTGCGGCTCGCGGGCGCAGTCATGCGCGCGGTGTGGGTCGAGGACCGCGACATTGCCGACGAACACACGCTCGATGCGATTGTCTCCGCGTGCGGGCTCGATGCCGCGGCGTTGCAGAAGGCGAGCGGCGACGCGTCGGTTCAGGCGACCTATGACGACAACACCGAGGAGGCGATCGACGAGGAGGTGTTCGGCTCGCCAACCTATGTGCCGCGCTTCGGTCCCGCGAAGGATCAGCGCTTCTGGGGGCAGGACCGTCTCGATCTGCTTGCGCGCGCGATGGCGCCTGAACACACATGAGCACGCATGACCGAGCTTGACGGGGTTTCATCGACCTCGTCATCGACTGCTTCATCCGACTTGTCGCCGTGCTTCGCACCTTGCCCGCGCGGGCTCGAACAGGTGCTCGTCGAGGAATTGGGCGAGCTCTCGATCGCGGGCGCGCACACGACCGCCGGCGGGGTTCACTTCGCGGCTTCGTGGGCCGATGTGTATCGGGTGAACCTGCATTCACGCATCGCGAGCCGCGTCCTCGTTCGCATTGCGCAAGGCCGCTATGGCAGCGAAGAG
>JBBSEF010000041.1:0-26366 GCA_038240015.1 Burkholderiales bacterium
CGCACAAGGGGGCGAGACGCGCTACGACGTCGGTTTCATGCAAAGCGGCATCGGTACGGTCGAGCAAGCGCCGAATCTGGAAACCATCGCCGGCATCTACTACGAACCCGTGTGGTTGTTCTCATCGCGCATCGATATGCTGGAGCGCCTCTCGGATCTGAAAGGCAAGCGCATCAGCGTTGGCATTCCCGGCAGCGGATCGCGCCGTCTGTCGCTGCAGATTCTCGCAGCCGCGGGCGTCAACGACGGCAACGCGACCCTCATCGAATCGTCCGGACCCGATGCAGTGAAGGGATTGCAGAACGGAACGATCGACATCGCCTTCTTGATCGGCGCCCCCGAATCGCCGTTCATCCGTTCGCTGTTTCAAAGTTCGTTGCAGATCGTCAGCGTCGCGCAGTCGGAAGCGATCTCGCGCTATTTCCCGACGCTCACGCCGCTTGTGCTTCCGCAAGGCGCCATCGATCTGGCGGGCGACAAACCTTCACATGATGTGAAGCTCGTGGCCGGCACATCGAATGCTGGTTGCGCGCGATGATCTACATCCTGCACTGGTCTATCTCCTTCTCGAAGCGGCGTCCGAAGTGCATGGCGGGCCGGGCCTGTTTCAGCAGCGCGGCGATTTTCCATCGGCCAAGGTGCAGGACTTTCCGATTTCCGAACAAGCGTTGCGCTGGTTCAAGTCGGGCCGCCCGTTTCTGCAACGCTACTTGCCCTTCTGGCTCGCAAATCTGTTCGAGCGCCTGCTCGTCATCATCGTGCCGATCATCGCGCTGGCGATTCCGTTGATGCGCATCGTGCCCGCGCTCTATCGTTGGCGCGTGCGATCGAAAGTGTTTCGCTGGTACGGTGAAGTGAAGTCGATCGAGGCGCTCGCGCTCGACGGTCATGGCGACGAAGGCGTCAAGCGCGAGCAGGCCAAGCGGCTCGACACAATCGAACATGCGGTAGGCGAACTCAAGATTCCGCTCTCGTTCTATCACGAGGTCCACCTGCTGCGCGCCCACATCGACATGGTGAGAAGGCATCTCGGGGCATAATCGCGCTCCTGCAATTCACCCGCCTGACAAAAAAATCATGGAAGCCGAACGCCTCAATCTGATCGCCGCGTCGCTCGCCGATCTGCGCACCCGCGCAGACGAGGCGCGGAGGTATCTTTGACTTCGATGCCAAAGCCAATCGACTGAACGAAGTCAACAACGCGCTCGAAGACCCCAAGGTCTGGGACGACGCCAAGCGCGCGCAAGACCTCGGCCGCGAGAAGAAGTCGCTCGAGGATGTCGTCGCGACGCTGACCAAACTCGATACCGACCTGACCGACTCATCCGATTTGTTCGCGATGGCGAAAGAGGAAGGCGACGACGCGACCTTGATCGCGGTCGAGTCCGACACGGCCGCGTTGAAGAAGATCGTCGACGCGATGGAGTTTCGTCGCATGTTCGCCAACGAG
Source organism: Burkholderiales bacterium (assembly GCA_038240015.1). Classification (GTDB taxonomy): domain Bacteria; phylum Pseudomonadota; class Gammaproteobacteria; order Burkholderiales; family Burkholderiaceae_D; genus CAHJXF01. The sequence goes on from JBBSEF010000041.1 coordinate 1,451, forward strand.
GCCGACAAGTTCAATTGCTTCCTCGACATTCAGGCGGGCGCGGGCGGTACCGAAGCGCAGGACTGGGCGCAGATGCTCGAGCGTCAATATCTGAAGTACGCTGAGCGCAAAGGCTTCACAGCCTCCTTGCTTGAGGAATCCGAAGGCGAGACCGCGGGCATCAAGAGCGCCACCCTCAAGATCGAAGGCGATTACGCCTACGGCTATCTGCGCACCGAGACCGGCGTGCATCGGCTCGTGCGCAAGAGTCCGTTCGATTCCGCCGGCGGGCGACACACCTCGTTCGCAAGCGTGTTCGTCTATCCCGAAGTCGACGACTCGATCGAGGTCGAGATCAATCCCGCGGATCTGCGCGTCGACACGTTTCGCGCCTCGGGCGCGGGCGGCCAGCACATCAACAAGACCGACTCGGCGATTCGCATCACGCATATTCCAAGCGGCATCGTCGTGCAATGTCAGAACGATCGCAGCCAGCACCGCAACCGCGCCGAAGCGATGGCGATGCTGAAGTCGAAGCTCTACGAAGCCGAGTTGCGTAAGCGCCAGGTCGAGCAGGACAAGCTCGAAGCGTCGAAGACCGACGTCGGTTGGGGGCATCAGATCCGCTCGTACGTGCTCGATCAATCGCGCATCAAGGATCTGCGCACCAACGTCGAGACCGGCAATACGCAAAAGGTGCTCGACGGCGATCTCGATCAATTCATCGAGGCGAGTTTGAAGCAGGGGGTGTGACGTGGCGATCGCGCGGGAGGTGCAATGAACGCCAAACTCGGCGCGGCTTTGGCGATCGCTCTGGTGGGGCAAGTGCTCTACCACGTCTGCCAGAAAGCGGTAGCGCCGGGCGTGAATCCCATCGTCGCGCTGGTTGCCTTCTACCTCGTCGCCGGATTGGCGAGCTTGCCACTGTTGATCGCATTCCCGATCGAAGGGGGTCTGTCGAAACAGCTCTCGCAGATGAACTGGGCGATCGTGGGGGTGGGAGTCGCGATCGTGCTGATCGAGATCGGCTTTCTGCTCGCTTATCGAGTCGGCGGGCAATTGTCGTCGGTGTTCGTGCTGACCAGCGCTTCGGTCGCTTGCGCGTTGCTGGTGATCGGTCTGGTCGTGTACCGCGAGTCGATGTCAGCGAGCAAGGTCATCGGGATCGCGCTGGCGCTGGCGGGCATTTTTCTGGTTTCAAGGAGTCGATGATGAACGTCGTCATTCTCACGGGCGCTTCGCGCGGCCTCGGCGCGGCGATGGCCGCGCGGCTTATCGCGCCCGATTGCCAACTGATCTGCATCTCGCGCTCTCCCAACGACGCGCTCGCAATCATGGCGAGAGAAAAGGGGGCGGCGCTCGATTGGTATCTGCAGGATCTCGCCGAAGTCGAAGCCACCGATCGCCTCGCGCAGTCGATCTGCCGCTCGATGCCGCGCGACGCATCGCGCTACGTGTTGATCAACAACGCCGCGTTGATCGAGCCGGTGGGCGCAGCAGCGACCCTGGCTGCTGCGCAAGTTGCCGCTGCTTTGAACGCCAATCTCGCAGCGGCGATCGTCTTGATGACGCGCTTTCTCGCAGCAACCGATGACCTCGATGCCGACCGGCGCATCCTGAACATTTCATCGGGTTCGGGTCGCCGGCCGATGGATGGCAACGGCGTCTATTCCGCGACCAAGGCGGGGCTCGACATGTTCACGCGCTGCGTGAAACTGGAACAGCAAGTGGAGCAGCAAAAAGGACGGCGTGCCGCGCGCATCGTTTCGCTTGCACCCGGCGTGATCGACACGGACATGCAGGTGCATGCGCGCAGCCGCGATCCCGAACTTTTTCCGCAGACGCGTTACTTCGCGCAGATGAAAAACGAGGGCATGCTTGTTGCGCCCGACGAAGCAGCGAGAAAAATCCTGGGCTATCTTGATCGCGATGACTTCGGTGCGACCGAGATCGACGATATTCGCAGTTGTTGAAAGCGCTTGCGCCACAATTCGATCTTGTGACACATTGCGAGGCACTACGGCCGATTGCTGCTGATCAAGCTCTTCCTGTTTGGTGTCATGTTCGCGCTTGCGGCATCCAAATCGATTGAGCGTGAGACCGTTGCTGACGGCAACCACCGCCACCACGACGGAACGCGCCGCAGCCGCGTTTCGCCTTCGTCGCAATACGCTCATTGAAAGCGCGTTGGGCTTGGTCATTCTGGGTGTCGTCGGTGCGCTTGGCATCACGGTGCCTGCGATGCATGGCTGACTAATGATTACCGAACGGTCGAACGACTGGGGGGTGGTCGGAGCTTTTGTGTCGCAGATCGAATATGTGACACATTGCGGGCACGCATGGTTTACGGCGCTTCGGCGTCCAGCAAGGTGACGAGCCGCAGGAAGCTGACAAGAACCATCGGCGTGAGCGTGAACGCGGCCCCGGCCGCAGCGCCTGCGAGAGCTTCGTCGAGCCACGCGCGGGCCACGATGTGATGTGGGTGATGCCGTAATCGCAGATTTCTGCACGGAGCTACCGACAGTCACTTCATTGCCGGCCCGCTGGCGCTCGCTGCATCCTCTCGTCTCGAAGCCAACGCCGCCGACAGGTCTAACGACTCGCTGCACCAAGTGCGCGCTGCGCGAGGAAGAAGCGAACCATTTCCGCGGACGCGTCCGGTCCCTTGCTGTCCGTGTACGACCCGCTGGCGTCGCCACCCGACCAGGCATGCCCGGCGCCCTCCAGCATCCATGACTCGATCAAGGCGCGCCCGGCGCTATCGGAATGCACCGTGCGACGGTAGCCCCGACCGCGAGGCGAATGACCCATTTCCATGGTTGCGTGTAAATCGGGTTCATCGGCTTCTGCCACGAACGCATTGCCGGCCTGCCGAATGATTTCCGCGCCATTGCTCTGGTTGACGGTCTGATCGCGGTCGCCATGAAACACGATGGTCGGCACAAACTGCCTGACCTTCTTCGATCCAACTGCGCCGAGCGGTATCGAAGTGTCATGCGTCGCGTGGCGGCCTCCGCTCATTGCGGCGAACGCGCTGGGCATGTCGTGAGCGGCGCCGAAGGGCAGGCCGGAATGCGCGCCGACACCTGCGTACAGCTCCGGATAGGTTTCGCCGAGGATCACGGCCATGGCAGCGCCTGCCGAGAGACCGGCCACGAAGATGCGGCTTGGGTCGACGGAATAGTTCGCGACGATCTCTTGCGTGATGCCGGCGATCAGCGACGGCTCTCCGCTATCGCGCAACTGATCGAGGGACTTGAACCAATTCCAGCATTTCGATCCGTTGGCGTTCACCGCCTGCTGTGGATACGCCACCAGGAAGCCGTGCTGCTCCGCCAGCCGATTCATCCGGGTCCCGACCGCGAAGTCGTCCGCCGACTGCGTGCAGCCATGCAGCATCACGATCAAGGGCATGGCCGCGCCCGATGTACGCGAAGGGACATAGAGCTTGTACGTTCGCGCTCCGGCGTGATTGCTGAATTTTCGCGTCATGAATTGTCCCGATTCGTCGGGCGCATTCGGAACGCTGGAAACGTACGCAATCGCAGCCGGCTCCGGCGTGCCTCCGACTTCACGGGCCACCACGTCGATGACCGAATCGTCAGCGCTAGCTGTCGATCCGGCATGCATGCCCACCGATGCAAGTGCCTGTCGGATGGTTTCGGTAACGCCGTGCATCGGGCCGGTCCTGGTGTGCAATCCGGCGGCAGCGAGCGCGTTCTCTATCGTCGTGGTGATGGTATCGGCATGAAACGGCGGTGCTTGAAACGGGAAACGATGATTCATCGAGTGACTTTCGGCAAGTGAGTTGTATTCAGGAAATGCGATCGGCGAGCGCCCGCCGGACCTCGGCGCTGGCGTGGAAAGCGCCGAGAACGGAAACCGATTCGATCGTGGCGCGGGCAAGTTTTGGAGAGACGTCGGCCGCGATTCGCGCCAGCCCGACCACCTGGATCTGCAATCGCTGCCCCGCAGCCAGCAGTCGCTCGAGCTCGTCCTTGCCCACGTCCAGGAGACCCACGGTCAAGACGCGTCGCGCGACGGTCTGCTTGACGATGTCGGCGTGCTGAACCAGTTGATTGCGCACTGCCGTGCGGACGAGGTCGCTGCGATTCGAGTAGAAGCCCTCCTGCACCAACAAGTCGATCTGGCCCAGATCGACGACCCCCAGGTTGATGGTCACCTTCTCGGTTTCGCCGGCGCGCTGCCGGAATTCTGCAGGGTTTCTGCGCATTCTTGCCATCCGAATGGATTCCAATTGGATGGTCATTGGAGCATAAATGAGATAATTTGTAAATTGCGTCGACGAATTCGGCCGGGTGGGTGGATCACTTGTGCCACAAATCGTATGTGTGACACATTCGGAGCAAGGCGTGGTTACATCCGGCCTCCCGCCTGATGGGCTCGAACATCGCGAGCTCGTAGTCGTACGATGGCGGCGCGCCGGCGCTCGGCGCAGCAACGAGACCTCGGCGTCAGTCGAAGCCCGGCGGCGCCCGGAAGGCAAATCCCATCCGTTCCAACCGCTGCGCCAGGCCGATGGTGCGTAGGTCACCGTAGGCAGGGCCGATGATCTGCAGCCCGATCGGCAGACCATCGGGTCCCGGTCCCGCGGGAATCACCGTCGCCGGCAGGTACGACACGCCCGGCAGCCCGGCCCAGAAGGTCTGCATGAAGTAGGGGTATGCGGTGCCGTCGATCGCGATCGTGCGTTCGCCCAGCGCGCGGTGGTCGTGCGCGAACGCCGTCGTCGGCATGATGGGCGCGAGCACGAAGTCCCACTGCTCGAAGAAGCGCTGCCAGGCCCAGCGCAGCCTGGTGCGGCCTTCGTTGGCGCGCCCCCAGTCGCGCGCACGCATGGTTTGCGCGCGCAGGGTTTGCGCCGCATCGCCCTGGTTTTGCGGATCGAGTGCATTGGCGGCAGCGACGAGTCGAGCGAACTCGTCGTCGCCGAAGCGCGCCGCCATGGCCGACATCAGCAGGGCCCAGAACAGCCGGTGGCTGTGCTCGCTGGCAAATGCCGGCCGCGCCTCGCAGTCGACCGTCGCACCCTGCGCGGCCAGTGCCGCAGCCACGGCGTCGACCTTGGCCGCGACGGCCGCGGAGACCGGGCACATCGGGTCGGTCTTCCACACCGCGATGCGCAGCGTGCGCGTCGCGCCATCCAGGCGTGGTAGGTGCAGGCCCATGCCTGCCGCCTCGAGCTTGTCGGGGCCCGCCATCAGGTTCACCGCCAGTTCGAGGTCGTCGGCGGATCGGGCCAGAGGACCGATCACCGAAATGTCGGTCGGCGTCAGGATGCCGGCCAGCGCATGGCCGCGCATCGGCAGCAGGTTCCAGGTCGGCTTGTGGCCGAACACGCCGCAGTAATGCGCCGGGTTGCGGATCGAGCCGCCGATGTCGCTGCCGATCTCCAGGCCGGTGAAGCCTGCCGCGAGCGACGCCGCCGATCCACCGGACGACCCGCCCGGCGTGCGGCCGCTGTCCCAGGGGTTGCCGGTGGTGCCGCAGATCTCGTTGTAGCTCTGGAAGTCGGCCAGGCGGATCGGGACGTTGGTCTTGCCGAATACGTTGGCACCGGCTGCGGCCAGGCGTTGCACGGCCAGCGCATCCTCGTCAGCGACCTTGCCGCGCAGTTCCGGGATGCCCCAGTGGGTCGGCGCGCCGGCCAGGTCGTAACTCTCCTTGATCGTCATTGGCAGCCCGTGCAGCGGCCCGATCGGCTCTCCTCGGATGCGCGCTGCGTCGGCCGCATCGGCGCGCGTACGAGCGGCGTCCCGGTCCTGCCAGATCACCGCGTTGAGCGCGGGGTTGAAGCGGTCGATGCGGGCCAGATAATGCTCGAGCAACTCGCGCGCGCCGATGCGTCCGTTGCGTAGCAGTTGTGCCAGCGCCGTAGCGGACTGGAAGTGGGGGGCGGTCATCGGCTGGGTCTCCTGGCGTGGTTAGGCATCGGGTGGCGCGCATAGGGATTTGAAAGGCCATCCTACCGCCCTGTGCGCTCTGTCAGCGACGCGATTGGCGGTCTTTGCGGTCCGGCAATGCCCGTAGAGCCCGCCAAGGCCGAACGACATCTGCCGGAAAACGCCGTCCTGAGCGGGTTTACCGTGAAGCTTGGCCCGGGCGCCGTCGTCTGGCCGGTGTGGCGCGCGGCCGGAGCCCGCCACCGCAATTCGGGCGGTGCTAGAGGTCGATCTCAAAGACCCGATTGAACAACCGGGCCCCGGCGAGACGCCGTACAGCCGCGCTTCGCCAGCACCCGCTCCTGGCCGGAAGCGGCTACTCGGGTCAGTGGCATTGTTCGGCCTATCGTCGGCATTCATACCGAGACGCTGCTGAACGCACGAACAACTGGCCCGGTCAGTTAGCGTGTGTCACAATTCGCATGTGTGACACATTGTGGAGCTAGCCATGAGCGAACTGAGCGTCAGGGAAATGCGCGCCGGATACCACGTGATTACCGACGCGCTGGAGCGCGACGGTGAGGTCGTGCTGACGCATCACCGCAAGCCATTCGCGAAGGTGGTGCCGATACTGCCGCAAGCCGAAGACGCCCAAGTGCTGGCTGCGGCGCGTCGTGAGAAGTTGATGGCGTGGGGCAAGGAGCGGCGCAAGGCGCTTTCGAAGATGAAGGAGTTGCCGCCTTTCGATTGGGACGAGTTTCGCAAGGATTGCGTCTAGCTCGGCTTGGGACGACGCTCTTATGTTGCAAACGTACGTCGATGTATCCGCGCTTCTCAAGGCCTATGTGAACGACGCTGGTAGCGATGCGTTCGTCGCATGGATGGAGACGGAACAGCAGCAGCTTTGCATCAGTCCGTTGTCTATCCTGGATATGCAAGGTGCGGTAGCAAAATGCGGACGGGTCGGCCTGATCTCGAAGGGCCACAGCGTTTCGGCTTTCGCGGCGTTCGAGGCCGATCGCCGCGCGGCGCGCTACCGGGAACTGGATTGGCCGACGCCGGTTTTCGAAACGGCGTTGGATTTGCTTGAGCGGATCAACCCAATCCCGTTACGCTCGCGCGACGCCTTGCATCTGGCCGTCGCCAGACATTTTCGCTGCACGGCTTTCGCGACGGCGGATCGCGTGCAAGGTGAAGCGGCACATCGCCTCGGCTTCGCCGTCTATCCATTTTTCACATGACCTCTGACGTGCAACAAGCGGCGCCGCCCGACGAAAACCAGTTGATCTCCGAGCGCCGCGCCAAGCTCGCCGAACTGCGCGCGAACGGCATCGCGTTTCCCAACGACTTCGTGCCCACGCATCGCGCGCTCGCGCTTCACCAAGCGCATGACGCGCGCGAGACCGCGAGCTTCGACAACGAAACCGAACAGGTGTCGGTCGCGGGCCGCATGATGTTGAAGCGCGTGATGGGCAAGGCGAGCTTCGCGAGCGTCAAGGACGGCAGCGGCGCGATGCAGCTCTACGTCGCAACCGACGCCGTCGGCGCCGAGTCCTACGCGGCATTCAAGCATTGGGATCTCGGCGACATCGTGGCGGCAACCGGCACGCTGTTCAAGACGCGCACCGGCGAGCTGACGTTGAAGGCGACCTCGATTCGCTTGCTGACCAAGTCGCTCAGGCCGCTACCCGACAAGTTCCACGGGCTCGCCGATCAGGAGGTCAAGTATCGGCAGCGCTATGTCGACCTCATCATGAGCGACGACACGCGTCGCGCCTTCTTCGCGCGCAGCAAGGCGATTGCCGCGATCCGCGACTTCATGACGGCGCACGACTTCCTCGAAGTCGAGACGCCGATGCTGCATCCGATTCCCGGCGGCGCGGCGGCCAAGCCGTTCGCCACGCATCACAACGCGCTCGACATGCCGATGTTCCTGCGCATCGCGCCCGAGCTCTATCTGAAGCGTCTGATCGTGGGCGGCTTCGAGCGCGTGTTCGAAATCAATCGCAGCTTTCGCAACGAAGGCGTGAGCCCGCGGCACAACCCCGAGTTCACGATGCTGGAGTTCTACGCAGCCTATGCGGACTATCGCTGGCTGATGGACTTCACCGAGGCCTTGATACGAGACGCCGCGATGCGCGCGTGCGGGTCGGCCACGCTGACTTATCAGGGCAAGCCTCTCGATCTTTCGAAGCCCTTTGATCGACTGACGATTACCGGCGCGATCCAGAAGCACTTCCCCGACTATCGCGACGAGGATCTCGCCAGCGCCGACTACCTGCGCACCGAGTTGAAGAAGAAGGGTGCAGCGATCGATCAGCCGCCGCTGCGCAACGCAGGCGTCGGCGCGTTGCAGCTCGCGCTCTTCGAAGAGACCGCCGAGAGCCTGTTGTGGGAGCCGACCTTCATCGTCGACTATCCCGTCGAAGTCTCGCCGCTCGCCCGCGCATCCGACACGCGCGAAGGAATCACCGAGCGCTTCGAGCTCTTCATCACAGGTCGCGAATTCGCCAACGGCTTCTCTGAATTGAACGACGCCGAAGACCAGGCCGCGCGCTTTCGCAGCCAGGTCGAGGCAAAGGAAGCGGGCGACGAAGAGGCGATGTACTACGACGCCGACTACATTCGCGCGCTCGAATACGGCATGCCCCCCGCGGGCGGCTGCGGTATCGGCATCGACCGGCTCGTGATGCTGCTGACCGACTCGCCCAACATCCGCGACGTGATCCTGTTTCCGCATATGCGGAAGGAAGATTGACTCTGCAACCGCGTGACGCCGATGTCCTGATCATCGGCGGCGGCATCGCCGGTTGGTCCGCAGCGTATTTCGCAGCACGAGCCGGACGCGAAGTGACCTTGATCGACGCGGGTCGCCATCGCGCGAGCGACCTGCCGATCGCCCTCGTCAATCCCCTGCGCGGCAAGGCGGGTCGACTCGTGCCGCGAGGTATCGAGGGCATGCGCGCGACGTTCGCGTTGATCGATGCGCTGCGAGACGCAGGGCATCGCATCGAACACTCGCGCGGACTGTTTCGTCCGCTGATCGACGTCGAGATAAAAGCGCGCGAGCGCGACTACTGGACCGCAGTGCTCCCCGAAGACTTTTCATTCGACTGGCATCAGGCCGCGCCGTCATCGCTGGGTCTCGCGTCGCCGGCGCCGGCGCTCTATCTGCGTGAAGCCGGATGGGTTGCGCCGCGCGGTCTTCTCGACGCGTTGAAGAGCGCGAGCCGTGCGACCGGCATCGATGATGAAGTCGTTGCGATCGATGTCGATACCGAGTCGCGCGCAGCTACGGTGTCCCTCGCCAGCGGAGAGCCGCTGATTGCGCGCTCGCTGTTGTGGTGTGGCGGCGCGTGGGGCGCGTCGCGTCTCGATTACACGCACGACGATCGCTCGCGCGGCGACGCGATCTACAAGCCGGGCTGTCTCATCACGACCCAGAGCGCATTGATGCGCGACGCATTGACCTTCGGCCTCTACGCCATTCCGCTAGCCGATGCTTCCACGCTCGTCGGCCCGACGCGCGAACTGTCGCAGCACCGGTTTCCCGACGACGCGATTCCCGATGAGGCAATCACGCATTTGCAGGATCGCGTTGCGCAGGTGTTCGGTAGAAGCATCGAGGCATCGTCGGTGTGGCGCGGCGTGCGTCTGGTGCGTGCATCGTCCGCTGCCGCGCATGCGCTGCGCGATGTCGGCGCCATTACGGCGCTCGGCTCGCGGGGATTTCTGATGGCGCCGATGCTCGCAGCCGAATGGGTACGATCGTTATGATGCGCGGTCGCTCCATCCCTGTCGCTCCATAGAAAAGGTACGCGTGACCTCCAACCTGCTGCGCAAGCCCGCCTTCTGGATCGCGCTGTCGATCGCGTCGGCGCTGTGCGTCTTCCTGGTGTTTCGCTATTTCGGCGAAGCCTTCTCGGTGCTCGATCTGGACGTGCGCATGTCGCGCGATCAGGCGATCTCGGAGGCACGCCGCATCGCCGACGACAGGAAGTTGAGTACGGCCAAGCTGACCGAGGCGGCCGCGAGTTTTTCCGGCGACTCGGCGGTCCAGACCTTCATCGAACTCGAAGGTGGCGGCAAGCCGGCGTTGAAGCCTTTGCTTGGCGGTGTCGGCAGCGACGACGGCGGCAACGAATACACGCTCTACAAGTGGCGCGTGCGCCTCTACTCGGAAGGCGTCGAGCGCGAAGCGCTCGTCGCGTTCACGCCCGATGGCCGTCCCGCGGGCTTCTTCAGCAAGCTGCCCGAAGCCGAGCCCGGGGCCGCGTTGTCCGCGGACGAAGCGCGCGCGATTGCCGTGACCACCGCGGCGCGCGACTGGACCGTCGACTTCGCGCGCTATCGACCGTTGACCGCGTCGGCCGTGACGCGGCCCGGCAAGCGCGTCGATCACGAATTCATCTACGAGCGCAAGCTCGAAGGCGCGCCCGCCATCGGCGAAGGCCGGCTGCGATTGCGCCTCGTCGTCACGGGCGATCGCCTGACGCATCTGCAGCGCTTCGTGTTCGTGCCCGAAGCCTTCGCGCGACGTTACGAAACCATGCGTTCGGCCAACAACACCATCGCGGCTTTCGCGAGCGTGGGCGCGGGTTTGCTCTACGGCCTCGGCGGTTGCCTGATCGGATTGATCTGGCTGATGCGACGCCATGCGGTGCGCTGGGGACCGTCCGCGAAATGGGCCGCGGTGGTGGCCGTGCTGATCGCAGGCGCCGGACTCGCGGCGATTCCGGCGAGCTGGCTCAACTACGATACGGCGACATCGGCTTCGACCCATCTGTTCGCACGCATCGTGCAAGCGCTAGCCGGCGGCGTCATCACGTGGCTGCTCTTGACCGTGGTGTTCGCAACCGCGGAAGGCCTCGGCCGCCTCGCGTTCGGTGCGCATCCGCAGTTGTGGCGCACCTGGCGCACGCCGTCGGCCATCTCGCGCGCGGTGTGGGGCAGAACGCTTGCGGGCTATGCGTGGATCGGCTTCGACCTCGCGTTCATCGCGGCATTCTATTTTCTTGTGCAGCGTTATCTCGGTTGGTGGTCGCCGTCGGATACGCTGATCGATCCCAACATCCTCGGCGCGCCGCTGCCCTGGATTCCGCCGGTCGCGATGTCGCTGCAGGCCGGCATGATGGAGGAGTCGCTGTTTCGCGCGGTGCCGCTGGCAGGCGCCGCATTGCTCGGACGGCACTTCGGTCGCGAGCGTCTTTTCATCGTGATCGCGCTCGTCGTGCAGGCAGTGATCTTCGGCTCTGCGCATGCCAACTATCCCGGGCAGCCCGCGTATGCGCGACCGGTCGAATTGTTCCTGCCCTCGTTGGTGTGGGGGCTCGTGTATCTACGCTACGGCCTCGTGCCGGGCATCCTGTTTCATTTCGGTTTCGATCTGGTGTTGATGTCGATTCCGCTGTTCGTGACGCAGGCGCCCGGCATCGTGTTCGATCGCGCGATCGTGATCGCGATACTCGCGATTCCCCTCGTCGTGCTGGTCGTGCAGCGCTGGCGCGCGGGACACCTGATCGATCTTCCGGACAGCGAACGCAACGCGGCCGCGCCGCGCTCCGATCCGGTGGCCGAGCCGATGTCGCGCGCGACCGACGACGCCGTGCTCGCCGTGGTCGATCCTGCGGTCGACGGCGTCGCGGCGTCTCTCCATGCCGCGACCGCGGCGTCGACCGCAGGATCGACCGCGGCGTCGACCGCTGCGTCGATCACCGCATCACCCGATGTGCGCGCCGCCGCCTCTACCCCTTCGCGCCGTCGCATCGACGTCGCGCTCCTCGTCGCACTGGCCCTGATCGGCGCGATCGGTCTCGCGATCAAGCTTTCGAATCCCTACGACTCGCCGGGCCTGATGGTCTCGCGCGATCACGCGCTCGCGATTGCCGAACGCGCGCTGACCGCACGTGGCGTCGCTCTCGATCAACACTGGCACCGCTCGGCGAAGGCGCTGTCGGTCTCCGACCCCGGCGTCACGCGCTTCGTCTGGCGCGAAGGCGGTGCGCCGCTTTACGCCAGCCTGATCGGCAATGTGCTGCCGCCGTCGCATTGGGAAGTGCGCTTCGCGCGCTTCGATGGCGACGTGGCCACGCGCGAGAGCTGGCGCGTGGTGATCGTCGATGATCGCGCGGCGCCTGATGGGATCCGCATAATCGAGCACGACATCCCCGAAGGCGCCCCCGGCAAACGATTGCCGGAAGCCGTTGCGCGCGTGATCGCACAACGCGCGATCGGCGAGTGGCTGCATCTGGACGCATCCGCTTTGAAACCGGTCTCGGCCGAAGCGATCGAGAAGCCCGCGCGCGTCGATTGGGTCTTCACCTACTCCAATCCCGCAGTCGCCATCCCCGCAGGCGGCGAAGCGCGCATCGTCACCGAGATCGATGGCGATCAGGTCGTCAGCCTCGGACGCACGCTGTTCGTGCCCGACGCGTGGGCGCGCGACGAGCGGCATCGCAACGAATTGCTGCTGATCCCGCGCGCTCTTCTCGGCCTGATCGCCTTGGCGTTCCTCATCGCCGTCCTGGTATCTACGGTGCGACGCCTCGCGCGCGGCGAGGCATCGAGGCGCGCCGCGTGGGGCGGCGGCGGGCTGACGATCGTCGCCGTCGTCGTCGCCGGGCTGCTCGATCTCAACGCGACCCAGTTCGGCTTTTCGATCGGCCAGCCCTTCGACGATCAGATGCTGCGCGTTTATCTGAAATGGTTGGGAGCGGCGGCCGCTGCGGGTTTGTTCGCCGCGCTGTTCGCGACCGTCGGGGTGCGCATTGCAAGCCGCGCCGCGCGCACGCGGCCCGCATCGGAAACCTCGCGGCGCATCTGGGCCGCGGCGATCGCCATCGCCTTGTCGATCTCGGGCATCGGCGGCATCGTGAGTCTGTTCGACACACCACTCAACGCGCGCGTCCCGGGAGTAGGCAACGCGGACTCCTTCGTGCCTCTGCTGTCGAGCTTTGTCAGCGGTCTCGATTTCGTGGCAGCTACATCGGTCTTGTTGATTGGCGCCGCATTGTTAAAGTCACGAAAGCGCTGGATCGAAGTCGCGATCGCGACCGGATTCGTCGCAGCCGCGATGCTCGGCGCGGCGGTTGTGCCGGACGCGCGCGCGGCTTCGATCGCTGCTGCCGCTATCGGAGGCGCGCTTGCATGGTGGATCTATCGCCGCTACGTGCGCGAGCGCGAATGGATCGTCGCGCCTCTGGCGCTATGCCTGTCGCTGCTGTCGCTGTTGCCGTCGCTGATCCATGCCGCGTCCCCGAATGCGCGAAGCGGCGCGCTCGCCGCCGCGGTCGGGCTCATGCTCGCCTATGCGATCTGGGGCTGGCTGGTGCGCGGGGATGGCGCCAAAAAGGCGGTGACGATTTCCTGATCAGATGGCAAAAATCAAACAGGTCGTCGTCGCGAACGCGAGCAATCTGCCCGACGCATCGGTGAGCCGGCCTTCGGCCACGCCGGCCTGATTGCCGACCGAAATCACTTTGCCTTCCGCGCGCACAGGGCCGGTCTTGTCGGTGATCGCGCGGATGTAATTCACCTTGAGTTCGAGCGTCGTGTAGCCTTTGCCGGCCGGCAGCATCGTGTGGACGGCGCAACCCACGCACGAGTCGAGCAAGGTCGCGGCATAGCCGCCATGCACGACGCCGATCGGGTTGTAATGTTCGAGGCGAGGCGTGCCCTGGAAAACGAAGCGGCCCTTCTCGAACTCGATCGCGACGAAGCCGAGCAGATGACCGATCGGTGGAGTCGGCAACTCGCCGCGCCGGATCGCGGCGAACATTTCGAGTCCCGACATGGCCTTGGTCTTTTCGCGATCGATGATGCCGGACGGCGCCAGCACCGCGCGCACCGCGGCCTCCTCGTCACGCCATTGCGCGGTCTCGTCGATGGAGGATGAAATGGTCGAGGACATGAGTTCTCCGATGCATGAAAAACGCAGATCGACATGCTAGCGCGATTGCCAATTAGGTGCATATACACTATATTTCTCGCTGCCATATGAGCAATCGCATGCCTGCGTCTCCGAACCTCACATCGCGCACTCCGGACGCGAAGCACGGGCGTCCCTCGCGGCCCGCCGCGACGCGTGATGAAAGGGAAAGCGACGTTCGCGTATCGGGGTGCACCTGCTTTCGCGTGCGCCGTCTCGCGCGGCGCGTGACGCAAATCTATGATCGGGTGTTGGCGCCGTCGGGGCTTCGAACCACCCAGTTCTCGCTGCTGTCGGTGCTGGTTCAACGCGGCGCGATGGCGATCGCCCCGCTCGCGGCAACGCTCGACATGGATCGCACCACGCTGACCCGCAATCTGAAGCCGCTGATCGACGCGCGGCTGGTGTCTCTCGCGCAAGGGAAAAATGATGCGCGCCAGCGCGAAGCGAGCCTGACGAAGACGGGGCGCGCACGCTACGAAGACGCGAAGAAGTTGTGGCGGCGCGCGCAGGACGAGATGAATCGAACGCTCGGAGCGACGGCGGTCGCTTCGCTGCATCGACTCTTCGACGGCTTGCTCGACACACTCAACGAAAAGTCGGCCTGATCGCTCGCCGCGATCCGCAGGGAGAACGTCACGATGACTGCCCAAACAAAGATTCCCGCGCCTGTTGCGCGCGCACGCTCGACTTGGCCGCTGATGATCGCGGCCGCAGCGATCCTGATGATCACGATGGGTTCGCGGCAGACCACCGGCCTCTTCATCTCGCCGATCAACACGTCGACCGGGCTGGGTATCGTGGCGATCAGCTTCGCGCTCGCGGTGGGTCAGTTGATGTGGGGTATCGCGCAGCCGGTGTTCGGCGCGGTCGCCGACAAGTACGGCGCATCGCGCGTCATCATCGTGGGTTCGGTGATGCTCGCTGTCGGCATGGCGATCACGCCGTTCATGAGTTCGCAGGTCGGGCTGATCTTCGCGATGGGCATCCTCACCGCGGCGGGTGCAGGCGCGGGCAGCTTCTCGATCCTGATCGGCGCGACCGCGCAGCGCATCCCCGCCGAGAAGCGCTCGTTCGCGGCCGGCTTCATCAACGCCGGCGGTTCGTTCGGACAGTTCGTGTTCGCGCCGCTGATGCAGGTGATCATCGGCGCGGCGGGGTGGGTGGCTGCGATGGTCTCGATGGCCGCGATCACGCTGCTGACGATTCCGCTGACGTGGCCGCTACGCAAGCAACGCGACCTGTTGCCCAAAGGCGCGCCCGCGCATGCCGTGCCGTCGGATGTGATCAATGACATCGGGCTCAAGCGTCAATTGCGTTTGGCGTTTCGCAACCCGAGCTATCTCTATTTGCACGCGGGCTTCTTCACCTGCGGCTTTCACATCGCGTTTCTGGTGACGCATCTACCCGGTGAAGTCGCGCTGTGCAGCCTGTCCCCGCAGGTCGCGGCAAACTCGCTTGCGCTGATCGGCTTGTTCAACATCGCGGGCAGTCTGTCGGTCGGCATTCTTGGCCAGCGCTATCGAATGAAGTATCTGCTCGCACTGATGTATGCAAGCCGCGCAGTTCTGATCCTGTTGTATCTGCTCGCGCCCAAGACGCCGTTGACCTTCTATGTGTTTGCGGCTGCGCTCGGCTTCACCTGGCTTGCGACCGTGCCGCCGACCGCGGGTCTGGTGGGCAAGCTGTTCGGCATTCGTTATCTCGGCACGCTGTTCGGCCTCACGTTGTTGACGCATCAGATCGGCGGCTTCCTCGGTGCCTGGCTGGGCGGCATCGTGATCGCGCGCGACAACAACTTCCTGTGGATGTGGTACGCCGACATCGCTCTTGCGGTCGCGGCTGCTTTGATCAATCTGCCGATACACGAGAACAAGGTCGCGCGACGCGTCGTGACCGCGTAGGCAAGAAGCTGGCACCACCCTCCCATTGAAGGGAGGGCAACCTCGCATAGGCCGCTGCCTATAATCGGCCGATGAACAGCAACGCGCTTGGCCAGCAGCACACGCGCGAAATCGATGCGCTGGTCGAACATCTCGATCCATCCGATGGGCAGGTCGTGCGCAAGGCCTGGGATTTCGCCAAGACGCTCTACGGCAATGCGCGACTGCCGACCGGCGAAGCGATCGTCGGACATGCGCTGGGCACCGTGCGCATCCTCGACGCGGTGCGGGCCGATGCGCCCGCGCGTGCGGCGGGCTTTCTGTTTTCCGCGGCCGAGCGACTCGCAAAGCCCGAAGAACAGTTGAAGGAAAACTTCGGCGACGAGATCGCGACGATCGCGATCGGCGTGCGGCAACTGGCGCGGGTCGGCATTGCGACGCGACCGCTGCATCGGAGCTTTGGTGGCGCCGAAGGCGCCAATCCCGTCGTCAAGCCCCTAGCCGCGAAGGCAATCGAACGCCAGGCGGAGACGCTGCGCAAGATGGTGCTCGCGTTCTCCACCGATATTCGGGTTGTCCTCGTGCGGCTCGCGTCTCGTCTGCAGACGCTGCGCTGGTATGCCCAGACGAAGACGCCGCTGGCCGAATGGACCGACCCCGATATCGCGCGCGAATCGCTGGAACTGTACGCGCCGCTCGCCAACCGTCTGGGCGTGTGGCAGATCAAGTGGGAGATCGAGGACCTCGCGTTTCGCTTTCTCGAACCCGATGCCTACAAGCGCACCGCGCGCATGCTCGACGAAAAGCGCATCGAGCGCGAGGCCTTCATTCAGAAGAAGACGAACGAGCTGCACGCGCAGCTCGCGGCGGCGGGCATCGATGCACTCGTGACCGGCAGACCCAAGCATCTCTACAGCATCGTCGGCAAGATGCAGGCGAAGAAAATCGCATTCGAGAATCTCTACGACGTGCGCGCGCTGCGCGTGATCGTTACCGATGAAGCCGCGTGCTATGCGGCGCTCGGCGTCGCGCACGGCCGCTGGCAGTCGCTGCCGGCGGAGTTCGACGACTACATCGCGAGGCCCAAGGACAACGGCTATCGCTCGATCCACACGATCGTGCGCGATGACGAGGGGCGGCCCTTCGAGATCCAGATCCGCACTCGAGAAATGCATCGCTTCGCCGAGTTCGGGGTGGCCGCGCATTGGCGCTACAAGGAAGGAGGTTCCAAAGCAGGCCAGGGCGCACGCGCCGCCGATCGCTTCGACGAGCGCATCGCGTGGTTGCGCCAATTGTTTGCGTGGCGTTCCGAGATCGCCGGCGAAGCGGAGCGCAGCACGGACCGTGGCGCGGTGCCCGGAGCAGCACAGGTCGGCGGAGTGCACGCAGCCCCGCCGCCCGACGATCGCATCTACGTGCTCACGCCCGAGGCACGCGTCATCGAACTTCCGTTCGCGGCGACGCCGATCGACTTCGCGTATCACGTCCATTCCGACCTCGGCCATCGTTGCCGCGGCGCGCGAGTCGACGGCGCGCTGGCGCCGCTCAATACCGCGTTGAAGACCGGACAGACGGTCGAGATCATCACGGCGAAGGCTTCGTCGGCGACGCCGCTCGAAGCGCTCGGCCCGTCGCGCGACTGGCTCAATCCGCAACTCGGCTATCTGCAAAGCCCTCGTGCGCGCGCGAAGGTCAGGCAATGGTTCAACGCGCGCGAGCTCGAGGCGACATGGGCCGCCGGCCGCGCATTGGTCGAGAAGACGTTGCAGCAGACCGCGCGCGGCAGCGGCAAGGCGATGCCCGCGTTGGACGAACTGGCCGCACGCCTTGGCTTCACCAGGGCCGAAGAGTTGTTCGCGGCGGTCGCGAAGGACGAGGTCAGTCTTCGCCAGGTGAGCGATGCGGTGATGGACGACGAGACTGCCAAGGCCGAGCTCGACATCGATGAACTGATTCGCGCCCGCAGGTCGGGCGTAAAGCCGGGCACAGGCGGCGCGGCCGACGCGAAGCGAAGCGGCGTGCTCGTCGTCGGCGTCGATGCCCTGCTCACGCAGCTCGCCAAGTGCTGCAAGCCGGCGCCGCCCGATGCGATCGCGGGCTTCGTCACGCGAGGGCGCGGCGTGGCTATCCATAGAGCCGAATGCAGCAACCTCGCCGCGATGCGCGAGCGCGAGCCGGAGCGAATGATCAGCGTCGATTGGGGCGATCGCGCCAAGCGCGGCGATGCGGTCTATCCGGTCGATGTGCTCGTCAGCGCGCAGGATCGTCAGGGGCTGCTGCGCGACATCTCCGAAGTGTTCTCGCGCGAAAAGATCAACGTCGTCGCGGTGCAGACCGAGAGCCGCAAGGGCATGGCGCGCATGGGTTTCACCGCCGAGGTCGGCGACGCGCGGCTATTGCAGAAGGCGCTGGTCGCGATCGGCGAGGTGAAGGGCGTGGTCGAGGCGAAGCGGAAGTGAAGGCCGAATCGGCTCAGTTCGCTGCCGACTTCTCCAGCAACGACTGCTGCCCCGAGAACCGCGCCTTGCGATGATGCTTGCGGTGGTAGACGCCGTCGCTGTCCATCTGCCACGCGAGCGCGTTGTCCTTCAGATGCACGCGCAGTCCTTCGTCGAGCACGCGCTTCTTCAGGCGCGCATCGCGAACCGGAAACGCGAGCTCGACGCGGCGAAAGAAATTGCGATCCATCCAGTCGGCGCTCGACAGATAGACGTCGTCGGCGCCGTCGTTCTTGAACGAAAAGATGCGGCTGTGCTCGAGGAAGCGGCCCACGATCGAACGCACCGTGATGTTCTCCGACAATCCCTTCACGCCCGGTCGCAGCGTGCACACTCCGCGCACGATCAGGTCGATCTTCACGCCGGCATTGCTCGCGGCATAGAGTTCGTTGATCACCTCGGCTTCGAGCAGCGCGTTCATGCGCGCCATGATGCGGGTCGGGCGCCCCGCTTTTGCAAGATGCGCCTCGTTGCGAATCGCAGCCACGATATTGCCGTGCAGGCTGAACGGCGATTGCCACATGCACTTCAATTTCTTGGCGCTGCCCAGACCCGTGAGCTGCTGAAAGACTTCGTGCACGTCGCTGCAGAGATCTTCATCGGCCGTGAAGAGCCCGAAGTCGGTGTATGCGCGCGCGGTGCCCGAGTGGTAGTTGCCGGTTCCGAGATGCGCATAACGGCGCAGCACGGCCGTCCCGTCCGACGCCGTCTCGCGTCGCACCACCAGCACCATCTTCGCGTGGGTCTTGTGGCCGACCACGCCGTACACCACGTGCGCACCGATCTCCTCGAGACGCGAGGCCCAGTTGATGTTGGTCTCTTCGTCGAAGCGCGCCATCAGCTCGACCACCGCCGTCACTTCCTTGCCGCTGCGCGCGGCGAGCAACAGCGACTGCATGAGCGCCGAATCGCTGCCGGTGCGATAGATGGTCTGCTTGATCGCGACGACATCGGGATCCGTTGCCGCGGCTTCGAGAAAATCGAGGACCGGAACGAACGACTGATAGGGATGGTGGACCAGGATGTCGCGCCTGGAGATCGTCTGAAAGATATTCGCATTCTTTTGCGCCGCCTTGCGGATCTCGGGCGGCAGCGACGGATGAAAGGGTGGGAACTTGAGGTCGGGCCGCGCCACCATGTCGGACAACTGCATCAGGCGCACGAGATTGACCGGCTCGGGAACGCGGTACACGTCGGCATCGTCGAGAACGAACTCGCGCTTCAGCAATTGCGCGATCGCATCCGAGCAGGTGTCGGCGATCTCGAGGCGCACCGCATCTCCGTAATGACGCTGCGGCAATTCGCCCTGCAAGGCGACGCGCAGATTGGTGATTTCCTCGTCGTCGACGAACAGATCCGAATTGCGCGTGACGCGAAACGCATGGCAGCCATGCACCTCCATGCCGGCGAACAGCTCGGAAACATGCGCCTGCATGATGGTCGTCAGCATCACGATCACGTGCGATGGATGCGACACATTCGCAGACAAGCTCTCTGGCAGGCGGATCAACCGCGGCAATGCGCGCGGCGCCTGCACGATCGCAACGCCCGACTTGCGGCCGAACGCATCGCGACCGCCGAGCTCGACGGCGAAGTTCAGACTCTTGTTGAGCACGCGTGGAAACGGATGCGCGGGGTCGAGGCCGATCGGCGTCAGCACCGGCAGGATCGCCTGGCGAAAATAGTCGCGCGCCCATGCGCCGACCGCGTCGTTCCAGTGCGCGGCCAGATGAAGCACGATACCTTCGGCAGCGAGCAGCGGCAGCAACGTCTGATTGAGCAGCGCGTATTGGCGTGCGACCAGCGTATGCGCGCGCGTCGAAACCAATGCGAGCGCTTCGGTCACCGGCAGTCCATCGACATCGGCGTGCGATGGATTCATGCGCAGTTGTTCCTTCAAGCCCGCCACGCGGACCTCGAAGAATTCGTCGAGGTTGCTGCTCGCGATGCACAGGAATCGCAGGCGTTCGAGCAGCGGCAGCGAAGCGTCTTCGGCCTGCGCCAGCACGCGCTCGTTGAACGCAAGCAGCGACAGTTCGCGATTGAGGAAGTTGTGGGAGGGCACGCGTTTGGTCAAAGACAAATCCTCGAAGCGTCGTTGGCAAATATTTCAGGCATGAGACTGTCACCGCGCGATGCGACAGTGCCGGCTTGCGACAAAGACGGCGAAAGCCGCGAAGGCCGCCGATAACCATTCGGTAACATCCGGGGCGCATCCTCATTCTACTTTTCCCTTTATGCCCGTTCCCGAATTGCTAGCCGCCGTCGACCTGGGGTCCAACAGCTTTCGTCTGTTGATCGGAAGAGTCGTCAAGACGCCGGCAGGGACGCAGGTCTATCCGCTCGACAACCTCAAGGAAACGGTCAGGCTCGCGTCCGGGCTGACGCGTGAGAAGCGGCTCGATGCCGCGTCTCAGCAGCGTGCGCTGCTGGCGCTCGAGCGCTTCGGCGAACGCTTGCGTTCGTTCGCCCCGCACTCGGTTCGCGCGGTCGCCACCAACACGCTGCGCGTGGCGAAGAACGCGCGCGATTTTCTTTTGCGCGCCGAAGATGCGCTCGGCTTTCCGATCGAAGTGATCGCAGGTCGCGAGGAAGCGCGTCTGATCTATACCGGCGTCGTCAACACCACGCCGATTTCGCCGGGCAGAACGCTGGTCGTGGACATCGGTGGCGGCTCGACCGAATTCATCATCGGAGAGGGTCACGAGCCGCGCTTGATGGAGTCGCTGTTCATGGGCTGCGTGACCTACAGCCTCAAGTTCTTTCCGAACGGCGAGATCGACAAGCACAACCTCAAGGAGGCGGAGCTCGCCGCGCAAAAGGAGCTCGAGGTGATCGCGCGCGACTATCTCGATACCGGCTGGCAACAAGCGATCGGCTCATCGGGGACCGCGAGAGCGCTCGGCGAAATCCTCGAACAGAACGGCCTCGCGACACAAGGGATCACCCGCGACGGGCTTGCCTCGTTACGCGAGCTGATGCTCAAGGCAGGCAACGCCGACCGGCTCAAGCTCGAAGCGTTGAAGCCCGATCGCATCCCGGTCCTGCCTGGCGGCTTCGCGATCATGTCGGCGGTCTTCAAGATGCTCGAACTTGAGCGCGTCGATGTCTCCGATGGCGCGCTCAGGCAGGGCGTCCTCTACGATTTGCTCGGACGCAGCGAGCATCACGACATGCGCGACGCGACCATCGAGCAGTTCACGCAACGTTATAGCGTCGATCGCGCGCAGGCGCGCCGCGTCGGGTTGCTCGCGGTCGATCTGCTGCGACAGATCGTCAAGGGCGACGACGAGGCGAGCGTCGATATTGCCCATCGCCTGCAATGGGCCGCGATGTTGCACGAGATCGGTCTGTCGATTTCGCATGCGGCCTATCACAAGCACTCGGCGTACATCCTGTCGAACGCCGATATGCCCGGCTTCTCGAAAATGGATCAGGCCAAGATCGCATTGCTCGCGCTCGGTCACGCCGGCAAGTTGAGCAAGCTCGAAGGCATGGTCGACGACCCGACCGAGTGGCTCGCGGTGCTGTGCCTGCGCATTGCGGTGCTGGTGCATCGCCGCCGCATCGATCTGGACGTCTCACGGCTCGCGCTGAAGGTCACCGCGCGCTGCTATGCGCTGCGCGCCGATGCGGCGTGGCTCGCCGATCATCCGCTGACCGAGTTCAGCCTGCGTCAGGAAATCGGCGAATGGGCCAAGCTGGGAATGGTGATCGAGCTCGCTTAGTGTCGTTCCCGCGCAAGCGGGAACCCGGTGCCGTCTAAAGCCGTTGGGTATCCGCGTTCGCGGAGACGACAGCCTAGGCTACGCGCCGCTGATCGATGTACGAAGGTGGATGGCCCGCTTCGCGCGCATCGGCGGTCGATGCGTCATCGACTCCGAAGTACCGCGCATAGCGCGGGTTCATGCGCGACAACGACAGCAGCATGAAAAAATCGGCGGTGTTGAAGTCCGGGTCCCACGCGGGATCGCCGCAGATCTTGGCTCCGATGCGCAGATAACCCTTGATTAGCGGCGGCGCTTCGACCGGCAACGTCGATGCGAGCCGATCGAGGGGCAGCGGGTGGCGCGGGAAGACCTGATATTCGGCGTCTGCGATGTGGCGGTCCTTGAGGCGATGAAACAGGCTCGCCGCCTGATGGCCGCCGTCGCGCATGCTGACGCTCGCGCAACCGATCACGTGCTCGAAGCCGCTGTCGATCATGTAGCGCGCCAACGCCGTCCACAGCAGCATGATGACCGGCCCGCTGCGATAGTCGCGATGGACGCACGACCGGCCGAACTCGACGAGGGTCGGCTTGATGCGATCGAGCCTCGTCGTGAAGAATTCCGTGTCGGCGTAGTAGCCGAGGCGCT
Source organism: Burkholderiales bacterium (assembly GCA_038240015.1). Classification (GTDB taxonomy): domain Bacteria; phylum Pseudomonadota; class Gammaproteobacteria; order Burkholderiales; family Burkholderiaceae_D; genus CAHJXF01. The sequence goes on from JBBSEF010000041.1 coordinate 23,999, forward strand.
CCGCCGCGCTCGGCCGCAGGATGCGATAGGTGCCGACGACTTGTCGTGTCGCCTTGTCGCGCACGATCAGGTGATCGCAGAACGCATCGTAGATGTCCTCGTCGATGCCCGCCGAAGCAGGCGCCAGATGAGCGCCCATCTCTTCGGCGAAGACCTGGTAGCGAAGCCGCTGGGCCGCGCGGATGTCGGGATCGAACATCGATCCACAATCGTCCGCGGCCGAAACGACGCGGATGCTGAAATGCTCGGTCTCGAAAGCAACCAAGGTATGACGACCCACGGCATTTTGCACATCGCCGCGCACACCGACACGCGCAAGCTCCGGCGGACTGCGAGTCGATGATGCCGGAAATACACGCGCGTTCGAAGGGACCTGCATGCCTGCTCCTTTTGCTGAAGATCGCCGATGTTATGAACGATGCGTGACCCGTCAATGACGCCTCGGCTACCGCGGTGTGACAGTGTGGGGCAACCCGAGTTGCACGCACGCGCCGCGCGCGCTCACAAGAGGTCGGGATCGAACACGGTGCGCAGCGCCCATTCGCCATTGCCGTCGCGCGCTCGGCGAACCAGCCACCATGCTGCGGCCTTCTTCACGCTCCAGTCGCCATCGGAGTCGCTGAGCAAGCGTCGCGCGACCTGACCGATCCACGGTTGATGCCCGACCATCACGATCAATGGCGCGTCGCCGTTGCATGCGATGACCGCGTCTTCGAGTGCCGCGAACACGTCGTTCGCGCTCGAGCCCGGTGCGAGCCGTTGATCGATCTCGACGTGCAAGGAGGTCCTGGCGACCAGGGGTTCGGCCGTTTGGCGCGCACGCAATGCGGGGCTGACGACAAGGCGCGTGTTGTCGCGCATGCGCTTGGCCAGCGCCCGCGCCACGCGCGAGGCGTCGCGCTTGCCTTGCGCAGTCAGCGCGCGCGCGAGGTCGGGCGCACTGTCTTCGGCTTCGGCGTGACGCCAGAGAAAAAGATGGATGGTCTGCATGGGTTTTCACCAGGATTCGTCATGTCCAATGCGCGATGCGCGACATCACGACCGGCCCGGCAATCAATAGCCATGTGAGGATACACAGCATCAGCGCGAGAAACACCGCGGCGCTGCCCAGATCTTTCGCGCGACCCGAGAGCCGGTGATGATCGAGCGAGATGCGGTCGACGGCCGCTTCGATGCTGGAGTTGACGAGCTCGACGATCAGCACCAACATGACCGCGCCGATCAGCGCGAGTGTGTCGAGAGCGGGCAGGCGAAGTGCGCAGGCGAGCGGCACCAGCACGACGGCGAGAATCAGCTCCTGCCGGAACGCGCTCTCGACACGCAGGGCCAGTGCGAGTCCGCGCATCGAGTAACGCAACGCATTCCAGATACGACCGGGACCGCCGATGCTCTTGTACGGGCTCTCGCGCTCGTGAATCTCGAGGGTTATTCCGGCTTCGTCGATCGCTGGATGCACGCGATCGCGCTCGCTCATGACGGCGCGCTTTCTCCGCCGATCAGTTCGCGATCCGGTCGCACCGCGCTCGCGCCGGCGATGGGATGAAGGTGGGCAAGGAATTGCCGGGTGCACGCTTCCCACGAATAGCGCTCGGCATGCGCGCGAGCAGTCGGTCGATCTATCGTAAGAGCTTTCAGACAGGCGGCCTGGAGATCGTCATCGAGCGCGCCGGCAGGGGAGTCGCCGATGACGTCGATCGGTCCGGTCACCGGATAGGCGGCGACCGGACATCCACACGCAAGGGCTTCGAGCAGCACCAGCCCGAAGGTGTCGGTCCTGCTCGGAAAGACAAAGACGTCGGCCGCGTTGTAGACCTCGGCCAGTTGCGTCTGATCGAGCACACCCGTGAAGCGCGCGTTCGGATATTCGAGGCGCAGCCGCGGCAGCAGCGGGCCTTCGCCCGCGACCCATTTGCTGCCCGGCAGATCGAGTTCGAGAAAGGCCTCGATATTTTTTTCGACCGCGATTCGGCCGACGTAGAGAAAGATCGGAGGACGCAAATCGTTGCGCGCTCGCGCTCCGGGCTTGAAGACGTCGAGCTCCACGCCGCGCGACCACAGCACGACGCGCTCGGCGGCGAAGCCCGCGGCCTCGAGGTCGGCTTTGACGACGCGTGTAGGAACCAGGATCGCGTGCGATCGACCGTGGAACCAGCGCAGGAAGCGATAGGTGATCGCCAGCGGCACGCCGATGCGCGCCTTGACGTATTCGGGAAAGCGCGTGTGATACGCGGTCGTGAACGGCAGGCGATGCTTGATCGCATGGGCGCGCGCGGCGATGCCGAGCGGACCCTCGGTGGCGACGTGAATCGCATCGGGCTTGGCGTCGGCGATGCGCTGGTTGACGCGGCGTTTCGGAAAAATGGACAGA
>JBBSEF010000042.1:0-25770 GCA_038240015.1 Burkholderiales bacterium
CGGACCGGTAGAAGAAGACGCGGACGAAGGCGTTCGCGCGTTCGCTTCCTCATCATCGACCAGGCGGCCCGCGATACGCAGATCGACGCGGCGTTCGCCGACTTGCAACGCGATCGGATCGCCGACACGCTTGTGAGTCGCATCGAGAAAAGCGGGTGTGACGAAGAGCGCGTCGGGATCGAACCACGCGGGCACGCGCTGTTCGCTCTCGCGCCTTGCCTCGTCCGCGCCATCGCTCACGCGGTCGTGCACGCGGTCGGGCCTGCCGACCAGCGCGGGTGTGACGCGCACCGCGCGCAGCGCGTCGATGCCGCTGATATGCAGGCTGATCGCGGGCTCGTCCGTCAGCGTCACGTCCCGCTCGATCACGGGACTCGCGACGGCGATCGATGATGCGACCGACGACGCCGCCGACGATGCGCCCGCATGCGACGCACCCCCCGCCTCGGCGCCGCCGGTCGCCATCAGCTGCGCATAGACCTCCTCGTCGAAGCCGGCCGGCGTACTCGCACGAATTTCCAGGTCCGCCGAGCCCCGCACGCGGTTCAGCCCGCTCGTGAAGCTTTCGAGCGCAGCCGCATTGACGAGGTGGACCGCGAAGCCGAGCGCGACCCCGATCGCGATCGCAGCGACCGAGAGCGCGTTGCGGATCGGCTGCGCGCGCCACTCGCCGTAAGCGAGCCAGAAGAACAGCCTCATCGACCCGATGCGCGAGGCGCGTGACGATCACCGATGTGAACGACATGACCTTTGATCGCGTCTTGCGCAAGGCCGGCTTCGCGCAGACGAAGCACGCGGTCGGACTTTGCGGCCGCGACTTCCGAATGCGTGACCAGCAAGGTCGCAGCATCGTGGTCGCGCCGTCGCTCGTCGATCAACGCGAGAATGCGCGCCGCGGTTTCCGGATCGAGATTGCCGGTCGGCTCGTCGAGCAGCAGCAGTATCGGACGATGGATCAGCGCGCGCGCGATCGCGACGCGTTGCAGCTCGCCGCCCGACAGCACGGCGGGAAATTCATCGCCGCGTGTCGCGAGGCCCACCGATGCGAGCATCGCCTGCGTACGTTCGTCGATCTCCTCACGCGCCGCGCGTTGAAGAACCAGCGGCAGCGCGATGTTCTGCGCGATCGACAGGTGCGGCAGCACGTGAAACGCCTGGAACACGAAGCCCATGTGGTCGCGACGTTCCACCGTGCGGGTATCGTCGTCGAGAGCCGCGAGATCGCGCCCATTGAAGCGCACCGCTCCCGCATCGACACTGTCGAGACCCGCGACGATGTTCAGCAGCGTCGATTTGCCGATGCCTGACTCGCCCATGATCGCAACGAACTCACCGCGCGGGAGCGTAAAGTCGAGTCCGCGAAACAGCACGCGGCCGTTCGGCAGTCGCTTTTCGATGCCCGAGAGTTCGAGCAGAGGGTCGTTCACCAAGGGTGTGGCTCGGTACGTGAGCGCAGTTCAGACCGACGCGCACCTACGCCGCCATGCCGAACAGCAACGAGGCATCGACCTGCCGCTTCACATCGGCCTGCGTCGCTGTCGCAAGCTCGGGCGCATCGCGCGTTGCCATCGCGGTGATCTCTTCGGCAAGCACTTCGAGCTGCGCGACATTGGCGACGACCCGCGCATGAAACGCGACATCGTCGAGCACGTCGCGCAGACCGCGATTGAGTTCGGCGAACCAGGGCAGGCTCGCCTGATCGAGCATCACGCCGCTGTGCGCGGCCTCGCGCGTTCGCGCGCTGCGCGCGTCGTTCGGTTGCGCCGGGTCGGTCGCGGCGCCCCACGCGCGCATCAGGATCTGCATGCGTGCGTTCAGGCGCCGCGCGCGTTGCAGCGGTTCGTTAAGCGCGACGATCGCGACGCGATCGGTCAGTCGATTCTGGAACACGAGCTGGCACAACACGCCCCAGTAGTAGGTGTAGTCCCACAGCACCTTGACCGGCATCACGCGCGCGTTGCCGAACAGCGCGTACTGATCCTGAAACAGCGTGAGCGTGCTTTCGTAGAACGAGCGGTACAGCTCACCGTAGAGCAGCGCGGGCGCGCGAATCTTCTCGCCGGCCCTGTCAGCACGAATCAGATCGGTGATGAAGGTATTGCCGATCGCGATGAAGTCCGAGCCCGGCGAATAGAACGGGTCGAGAAACAGGCCCGCGTCTCCGGTCAACGCCCAGCGCTGGTCCGAGAACACCTGCTTGCAGCCGTACGAGAAATTCTTGAAGTACGCGAAATCCATCAGCGCGTCGGGCTTGTCGGCGAAGACGCGCGCGATCGCGTCGTGCACCGATGGCTGATGCGCGGCGATCCATTCCATCGCTTTCTCGAAGGTGTTCATGGTCGACAGCGGATGCATCGCCGCGTCGGCGACGATGCCCACCGAATGCGCGCCCGAGCCCAGCGGGATCAGCCACAGCCAGTAGCCCGCGCCGCACATGTGATTGGTCGACAGCCAGCGCGCGGGCGGCGAGCAGAGCGCGCGCCACGCGGGGTCCTCGACCCAGGCATCGATCTCGAGCCGTTCGGAGATGCGAAACCAGACCGCGTTCGCTTCGTGCCCGTTGTCTTCGGCGAGATCGAGCTTGCGTTTGAGCAGGCCCGCGCGTCCGGACGCGTCGATCAGCCAGCGAGCGACGATCGTCTCGCGCTGGCCGTCCTTTTCGACTTCGATGCGATGACCGGTGGGATCGAGATCGATGCGCTTGACCGAGCCGCCGACATCGAGGCGCGCGCCGCGTCGCACGACTTCCTCGGCGAGAAAATTTTCGAAGATGCCGCGATCGATCTGCCATGACGGCGTCGTCATGTAGCGGCTCGCGCCGAGTTCGGTCACGCCCTGCAGATCGCGTTCGCCTTCGGAGAAGAAAAAACGGAAGCCGAACTTGCGCAGATGTTTTTCATCGAGATGTTCACGCAGGCCGAGCGTCTCGGAAAAATAGTGCGCACCGATTTCAACGCTCGACTCGCCGATCTTGTGGGCGGCCTCGGGCGCGGGATGCGCGCGCCGCTCGATGACGCGCACGTCGAGGTCGGGCATCGCGTCTCGCAACTGCAAGGCCAGCGCGAGACCCGCGAGGCCGCCACCCGCGATCAGGACATCGTGTCGAGAAGTTGAGGACTCGCCGGATTCGGACATCGTGGTTCTTCAGCGCGTGAGTGATCGCAAAAGAGCTTACCCGATATGGCGCCTCGCTCGCGCGGCCGCTGCATGGGTGCGCTTGACCTACAATCGCAGCCCATCGCCACTCGCCCCCTTCGTCTGCCGCTCGCCGTGATCGACCTCGCACGCATCCGCGCCGCCCGCGCCACCATCGCCGGTCAGGTGCTCGACACGCCGTTCGTGCATTCGCGCACGATCTCCGAAATCATCGGGGCCGAGGTGTGGCTGAAGTTCGAGAACCTGCAGTTCACCGCGTCGTTCAAGGAACGCGGGGCGCTCAACCGCTTGCAGGCGCTGACCGATGAAGAGAAGCAGCGCGGCGTGATCGCGGTGTCGGCGGGCAATCACGCGCAGGGTGTGGCGTATCACGCGTCGCGGATCGGCATCCCGACGGTGATCGTGATGCCGCGCTTCGCGCCCGCGGTCAAGGTCGCCAATACGCGGCGCTTCGGCGCCGAGGTCGTGCTCGAAGGCGAAAGCTTCGACGATGCGAAGGCGCACGGGGTCGCGCTCGCCGCGTCGCGCAACCTGGTGATGATCCATCCCTACGACGACGAAGCGATCATCGCGGGGCAGGGCACCTGCGGCCTCGAGATGATGGAAGCCGTGCCCGAACTCGACACGCTGGTGATCGCGATCGGCGGCGGCGGATTGATCTCGGGCATCGCGATCGCCGCCAAGGCGATCAAGCCCGACATCGAAATCATCGGCGTGCAGACCGAGCGCTTCCCCGCGATGTACGCGGCCATCAAAGGTGAAGATCGCGCAAGCGGCACCAACACCATCGCCGAGGGCATCGCGGTCAAGTCCCCCGGCGCGATCACGCGGCCTATCGTCGAAGCGCTGGTCGACGACATCGTGCTGGTGTCGGAGTCCGACATCGAACAGGCGATCGTGATGCTGCTCGAAATCGAGAAGACCGTGGTCGAAGGCGCGGGCGCGGCGGGACTCGCGGCGCTGTTGCGGGCAAAGGACGCGGGCGACGATCGCTATGTGGGCCGGCACATCGGCCTCGTGCTCTGCGGCGGCAACATCGACCCGCTGATGCTGGCCGGCATCGTGGAGCGCGGCATGGTCCGCGCGGGGCGGCTGGCGCGCATCCGTGTCGACCTGCGCGATCTGCCCGGCGCGCTCGCACGCGCCACCGCACTGATCGCCGACGCGGGAGCGAACATCGAAGAGGTCCATCATCAACGTGCCTTCACCACCCTGCCGGTGCAAAGCGTCGAAGTGGATTTCGTGATGCAGACGCGCGGCCACGAGCACGTCGCCGATGTCATCGAAGCGCTCAGCCGCGCCGGATTCGCGGCCATGAACCACGATCACTGACCGTTCCACTCATCGACCCGCGAAAACACCCGTGCACACTGACGCTACACCAGGGACCCGACCATGACGCCAAAACGACTCGCCTTGCTTGCGGCCGCGCTCCTGGGCCTCGCCTCGTTCACGGTCGGCGCGCAGATACCGGCGCCCGTACCCGAGGTTAAGCCGGACGCCGTGCCGCTGCCCGAGGCGTTGCGTGCGTCAGGCGAGGCCGTTATCCAGGCGCTGCGCAGCGACGATCTGAAGGCCATCGAAGCGCGTTTCGACACGCGCATGCGCGACACCACTTCGCACGAGAAGTTTGTCGCTTCATCGGCCGGCATGAAGCAGAAGTTCGGATCCTTGCAGGACTGCGCCGCGCCGACGACCAGTGCGGCCAAGGCCTACACCGTGGCTGAATATCGTTGCACATTTTCTTTGGCGCCGATGAAGCTGCGACTGGCGATGAACGCCAAGGGTCAGATCGGCGGCATGGTCTTTGAACCGCTGCCGCCCGAAGCCAAGCCCGTGCCGCTGCCCGACAACGTGCGCGAAGAAGAGATCGTCGCCGGCGCCGAGGGCTGGCCGCTGCCCGGCACATTGCTGCTGCCGACGTCGGACAAGCGGGTTCCGTTCGTCGTGTTCGTGCACGGCTCGGGTCCCAACGATCGCGACGAGACGATCGGTCCGAACAAGCCTTTGCGCGACCTGGCGTACGGGCTGGGAGCGCAAGGCATCGCGAGTCTTCGCTACGACAAGCGCACCAAGGCTCTCGGGCAGCGCTTCAAGAGCGAGTTGCGCAACTGGACGCTCGACGACGAGGTCGTCGACGACGCTGTGGCCGCTCTCGCGATGGTGGCCGCGCGCAACGACGCCGGGCCGCTTTTCATCGTCGGCCATAGTCTGGGGGCGCTGCTTGCGCCGCGCATCGTTGTGGCGGCCGCGAAGAAAGGCATTCGCGTCGAGGGCATCGTCATGCTCGCGGCGCCCGAGACGCCGCTCGCCGACCTGATCGTCTATCAATACGAGTTCCTCGCGCTGCTGACCGTTCCGACCGTCAATGCGCAGACGCTCGACGACGTCAGGACGCGGCGCGAGAACGTGCGGCGGTTGATCACCCAGGGCAAGGATGATCCGCCGGCCGGCCCTCTGTTGCTGGGCATGCCGGCCTCCGCGTGGCTCGACGTCGGCCGGTACGATCCGGCGGCTGCGCTGCTCGACCAACCGGGCTTGCCGGCGCTGTTGATCTTCGGTGGTCGCGATTTTCAGGTGCCGATAAGTGAGAAGCGTTTGTGGGAGGAGCGCATCGGCTCGCGTCCGAACACGCGGCTGGTGGAGTTTGCCAGCGTCGGTCACCTGATGATCGACGGCAGGGGGTCGATGTCGCCGGCCGAGTACGAGAAGCCGGGTCTGGTATCGCAGGACGTGATCGATCGCGTGAGCACGTGGATCGCGGCCCTCGCGAAAGTGCCGCGCCCCTAGAGCCTCCGTCACGCGAGGCGCGTGAATTGCCCGAATGACGCAGAGGGCGCGGTAAACTGGATTGCCATCTTCGTCGAGCGCATCCAGAGGCGCTCCCCCCTTCTGCATGCACGAGCCCGCTGCCCGAGCCATTCGCTTCGTCCATCGCGGCGCGATCGTCGAAGTCGCGCACGCGCCGACCACGATGAGCGTGTTGTACTGGCTGCGCGAAGACGCGCATCGCGTGGGGACCAAGGAAGGCTGCAACGAAGGCGATTGCGGCGCCTGCATGGTGATGGTCGGCTCGCGCGACGACGATGCGCCGGACGGTCTGGCGCTGCGCCCGGTCAATTCGTGCTTGCAGTTCCTGTCGTCGCTCGATGGCAAGGCGCTCTTCACGGTCGAGGATTTGACGCGTGGTGGGCACACCGAAAGCGGCGAGTTGCTACATCCCGCGCAGCGCGCGATGGTCGCGTGTCACGGCTCGCAATGCGGCTTCTGCACGCCGGGCTTCACGATGGCGCTTGCGGCCTGCTACGAGAATCACGTCGCTTCGAACACGCGGCCGACGCGACAGGGTATCGCTGATGCGCTGTCCGGCAACCTCTGTCGCTGCACCGGTTATCGGACCATCCTCGATGCGGGCGAGACGATGTTCGATACACGCACTGCGATGATCGATCGCGTGGCCGTCGTGCACCTGCTCGATCGTTTCGCCGGTGATGCACCGCTCGACTACCGCGCGCCGGAGAGCGCATCGGCGGCCGTCGATGCGAGCGGCGCGGACAGTTGGGTCGCCGCACCGCGCACCATCGATGCGCTGGCGTCGCTCTACCAAGCGCATCCCGATGCGCGGCTCGTCGCGGGCGCGACCGATGTCGGTCTCTGGGTGACGAAGCAGTTTCGCGCGATGACGCAGCAGATTCGCGTCGATGCGATCGATCGCCTGAAAGCGATCGAATGGAAAGGCAATGTGCTGACGATCGGCGCCGGGGCATCGCTCGAAGCCGCGTGGTCCGCGCTGGTCGCGATGGCGCCCGCGCTTTGCGAGATGCAGTTGCGCTTCGCATCGCTGCCCCTGCGCCTGGCCGGCACGATGGGCGGCAACGTCGCCAACGGATCGCCGATCGGCGACAGCGCGCCTGTCCTGCTCGCGCTCGACGCGACCCTGCTACTTCGTTGCGGATCGATGCAGCGGCGCATCGCGCTCGACGCGTTCTATGTCGGCTACATGAAGAATCGGCTCGCGCCCGGCGAGTTCATCGAGGCCATCGAAGTGCCTCGCATCGCCGACGGCGCCGTCGTGCGCGGCTACAAGATCAGCAAGCGCTACGACTGCGACATCTCGGCGGTGTGCGCGGGTCTTGCGATACGCATCGAAGGCGGGCGCATCGTACACGCCCGATTCGCGTTCGGCGGGATGGCCGCGATCGTCAAGCGCGCTGCGCAGGCCGAAGCCGCGGTGCTCGACGCGTCGTGGAATGAAGCGAGTTTGCAGCGCGCGATCGACGCGCTCGCAATCGACTTCACGACGATGACCGATTTGCGCGCCTCGGCGCGCTATCGACAAAAAGTCGCCGCGAATCTGCTGCGGCGGCTGTGGCTCGAGACGCGCATCGACGCGCCTCTCGCGCCCGACGCATTGACGGTCTGGCCTGCGCGCATCGGCGCTGCGCAAGTGCCGCGCGGCATCGCACGCTGACGCGATGAATCGCGAAGCCGATCCGTTTCTGCTCGAGCGCGCGATCGAAGCCGCACCGCAAGTCGTGGGTGCGCCGGTCGCCCATGAATCGGCCGCGCTGCACGTGGCCGGTGAGGCCGCCTACATCGACGATCTGCCCGAGTGGACCGGCACGTTGCACGCGGCGCTCGGGCTCGCGCCGGTCGCAAGCGGTCAGCTCGTCGCCATCGATGTCGAAGGCTTGAAGCGGCTGCCCGGTGCAGTCGCGATCCTGGTCGCGGCCGACACTCCCGGCGTCAACGAGTGCGGCGCGATACTCGACGACGAGCCGATTCTCGCCGACGGTGAAGTGCGCTATCTCGGTCAACCGCTGTTCGTGGTCCTCGCCGACAGCCGCGACACGGCGCGTCGCATCGCGTCGCGCGCACAACAGTTCGTCACCATCGAGTCGCGCGCACCGGTCCTGAGCGCGCTCGAAGCGCATGCGATGCGGCGCTACGTCGTGCCTCCCATGCATCTGATTCGCGAGAGCGGGCCGGGCGCGACACGCAAGGCGATCGCATCCGCACCGCATCGCTTAGAAGGGACGCTGTCGGTTGGCGGCCAGGAACACTTCTATCTCGAAGGCCAGATCTCTTACGCGGTGCCGCAGGAGCGCGGCGCCATGCGCGTCCTGTGCTCGACCCAGCATCCGACCGAGATGCAGCACGCGGTGGCGCGCGCGCTCGGTGTCGCGTCGCACGACGTGCAGGTCGAATGCCGCCGCATGGGCGGCGGCTTCGGCGGCAAGGAGTCGCAGTCGGCGCCGTTCGCGTGCATCGCCGCGATCGCAGCGCGCCTGACGGGACGGCCGGTCAAGTTGCGGCTCGATCGCGACGACGACTTCCTCATCACCGGTCGCCGTCACGGTTTCGATTTTCGTTACGAGGTCGGATACGACGACGAGGGTCGCGTCCTCGGCGTCGAGATCGACATGATCTCGAACGCGGGACACAGCGCCGATCTCTCGTCGCCGGTGATGACGCGCGCGCTCTGCCACTTCGACAACGCGTACTGGTTGCCCGAAGTCGCGATCCATGGATACAGCGCGCGCACCGACACGCAGAGCAACACGGCGTTTCGCGGCTTCGGCGGGCCGCAGGGTGCGATCGCGATCGAAGTGATCCTCGACTCGATCGCGCGGCGCCTCGGACGCGATCCGCTCGGGGTGCGACGCGCGAACTTCTACGGCATCGGCGAGCGCGACGTGACGCCTTACGATCAGACCATCGACGACAACATCGTCGCACCGCTGGTCGATCGGCTCGTCGCATCGAGCGCCTACGAAAAGCGGCGCGCAGAAATTGCGGACTGGAACGCAAGGAGTCCGGTACTCAAGCGCGGCATCGCGCTCACGCCGGTCAAGTTCGGCATCTCGTTCAACGTCGCGCATTACAACCAGGCCGGCGCGCTGGTGCACGTCTACGCCGATGGTTCGGTGCTGGTGAATCACGGCGGGACCGAGATGGGACAGGGGTTGCATACCAAGGTCGCGCAGGTGGTGGCGCAGGTGTTCGGTATATCCCTCGCACGCGTGCGCGTGACGGCGACCGACACGCACAAGGTCGCCAACACATCGGCGACCGCAGCGTCGACCGGGTCCGACCTGAACGGCAAGGCGGCCGAGGATGCGGCGCTGCGCATTCGCGCGCGAATCGCGGCGATGCTCGCGAAGTTCGAGGGTGTGGACGCGTCCGCATTGCGTTTCATCGACGGCCGCGTCGTCGGACCGGGTTTCGATCGCAGCTTCGAGGACGTGATTTCCAAGGCGTATGCCGAGCGCGTGCAATTGTGGAGCGACGGCTTCTACGCGACCCCCGGCCTCCACTGGAATCGCGAGACGATGAAGGGCAAGCCCTTTTTCTACTTCGCCTACGGCGCGGCGGTCAGCGAGGTGCTGGTCGACACGCTGACCGGCGAGCATCGCGTGCTGCGTGCCGATCTGCTGCACGACGTGGGCCGTTCGCTCAATCCCGCGATCGATCTCGGCCAGATCGAAGGCGGTTTCGTGCAAGGCGTCGGATGGCTCACCAGCGAGGAACTGGTGTGGCATCCGACCACCGGCCTGCTGGCGACCCACGCGCCCAGTACCTACAAGATTCCGACTGCGAACGACTGTCCTGCGATCTTCAACGTTGCGCTCTATGACGCAGCCAATGTCGCCGACAGCATCCATCGCAGCAAGGCCGTGGGCGAGCCGCCGCTGCTGCTCGCGTTCTCGGTGTTCCTCGCGATTCGCGATGCGGTGGCCGCGTGCGGATCGGGTCGCGTCGATCCTCCGCTGCGCGCACCGGCGACGCCTGAAACGGTGCTCGATGCGATCGATGCGGTGCGTGCGCAGGGCCGTCTCATTCACGGATAGGTTCTTGACGCCGATGAGCGATTCTCTTCGCGTTCTTGCGCAGCAACGGGTCGCGCGTGACGAGGCTTCGGTCATCATCGAAGTCATCGCAACTCGCGGCTCCGTCCCGCGCGAAGCCGGCACGCGCATGCTGGTGTGGGCCGGCGACTGCGCCGGAACGATCGGTGGCGGACATCTCGAATGGCAGGCGATTGCAAAAGCGCGAGCCGCGTTGCGCGATCCGTCGCGATGGCCCGGCCCGGAAGAGATCGCCCTGGGCGCATCGCTCGGCCAGTGCTGCGGCGGCGCGGTGACCTTGCGCTATCGAAGGCTCGACGACGACGCACTCGCCGACTGGCCGCTCGACCAATACGCAACGGTCATTCAGCTTTACGGCGCGGGCCACGTCGGCCGAGCCATCGCCCATCTGCTCGGTACGCTCGAGGTTCGCGTGCAATGGATCGACGAACGCGACGACGCATTTCCCATCGAGCCTTCATCGGCGAACATCGAGCGCGTGTGCGTCGAGCCGGTCGAGGCCGAAGTCTCGGCCGCACCAGCGGGATGCTTCCATCTCGTGCTCACACATCAACACGATCTCGACTTGCGCATCGTCGAAGCGATCCTGCGTCGCGGCGACTTCGCGTGGCTCGGACTGATCGGCTCGATCACCAAGCGCCGCCGCTTCGAGCAACAGTTGAGGCAGCGCAGCTTCGACGACGCGGCCATCGAACGCATCACCTGTCCGATCGGCATCGAAGGCATCGCCGGCAAGGAGCCCGCGACGATCGCGGTCGCGGTTGTCGCACAGTTGGTGCAGGCGATCGAGCACGAACGCGCGCGCGATTGCGCGAAGGCAATAGCGCAACCCGCGTAGGCATTCGCATGCTTGGACGCCATCGCCGCGCTTGACACTAACTAACTCGTCAATTAGTGTTCAGGCGTGCGTACCAATCTTCGTCCCGCCGCTGTAGGTCGGCGCAGCCGCGCCCCCGATCACGATGCTCGCGAGCACCTCCTCGACGCGGCCACATCGCTGTTTGCCGAGCGCGGCGTCGCCAGTACCACGGTCGCGCAAATCGCCGCAGCCGGCGGCGTCACGTCGGCGATGGTGCACTACTGGTTTAGGACTCGCGAGCGCGTGCTCGATGCCGTTGTCGAAGAGCGGATTGCGCGCGCCTTCCTCGCGGTCTGGGAGCCGGTCGATCCGGCGGACGACGCCACGCTGGCGCAGGTGCAGGGCATCGTGAGGCGTATGTTCGACGTCACCGAACAGATGCCTTGGCTGCCGTCGCTTTGGCTGCGCGAGATCGTCAACGAGGGCGGCTTGCTGCGCGAGCGGGCCTTCCGTCACATCCCGGTGAAGAAGGTTCAGGGCTTCGGACAAGGTGTGGCGCGCGCCAGGGCGCGCGGCGAACTGAACGCGCAGATCGACCCGCTGTTGTTGTTCAATTCGATCCTCGCGCTGGTGATGTTGCCGCAGGCGACTGCGAAGCTTTGGCAGCGCCTGAATCAGCCGGGTTCGTTCGATCGCGCCAACCTGGAAGCTCACGTGATGGCTCTGCTGATGCATGGGCTGCGCGGCAAGCGCGGCAAGCGCGCCCGCGCTGCTCCTGCTGCTGCTGTTGCACGCGCCCGAAAAACGCCGGCGCTCCGGCCCCGGAGAACAGCCCCATGAACAGATCGTCCTCTCTTCGTTCGTGCACCGCGACGCTTCTGTTCACTGTCGCCTGCGCCGGCTGTTCGCAACGCACGACGAATACCTACCACGGCTACGTCGAAGGAGAATTCGTCTATCTTGCGTCGTCGCAAGCGGGTCAACTGACGCAGCTCGCAGTGGCGCGCGGCCAGAACGTGCAGGCAGCTGCGCCGATGTTCGTGCTCGAGGCGGAGAACGAAGCTGCCGCCGTAAGGCAGGCGCGCGAGCAATTGCTTGCGGCACAGTCGCAGCAGGCCGACGTGCAGACCGGCAAGCGTGCGCAAGAGATCGCGGTAACGCAGGCTCAGCTGCAGCAGGCAGAGGCCGATGCGACACGGGCCGTCACGCAATACCGGCGCGATCAGGAGCAATACCGGATCGGCGGCATAGCGCAAATGCAACTCGATGATTCACGCGCATCGGCACAGTCGACTGCGGCGAAGGTGCGCGAACTCGGAAGCCAGATCGCCGTCGCGCGCCTGCCCAATCGACCCGAGCAGGTCAAGGCCCAGGTTGCGCAGGTGCGCGCTGCGGAGGCCGCGCTCGCGCAAGCGCAATGGAAGCTCGATCAGAAAAACATTCGTGCGCCGCAAGCCGGGCTGGTGTTCGACACCATGTATCGCGCCGGCGAGTGGGTGCCCGCCGGCAGCCCGGTCGTGCGCATGCTGCCGCCAGAGAACGTCAAGGTGCGCTTCTTCGTGCCAGAGACGGTGGTCGGCTCGCTCGTGCCGGGCCGGTCGGTGCTGATTCGCTGCGACGGCTGCGCGGCCGAAGTGCCGGCCGTGCTCAGCTTCGTGTCGGCGCAGTCCGAGTACACGCCGCCGGTCATCTACAGCAACGAGAATCGCGCCAAGCTGGTGTTCCTCGTCGAGGCGCGTCCGCAGGCGGTCGATGCGCCCAAGCTGCATCCGGGCCAGCCGGTCGAGGTGAGTTTGCGATGACGCGCGATGCCGACTCCGCCACGTCGGACTATGCGATCGACGTCCACGACCTCAACAAGAGCTTCGGCGACAAGCACGTCGTCAAGGACGTGTCGCTGCAGGTTCGCCACGGCGAGATCTTTGGATTTCTCGGACCGAACGGCAGCGGCAAGACGACGTGCATACGCATGATGTGCGGCTTGCTGACGCCCGACTCGGGCAGCGGCACCTGCCTGGGCTACGACATCGTCAAGGAAAGTGCGCAGATCAAGCGACGCGCCGGCTACATGACGCAGCGGTTCTCGTACTGGGACGACTTGACGATTCGAGAAAATCTCGACTTCGTCGCGCGCATCTACGAGATGGGCAATCGCAAGGAAGCGGTCGATCGAGCGCTCGCGGGCCTCGGACTCGAGAGCCGCGCGGACCAGATGGCGGGCGCGCTGTCGGGCGGGTGGAAGCAGCGTCTTGCGCTGGCCGCCTGCATGCTGCACGAGCCGCAACTGCTGCTGCTCGACGAACCCACCGCCGGCGTCGATCCGACCGCGAGGCGCGACTTCTGGGAGGAGTTGCATCGGCTCGCCGCGCGCGGCATCTCGGTACTGGTCAGCACGCACTACATGGACGAGGCCGAGCGCTGCCACAAGCTCGCCTACATCGCCTACGGCAAGCTGCTCACGCAAGGCACCGCGCGTGAAGTGATCGATTCGCAGCACCTGTCGACCTGGGCTATCTATGGCGACAACCTGGTGGAGCTGGCCGAGCGTTTGCGCAAGACCGAGGGCGTGGCGCAGACCGTCGTGTTCGGCTCTTCGCTGCACGTGAGCGGGGCCGACGAGCATGCGTTGCAGGCGTCGCTCGACCGACTGAAATCGAGCGATGCGTCGATGCGCGTCGAGCGAATCGAGACCGGTCTGGAGGACGTGTTCATCTACATGATGAGCCGCACGTCCGATGACTATTCCGGACAAGGGAGCGCCAGCCGATGAAGTCGTCGCGCATGTTTTCTTTGGCGCGATGGGCCAGTGTCGCGCGCAAGGAATTCCTGCAACTGCGCCGCGACCGAATTACGTTCGCGATGATGGTCGGCGTGCCGATCATGCAAATGGCGCTGTTCGGCTTTGCGATCAACAGCGACCCCAAGCACCTGCCGACCGCCGTGATCATGGCCGACCAGAGCGAATTCACGCGCAGCTTCATCGCGGCGATGCGCAACTCGGACTATTTCGAAATCGTCGCCACGCTTCCCGACGAGGCGTCGGGCCACCGCGCGCTCGCCAATGGCGAAGTGCAGTTCGTGCTCAACATCCCCGCGGGCTTCACGCGCGATCTCGCGAAGGGCGCGCATCCGTCGCTGCTGGTGGAAGCCGATGCGACCGATCCGGTCGCGATCGGCACGGCGCTCGGTGCACTGCCGGCTATCGCGACGGCGGTGCTGCAAAGAGACCTCACCGGAGCACTGTCGAAACTCGCCGTTGGCGCTCCCGCTTTCGATGTGAATGTCCATCGGATGTACAACCCCGAAGGCATCTCGCAATACAACATCGTGCCCGGTCTGATGGGCGTGATCCTGACGCTGACGATGGTGATGATGACCGGCCTCGCGATCACGCGCGAACGCGAGCGCGGCACGATGGAGAACCTGCTCGCGACGCCCGTGCTGCCGATCGAGGTGATGACCGGCAAGATCGTTCCGTACATCGCGATCGGCCTGGTCCAGGTGACTATCATCCTCGCCGCGGCTCGCTACGTATTCGGCGTGCCCTTCGTCGGCAACGTGATCGAGATCTATCTGGCTTCCTTGTTGTTCATCGCGGCCACGCTGACGGTCGGCATCACCTTGTCGTCGCTCGCGCAAAATCAGTTGCAGGCGATGCAGTTGACGATCTTCTATTTCCTGCCGAGCTTGCTCCTGTCGGGTTTCATGTTTCCGTTCGCGGGCATGCCGAAGTGGGCGCAGTTGATCGGCAACGTGCTGCCGCTGACGTATTTCAATCGGCTGGTGCGCGGCATCCTGTTGAAGGGCAACACCTGGCCTGAACTGTGGCCGCACGTATGGCCGCTACTCATCTTCCTTTGCGTGGTGATGGCGATCGCGGTGAAGTTCTACCGGCGCACGCTCGATTGAAAGCTCCTTGAAAGGGCGCGATCATGCCGAATCCATCGAGACCTCGTCGAGTCGTCGTGGCGATGTGCGCGGCGCTCGCGCTGTGCTGCTGCACGGTCGGGCCAGATTTCCACACGCCGCCCGCAACCGCGCCATCGATCTACACGCCCGCGCCGCAGCCAACCGTCACCAGCGCATCGACAGGACCGGGCGGCGCCGCGCAGCGCTTCGTGGACGCGCAATCGATAGGCGGTGCGTGGTGGCGGGCATTCGGTTCGAACGCGTTGGACCGGCTCGTGCAGCAGGCGCTCGACGACAGCCCGACCCTGGTGCAGGCGCGCATGAAGCTCACGCAAGCGCAAGAGGACCATCTCGCGCAGGCGGCCGCCACCGAGTTGCCGCAGCTCGATGCAAAGCTGTCGGTCACGCGCGAGAAAGTCGATCCGGCCTCATTCGGCATTCCGAATATCAAGCAGCCGGGTCCGTTCACGTTGTACAACGCTTCGGTCAGCGTGTCGTACACGCTCGATCTTTTCGGCGCGAACCGGCGCGCACTCGAGGGACTCGCGGCGCAGGTCGACTATCAGCGGTACGAGCTCGACGCGGCGCGCTCGTCGCTGGCCGGCAACGTGGTGACGACGGCGTTTCGGCGCGCATCGTTCGCAAGGCAGATCGCGCTCACCGAGGCGATCCTCGACGCGCAGATGCAGCAGCTTCGGATCACCGAACGGCGTTACGCGCTCGGCGGCGTGTCGCGCGCCGATCTGCTCGGCCAGCGCACGCAGTCCGAGCAGGCGCGCGCGGGCTTGCCGTCGTTGCGCAAGCAACTCGCGCAGGCCGATCATCAGCTCGCTGTCTATCTGGGTCGTGCGCCGGCCGAGCCGGGCGTCGACAACGACGGGCAAGGCGGCGCGGGCGCTATCGACCTCGATGCGCTGACCTTGCCGACCGAGTTGCCGCTGACCTTGCCGTCTGCGCTCGCGCGCGAGCGGCCCGACATCCGCGCGTCGGAAGCGCTGCTGCATCAAGCCAGTGCGAACGTCGGCGTCGCGACCGCCAACCTGTACCCGCAGATCACGTTGTCGGGCGGCGCCGGCACCCAACGCACCAGCGTGTCGGACCTGTTGACGGGGATCAATGTGTGGAATATCGGAGCGGGGCTGACCCAGCCGATTTTTCACGGCGGTCAATTGCGCGCGAAGAAGCGCTCGGCCGAAGCGGCCTACGAGGCCGCGCTCGCGTCGTATCGCCAGACCGTATTGCAAGGACTGCAGGAAGTCGCCGATGCATTGCGGGCCTTGCAACACGATGCCGATGAACTGCAGGCCCGCGATGAAGCCGGACGCGCCGCGCACGACAGCGCCCGGATCGCAAGTGATCGATATGCATCGGGCGGGATCAGCCAATTGGCGCTGCTCGATACGCAGCGCCAGCAATTGCAGACCGCGCTCGATCGCGTGAAGGCGCAGGCCCAACGCTACGCAGATACGGCGGCGTTGTATCAGGCCCTCGGAGCCCGGCCCTGAGACGCTCGGTCGTGTGAACCGCACCTAGCTTTGCGGCGCCCCCGCCGCGATCCAGCGAGCGAGCGTCGCGCGCTCTTCGTCGGACATATCGGTCGCGTTGTTGAGCGGCATGGTCTTCTGCAAGACCACCTGCTGATCGATGTCGCGCGCGTGTTCGACGATCGCATCGTCGCTGTCGAGCCGCACGTTCTTGCTGGCGAGCTGCGCGTTGTGGCACGTTACGCAGCGCGTAACGATGATGGTCTTCACGCGCGCGAAGGCAACGATGCGATTCGCGGGCTCGCGCGCAGTGATCGATGACGCGATCGATGGCGCAGTGGATGCCCTTGGAGCGGGCGCGACCAGCCACGCGACCGCGACGATCAACGTGAGCGCGACGACGACCAATTCCCACCGCGACGGCGCGTTGTGTCGCGTGACGAAGAACAGCCGGATCAGCGCGCCCGCCGCCATCAGGATAATCAGCGCGAGCCAGTTCCATCGCGATTGCACCAGTGCGCCGTAGTGATTCGAGATCATCGCGACGATGACGGGCAGTGTCAGATAGGTGTTGTGCACGCTGCGCTGCTTGCCGCGCTTGCCGTCATCGGGATCGGGCGTCCGCCCCGCGCGCAGCGCCGCGACGACTTTGCGCTGGCCGGGAATGATGACCATCGCGACGTTGGCGCTCATGATCGTCGCGAGCATGGAGCCGGTGAGCAGAAACGCTGCGCGGCCCGCGAACAAATGACACGCGACCCACGCCGCCGCGCACACGAAGACGAACACCAGCGCACCCACCTTGCGATCGCCTCCGACATGACCGCCGGCATCGCGACCGACCACGCGACAGATGCCGTCGTACACGATCCAGCCGACGAACAGATACGCGAGCGCACCGGCGATCGCGGCTGCGGGCGACCACGCAAGGACTTTGGCATCGACCAGAAATTGCGACGCGTTGAAGAAGTAGAGGACCGTGAGCAACGCGAAACCCGACAGCCAGGTCGCGTAGCTTTCCCAATACGACCAGTGCAGTACCGCGGGCAGATGCTTCGGCGCGACGCGGTACTTGTTGAAGTGATAGAAGCCGCCACCGTGAACCGCCCACGATTCGCCATCGACGCCTCGGTCGAGCAGATCGGAGGCGGTCGGCTTGTAGAGCCGATCGTCGGTCAGCACGAAATGAAATGACGTGCCGATCCACGCGATCGCGGTGATGACGTGCAGCCAGCGCAGCAGCAGATTGGCCCAGTCGAGCAGATAGGCTTCCATCGAATCAGCCGGCCGTGCGCGGGCTCAACTGCCGCGATAGGTCGAGTACGACCACGGCGACACGAGCAGGGGGACGTGGTAGTTCGCCTCGGCGTGGGCAATCGAGAACTCGATCGGCACGCGGTCGAGAAACGGCGGGTCGGCCAGGCTCACGCCGCGCGAGCGGAAATACTCGGCGACGTCGAACACCAGCCGGTAGCGACCGCTCTTGAACGCTTCGCCTTCGAGCAGTGGCGCAGGCGTGCGGCCGTCGAGGTCGAGCACGATCCGCTTGAGGGTCCGGTCACGAACCTCGCCGAGATGAACCAGCGTCACCGCGATGCCCGCAGCCGGACAGCCGTGCGCCGTATCGAGAACGTGGGTCGTGAGCTTGCCGATGATGGTTGCCTCGATGCGTGACATGGATGGTTGTCGCGGCGCAAAAGTGTATAGACTTTCGCGCGATGCGCGAGGATAACCATCGGCTGCCCGAATTCCCGTCGGGAGGACCGAGGACGACGACATTCAGATCGATGCCCTGCACGTGCCACGCGCCGCCATGACCGACACATCAAGTTCCTACCCCCGCGACCTGCGCGGCTATGGCCGCGACGTGCCGCATGCGCGCTGGCCGAACGCCGCGCGCATCGCCGTGCAATTCGTGCTGAACTACGAAGAGGGCGGTGAGAGCAGCGTGTTGCATGGCGACGCGGCTTCCGAAACATTTCTCTCCGAGATCGTCGGCGCGCAGCCCTTCGAAGCGCGTCACATGTCGATGGAGTCGATCTACGAATACGGCTCGCGCGTAGGCGTGTGGCGCATCTTGCGCGAGTTCGAGCGCGTCGGCTGGCCGCTCACGATCTTCGGCGTCGCGATGGCGTTGCAGCGCCATCCGGAACTAGTCGCGCGTTTGATCGAGCGCGGCGACGAGATCGCCAGTCACGGGCTGCGATGGACCTCTTATCAAAGCCTGCCCGAAGCAATCGAACGCGAGCACCTGGTGGACGCGACGCGCGCGATTCGCGAGATGACCGATGGCCTGTGGCCGCTCGGCTGGTACACCGGCCGCGACAGTCCCAACACGCGCCGGCTGGTCGTCGAAGAAGGCGGCTATGAATACGACAGCGACTACTACGGCGACGATTTGCCGTTGTGGACGCAAGTCGAAAAGAACGGCGGCGCACGCGTGCCGCATCTCGTCGTGCCTTATACGCTCGACGCCAACGACATGCGCTTCGCGACGCCACAGGGCTTCAACACGGCGGAACACTTCTTCACCTATCTGCGCGACAGCTTCGATGCGCTCTATGCCGAGGGCGACCCCGAAGGACTCGATCGCCCGAAGATGATGAGCGTCGGCATGCATTGCAGGCTGCTCGGCAGGCCGGGTCGAATCCTCGCGTTGCGGCGCTTCATCGATCACGTGGCCGCGCACGAGCACGTGTGGGTGTGCCGGCGCATCGACATCTCGCGGCATTGGAAGCAAGCGTATCCGTTCGATTGCGCGAGATGAACGAGTGTCTTGCGCGCCTGAACATCGCATCGATCGACGATGCGCGCGCGCTGCTCGATGGCGTCTACGAGCACTCGACGTGGATCGCAGAGGCCGCCGTCGCGCAACGTCCGTTCGCGAGCATGGCCGCGCTCAAATTCGCGATGGCGCGCGTCGTTCACGAAGCTGATCGCCATCTTCAGCTTGCGTTGATTCGCGCGCATCCGGAACTCACCGGCAAGGCCGCACTCGCCGGCGCGTTGACCGAAGCCTCGACCCACGAGCAGGCGCGCGCCGGACTCACGCATTGCAGCCCTGACGAAACGACGAAACTGCAGCGCTTGAACGACGCCTATCGCAAGCGCTTCGGCTGGCCCTTCATCCTCGCCGTGCGCGGCCCGCGAGGGCGCGGCCTGACGCGCGCCGAAATCATCGCGGCCTTCGAACGACGCCTCGCCTCGCATCCCGACGCCGAGTGCGCCGAATGCCTGCGCCAGATCGATCGCATCGCTGAGCTACGCATCGATCAACGCTTCGATGCAAAGCCGGTGCGCGGCAACGCCGTGTGGGACAAGGCCGAGACGCTCGCGCAGTTCAGCGATCGTGAATACGCCGAGAAAGGCCAGCTCACCGTCACCTATCTCACCGATGCCCATCGCGCCTGCGCGCGCAGGCTCGAAGGCTGGATGCGCGAGGCCGGGTTCGACGAGGTCTGCATCGATGCGGTGGGCAATGTCGTGGGCGTCTTTCATGGATCCCGCGACGCCGACGATCCGAACGCGAAGCGCCTTCTCACCGGCTCGCATTACGACACCGTGCGCAACGCCGGCCGCTACGACGGACGCCTTGGCATCCTCGTGCCTATGGCCTGCGTCGAAGCGCTGCATCGCGCCGGTCGCCGCTTGCCGTTCGGTATCGAGGTGATCGGCTTCGCGGAAGAAGAGGGCCAGCGTTACAAGGCGACCTTCCTCGGCTCGCGGGCAGTCGCCGGCCGCTTCGATTTCAACTGGTTGGACCAGACTGATTCCGACGGCGTCACGATGCGCGACGCGATGTCGCAGGCGGAGCTGCCCGCGACGCGCGAAGCGATCGAAGCGCTGGCGCGCGATCCGTCGCGCTATCTGGGCTTCGTCGAAGTCCACATCGAGCAAGGACCGGTACTCAACGCGCTCGGCCTGCCGCTAGGCATCGTCACGTCGATCAATGGGAGCGTGCGTTACCAGTGCGAGTTGATCGGGGTCGCGAGCCACGCCGGCACGACGCCGATGAATAGCCGACGCGATGCGGTCAATGCGTTCGCGGAACTCGCGCTCTATCTGGAACGCCGCGCCGCATCGGCGCCGGAATTGGTCGGCACGATCGGCATGTTGAACGTCCCCGGCGGGTCGACCAACGTGATCGCGGGCCGCTGTCACTTCAGCCTCGACATTCGCGCCACGACAGACGACGTGCGCGACGCCTGCGTGCGCGACGCGCTCGACGAACTCGCGGCGATCTGCGCGAAGCGCGGCCTGTCGTACCGTGCCGAAGAAACGATGCGCGTGCCCGCCTGCACGAGCGCATCGCTATGGCAGTCGCGATGGGAAGCCGCCGTGCAGAGCCTCGGCCTGCCGATTCACCGCATGCCCAGCGGCGCGGGCCACGACGCGATGAAACTTCACGAGGTCATGCCGCAAGCGATGCTGTTCGTGCGCGGCGAGAACGGCGGCATCAGCCACAACCCGCTGGAGTCGAGCACGGCGGGCGATATCCAGTTGGCGATCGCGGCTTTCGATGCGTTGCTGGAGGGCTTGTCTTCGATATGAGTGAGAGCATGGCGGGAAGAAGCGACCGCCAATGCTGAACTTCGCCTTGCAATGATTTATCGTTACGGTCCTTGCCACCGCAATTGCAACTCACCCAGGAGCCGACATGTCTCTACGCATCAACGACGTTGCCCCCGACTTCACCGCCAAGACGACTCAAGGAACGATCAATTTTCACGACTGGATCGGCGATGGCTGGGCCGTGCTGTTCTCGCACCCCAAGGACTTCACACCGGTATGCACGACCGAGCTCGGCTACATGGCCAAGATCGAGCCCGAGTTCACCAAGCGCAACACCAAGATCATTGGCCTCTCGGTGGACCCGGTCGACAGTCACGACAAGTGGGCCAAGGACATCGAGGAGACCCAGGGCCACATGCCGAAGTATCCGATGATCGGCGACACCGACCTCGCGGTTTCCAAGCTCTACAATATGCTGCCCGCCGAAGAGCCCGGCACGTCCGACGGCCGCACCGCCGCTACCAATGCCACGGTGCGATCGGTGTTCATCATCGGCCCTGACAAGAAGATCAAGCTGATGCTCACGTACCCGATGACGACGGGCCGCAACTTCGACGAGATCCTGCGCGTGCTCGATTCGATGCAGCTCACCGCCAAGCACAAGGTGGCGACGCCGGTGAACTGGAAGCATGGCGAAGACGTGATCATCGCCGGCTCTGTCAACGACGAAGACGCGAAGACGCTGTTCCCCGGGTTCAAGACCATCAAGCCGTATTTGCGGGTGACCAAGCAGCCGGGGTGAGGGAATTGCAATCGGTCGATGATCGAGGCCGCACATGATCTTCGAGCAGATCGCTACCGACGGAGGTTGCCGGTCCTATCTGATCGGTTGTGAAGAGACCTGCGCGGCCGCGGTGATCGACCCCGAGGCCAGCCAGATCGATCGCTACCTCGCGCTCGCCGCGCGCGACGGATTGCGGATTCATTTCGCGATCGACACCCACACGCACGCCGATCACTTCTCGGCCACGCGACAACTCGCGCGACAACTCGGCATACCGGCCGTGATGCATCGCGCGAGCCCCGCGCCGATGGTCGACATGCGGGTCGATGACGGCGAGATGCTGATCGTGGGCAAGCTGCGGCTGAAGGTGATGCACACGCCGGGCCACACCAGCGACTCGATGTGCCTCGTCACCGAAGACCGCGTTTTCAGCGGCGACACCTTGTTGATCGGCGCGACCGGCCGTACCGATTTGCCCACTGGCGACCCTGAAGCCTTGTATGACAGTTTGTTCAATCGTGTGATGAAGCTCGATCCCGCATTGAAGGTCTATCCCGCGCACGAGTACAAGGGACGCAGCCACTCGACCATCGGGCAAGAAGCGGCCGAGAACCCGCGTCTGTTGACGCAAGACCGCGCGGCCTTCGTCGACATGATGCGCAACTTGAATCTAACGATGCCCACCCACGTCACCGAGGCGCTGCGCACCAACACCAGCGGCGGCAAGACCGTGGCGGAACTGCTCGCCGAAGCGGCGGCTTCGGTGCCGTTCATGTCGTTGGCTGAAGTGATGTCGCGCACGCAGGCCGGCGACACCGAGATGATCATCCTCGACGTGCGCGAGCGCGATGCCTATGTCGGCGGCCACATCCCCGGCGCACGACTGTTGCCGCGCGGGCAACTCGAGTTGCGCGTCAACGAAGAACTGCCCGACCCGACGCGACGCATCCTGACGTGCTGCGAGTTCGGACGCATCTCGACGCTGGCTGCATCGACGTTGAAGGTGTTGGGGTTTCAGCGCGCGGTGGCGCTCGATGGAGGAATGAAAGCGTGGCGGGAGGCGGGGTATCCGGTGAATGTCGGGAGCGAACCCTGACAATAAACTCGTGCGCGGCATGAACCGAAGGACCGCCCGAGTATTCGACTCATTGCAGATCAAATTTTCGGCGAACTCACAAGACGCGATTTGACCAAGCTCAAAGCTTCGAACGATTGGTGATTCAAGCCAGCGTTGCTTGAGGGTCTCGGTGCCGATCGCTCGGCCAAATGGCGAGATCGTGTCACCAAGCTGCAATCTGGGCCGCGGGATGAGGCCAATGCGCCTTGGATTCGAGCGCCATCGACGAGAGCACCAACGCTTCGTCTTCACGCGCGAGTCGAATCGTCGTGGGCATCTTGCTACAACGTCAACAAGAACCCATTCACAAACGCCCCCGGCACTCGCATGCTCGACGTTACGCGCGACTTGTAGGTACTCGAATCGGGAATGAACTCGCGCGTTGCGGTCAGGCCGGTGAGGTTGTCGCCAAGCATGCGATAGAGGCTGTCGTCGAAGCGCATCACGTTGGCCGGTGCGACCGCTTCGCCGTTCTCGACCCAGAAGGTCGCGAAGCGGGTCATGCCGGTCATGCGGCAATTCATGCGATCGGAGAAGTTGAGGTACCACAGGTTGTTGATGCATAGACCCGTGCCGAGTTCGCGCAACACGTCCTCCTGCGCGACGCCGCCCCCGAACATGTCGAGCGATTGCGGGACTTCGTTGTCGACTTCGGCGCCGTTCTGTGCGAGTCCGTATTCACGCGCGGTGCGTGGCGACACGAGCAGGCCTGCGGCCTTGCCTGCATCGATCAGGCTGACGCGATCGGGTTTGCGAAATCCATCGGACTGCACGGCTGGCGACAAGCCGCCTGCCGTGTGTTCGGCGATCGACACCATCGGGCTCAGGCTCGCTTGTCCGTCGTAGAGTTTTTGCAGCGGGCTTTGCCGCGTCGCGCGCGCCTTCGCGGAGAAACCTCCCCACGTCATCATCGACACGATCTCGGCCATCGCGGTGGGCGCGAGGAAGACGCGATACGCGCCCGGGTCGAGCAGCTTGGGCGGCTGTCGCAGAACGGCGACATCGTTGGCCGCGCGGATGATCTTCGCGCGCAGCACTTCGGTATCCCATTCGAATCCGGCGTAGCTGCTCTTGGCGGCCTTGTCGGCTTCGTAATAGAGGCTCCACTCGAAATTGAAGTTGGCGACTTCGTGCCAGTTGTGGTGGCCGTACGAGCTCGCGTAGCCGCGCTGGATCGGACCGGTCGCGAGGAAGCCGACCAGGTCGTGGCCGACGCCGACATCGGCGATGGTCGCGGCCATGTCCATGCCACTCGGCAAGCGGCCGACGCGCACGTTGCGCGACGTGAAGCCTTCGGTCTCGACCGTCAACAGTGGATCGGCAGGCAGGTCGGGCAGCACGTTGCGCAACGATGCGAAGGCGCGTTGGCAATGGACCAGGTCGCTTGCCAGATCGCGCGACAGGGTCAGGGAAAGCGAAGCCTGTCGCTGCCCCACGCCACCGTCCGCGCCATCCTGATCGATCAGACGCAACGACAGATAAGTCTGATCGATATGGCCGGCCTGACGAATGTGCGCGTGATTGAAGCGCACGAAGTCCGACTGTTCGGCCGCGTACGAACAGGTGAACGCTTCGTTGCCTTGCAGGTATTTCGGCAGACCCTTCGCGAGATCGGCGAAATAATTCTCTGTATCGACGCGGGTCGCGGCGCTCGCTGCGTCATCGGCCGCACTCATCTTCGGCAACGCGCTCATGCCGCGCCCTCCGCACCGAAGACATCGACGTCGCCGAACAGACATGCAGGCGATGCATGGCCGACGCGGATCACCTGTCCGGGTTCGCCCTTGCCGCAGAACGGCGTACCCATGATTTCGACGGTGCTCTCGTTGCCGACCATTCTCAGGTTGCGCCAGAACGTGGCCGACACGCCGCGATAGTTGGGATTCTTGACCAGCGACGTCAGCTTTCCGTTCTCGATCAAACGGCCCCACTCGCAACCGAATTGGAACTTGTTGCGCGAGTCGTCGATCGACCACGAGACGTTGGTCTTCATCATCACGCCGCGCTCGATGGTCGCGATCATCTGGTCGAGGCTGGAGGCGCCCGGCTCGATGTTGAGGTTGGCCATGCGATCGATTGGCGCGCGGTTCCAACTCGACGATCGCGTATTGGCTACGCCGCCCAGATCGACGTTCTCTCCGAGCAGATGCGTGGCGCGCGCCTGCGAGAGCGCGCCGCCGAGCGGCTTGACCAGCACGCCGTCCCTGATCAGCAGTTCGCGCGTGGCGGGCGTGCCTTCGTCGTCGAACGCATAGCTCGCGAATTGATGCGACCGCGTCGGATCGAAGCTTACGTTGAGCAGCGGCGAGCCGTACTGATAGTGGCCGAACATGTCGAGCGTGACGAAGCTCGTACCCGCGAAATTGCGCTCGTCGCCGAGAATGCGATCGAGTTCGAGCGGATGGCCGATCGACTCGTGAATCTGCAACATCATCTGGTCGGGCATCAAGAGCAGATCCATCTTGCCGCTCGGACAGTTGGGCGCTTCGAGCAACGCGATCGCGTCGCGCGCGACCCTCGCGCCGCCGTCTTCGAAGCCCGAGCGCGCAAGCACTTCGGCGCCGCCTTGCTGACAGAAGCCGTTGTACTGGCCGGCGAGGCTGCGCGTCTGCGTGTCGTTGCCGTCGCTCGCGGTGACCTGGATGTTGGGCAACACGAAGCGATAGATCTGGGTGACATCGCCGCCGCGGCTGGTCAGATAGCGATGGGTCGCATTACAGGTCTCGACCGACGCGAAGCTGTCGACCACGCGAGCGTCGATCTGAGCGGCCGCATCGACCGATGCGACCAGGGCGAACAGATCGCGGCGCGAGAGCATGGTCTTTTCAAGCGGCGAGACGTAGTGTCCGCGCGGCGCATCGTCGCGCGGCGTGGGGAATTTCATGACCGAGGCCGCGCTCGATGCGCGCGCCCATGCATGCGCGCGCTCGAGTGCGGCTTCCAGGCCCGCACGCGAGATGTCGGCGGTGGCTGCGTAACCGTATGCGCCCTGATCGATCACCGTCACCATCGCGCCGCGATCGATGCGTCGCGCGAACGGCTGGGGCACGCCCTTGCGAACAGCCAGCGTCTCGCTGTCTTCTTCGACCAGACGAACCGCGAAGAAAGCCGCGTCGGAACGCAGCGTGGCGAACAGGTCC
>JBBSEF010000043.1:0-25241 GCA_038240015.1 Burkholderiales bacterium
AAGACCCGCAAGCTCGCGGACTTCGTATGGAGCATCAACCACGTCATCGAACGCGCCCGCTCGCGGCTTCGCGACCGCGTCTTCACCATCCTCGCCGACGGCAAACCGCTTCGCGACAGCGCGCCATACGCGGGCGTGATCGTGGCGTTGATCGTCGGCGATCAGCGCGCGATCGCGCAGTCCGACTGGATCGTGTTCAACCGGACCGGCATCGGGCATCTGGTCTCGATCTCGGGTTTGCACGTCAGCATGCTCGCTGCTCTCGGCGCGTGGCTGGCGTTCGCGATCTGGCGTCGACATCCGGCGTGGTGCACCCGCCTGGCCGCGCACAAGGTCGCGGCGCTCGCGGGAACGTCGGTGGCGCTCGGCTACTGCCTGCTGGCGGGCTTCGGCGTGCCCGCGCAACGAACGCTGTACATGATCGCGGTGGTCGCGCTCGCGTTGTGGGCGCATCGATTGAGTTCCGTATCGCGGGTGCTCTGCATCGCGTTGCTCGTCGTCGTCGCACTCGACCCGTGGGCCGTGATGGGCGCGGGCTTCTGGCTTTCGTTCGTCGCCGTCGGGGCGATCTTCTATGTGACTGCGGGCCGCTTCGACATCGCCAGACCGATCGACACTTGGCGCGACCGCTTCGCGCGCTCGTTCAAGACCGCGGTGCGCGTGCAATGGGCCGTCACTCTCGCACTGACTCCGCTCACGCTGCTGCTCTTCTATCAGGTGTCGATCATCAGTCCGATCGCCAACGCGATCGCGATTCCGCTGGTGAGCTTCGTCGTCACGCCGCTTTCTCTTGCCGGCGCCGTGATGCCCGGCTTGATCGGCGCGTGGCTGCTGCACACCGCGCACGGGCTCGTCGCGTTGCTCGCACTGTGGCTGGGCTGGTTGAGCTCGGCTCCCTTCGCTGTGTGGGCCGGTCCCGCGCCGAGCGCTTGGGCTTTCTTTTGCGCGATGATCGGCGTCGCGTGGTGGCTCGCGCCGCGCGGGGTGCCGTCGCGATGGGTCGGCGCGTTCTGGATACTGCCGCTATTCGCGTGGCCGGCCGATCGGCCCGCGACCGGCGTCGCGCGATTGACGGCGCTCGACATCGGGCAAGGCACGGCGGTGTTGATCGAGACGCGCGCGTCGCGCGTGCTCTACGACACCGGTCCGCAATACGGCGCCCAACCCGCGGCCGGCAACGACGCCGGCAGCCGCATCATCGTGCCCTACCTGCGCGCCCACGGCATCGATCGCCTGGACGCGATGATCGTCTCGCACAACGACAGCGATCACTCGGGCGGCGCACTGGCTATCCTGCAATCGATGCCGGTCGATGGGGTGCGCAGCTCTCTTGCCGTCGAAAGCCCTATTGTTCTCGCATCGCCGCAGCATGGCCGATGCCTTGCCGGCCAACGCTGGACCAGCGATGGCGTCAGCTTCGAATTGATGCATCCGTTGCCCGACGCGTATGCGGCGCGCGAAGGCAAGGCGGCGATCAAGCCGAACGCGAAGAGCTGCGTGCTGCGCGTCGAGGCCGGTGGACATTCGATGCTGCTGACCGCCGACATCGAGAAGCCGCAGGAAACCGATCTCATCGGTCGCGCTGCGGCTTCGCTGCACGCCGACGTGCTGCTGGTCCCGCATCACGGCAGCAGGACGTCATCGTCCGATGCGTTTCTCGATGCGACCCACCCATCCGTTGCGATCGTGCAATCGGGCTACCTCAATCGCTTCAACCATCCGCGTCCCGACGTGTTGGCGCGCTACGCCGATCGCGCCATCCCGGTACTGCGCAACGATGCCGATGGCGCGATCACCGTCACGCTCGCCGCGAACGGCGTGGCGATCGAGCGCTATCGAGAGCGGCATCAGCGCTATTGGTACGGACGCTGAGCGGACTTGTCATTCCGACGTCGCGCAGCGCCGAGGAATTTCGTCCGCAATAAATCATGGCTCTTCCGATTCGCTGCGCGCATTCACCATGCCCGACCAACGCTTCAACGCCGGTGACTGCAAGCCGATCAGATCGAGCGCGCGCGCGACTGTGTCGTCGACCATGTCGGCGATCGTTTCGGGCCGCTGATAGAACGCCGGCACCGGCGGCATCACGATTCCGCCCATCTCGGTGACGGCGACCATATTGCGCAGATGCGCGAGGTTCAGCGGCGTCTCGCGCGCGAGCAGCACCAGGCGGCGGCGCTGCTTCAACATCACATCGGCCGCGCGCGTGATCAGATTGTCGGAGAGGCCGTGCGCAATCGATGCGAGCGTCTTCATCGAACACGGCGCGACCAGCATGCTGTCGGCGTCGCACGACCCGCTCGCGATCGATGCGCCGATGTCCCTGACGCCATGCGCGACAGTCGCAAGTGCTTCGATGTCGGAGCGCTTCATGTCCAGTTCCTGCAAGGCGGTGAGCGCACCCGATGACGACACCACGACGTGCGTCTCGACCGATTCGATCGCAGCCAGCGCGTGCAACAGGCGCACGCCATAGACCGCGCCACTCGCGCCTGTGATCGCGACGATGATGCGTCTCATGATTTTTTCTTTCGGTCCATCACCACGGGATCGGTTGCAACGCGTTGCGACCCCTCGCGTCGATAGCTCCACGCCAGTATGCCGACGCCGGCGAGAATCATCGGAATCGAAAGCCATTGCCCCATCGACAAATTCATCGCGAGCAGCCCAAGAAAATCGTCGGGCTCGCGCGTGAACTCGACGCAAAAACGCGCGAGTCCATATCCGATCAGGAACACGCCGGAGACTGCGCCGATCGGTCGCGGTCGTCGCGCGAACCACCACACGAGGACGAAGAGCGCGATGCCTTCGAGCCCGACTTCGTACAGCTGCGAAGGATGTCGTGCGATGCCGTCACGCGCCTGCGGAAAGATCATCGCCCACGGCACATCGCTCGCGCGGCCCCACAGTTCGCCATTGATGAAGTTGCCCGTGCGACCCGCGGCGAGTCCCGTGGGTACGAGCGGCGCGACGAAGTCGGCGACCTGCCAGAACGAGTAGCCGCGACGCCTCGCGAAGATCAGCATCGCGACGATCACCCCGATCAAGCCCCCGTGAAATGACATGCCGCCTTCCCACACCTTGAACAAGTCGAGCGGATGTTCGAGATAAAAGCTCGCCTTGTAGAACAGCACGTAGCCGAGTCGGCCGCCGACGATGGTGCCGAGCATGCCGAAGAACAAGAGGTCGTCGAGATCGCGCGCGGTGAGTACCGTCTTGCCGTGCGCGATGCGCCAGCGCCCGAGGATCAGGACGAGCGCGAACGCAACCAGGTACATTAGCCCATACCAACGCACGGCGAGGGGACCGATGCTGAAGGCGATCGGATCGAACTGAGGATGGACGAGCATGAAGGGTTGCGGTTGGTGGGTCGGATAAAATTGCGAGTGTAGCCAAGCGCGGCGTTGACACCGTGCTGACGCTTCGCCTCCCCGGTGAAGGCCGGGGCCCAAGTTGCTCTTTGGTCGCACGCTCACGAAACTTGGATCCCGGCCTGCGCCGGGACGACGGCTCAACAGCGACGGGTCGACCAGTCAACCTACTACAGAATCGCCGAGGAGAACCCGTGGCTCACAACGAGCGTTCCAGACATGTCACCGAGGGCGACGTTCGCGCACCGAACCGCGCGATGTATTACCCGATGGGCTACACGCGCGCCGATTTCGGCAAGCCGATGATCGGCGTCGCCAACGGCCACTCGACCATCACGCCGTGCAACTCGGGCCTGCAGAAACTCGCCGACGCCGCGATCGCCGCGATCGAAGCGGCGGGAGCGAAGGCACAGGTGTTCGGCACGCCCACGGTCTCGGACGCGGTATCGATGGGTACCGAAGGCATGAAGTATTCGCTGGTGTCGCGCGAAGTCATCGCCGACTGCATCGAGACCGCAGTGATGGCTCAGTGGATGGACGGCTGCGTAGTGGTCGGCGGCTGCGACAAGAACATGCCGGGCGGCATGATCGCGATGGCGCGCACCAACGTGCCGTCGATCTATGTGTACGGCGGCACGATCAAGCCCGGCCATCACAACGGCCGCGACCTGACCATCGTGTCAGTGTTCGAAGCGGTCGGCGAATTCAACGCGGGCCGCTTGTCGCGCGCCGACTTCGAAGCGATCGAGGAACGCGCGTGTCCGTCGGCCGGTTCGTGCGGCGGCATGTTCACCGCCAACACGATGAGTTCGTCTTTCGAAGCACTCGGCATGTCGCTGATGCACTCGTCGTCGATGGCCAACCCCGATGACGAGAAGACCGCCTCGGCCGCCGAGTCGGCGCGCGTGCTGGTCGACGCGGTGAAAGCCAATCGCCGACCGCGCGACATCATTACGAAAAAAGCGATCGAGAACGCCGTGTCGGTGGTCATGGCGACCGGCGGTTCCACCAACGCGGTGCTGCATTTCCTCGCGATCGCGCACGCGGCCGAAGTCGAGTGGGCCATCGACGACTTCGAGCGCATCCGCCAGCGCGTGCCGGTGCTGTGCAATCTCAAACCGTCGGGCCGGTACGTCGCGACCGACCTGCATCGCGCGGGCGGCGTGCCGCAAGTGATGAAGCTGCTGCTCGATGCGGGTCTCTTGCACGGAGACTGCATGACGATCACCGGCAAGACGATTGCCGAAGAACTCGCGAACATTTCATCGACGCCGCGCGCAGATCAAGACGTGATCATGCCGATCGCAAAGGCGCTCTATCCGCAAGGCCATCTTGCGATCTTGCGAGGCAATCTCTCGCCCGAAGGCTGCGTCGCGAAAGTCACCGGCCTCAAAAATCCGATGATGACCGGCCCGGCGCGCGTGTTCGATTCCGAAGACGCCGCGATGGACGCGATCATGGGCAAGCGCATCGAGCCCGGCGACGTGATGGTGATCCGCTACGAAGGTCCCAAAGGAGGACCGGGCATGCGCGAAATGCTCGCGCCCACGTCGGCGCTGATCGGGCAGGGTCTGGGCGAATCGGTGGGGATCATCACCGACGGCCGTTTTTCAGGCGGCACCTGGGGCATGGTGGTGGGGCACGTGTCGCCCGAAGCCTACGTCGGCGGCGCGATCGCGTTGATCATGGAAGGCGACTCGATCACGATCGATGCGCATCGCTTGCTGCTGCAACTGAATGTGAGCGATGCCGACATCGATGCGCGTCGTGCACGCTGGAAGCAACCCAAGCCGCGCTACACGCGCGGCGTGCTGGCGAAATTCGCGAAGCTGGCCTCGAGTGCAAGCCGCGGTGCGGTCACCGACGCGGACCTGGAGGACGTCCACCCATCGACTTCTTGAGGCGCTCCTGCCTGATCTTGTCGAGATCATCGTGCGCCTTGCGCTTATCGAGTCCGAAGAAGGGTTCGATGATTTCAAACCACAGCAACGCCAGACCGAACGGAATCAGCACCGCCCACCACGACCATTGCCCGA
The DNA here is from genome assembly GCA_038240015.1 of Burkholderiales bacterium. Lineage (GTDB taxonomy): Bacteria > Pseudomonadota > Gammaproteobacteria > Burkholderiales > Burkholderiaceae_D > CAHJXF01. The sequence goes on from JBBSEF010000043.1 coordinate 5,408, forward strand.
CCGGCCCGAACTCGAACCACTTCATCAACAACAAGATCACGCCGACCACGATGAACCACATCGCCGCTCTCCCCGCGAAGACGATTACCGACTATAGCCTACGCGCGTTCGCTTGCCGACTTTTAGTCGCTGCGGTTGGCCTCGCGGCTATGCATGCTGCGTACGCCGATGAAGCCGAGATGGTCCGTGCGAAGAAATGCATGAGCTGTCACACGCTCGATCAGAAGCTGGTAGGGCCGGGCTTCAAGAGCATCGCCGCGAAATACGCAGGCGACACGAGTGCGGAGGCGCGCTTGGCGAAGAAGATTCGCGAAGGCGGCGCCGGCGTCTGGGGCGTGGTGCCGATGCCGGCCAACCCCGAGGTCAATGCGGCCGAAGCGCAGCGCCTCGCGCATTGGGTGTTGATGCAGAAATAGAGGACGTCGCCCAAAAACAAAAGCCGCTCGAAAGCGGCTTTTGCTTGGATGCCTTGTGCAACGACTGGTGCGCTTACTGCACGACTGCGAGCGCTTCCTTGGTGCCGCCCTTGTACGTGTAGAGCGTCAGCGTGCCGTCTTTGACATCGCCCTTGTCGTCAAAGCGGATGTGCCCGGTCACGCCGTTGTAGTCTTCCTTCGCCAGGAAGGGCAGGTACTTCGCGGGGTCGGCTGACTTGGCCTTCTCCATCGCATCGACCATCACCATCACCGCGTCGTAAACATACGGTGCATAGATCTGAACGTCGGTGTTGAATTTCTTCTTGTAGTCGGCCTTGAACTTGTTCATCGGGCCTTCCTTGCCTTTCAACACGCCGCCGGCTTCGGCGCAGATGACCTGACCGTCGGCCATGCCGTCGCCCGCGAGCTTGGCGAGCTCACCGGTGCAGATGCCGTCGCCGCCCATGAACTTGGCATTGATGCCGAGGCTCTTCATCTGACGCAGCATCGGGCCGGCCTGAGCGTCCATGCCGCCGTAGAACACCACATCGGGCTTGGTACCCTTGACGTTCGTCAGGATCGACTGGAAGTCGGTCGCATTGTTGGTGGTGTGCTCGGTCGCGACGACCTTCGCGCCGGCAGCCTTGGCGCCCTTGATGAACTCGGCCGCAACGCCTTCGCCATACGCGGTCTTGTCGTCGATCACCGCAACCGTCTTGGCTTTCAAGGTCGTACCCGCATATTTGCCTAGTGTGCCGCCGAGCTGGCCGTCATTAGCGCAGACGCGAAACGCCGTCTTGAAACCTTGCTGCGTGTACTTGGGGTTGGTCGCCGACGGCGAGATCTGCGGAATCCCCGCATCCGAATAAATCTTCGACGCCGGAATCGTGGTGCCCGAGTTCAAGTGTCCGATCACGCCATTGACATGGGCATCGACCAACTTCTGAGCAGCAGCCGTACCCTGTTTCGGATCGGCAGCGTCGTCTTCTTTGAGCAGTTCGAACTTGACCTTCTTGCCGCCGATCGTCACGCCCTTGGCGTTGAGCTCGTCGATGGCCATCACGGCGCCGTTCTCATTGTCCTTGCCGAGGTGAGCGATGTTGCCCGAGATCGGGCCGACGTGGCCGATCTTGACAATCTGTTCCTGTCCGTATGCGGGCGCGCTGGCAACGCACGCGGTCGCGATGGCGGCACACAGAAGTTTGTGCTGAACTTTCATTGATGGGACTCCCAATCGAAAATGTTGATGATTGATGGTTCACGTCGCGATCGTCGCCAGTGCAGCGATCCGGTCGAAACCCGCGAGCACCGCGACAAATTACACGAAACATCGGGTGAAGAATAGTGGCTTGTTCCTCTATTCAGAAACGAGATGTTGTGGTTGGACGTTGACCGTGTTTACCCCAATGGCTGGTGCGGGGTTCATCGCCCGGCTCGAACCCTTAAACTCAAGCCATGCAATTCGACTTCGCTCTCGATCGCCATACACGCACGCCGCTGCGCTCGGCCATCGACGCTTTGACGCGCCCGCCCGAGGCGGAGTGCGTGATGCGGCTGCTCGACGAAGCGACGCTGGATGCCGAGGCGCTCCCCCGCGTGCGCGACGATGCGATGCGTCTGGTCGAGACCTTGCGAGCCAAGCGCGTCAAGGCCGGCGGCGTCGATGCGTTGATGCGCGAATTCTCGCTGTCGTCGGATGAAGGCGTCGCGTTGATGTGCCTGGCCGAAGCGCTGCTGCGCATCCCCGATGCGGCCACGCGCGATGCGCTGATTCGCGACAAGATCGGTGGCGGCGACTGGAACGCGCATGTCGGCCAGAGCCCGTCGCTGTTCGTCAATGCGGCCGCGTGGGGTCTGGTCGTGACCGGCAAGCTGGTCGCCACGCACAGCGCGCACGGGTTGTCGGCATCGCTCACGCGTCTGGTTGCGCGCGGCGGCGAGCCGCTGATCAGGAAGGGCGTCGATCTCGCGATGCGCATGCTGGGGCGGCAGTTCGTCACCGGCGAAACGATCGAGGACGCGATCGCGAACGGCCGCGACAACGTCAAGCGCGGCTATCGCTATTCGTACGACATGCTCGGCGAAGCGGCGTTGACGGCTGTCGATGCGGCGCGCTATCTGAACGCGTATCGGCATGCGATAGAAGTGATCGGCGCGAGTGCAGGAGCTGTGCGTGATGCGAGCGCCGCGCATGAAGATGTGGACGCGGATGTGCGCGCGCGCCCGGGCATCTCGGTCAAGCTCTCCGCTCTGCATCCACGCTATGCGCGATCGACGCGCGCCCGCATGATGATCGAATTGCTGCCGATCTTGAAGGGCCTCGCGCTCGCCGCGAAGAAACACGACATCGGCTTGAACATCGACGCAGAAGAATCGGAACGCCTGGATCTCTCGCTCGATCTGCTCGAAGCGCTCGCCGAAGATCGCGAGTTGGACCACTGGAGCGGCCTGGGCTTCGTGATCCAGGCATATCAGAAGCGCGCGCCTGCGGTGATCGACTTCGTCGCCGAGCTTGCGCGCCGCACGCAACCCCGCGCACAGCGACGCATCATGGTCCGGCTTGTGAAAGGCGCGTACTGGGATTCGGAAATCAAGCGCGCGCAAATCGAGGGTCAGAGCGGCTATCCGGTCTATACGAAAAAAGCGCACACCGATGTCGCGTATCAAGCGTGCGCGCGCCGGTTGCTCGCCGCGGCCGACGCGATCTATCCGCAGTTCGCCACGCACAATGCGTACACGCTCGCGTGGGTGCGCGAGGCCGCACGCGGCATTGAGGTTTCGGAAAGCGACTACGAATTCCAGTGCCTGCACGGCATGGGCGAGACGCTCTATGACCAGATCGTGAGCGACTCCGCGGATTCAAGAGGCGCGCTGTCGTGCCGCATCTACGCGCCGGTCGGCAGCCACGAGACGCTGCTCGCGTATCTGGTTCGTCGTCTGCTCGAGAACGGCGCGAACACGTCGTTCGTCAATCGCATCGTCGATGCGCGCGTGCCCATCGCCGAATTGATCGCCGATCCGGTCGAACGCACACGCGCAGCCGGCGGCACGCCGCATCCACAGATCGTGTTGCCGCGCGATCTCTATCCCGATGGGCGCGTCAATTCGGCGGGCCTCGATGCGTCTAACGAAAGCGCGCTCGCTGCAATGGCCGACGCGCTCGCGCCGTTCGCTTCTCGTCGATGGACGTTTGCGAACGACGCATCGTCGCAGCACGCGACGCAGGCTATCGTCAATCCTTCCGATCGTGTCGATGAACTCGGAGTGGTCGCGACAGCGTCGAGCGACGACATCGCGAACGCCGTGTCGCGCGCGCTTGCGGCATCGACGGCGTGGCGATCGACACCGCCTTCGCAACGCGCGGCCTTGCTGGTGCGCTGCGCCGGGTCGCTTGAAGAACATCGCGCGGAGCTGATTGCGCTTGCGATTCGCGAGGCGGGCAAGACGTTAGGCAACGCGATCGGCGAAGTGCGGGAGGCGGTGGATTTTTGTCGGTATTACGGGAAGCAGATCGAAGGCGAGAGCGCGGCGATCGATGATTCAGCGCGCGGACCGATCGTCTGCATCTCGCCATGGAATTTTCCGCTGGCGATTTTTTCGGGCCAGGTGATTGCGGCGCTTGCGGCCGGCCATTGCGTGATCGCCAAACCCGCCGAGCAGACGCCGTTGATCGCATGGCGCGCCGCGGCGCTGTTTCACGAAGCCGGCATGCCGCGCGATGTGCTGCAAGTTCTCATCGGCGATGGTGAGACCGTGGGCGCGCCGCTGGTCGCGCATCCCTCCATCGCAGGCGTGCTCTTCACCGGCTCGACGCAAGTCGCGCGCTCGATCGCAGCGACGCTCTCACGACGCAGCGACGAACACATCCTGATCGCCGAGACCGGCGGCCAGAACGCGATGATCGTCGATTCGAGCGCGCTGATCGAGCAGGTGGTCAACGACGCACTGATCTCAGCCTTCGACTCGGCCGGCCAGCGCTGTTCGGCGTTGCGCATCCTGTGTTTGCAGGACGCAATCTACGACACGACGCTGGCGATGCTCAAAGGCGCGATGGCCGAACTCGCGGTCGGCAATCCGATGCGCTTGTCCACCGACATCGGGCCCGCAATCGATGCGGATGCGCGCGATCGATTGGTGGCGCACATCGCCACGATGAAGGCGCGCGGCCATCGCGTCTATTCGCTTGCTCTACCGCCCGAATGCGCGAACGGAACTTTCGTCGCACCCGCGTTGATCGAGATCGACGCGATCGACGATCTGCCCGGTGAAGTTTTCGGTCCGGTCTTGCACGTGATGCGCTGGCGCTTCGGCGAACTCGATGCCTTGATCGATTCGATCGACGCGACCGGCTATGGCTTGACGATGGGTGTGCACAGTCGCATCGACGAGCACATCGCTCGCGTGGCCGCGCGCGCACGCGTGGGCAACTTGTATGTGAACCGCACCTTGATCGGCGCGACCGTCGGCGTGCAGCCGTTCGGCGGCGAAGGCTTGTCGGGCACCGGGCCGAAGGCCGGCGGACCGTTCTATCTCGCGCGACTCGATGGCGGTCGAGGCGCACATCGGTTCAAAGCCGCTTCGGACGCGACGCGATCGCGCGACGCGATCGTTGCCGCGAAGCGCCTGCGTGCCGCGCTCGCTCGATGCAGCGAGTGGGACGACGCGACGCGCGCGCTGCTCGACGTCCATGCCGCACGATGCGAAGCCGCCGCAGCCGGCATGACGACGATGCGCCTGCCCGGCCCCACTGGCGAAAACAACACGCTGAGCCTGCGACCGCGAGAGACGATCGCATGCCTCGCCGACGATGCGATCGATCTCGTTTGCCAGCTGGTCGCAGCGCAGGCCATCGGCATCGTACCGCTCGCCAATCGCGACGCCTTGCCGCGCGCGATGCAAGCCTTCGTGCGGCCGTGGGACGAACGCGTCGACAACGCGAGCGACTTGCAGGCGCTGCTCGTCGCGCTACGCGATCCCGAACGCATGCGCGTTCAACAACTCGCTGCCGCGCGCGACGGCGCGATCGTCGCGGTGATTCGATGGACGCGCACCACCGACCCCGCGTTGCACCTGTGGCGCCTGATGCGCGAGTTCGCCGAGAGCGTCAACACCGCGGCCGCGGGAGGCAACGCATCCCTTATGACGTTGATAGAGATGTGATGCGAGAGATGTGATGGGAGAAACGTGATGCAAAAAAACCGGATGCGCGCAGCATGATGCGTTAACATCGCCTTCGCTCGGGCAGTGGCCCATACCGCGGACCTCGCATGGAAATTTTTCTTCAGCAGATCCTCAACGGCCTCGTACTGGGCAGCATCTATGCGCTCGTCGCCCTCGGCTACACGATGGTGTACGGCATCCTCAACCTGATCAACTTCGCGCACGGCGACGTGCTGATGGTCGGCGCGCTCACGGCTTATGCGGTCGTGCAGGGATTGAGCGCGGTCGCTCCCGGAACGCCCGGCCCCGTGCTGCTCGTGGCCGGTCTCCTGGTCGCGATCCCCGTCTGCATCATCGTCAACATCACGATCGAGCGCGTCGCCTATCGGCCGCTGCGCAACGCGCCGCGACTCGCGCCGCTGATCACCGCGATCGGCGTGTCGATCATCTTGCAGACGCTCGCGATGATCATTTTCGGGCGCAACTACAAAGTCTTCCCGCCGCTCTTGTCGACCAATCCGATCGACGTGGCCGGCGCTGTGATCACGCCCACGCAAGTGATGATCCTGATCGTCGCGGCGGTGATGATGATCGGCCTTGTCTTGCTGGTGGAAAAAACCAAGCTCGGCCGCGCGATGCGCGCGACCGCCGAGAACCCGCGCATCGCAAGCCTGATGGGAGTCAACGCGAACTCGGTGATCGTCGCAACCTTCGCGATCGGCGCGGCGCTCGCGGCGGTCGCCGGCGTGATGATGGCCGCGAACTATTCGGTGGCGCACTTCTACATGGGCTTCATCCCCGGCCTCAAGGCGTTCACCGCCGCAGTGCTCGGCGGCATCGGCAATCTCTACGGCGCGATGGTCGGCGGCCTCTTGCTGGGCATCATCGAAGCGCTGGGCGCGGGCTACATCGGCGACCTCACCAACGGATTTTTCGGCAGCAACTATCAGGACATCTTCGCGTTCGTGGTGCTGATCATCGTGCTGACCTTGCGACCCTCGGGGATCATGGGCGAAAGAGTGGCGGACCGGGCATGAGCGAAACGATGGCCCCCGACAAGCCTGCGACCAACGACGAGGTCGCAGTCGACGAAGCACTGCCGCTCGGCGCGCCCAGTCACAAGGCTTACATCGGTCTCGCGGTCTTCGCGGTCGCCTTGTTGTTGCTGCCGGTCGCAGCCGGCCATGTGGGCGACTCATGGGTGCGCATCCTCGACTTCGCGCTTCTGTACATCATGCTCGCGCTCGGCCTGAACATCGTGGTCGGCTTCGCGGGTCTGCTCGACCTGGGATACATCGCCTTCTACGCGATCGGCGCGTACATGTGCGCGCTGCTAGCGTCGCCGCAGTTCGCGGTGGTGCTGCAATCGTTCGTCGATATCTATCCCGAACTGGGTCACTGGTTGGTCGGCGTGTTCGGCGCAACGGTCGCGGCGAACGGCATTCATTTGCCGGTGTGGATGATCGTGCCGCTGGCCGGCGCGCTGGCCGCGTTGTTCGGCGTGATCCTCGGCGCGCCCACCTTGAAGCTGCGTGGCGATTATCTGGCGATCGTCACGCTCGGCTTCGGCGAGATCATCCGCATCTTCATGAACAACCTGAACTCGCCGGTCAACTTCACCAACGGCCCGCAAGGCGTTCTGAATATCGATCCGGTCAAGATCGCTGGCGTGTCGTTCGGCAAGCCCGCGGTGATCCTGGGCTTCGATGTCTCGGTGGTGCAGCTCTACTACTACCTGTTCCTGTTTCTGGTCGTGATCATCGTGTTCTTCTGCATCCGTTTGCAGAACTCGCGCATCGGCCGCGCGTGGGTTGCGATTCGCGAAGACGAGATCGCGGCCAAGGCGATGGGCATCAACACGCGCAACATCAAGCTGCTCGCGTTCGCGATGGGCGCGTCCTTCGGCGGTGTGTCGGGCGCGATGTTCTCGTCGTTTCAGGGCTTCGTATCGCCGGAGTCGTTCGGCCTGCTCGAATCGATCGTCGTGCTCGCGATGGTGGTGCTGGGCGGCATGGGCCACATCCCCGGCGTGATCTTGGGCGGCGTGCTGCTCGCGGCATTTCCCGAAGTGCTGCGTCACATTGTCGTGCCGGTCCAGGATGCACTATTCGGCCACGTGATCATCGATGCCGAAATCATTCGGCAACTGCTGTACGGCCTCGCGATGGTCGGCATCATGCTGTTCAGACCAGCTGGTCTATGGCCCGCGCCCGAGCACGGCAAGGGGCTCGGCGGCATCAAGGCCAAGCGCTCTGCGGCCGAGGGAGCATAAGCGATGAGCGCGCTGCCCGCGTCATCAACTTCGTCATCGATGCCCGCGAAGGCCAACGTGATGCTGTCGGTCAGGGGCGTCAACAAACGCTTCGGAGGATTGCAAGCGCTGTCGGATGTCGGCGTCACGATACGTGAAGGCATGATCTACGGATTGATCGGCCCCAACGGCGCGGGCAAAACCACGTTCTTCAACGTCATTACCGGCCTTTATCAACCCGACTCGGGAACCTTCGAACTCGATGGTGCGCCCTACTCGCCATCGGCCCCGCATGAAGTCGCGAAGGCCGGCATCGCGCGCACGTTTCAGAACATTCGCCTCTTCGGCGAGATGACCGCGATCGAGAACGTGATGGTGGGCCGCCACGTGCGCACGCATGCGGGCGTGATCGGCGCGGTACTGCGCACACCCGGCGCTCGTCGCGAAGAGCACGCGATACGCGCACGCGCGATGGTCTTGCTCGAATACGTCGGCATCGCGCGCTATGCCGACTATCGCGCGCGGACCCTGTCGTATGGCGATCAACGCCGTCTCGAAATCGCGCGCGCGCTCGCCACCGACCCCAAGCTGCTCGCGCTCGACGAACCCGCAGCCGGCATGAACGCGACCGAGAAGCTGTCGCTGCGCGAACTGTTGGTGAACATCCGCAACGACGGCCGCACGATTCTGTTGATCGAGCACGACGTGAAGCTGGTGATGGGTCTGTGCGATCGCGTCACCGTGCTCGACTACGGCAAGCCGATCGCCGAAGGCGTGCCCGCCGATGTGCAGAGAGATCCGAAAGTGATCGAAGCGTACTTGGGAACAGGCGTCGGCGTGGGAGGCGCGCACTGATGGCCGCGCTTCCAAAAAGCCAGCGAGCCGAAACGATGTTGTCGATCGCGGGACTGCGCGTGTCGTATGGCGGCATCCAAGCCGTCAAGGGCATCGATCTCGAGATTCTTTCGGGCGAACTCGTCACGTTGATCGGCGCCAATGGCGCAGGCAAGACCACGACCTTGAAAGCGATCATGGGTCTCTTGCCGCCGGCCGCAGGCGAGATTCATTATCTGGGCAGCGCGCTCGCAGGCAAGCCGACCTTCCAGATGTTGCGCGATGGATTGGCTATGGTGCCCGAAGGCCGCGGTGTGTTCGCGCGCATGAGCATCGTCGAGAACCTGCGCATGGGTGCGTACGTGCGCACCGACGAAGCCGACATCCGCGCCGACATCGAACGCATGTTCGTGACCTTCCCACGCTTGAAGGAACGCGCGACCCAACTGGCTGGCACGATGTCGGGCGGCGAACAACAGATGCTCGCGATGGCGCGCGCGCTGATGGGCAAGCCCAAGCTGCTCTTGCTCGATGAGCCGTCGATGGGCCTGTCGCCGTTGATGGTCGAGAAGATTTTCGAAGTCGTTCGCGAGATTCGCTCGCAAGGCATGACGATGCTGCTGGTCGAACAGAACGCGCGCCTCGCGTTGCAGTTGGCCGATCGCGGGTATGTGATGGAGTCGGGGCTGATCACGATGAGCGGGGACGCGAAGCAGATGCTGGACGATCCGAAGGTGCGGGCCGCGTATTTGGGCGAGTAAACAAGTGAGGTCGGGGATTTCAAAAAACTGCCTTACTCGGCGAGGTTATGTGCTCGGACACATCCAGGTACACAAATTTTCCGTCGCAATCCTTGCTGCAGCATGCGGCCTGCTGGCCATGCCTGCGTATCCCCAGACAAACGCCGCGGAGACGGGCCGCATCCACGAAGTGCGCGGCGTCAAGCTCTACGTGGAGACATTCGGTCGCGGCGCCCCGCTCGTGTTTCTGCATGGCGGACTGCTTTTCTTCGAGAACAATTTCGGCAAGCAACGCGACTACTTCTCGTCGTTTCGCAAGGTCATCGGCATCGACCGAAGAGGACACGGCCATAGCCCGGACAATGCGCAGTCTTTCTCTTATCGGGAGATGGTGGAGGACACCGCAGCTCTGATCGAACAGCTCGGAGTCGGCCCGGTCGACGTTGTGGGCCACAGCGATGGCGGCAACATCGGCCTGCTTCTCGTTCTTGAACAGCCAGAGCGCGACGAGAGAACGCGATAAGTTTGTCGATACGGCAGGGTGATTGACTCGCCATCAACGAGGGCGCCGATTCGCAGAGACTATTTTTCTATCACCGGAGGTTTTTTATCAGTGAAGACTGTCTTCGGCTGAATGAGGACTATGTTAGCCGTGCAGCTTCGGGCATTTCGCGGGGTATCGCCGACAGACATCCTGTCGTGCTTCTGAAGCGTGGACGGCGCCGCGACTCTGCTGCTGACGAATTTGGCCCTGCCCAGGCCGGACACGACGCCGATAGTGGCCTCGACGACAGTGCGTTCCGCGATGATCTTGTTCGTCGTGTTCTCTATCATGGTTTGACTGGTTTTCAATGAAACGCCGTCGGTCTCGTTGACTTTGCAGCCCAGCGGCGTTGGAGCGGCGCTGGCAGAAAGTGGAAAGAGCACCAGCAAGAGAGCAAAGAGACGCGCCGAAGATGCGCTGCCAGACACACACCGCTTGAAGTATGTTGCCGTGGTCATGATGCTGCTCGTAATGTCGACGGGGAATAACCATTGCATCGCGCGATGTCCTTGATTGACCCTGCTTCGCGCCTATGCCTATCCTCCCTCGAATTCAAAAACGATAACCCGCGCGCCTCGCACCTTCGCAAGACGCGCGGCTGCGAGAGGAGCTTGCATGACGTCGTCGCTGCGCATCCTGTGCGTTCACGGAGTCGGGCACAAGGAACTCGATGCGGGTTATCGATCGCTGTGGGTCGACGCGATCACGAGTTCGCTGCGACAAGCGGACCCCTCCTCGCAACCGGTGATCGACTTCGTCGAATACGACGACCTGTTCGAGAAAGCCGAACTCAATTTCGGAACCTACGCGAAGGCGATCAGCGAACTGCTGGCCAGCTATCTGGCCCACGGCATCAGCGGCACATTCGGAGGCGCGCGCGGCTTCTTCGATTTTCCACAGCAGTTGCGCTGGACCGCCGGCATGATCGTGCAGTGGTCTTCCGAAGAAAGCCTGCGCACGCAGGCCAATCGTGCAGTCCTGAAGGCACTCTCGGCCAATGACTACGACGTCGTGTGCGCGCACAGCCTCGGCTCGCTGATCGCCTACGACACGTTCGCGCGCAATCCCGATGCGATCAAGGGCAAATACTTCGCGACCTTCGGCTCGCAGATCGGCCACCCTTCGGTGCGCGACGTGTTCGCGGGCTACATCCGCATGATCCCGGCGAAGCACTGGTTCCATCTCTTCAATCCCGACGACCATGTGTTCACGTGCTCGCTGTCGATCGCGGACGCGGCCTTCACGCAGGTGCTCACGCCGTTCGACATTCCCAACGACGTGCTCAATCACAACGCGGAGTGGTATCTCACGCGAACCGAGACGATCGAGACATTGACGCAGACCGTTCAGGGCGCGACGCCCAAAGCGCTCATGTCGGCGGCACGAGCGTTCACGCGCGCGACGCGCGCGCCCGACAAGCGCGCGCTCTTGATCGGCATCAACGACTATCCCGACCCGGCCAATCGACTCGAAGGCTGCGTCAACGATGTTTTCCTGATGAGCTCGCTCTTGCAGGAGTGCGGCTTCGAGTCCGAGGACGTTCGCATCGTTCTCGACTCCCGCGCGACTGCGAGCGGTATCCTCGAGCGTCTGCACTGGCTGCTCGACGGCGTCGAGGACGGCGATCAACGCGTGCTGTTCTATTCGGGACACGGCGCGCAGATCCCGGTTTACAACGTGCAGGGCAAGCCCGACCACGTCGTCGAGACCCTCGTGCCGTGGGACTTCGATTGGTCGCTGGCGCGCGCGATCACCGATGGGCAGTTCTGCAACCTCTATTCGCAACTGCCCTATGCGAGTCATTTCGTCGCGATCTTCGATTGCTGTCATTCGGGCGGCATGACGCGCGAAGGCGGCGCGCGCGTGCGTGGCATCACGCCGCCCGACGACGTGCGTCATCGCGCGCTGCGTTGGGATGCGATCGAGAAGATGTGGGTGGCGCGCGACTTCGCATCGCCCAATCAGGCGCTGGCCGACTCGGACAAGGGCCGTGCCTTTCTCGGACGCAATGGAGCGACGCATCGCTTCGGCCGCGGTGTCGATCTGCGCACCCTTCCAAAGCGCGAGTACGAGAAGCGGCGTGCGGCGCTCGGACATCTCGGACCGTATCTGCCGGTGATCGTCGAGGCTTGCGACGTCGATCAGCTCTCGTTCGAATACCGCGACGGCGCAACCTCGTACGGCGCGTTCACGTACAGCCTCGTGCACGGCCTGCGCGCGAGTCGCGACATTCGTCGCGCCAACCTCGACTATCACGATCTGCTTGCAGAAACCGCCGCGAAGTTGAAGCGCCTGAAATACGATCAGACACCGCAACTCGTCGGCGCGAAGGCCGTGCTGAACCAGGAAATTCCGTGGCGCTTCGAAGGCATGCCTGCGAAGAAAACGAACCGGCGGACATCCGCGCATACGCCCAGGCGCTCTGCGGCAAAGAAGATTTCTGCGAAGAAACATTCATAGAAGTTTGTGCATCAACGCTCGCGCACTTCAGACGCGAGTCGCAACAACGATCGATGGTGGACGCGTCGCGCCCGTCGATCGTGCTTCGGGTGACCGCGACGCCCAACGAAAGGGGAATGCTGATGAGCACCACCAAGAAAACCGGCCTCGCACCCAACTGGCACATCCACACGTGCATCGATCGCGTCGTGCCGCTCGGCATGGACGCGCGTGTCGACGAAGGGCACGAAGCGGGTGTGATCGTGGCGCGCAATCTCACGCGCGGTGCGCCGATGCATGAACTCGACGCGGGCACCATCCACGTCGCGCGGATGGCATTGGTCTCGGTCAAGAAGTGGCCGAAGGCGAAGAAGTTGCGCTGCCGCTTTCTCGATGGGTCGCCGACCCAAAAGGCCAAGGTGCAGGCGCAAGCGAAGACCTGGGAAAAGTTTGCGAACGTGCAGATCGCTTTCGGCAATGACCCTCAATCGGAGGTTCGCATTTCGTTCAAGGCGGACCCCGGCTCGTGGTCGGCCGTGGGAACCGATTGCCTCGTCAAGAAATATTTTCCGGCCGATCAACCGACGATGAATTTCGGATGGCTGCAGGACAACACGGCTCTAACCGAGTATCGGCGCGTCGTGGTCCACGAGTTCGGGCATGCGATCGGATGCATCCACGAACACCAGAGTCCCACCGAGCAGTTGAAGTGGGACAAGGCTGCCGTGTATGCCGCGTTCTCGGGGCCGCCGAACAACTGGAGCAAGGCCGACATCGACAGCAACATCCTCGAAAAATACAGCCCGCAGGGGATTGCCGCTTCGGCTTTCGACATGCAGTCGATCATGCTGTATCAGTTCGATGCGAGTCTGTTTCTGGATCACAAGGGGACGCCCGAGAACACCACGCTCTCGGCGCTCGACAAGAGCTTCATCCGGCAGATGTATCCCAAGTGACGGAAGGCCGGAGTTGCGCGATGCGTGCAGTCATGGCGCAACTCCGAACGACGATAGACTGCGCGGATGCAGGACATAGCGAATCATCGATCCCACACCCGCGCCAACCGTTTGCGACTGATCGTCGCCGCTTGCATGGTCGTCGCACTGGCCGGACTCGCTCTGGCGTGGAGCGTCTCGCCACTCAAGAACGCATTCGACATTCATACGTTGGTGGCGATGGGTCATACGCTGCGTGCATCGCCGCTCGCGCCGCTCGCACTGATGGGCGTCTATGTGATCGCGGGCCTGATTGCAATGCCGGCCACACTGTTGATCGGCGCGACCGTGATCGCATTCGGCGCATGGCCCGGCGCGCTCTACGCCTTCGTCGGCTCGCTGATCAACGGATCGGTGATCTATGCGATCGGCCGGTTCGCGGGACGCGACCTCGTCAATGACTGGCTGGCGAAACGGGACGGCTCGAAGATCGCCGCGTTGAATCGTCAGCTCGAGCACCGCGGCCTCATCGCGATGGCGTTGATCCGCCTCACGCCGATCCCCTATTCGCTCGTCAATGTGATCGCCGGCGCATCGAGAATCCGGTTCTTCGATTTTTTCGTGGGCACCGCGCTCGGTCTCTTGCCTGTGATCGGTCTGCTCGCGGGGCTGGCGGTGGAATTCGACGAGTGGCTCCAGCATCCTAGTTGGCGACACCTGCTCGCGTTGATCATCGCCGCGATCGTGGTGGTCGCGGCGATTTGGTCGATCAAGCGATGGGTCGCCCGACGAAATTTGAATCGCTAGCAAATAATCGGCGCGCGTCTTACTTCCAGTAGCCGAGCTGCTTCATCCAATGCGCGATCGCGCGTTCGTTCTCGCCGCCGCTTTCGTGGCCTGCCTGCAAGCTGGGCAAGTCGTCGGACAGACGATGCTGGCCGAGCTTGAATTTTCCTTCGAGTCGATCGACGTCGATCTCGAAGCCCGTGATCGCCGCGAGCAGCCCGTCGCGCTGACGCTTGTCGAAGACCGCGAAGCGTGGCGCGAACGCCGGATCGTGATGTGCGATCAGATGCGCAAGGATCGTCAACTTTCCTTCGACATCGTCGATCGCGCGCGCGGCGCCGCTGGCGTGGATCGCGATGTAATTCCACGTCGGCACGCGACCTTCGGAGCGGTAATGCGACGGCGAAATGTAGGTGTGAGGCCCATGGAAGATCACGAGGGCGCGTGCGCCATCGCCGAGCGCGCGCGCATGCGGATTCGCGGCTGCGAGATGGCCTTCGATGATGAGCTCGCCGCCTTCGCCTTCACGAGTCAAGACCGGCACATGCGAAGCGAAAGGTTCGCCATCGATGGTCGAAACGAGCGTCGCGAAGTTGTACTCGCGCATCACGGCGAGCAGGTCGGCGCGATCGTCGTGAGCGAAATGTTTGGGGATGTACATGGTCTGTGCGGGTCGCTGGACTATTGCGTTGCCGATGCACGATAGCTGTCGGGCCGCAAGATTTCCATGCCGCGCTCGGGTTTTGAAAGCATGGAAAATCCGAGATCGCGATACAGCGCATGCGCATCGGCCGTGAACAGGACAATTCTTCGCAGCCCTTGCACGTCTTGATGATCGAGCAGCGCGCGCAACATGCGCCGCGCGATTCCCAGCCCGCGCTCGCCCGCGATGACGAACACGTCGGAGAGATAAGCGAAGGTCGCGCGATCGGTCGTCAGACGCGCAAAGCCGATCTGCCGCGCCTCGCGATACGCGCCAATGCAAAGCGAGTGGGCGATGGCGCGCTCGACGACGATCCTCGGCACGCCCAGCGACCAATAGGCGTCTCGCGAAAGAAAACCGTGAACGATGTCGAGGTCGAGCCGCTTCGGATCGAACGAGAACTGGACATCATCGTCAAGCTGCACGGACCCTTCGATCATCGCGGCGCAGACGATGTGGCCGAAACCGCAGGGCCCGACGCGGACGATGTCGACGCTGCGACGTTTCGAGGCGCAAGGTTTTTCGCGAGAAAGACATCGACGCGCCGGAAGAAATCGAACTTGTTTTCGTCCTTGCGAAAACCGTGCCCCTCTTCGGCGTACACCACCCATTCGTAGGGCTTGTTGTATTTGTCCAGAGCGCTGCGCATGCGATTGCCGTGAACCAATGGAACGCGTTGATCCAGACCGCCATAGGCCAAGAGCAGCGGCGCCTGAATACGGTCGGCGTGATAGATGGGAGAGACCGCACGCATCTTTTCGCGGTCGCGGTCGGGGTCGCCGAGCGTTCGCGTAAAGTAATTCGTCGAGTTGTTCCCGCGCTCGTGTTTCATGAAGTCCGACCAGGTGACATCGAACATCATCTCGAGGTCGGAGACCGCGACAAAGGCGACGCCGCAGCGAAACATCTGCGGCTCTTTTTCCAGTCCCCACAGGGTTGCATAGCCGCCATAGCTGCCGCCGAACAAACAGACGCGGTCGGCATCGACCTTGCCGGAATCGATCAGCCACTTCACGCCATCGGTGATGTCGTCTTGCATGGTCAGACCCCACTGCTTCCAGCCGGCCTTGACGAAGGCGTCCCCGTACCCCTGCGTTCCACGAAAGTCGGGCTGCAGTACCGCGTATCCGCGCGAAGCGAAAAACTGCGCTGCGGGGCTGTAGCCAAAGCCCGCAGTGGGGACGAAGGGGCCGCCATGGATATCGACGATCAACGGCGGCTTTCCGCCATCAGGGCGCTTGGGCATGGTCAGATAGGCCGGGATCGAAAGGCCGTCGCGCGCGGTATATCGAACGAAGCGACGCGGCGAAAGATCGCCCTCCTTCCACGGATAGGCAGCCGCCACCTGTTCCATCTTCGACGTCTTGCGATCGAGAAGATAAAAGATCGGAGGTTGCGTCTCCGATTCGGAAATGACGATCACCCGGCTGGGATCATAGCGACCCCAACCCAGTTGATTGCGCATATGGGGAAGCGCGAGGTCGACCGACTGCTGAAGACTTTTCCATTCCGGTGCGATCCAGGCGACGCCATCGCGCGAGCCGTCGGAGACGCCGATCGCCTTCTTGCCGACCCAATCGAAAACCACACCGCCTGCATCGACGCCTTTGCTCTCGAAAATTCGCGCGCCGAGCTGATTGGTTTCGGCATCGAACGCATAGACGTCTTTTCTTCCCCCGTTGTCCTTGCCGGGGACACGCACATAGAGAGTCTTGTTGTCGAAGTCGAACGCGATCGGGTCGAGGCTCTCCTCTTCGAAAGGATCGTCACGTAGCGTGACCCACTTGTCGTCATTGCTGCGGCGATAGGAAAGAATGCTTCGCCTGCCTCCTTTCGGAATCGACAGCGCGATGCGCACATGACCCGCATGGTCGGCGACGAATCGCGAGACGTCTCCCGGCGATTCGAAAGTCAGCAAGCGTTTCTCGCCGGTGCGCGCGTTGTATCGAAAGGCGTCGAGCCCATAGACATTTCGGTCGCGCGTTTCGATGATCAAGTCCTCGCCCGAGCGATCGAGAACGTCGACGATACCGACACTTCCGAAGCGCGCGATCGTCATCAGGTCGCGCAGCACGACCTTGTTCGCCACGTCGATGAGCAAGTGCCGCCTGATTTGCGCATAGCCCCCGGCTTCGTCGAGATCGGCGGTCTTCATTTCGATGACGCGATCGCCTATCCACCTGTACGACGAGACGTCCTGATCCGTGAACGACGTCAGAGCAACCGCAGTTCCTTTTTCGAGATCGACCAAGGCGAGATTTTGTCTCTCGTTCAAAGGCACAAGAGCAGCGAGCACCTTACCGTCGGGCGACAACGCGATCTTCGAATACTGCGCGCGCATGAAAAACTTCTCGACGCCGGGGAGCGCGTTTGCCGGTACCGCGGCAGTTTGGGCGACCGCGTCCTTGGCAACGGCGCCCACACTGCAAACGATGCACGCGAACATGCCTACCAGAGCCGCAGTGCCTTTCATCGATCTTCCTTGTCGTCAGCGCGCCGTATGCGGCGCGAAATCTTGTGGCGTTTGTCGAATGCGTCGCGCGCTTTCAAGTTCGCGCGAGATCCGCTTCGGTGGTGAATGCGTCGGCAAAAAACTCGTCTTCGGGCAAACCGCATGCCCCGATCAAGTCGCGCCGCGCGGCATCGACCATCACCGGCGCGCCGCACGCGTAGACTTGATGCGCCGAAAGATCGGCGAAGTCCTCCATCACGGCGCGATGCACGAAGCCGCTTCGGCCCGTCCATCGATCTTCGTCGAGCGCGTCGGAAATGACGGGGACGTAGCGAAACGAAGGCAACGCGCTTTCCCATGCGCGCGCGATCTCGTCGAGATAGAGATCGTGCGGGCGACGGCCGCCCCAGTAGAGCGTCATCGGTCGATCGACTGCTTTCAGCACCGCGTGTTCGATGATCGCCTTGATCGGCGCGAAGCCCGTGCCGCTCGCGACGAACACGATCGCCTTGGCACTGTCTTCACGCAGGAAGAAGGTTCCGAAGGGTCCCTCGAAACGCAGGATGTCGCGCTCTTTCATCTGCGTTGCGCCCGCGCCGAAGACGTGGTCGCTGAACGCCCCGCCGGGGGTATGTCGGATGTGCAGCTCGAGTTGATCGGCCGTCTCGGGCGCGCCTGCCATCGAGTAGCTGCGACGCCGGCCGTCCTTCATGATGATCTCGACGTACTGTCCGGGCAGATACTGAAGGCGTTCGGACGCGGGCAACTGCAGGCGCATCACCGTGACATCGGGCGCGACGCGCGTGAGGCTCGCCACGCGAGCGGGCAGCTTCTTGATCGGAATGTCGCCGATGCCGCGCACTTCGCGCGCTTCGATGACGAGGTCGCTCTCGGGATGCGCGCTGCAAAAAAGCGCGAAGCCGCGGGCTTCTTCATCGGCCGACAGCGCACTCTCCTGATGCGCAGCGTGCCGCACCCGGCCTTCGACGACGCGTCCCTTGCACGAGCCGCACGCACCGTTCCTGCATCCGTAGGCCAGACCGATCCCCGCGCGCATGGCCGCGGCAAGGACCGTTTCGTCATCGCCGACTTCGAACTGATGACCGCTGGCTTCTACCGATACCTTGAATGTCATACTGATTCTGATGTTTGATCCGACAGGAGCGGCGGTATCGGAGGGAAGCGATCGCATCGGTCGATGCGGTGACCGCGCACGCGCGGGCCGCTTTGCCGGACCTCGCATTCTAATTGTTGGCTGTGGCGATGTGGGCTTGCGCGTCGTCAACTTGCTGGGCGATCGCTTTCGTGTTGCGGCATTGACGCATACGCGCGAGCGTGTTCCCGCGCTGCGAACCGCAGGGGCCGCAGCGATCGTGGCGGACCTCGACGACCCGCGTTCATTGCATCGCCTCGCCAGTCTCGCGCGCATTGTCGTTCATCTCGCGCCGCCGCCGACGCAAGGGACGATCGACACGCGCACACGCGCATTGCTGCCGCTGCTTCACGGCGTCCAGACCTTGATCTATGTGAGCACCAGCGGGGTGTACGGAGATTGCGCGGGAGCGTGGGTCGACGAGACGCGGAGCGTCGCGCCGGGCAGCGATCGTGCGCGACGAAGAGTCGACGCCGAGCGATGCTTGCGCACCTGGGCGCGCAGGAGCGGTGCGCGTCTCGTGATTCTTCGCGTTCCGGGAATCTACGCGGCCGATCGCCTGCCGACCGCGCGCATTGCGGCGGGCACACCCGTGCTGCACCAATCCGACGACGTGTACACCAATCACATTCACGCCGACGATCTCGCGCGGTTGATCATCGTCGCGATGTATCGCGGTGCGGCGCTACGCATCTATCATGCGGTCGACGACAGCGCGATGCGCATGGGCGACTGGTTCGACCTGATCGCCGATACCTACGGAATGCAGCGACCGGAGCGCGTTGTCCGGGAAGCGATCGCCTCGCGCGTTGCACCGAACCTGGCGAGCTTCATGCGCGAGTCGAGACGGCTTTCGAACGACCGCATCAAGAACGAACTCGGGATACGCCTCGCCTATCCCACCGTGATCGAGGGCGTGATCGCAAGCACATCGCTGCGGAAATAAAAAAAGCCCGCGGAAGTCGCGGGCTTTGCTTGAAGTTTGAAATGTTCAGGCGTCAAGTTCTTCGACTTCGGCCGGCGGCTTGTGCACACCGCCGCCCTCGGGAAAGATCAGGCGGATCTTGTCGTCCGCATCGAGCTCGACCGTGACCTTGCCGCCGTTGACGAGCCGTCCGAACAGCAACTCGTCGGCCAGCGCACGGCGAATCATGTCCTGGATCAGTCGCGCCATCGGCCGGGCGCCCATCATCGGATCAAAACCCTTCTTCGATAGGTAGGTGCGCAGCGCCTCGTCGAACACGATGTCGACCTTCTTCTCGTGCAACTGCTCTTCGAGCTGCATCAGGAACTTGTCGACCACGCGCAGGATGACCTCTTCGTCGAGCGACTTGAAGCTGATGATCGCGTCGAGCCGGTTTCTGAACTCGGGCGTGAACATGCGCTTGATGTCGACCATCTCGTCGCCCGACTCCTTGCTG
>JBBSEF010000044.1:0-24223 GCA_038240015.1 Burkholderiales bacterium
AATGCGGCCATGGATTTGGCGACGAGGACATCGACGGCCGCGCGCTGAAACGACGCGGCCAAGTCGGCGCGCACGGCGTCGCAGACATTGCCCGCGTTGCGTGCGGCTGTGACGACGGCGGTCTTCAAGCCCGAGAAGCTGAAGTCGAGATTGCCCGAATGCAGCATCGGCCGCGGCAGGTCGAACGCGTCTACCGAGCCGAACTCCGCCAGCCGCGCGAGCGAGGGGCCGCCAGGGTAGGGCAGCCCGAGCAGCTTAGCGGTCTTGTCGAAAGCCTCGCCTGCGGCGTCGTCGAGCGTTTCTCCGAGCAACTCGTAGTGGCCGACCGCCTCGACCTTCATCAATTGCGTGTGGCCGCCCGAGACCAGCAGAGCGACGAAAGGAAAGGCGGGCGGATCGTCGGACATCAGCGGGCTCAGCAGATGACCTTCGAGATGATGAATGCCGATCACCGGTACAGCGAGCGCGAAAGCGAGCGCGTGCGCGAACGCCGTGCCGACCAGTAGCGCGCCGACCAGTCCCGGGCCTTCCGTGTACGCAATCGCATCGATGTCGTCGCGCGTTTTGTTCGCATCCTTGAGAACCGCTTCGATCAGCGGCAACACCCGACGAATGTGATCGCGCGAGGCGAGTTCGGGCACCACGCCGCCATACGCCTCGTGCATCGCGGCTTGTGTGTGCAGGCGATGCGCGAGCAGCGCGCGTGCCGGTTCGTGCACCGCGCTGTCGTAGAGCGCGATGCCCGTTTCATCGCATGAGGTTTCGATGCCGAGGACGAGCATGACGGGAGCATTGATCGAGGGCTGTCCAGTATATCGGGGCGGTCTGCTCACTCTGTTCGCCTGACTTCGATGCACAAGCGAAGGGCAATGCGCGCTTGTCGTGCGTGAAAGACGTGCGGCCTGTTCGATTGCAGCGCGAACAAGACGACCACGGGCCCGGTGTCGCAGGCAATCAGCGTGCACAGGCAGGGGTGGCACGCGGCTTGCATGGAACCATTCATTGCCTACGAATCGGATCACGATGCCCCCTCTCGAATCCCACGACCCGCCCCTGCGCGATCACGAACTCACGCGTCGCCGCTCGCGTCGTCGGTTCTTGGGCGCCGCGGCGCTCGGCGCGATCAGCGCGGCCGGCGCATCGATCGCCAGCCTCATCGACCCGCTGGTGCGCGCAGGCGCATGGGCCGCGGGTTCCGACAAGCCCGAGAAGGAAGAGGTGCGTATCGGCTTCATTCCGCTGACCGATTGCGCGTCGGTGGTGATGGCTTCGGTGCTCGGCTTCGACAAGAAGTACGGCATCAAGATCGTGCCGACCAAGGAGGCGAGCTGGGCCGGTGTGCGCGACAAGCTCGTCAATGGCGAGCTCGACGCGGCGCATGTGCTCTACGGCCTCATCTACGGATTGCAGCTCGGCGTCAGCGGCCCGAAGAAGGACATGGCGGTGCTGATGACCCTGAGCAACAACGGGCAGGCCATCACGCTGTCGAAGAAACTCGCCGACAAGGGCGCTGTCGATGGGCCGTCTCTCGCGAAGCTGATCGCGCAAGAGAAGGGCGACTACACCTTCGCGCAGACCTTTCCCACCGGCACGCATGCGATGTGGCTCTACTACTGGCTCGCCGCATCGGGCATCGATCCGTTCAAGGACGTGAAGGCGATCGTGGTGCCGCCGCCGCAGATGGTCGCCAACATGCGGGTCGGCAACATGGACGGCTTCTGCGTCGGCGAGCCGTGGAATCATCGCGCGATCGTCGACAAGATCGGCATCACCGCGATCACCACGCAGGACATCTGGAAGGACCATCCGGAGAAGGTGCTCGGCACGCAACTCGACTTCGTGAAGAAATATCCCAACACCACGCGCGCGATGACGCTCGCGGTGCTCGAGGCGGGTCGATGGATCGACTCGTCGTTGAACAATCGCCTGAAGATGGCCGAGACGGTGGCAGACAAGTCGTACGTCAACACCTCGGTCGATGTGATCAATCAACGCATCCTCGGCCGCTACCAGAACGGCCTCGGCAAGACCTGGGACGATCCCAACGCGATGAAATTCTTCAACGATGGCGCGGTGAACTTTCCGTATCTGTCGGACGGCATGTGGTTCACCACCCAGCATCGTCGCTGGGGTTTGCTGAAGGAAGACCCCGACTATCTCGCCGTGGCGAAATCGATCAATCAGATCGAGCTCTACAAGCAGGCCGCGAGTCAGTTGAACATCAACGTGCCGAAGGATGCGATGCGCACGTCGAAGCTGATCGACGGCGTGGTGTGGGACGGCAAGAACCCGAAGGCCTATGCGGCGAGTTTCAAGGTACATGCATGAGCGCCGTGCTGAACCTGGTGACGAGTACCGGCGAGCCGCAGGCGATGCGCGACGAGGACGAGTCTTCGCTGGTCGCGACCGAATCGGCGGTGCGCGCCGCTGTGCAGGCCAGTGTCATCGACGCGCCGCCGTCGCCTTCGTCGAGAGCAATGCCGTGGATGCGCGAGCGATTCATCGCGCTCGTTCTGGCGCTCGTGCCGATGCTGTTGGGCGCGCTGGTGATGACCGTCCTCTGGAGCTTCATCGCCAAGCTCGTGCCGCAGATCCCGACGCCGCTTGCGACATGGCATGAAGCCGTAAAAATTTTCAGCGACCCGTTCTATCGCAACGGTCCCAACGACCAGGGCATCGGCTGGAATCTGCTGAGCTCGCTCGCGCGCGTGGGCATGGGCTTCGGTCTCGCGGCACTGGTCGGCATCCCGCTCGGCTTCATGATCGGTCGTTTCCCGTTCCTCTCCAGGATGTCATCGCCGATCATCAGCCTCTTGCGTCCGGTGTCGCCGCTCGCATGGTTGCCGCTGGGTCTGTTGATGTTCAAGGCCGCGAACCCCGCTGCAATCTGGGCGATCTTCATCTGCTCCATCTGGCCCATGATCATCAACACCGCCGTCGGCGTGCAGCGCGTGCCGCAGGACTACATGAACGTCGCGCGCGTGTTGAATCTCTCCGAGTGGAAGATCGTGACGAAGATTCTTTTCCCGGCCGTGTTGCCGTACACGCTGACCGGCGTACGCCTCGCGATCGGCACGGCATGGCTCGTCATCGTCGCAGCCGAGATGCTGACCGGTGGTGTGGGCATCGGCTTCTGGGTGTGGGACGAGTGGAACAACCTCAACGTCACGCACATCATCATCGCCATCTTCGCGATCGGCATCGTCGGTCTGTTGCTCGAGCAGGCGTTGATCGCGCTCGCCCGCGCGGTGAGCTTCGGAAGCGAGCACGCATGAACGCGCCGCTCACGATCGACCACGCGACCGCACACTCGACCCAGCGCACGACCAGCCACCCGGTCGAAGGCTCGAGCACCGAACGCAAGGCCGAGCGCTATATCGAAGTGCGCAATGTCCACATGTCGTTCGCAACCAAGAAGGGCTCCTTTCACGCGCTGCGCGACATCAACCTGCAAGTCAGAAAAGGCGAGTTCGTCACCTTGATCGGACACTCCGGTTGCGGCAAGTCGACCTTGCTGAATCTGGTTGCGGGCCTGCTCAAGACCAGCGCCGGCACGCTGATCTGCGCAGACCGCGAGATCGCGGGGCCGTCGCCCGAACGCGCGGTGATATTCCAGAATCATTCGCTGTTGCCGTGGCTGACGTGCTTCGACAACGTGCACCTCGGGGTCGAGCGCGTGTTCGCGTCGCGCGAGACCAAAGCGCAATTGGCCGAACGCACGCGCGACGCACTGTCGCTGGTCGGGCTCGACCACGCGTCGCACAAGCGGCCGCACGAAATTTCGGGGGGCATGAAGCAGCGGGTCGGCATCGCGCGTGCGCTGGCGATGGAACCCAGGGTGCTGCTGATGGACGAGCCCTTCGGTGCGCTCGACGCATTGACGCGCGCGCATCTGCAAGACGAGTTGCTGAAGATCGTCGGCAAGACCGGCTCGACGGTGCTGATGGTCACCCACGACGTCGATGAAGCGGTGCTGCTCTCGGACCGCATCGTGATGATGACCAACGGACCGGCCGCAACCATCGGCGAGATCGTGGCCGTCGACCTCGCGCGCCCGCGCGACCGCATCGCATTGGCCGAGGACGCGGCCTACGTGCACTACCGCGCAGAAGTGCTGGCCTTCTTGTATCGACGGCATGCCATGCCGGGCGACCAGAAGGCGGCTTGAGGAGCCGATCGATGGACGGCTCGGGCTTTCGCAAACAAAAACTGGTCCTCGTCGGCAACGGCATGGCCGGCGTGCGCACGCTCGAAGAGCTGCTCAAGATCGCGCCCGATCTCTACGACATCACGGTGTTCGGATCGGAGCCGCACGCCAACTACAACCGCATCCTGCTCTCGCCGGTGCTGGCGGGCGAGCAGACGATTGCGCAGATCATGCTCAACGATGTCGACTGGTACGCGGCTAACCGCATCACGCTGCACCTGAACAAGACGGTCGCGAAGATCGATCGCGCGCGCCGCCTCGTGATTGCCGACGACGGCACGATCGCGCCTTACGATCGTCTGCTGCTTGCGACCGGATCGAACCCTTTCATCCTGCCGATACCCGGCAAGGAACTCGACGGCGTCCTGACTTATCGCGACATCGCCGACACGCACGGCATGATTGCCGCGGCCGCGAGCTACAAGCGCGCGGTGGTGATCGGCGGCGGCCTGCTGGGACTCGAAGCGGCCAACGGACTCAAGCTGCGCGGGATGGACGTGACGGTCGTGCACATCATGCCGTGGTTGATGGAGCGCCAGCTCGATCGCGTCGCCGCGACGATGCTGCAGAAGTCGCTCGAGGATCGGGGACTGGCCTTCATGCTCGAAGCACAGACCGAAGCGCTGCTCGGCAACGCGCAGGGTAACAGTCAGGGGCGCGTGCGTGCGGTGCGCTTCAAGAACGGCACCGAAATTCCGGCCGACCTCGTCGTGATGGCCGTCGGCATTCGACCCAACACCACGCTCGCAAAATCGGCGGGACTGCAGTGCTCCGAGCGCCCGGGCGGCATCCTGGTCAACGACACGATGCAGACCTACGACCCGCGCATCTATGCGGTGGGCGAATGCGTCAATCATCGCGGCAGCGCCTATGGCCTGGTCGCGCCGCTGTTCGAAATGGCGAAGGTGTGCGCCACCCATCTCGCGCAGTTCGGCATCGGACGCTATGCGGGCTCGGTGACCTCGACCAAGCTCAAGGTCACCGGCATCGACCTGTTTTCGGCGGGCGACTTCTCAGGCGGACCCGACACCGAAGAGATCACGTTGTCGGACCCGATCGGCGGCGTGTACAAGAAGCTGGTCTTGCGCGACGACAAACTGATCGGCGCCTGCCTGTACGGCGACACCGTCGATGGTGCGTGGTACTTCAAGCTGCTGCGCGAGGGAAAAAGCGTCAGCGAGATTCGCGACCACTTGATGTTCGGCGAAGACAATTTGGGCGACGCCGGACACCAGGGCCAGAACAAGGCGCTGTTGATGGCCGACGACGCGGAAGTCTGCGGCTGCAATGGCGTGGCGAAGGGCACCATCTGCAAGGCGATCAAGGAGAAGGGACTGTTCACGCTCGACGATGTGAGAAAGCACACCAAGGCGTCGTCGTCGTGCGGGTCATGTACGGGACTGGTCGAGCAGATCCTGATGTTCGTCGCGGGTGGCGATTACTCGGCGACGCCGACCGCGAAGCCGATCTGCGGCTGTACCGATCACACGCATCAGCAGGTGCGAAACGTGATTCGCGAACAGCACCTCGTCTCGATCCCGCAGACGATGCACTTTCTCGAGTGGCGCACGCCCAACGGCTGCGCGACCTGCCGGCCGGCGATCAACTACTACCTGCTATCGACCTGGCCCAAGGAAGCGAAAGACGATCCGCAATCGCGCTTCATCAACGAACGCGCGCACGCCAACATCCAGCGCGACGGAACCTTCTCGGTGATCCCGCGCATGTGGGGCGGCGAGACCAATGCGAGCGAACTGCGACGCATCGCGGATGTGGTGGACAAATACAGGATCCCGACTGTGAAGGTCACGGGCGGCCAGCGCATCGATCTGCTCGGCGTGAAGAAGGAGGATCTGCACGCCGTGTGGAAGGAACTCGACATGCCGAGCGGTCATGCTTATGCGAAGGCGTTGCGCACTGTGAAGACCTGCGTGGGCAGCGAGTGGTGCCGCTTCGGCACGCAGAACTCGACCTTGATGGGTCAGCAGTTGGAGCGCGCTCTATGGCGCATGTACGCGCCGCACAAGGT
Organism: Burkholderiales bacterium; assembly: GCA_038240015.1. Lineage (GTDB taxonomy): Bacteria > Pseudomonadota > Gammaproteobacteria > Burkholderiales > Burkholderiaceae_D > CAHJXF01. The sequence goes on from JBBSEF010000044.1 coordinate 6,237, forward strand.
CAAGATCGCGGTGTCGGGTTGTCCGCGCAATTGTGCCGAAAGCGGCATCAAGGACGTGGGTGTGATCGGCGTCGATTCAGGATGGGAGATCTATGTCGCGGGCAACGGCGGCATCAAGACCGAGGTCGCGCAATTTCTGGTCAAGGTCAAGACGCACGAAGAAGTGCTCGAGATGTCGGGTGCGTTCTTGCAGCTCTATCGCGAAGAGGGCTGGTATCTCGAGCGCACCGTGCACTACGTCACGCGCGTGGGACTCGATCACGTGAAGAAGCGCGTCGTCGACGATGCCGAACATCGCAACGCGCTGTATGAGCGCTTGCAGTTCGCATTGCAGGACGAGCCCGACCCTTGGCATCAGCCCGAGCGCGCGGCCATCGATGCACGGCAGTTCGAGCCGGTGGCGATGGTGTGACGACGAAAGACGAATGTCGCATGAAGAATGATCCGGCAGGACGGTGGCTCTACATTTGCGCGATCGACGATGTGCCGGTCCTCGGTGCGCGTGTGGTCGAGCGCAAGTCCGGCGGCAACATCGCAATCTTTCGCAACCAGGACGACCGCGTGTTCGCACTGCTCGACCGCTGCCCGCACCGCGGCGGGCCGCTCTCGCAAGGCATCGTGTTCGGCGATCGCGTCGCTTGTCCGTTGCATAACTGGAGCATCGGTCTGGCCGATGGGACGGCCGCATTGCCCGATGAAGGGTGCACGCAAGCCTTCGCGATTCGCGTCGACGCGGGACGCGTCTATCTGGATGCGCGCGAAGTGCGAGCTATCGCGATCGTTGCGCTCGCCGCGTGAGCTCCCTCCCCTTGAAGGGGAAGGACCTTCTCATGGTCGACACGCGCTCGACCTGTCCCTACTGCGGCGTAGGCTGCGGGGTCATCATCGAGTCCCGCGAAAACCAGATCACCGGCGTTCGCGGCGACCCCGAGCACCCCGCCAACTTCGGCCGCCTCTGCACCAAGGGCAGCACGCTGCATCTGACCGCGACACCCGCGGTAATTCGCAATGCGCGTCTGCACGCGCCCGCTATGCGCACGACGCGCGACGCGCCGCGACGACGCGTGTCATGGGACGAAGCGCTCGACCACGTCGCCGATCGCTTTGCCGACATCATCGCCACCCACGGTCCCGATGCGGTCGCGTTCTACATCTCGGGGCAACTGCTGACCGAGGACTACTACGTATTCAACAAGATCGCGAAGGGATTGATCGGCACCAACAACGTCGATACCAACTCGCGCCTGTGCATGTCGAGCGCCGTCGCGGGCTACAAGCTGACGCTCGGTGCCGATGCACCGCCCGCGTGCTACGACGACATCGATCATGCCGACCTGTTGCTGATCGCCGGATCGAACACCGCCTATGCGCATCCGATCCTCTATCGACGCATCGAAGACGCACGCCAGCGCGCCCTGGCGAACGGCGCGCGCATCAAAACGATCGTCGTCGATCCGCGCCGCACCGACACCGCACGCGAAGCCGATCTGCATCTGGCGATCATCCCCGGTACCGACGTCGCGCTCTTCAACGGTCTCTTGCATCTGTGCTTGTGGGACGACCGCATCGCATCCGATTACATCGCCGCGCACACCGAAGGCTGGGCCGAATTGAAGCGCCTGGTGCGCGACTACACACCGCGCTTCGTCGCCGCCACCTGCGGCATAGCCGAAGACGATCTCGCGACCGCTGCGCGCTGGTTCGGTGACGCGCGCGCCGCGCTGTCGCTCTACTGTCAGGGACTCAATCAATCCTCGGCCGGTACGGCGAAGAACGCCGCATTGATCAATCTGCATCTCGCGACCGGACAGATCGGACGGCCCGGCGCGGGACCCTTCTCGTTGACGGGTCAGCCCAACGCGATGGGCGGTCGCGAAGTGGGCGGCATGGCGAACCTCTTGTCCGCGCATCGCGACTTGAACAACGCTGCGCATCGCGCCGAGGTCGCGGCGTTGTGGGGAATCGAGAGCGTGCCGCAAACGCCGGGCAAGACCGCGGTCGAGATGTTCGATGCGATTGCCGATGGCGCGATCAAGGCTGTGTGGATCGCGTGTACCAATCCCGCGCAATCGATGCCCGACCAGAAGCGCGTGCACGACGCGCTGGCTGCGGCCGAACTGGTGGTGGTGCAGGACGCGTTCGCACACATCGCGACCGCGCGTTATGCCGACGTGCTGTTGCCTGCGGCGACCTGGGGCGAGAAGAGCGGTACGGTCACCAACTCCGAGCGCCGCATCAGCCGCGTGAGGAAGGCGATCGATCCACCCGGCGAAGCGCGCGACGACTGGGCGATCGCATGCGACTTCGCGCAACGGCTCCAACGACGCCTCCCGCATCGCCGCGACCGACCGACGCTATTTCCGTTTCGCACCGAAGAAGAGATCTGGAACGAGCATCGCGAATCGACGCGAGGTCGCGACCTCGATATCACCGGGCTGTCGTACGCGACGCTGGCCGCGCGCGGGCCGCAGTTCTGGCCGTTTCCCGAAGAGGCGCTCGAAGGCACCGGGCGCCTCTATGCGGATGGAGTCTTCCCTACGTTTTCGGGCCGTGCGCGCTTCGTCGTCACGCCGTACAAGCCGGTGGCCGAACCGGTCGATGCGCGTTTTCCGTTCGCGCTCAACACCGGGCGGCTGCGCGATCAATGGCACGGCATGAGCCGTACCGGTACAGTTGCTCAACTGTTCGGTCACGTGGCGGAACCGGCGATCGAACTGTCCGGTCTGGATGCCAAGCGGCGTCTGCTCGACGACGGCGATTTCGTGCAGGTCACCAGCCGACGCGGCAGTCAGGTGCTGCGGGTACAAGTGTCCGATGCGATGCGTGCGGGGCAGGCTTTCATCGCGATGCATTGGGGAGAAGAGCATCTCGGCGGCTCGGGCGAGCGCCACGGCGTCAACACGTTGACGTCGCCCGCGATCGATCCCGATTCGAAGCAGCCGGAGTTGAAGCACGCCGCGGTTCGCATCGTGAAGCTCGACCTGCCGTGGCGGCTGGTCGCGTTCGCATGGGTCGACGAGGACGCGGTGTCCAACACACAGGTTCGTTTGCGCGCACAGTTCGGACACTTCGCGTACGGGAGTTGCGTGCCCTTCGGTCGAACCGAAAGCGTCGAGGGCAAGTCGTCGCGCGTCGGCGTCCTGTTTCGCGGCGCGCACGACCAGGCGCCGGCTCTCGCCGGCGTCGCCGCGATCGAGACGGCGCTGGGCATAGCCGACCGTGCGACCGGCATCGTGTCCGATCCACATCTGCGCACGCGCCTTCTCGAATACCACGACGCGCGCCGTGGTCACGCGCGCCGCGTGCTGGTGCGAGACGGTGCCCTGGTAGCCGTCTCGCTACGCGGAGACTGGTCGGCCGAAGTCTGGTTGAAGGACTATCTCGAAGGTGCGATCCCGGTCGCGTCGCTCGGGCGCCTCTTGTTGAAGCCGAGTCGCACCGCGCCCGCGGGATTCAAGTCGCGTGGGCGCATCATCTGCAATTGCCTGAACGTCGGCGAGAGCGAGATCGTGGCGGCGCTCGAAGCATTCCGGGCCGACGCGAACGATGACCCGAACGACGCCGCAAACGACCCCACTTCGCGAGTCGATATGCTTCGACAACGGCTTCGATGCGGAACCGAATGTGGCTCGTGCGTGCCTGAGTTGAAGCGCATGGCGGCAACGTCGCGCGGCACGGTTGCTGCATGAACTGCGCATGCGAATTCGAACAGGCGATTCCATGAATCAACCCGCATTGCAATGTGCGCAATACATCAAGGAGATCGGCCGCGGTCGCGACAATGCGCGGGCCTTGTCGCGCGAGGATGCCTGCACGATGTGGGGCGCGCTGCTCGACGGCCGCATCGCCGAAATCGAGGTCGGCGCGATCCTGATGGCGATGCGCATCAAGGGCGAATCGGTCGAGGAGATCGCCGGTTTTATCGATGCCACCGAGCCGCGCGGTTTGCGTTTGACCATGCCCCGCGATGCGCACGGCATCGAGTCGATTCCGGTCGTGATCCCGAGCTACAACGGCGCGCGCAACCTGCCCAACCTTACGCCGCTATTGGCTTGCCTGCTTGCGCGCGCCGGCGTGCCGGTGCTGGTGCACGGCAAGACCGCAACGGCTGCGAGCAAGGCCGATCGTGAGTCACTGCGTTCCGCCCATGCCTTCGATGCTCCCGCGTATTTACAAAACGTCGCGAGTCCTCCCCCGCCGCGCGTCACGAGCGCGGAAATTTTCGAGACGATGGGCTTGCCGGTGTGTCGCATCGTCGAAGACGCGTGCGCGCAGGTCGCGCGCGGCGAGCCGGTTTTCATGTCGATCACCGATCTTCATCCGCCGCTCGCGCGCGTCTTGGCATTGCGTCGCGCGATGGGCGTGCGCAGCCCGGCGCACACGCTGGTCAAATTGCTGCAACCCTTCGACGGCCGCGCGCTGCGGCTGGCGAGCTTCACGCATCCCGAGTATCGCGAGACCCTGACCGCGTATTTCACGCAGTTCGAGCAGGCCGGCGACGTCTTGTTGATGCGCGCGACCGAGGGCGAGCCGGTCGCCAACGCGCGCAGGCCCGCGAGCATCGAGCGCTTTCACGAGGGCGTGGCTTCCACCATGTTTCAGGGCGAGAGCGGCGTGGTTCGCACCCTCCCGCTGATTCCCGAATCGCGCGAGGCGGCCGCTACCGCGGTGTGGATCCAGGCGGTGCTGTCGGGCGAGCGACCGGTGCCCGATGCAATCGCTGTGCAATGCGAGGCGATCCTTGCGACGCGCGACGCGATGCGGGTGGGTCAGCCAGCCAGGCAAGCGGTGGCGTGAATGCGAGCCGCGGTCATGCGGACGCGATCGTTCGCAGGCCGCGCGGAGTGGCGATCGTCGCGACCAGCCGCGCGTGCGGGTCGCGCACGCCATCGCGCCCGGTTCGCACGATGCCGATCGGCGCGCTCAGATCGATCGTATCGAAAAGTTTCTGCAAGCGCTCGGGTTCGCGAGGATGAAGCTCGAGCTTGACGAGTCGCAGGCCGGCATCGGGAAGACGCGATGCCGGATGCACGTCGCCTTGCCATTCGATCAACAGCGGTGCGCATCCATCGAGCCGGACGCGGCCGTCATGCGGGATGGTGATCAGCCACGTGAGGTCGCCGCGCGTCATCCTTGCAATGGCGCCTAGGTCTTCGCTCGCATGGGCTGACGTCGTGCGCACATCGTCCGTGCGGGCGACCCACGCAGCCAGGCAAGCGTGGGTGTCGGAGCGCATGCGGTCCAGATCGAACCAACGGAGCCGAGAGGGCTGCGACGTTTGCGTCGCTGCTCTGCCCGGATCGACCGCGATCACTTCCAGATAAGCGGTCTCGTCGAGACGAAGCAGCAGATTGTGCGTGCCCATCTTCTCATGCGCACCACCGGATTGCGGCATCGCGCCCAGATGCAGATGAACGAATGCCGCGCCGATCTCGAGCGAAGGCGCGGTGACGACGAGGTGATCGAGAAACGTAGCCATTGCTCTTGTTGTCCGCGCCGCAAAGCGACGGCGCGAGGCGACATCCTCCTGTCATGTAAAATCCCGCGCGATCGCGGTGCTGCGTGTTCGAACGCGGTCCGATGCAAGGAATAGCCGGTATTCGATGCCAGGCATCCTTCTCTTCTGGAGAGACCATGGCGCAAACGATACGGCTGATCAAGAAATATCCCAATCGCAGACTCTACGACACGCAGACCAGCACGTACATCACGCTGGCCGATGTCAAGCAACTGGTGCTCGATCAACAGGAGTTTCAGGTCATCGATGCGAAGACGCAGGACGACCTGACGCGACCCATCCTGATGCAGATCATTCTTGAAGAAGAGGCCGGCGGCGTGCCGATGTTCACGTCGCCGATGCTGTCGCACATGATCCGTTTCTACGGCAGCGCGATGCAAGGAATGATGGGCTCGTATCTGGAGAAGAACATCCAGGCGTTCATCGACATCCAGGAAAAGTTGAAGGAACAGTCCCGGCAGTTGTATGACGGCAAGGTCCTGGGTCCCGATCTGTGGGCGCAGTTTCTCGCGGGGCAGGCGCCGATGGTGCAATCGATGATGGGCAACTACATCGAGCAGAGCAAGAACATGTTCATGCAAATGCAAGAGCAGATGCAGAACCAGACGCGCTCGATGTTCGGCGGCGCGTTTCCGTTTCCGGGCGCGGCGTCCACTTCCGCATCCGCGCCCACCCCCACGCCGCCGGCGGGCGACAAGTCGAAGAAGTAGTCGCTTGTCCATCATCGCCTCGCCGCCCCGCATCGGCTTCGTCTCTCTGGGCTGCCCCAAGGCACTGGTCGATTCCGAACATATCCTCACGCGCTTGCGCGCCGAAGGCTACGAGACCTCCAACAGCTACGACGGCGCGGACCTCGTGATCGTCAATACCTGCGGCTTCATCGACGCGGCCGTGCAGGAGTCTCTCGATGCGATCGGAGAAGCGCTGGCCGAGAACGGCAAGGTGATCGTCACCGGCTGTCTCGGCGCGAAGAAGGATGCGCAAGGCGACGACATCGTTGCGAAGGTTCATCCGAAGGTGCTCGCAGTGACCGGGCCGCATGCAGCCGGCGAAGTGATGCAGCACGTGCATCTGCATCTGCCCAAGCCGCACGATCCGTTCGTCGATCTCGCGTTTGCAAACATCGCCGACCACGGCGTCAAGCTCACGCCCAGGCACTACGCGTATCTGAAAATCTCCGAGGGCTGCAATCATCGTTGCAGCTTCTGCATCATCCCTTCGATGCGCGGTGATCTGGTGTCGCGGCCGATCGGCGAAGTGATGCGCGAGGCCGAGAGCCTGTTGAAGAGCGGCGTGAAGGAGTTGCTCGTGATCTCGCAGGACACCAGCGCTTATGGCGTCGACCTGCGCTATCGCACCGACTTCGTTTCAGGTCGCCCCGTGAAAACGCGCATGACCGAACTCGTCAACGAACTCGCGTCGCTGACCAGCCATGACGAAGCGTGGGTGCGCCTGCACTACGTCTATCCGTATCCGCATGTGGACGACGTGCTGCCGTTGATGGCCGAAGGCAGGGTGCTGCCTTATCTCGATGTACCGTTCCAGCACGCCCATCCCGACGTGTTGAAGCGCATGAAGCGTCCCGCGTCCGGCGAGAAGAATCTCGATCGTATCCGCGCATGGCGCGCGATCTGCCCCGACCTCACGATCCGCTCGACCTTCATCGCGGGATTTCCCGGCGAGACCGAAGCCGAGTTCGACTATCTGCTCGACTTCCTGCGCGAGGCCGAGCTCGATCGCGTCGGCTGCTTCGCGTATTCGCCAGTCGACGGCGCGAGTGCGAATCGGCTCGACGGCGCGTTGCCCGACGAAGTCCGCGAAGAGCGGCGCTCGCGTTTCATGGCCGTGCAGGAAGAGATCTCCGCGCGTCGGATTCGTCGTCACGTCGGCAAGCTATTGCGCGTGCTGATCGACGACATCAATCCCGAAGGCGGCGTCGCAAGGTCATTCGCCGATGCGCCCGAGATCGACGGCAACGTTTTCATCGCGCCGCCCCCGGTCGACGGCATGCGCGCGAGCGCGCGCATCGCGTGGCGCCAGAAGATGAAGGTCGGCGCGTTCGCGACGGTGCGGGTCACGGGGGCGGATGGTCACGATCTTTGGGGTGAGCTGGCTTGATCGCCGATCCGCCAGTCCGACCGATACAGCGTCCACAACGTCCACCCGAGCGGCAACGCGAGCAGCGCGAATGCGGGACCGATGCGGCCGATCGCACCGCTCGCGATACCGAACAGCGGTGAGCCGATCAGCACGCCGAAGTAGGTGAAGAAGAGCGAACCCGCAGTCGCCATCGCGGCCTGCTCGTGCGGCACGACGCGCGCGACGGTGCCGAGGAAGACGCCATTCCATCCGATTGCGGTGGCGCCGTACAGGACCAGCAACGCGATCACCCAACCGTGCGGCGTGCTCGCTCGAAGCAACGGCATCGCGAGTCCGAAGAGCGCCATCGCGAGAGCGAGCCAGAACAGCGTGAGCCGTGCGCCACCGCGCCAGCGGTCCGAGATCAATCCCCACACGATGCGGCCTGCGACCGCGGCGACCTGCGCGATCGACAGCGCGGCGCCCGCGGCGACGATGGTCCACGCGAGATCGTCGTGCAGAAAGCTGACGAGGTAAGACGTGAGACTGACCTGCACGCACGAGAACACCAGCGTGCACAGCGCCAGGCGTCGCAGCAGTGGATGGGTCCACACGAAGCGCAGCGGCTGCGTCATGCGAGAGAGCGTGGGCAACGGACTGCCCGCATCGCGATGCGCGTCGAGCGCGGCGCGCAAGACTTCGGCGAGCACGATGCCGACCACGCAGATCGCGGCCATCGCGACCATCGCCCAGCGCGCATCGAGAGCAGTCAACACGAACGGCACGATCAGACCCGCGAACACACCGCCCAAGGGCACGCCGGTCTGCTTGATCGAGAACACCAGCGCGATGCGCGAAGGCGGCGTGGTGCGCGCGAGCATCTCGGAACTCGCGGGCGTGATGGGGCCGTAGCCCATACCGAGCAGGATCGCGCCGCACAAGGCGAGCATCGGTTGGGGTAGTGCGACCAGCAACAGCCCGGACGCGCACAGCGCCAGCGACACTTCGCTGGTGCGAATCGGGCCCCAGCGCCGCACCAAGGGCGCGCCGAGCTGGCTCGAGATCATCGCCGCGCCATAGACGATCGCGATATAGATGCCGACCACCACCGTGCTCGCGTGCAGCGCTTCGAGCAGGCGCGGCGCGGCCACGGCGGGAGCGATGATCGCGGCCGAGACCGCCGACTGAATCAGCAGCGTGATCGGCAACGTCGTGAAGCCGACCCAAACGCTGGTGCGCGAAGGCGAATGCGTCATGCGTGGTCGTCCTCCCGGCGAAGGCCGGGACCCAAGTTTCGACTTGTGGCCGAGTCCACGCGCAAGCCCGCACACGTACCCACCAGCGCCCCGCCGACAACCAGCACCAGCGCGATCACGATCGGCCAACCGAATCGCGCGGGATCGTCGAGTCCGAGCAGACAGGTCGAGATCAGCGGCGTGAGATAGGCGAGCGTGCCGATCACGCGTGCGTCGCCGCGTCTCAACGCGGCGTCCCACAGAAAGAACGCGGCGCCCATCGGACCGATCGCGAGTGCGGCCAGCGGCAACACGTCCGATGCGGCGTAGCGATAGGGCGCTTCGAGCACCGCGTGACACGCGAGCGCGAGCAGACCCGAGACCAGGCAGAACAGGCCGATCGCGGCGGTGGGGAAGCGAACGCCTCGCTGCCGCAGTCGCTGGCCCATCAACGAATACGTGGCCCAGATGAATGCCGATGCCAGCGCGAATACATAGCCCCATGCGGCGCGTCCTGCTGTGTGCGCGCCCGAGTCGTCACGCATCGCCGCACTCGTCGCATCGTGTGCATCCACCCATGGCAGATGTCCGTTAGTGATCGCGACCATCGCACCTGCGAACCCAAGCACACCGCCCAGCACGTGCCATCGCGACAGGCGGGCGTCGTCGAGGAAGATCGGAGCGAGCAGCACCATCATCAGCGGCCACAGATAGTTGACGAGATTGGCCGAAAGCGGCGGCGCGAGTCGCAATGCGACGAACAGAAAAAAATGAAAACCGAAGAGACCGTAGATGCCGAGCGCGAGCACGCGCGGCGCCGAGCGCACCTGCAGCCACTGTCGCCACAAAGGCGAAGCGAGCAGGCCCGCGATCGTCAATGCGCTACCGACCAGAAGAAACGGCGGCATCGCCGACAACCGCACGCCCAGCCACGCGAGGGTTCCCCACAAACCGATCGCTGCGAGTGCCAGCAGGCCCGCGTTCATGCGCGTCTGAAACAGCGATGGGAAGTCGTCCGATAGGGAAAGCGGCGGGGCGTCACGATACTGCTGCATCGCCACCACCGGGAGTCGACCATGCTGCGTTGGGCCATCATCTTCTTCGTCATCTCGCTGATCGCCGGCGTGTTCGGCTTTACCGGCATCGCCGAGGGCTCGAGGGCGATTGCGAAGATCCTGTTCTTCATCGCGATTGCGCTGTTCGTGTTGTTCGTCATTCTCGCGTTCACGATCGGCAGCGCCCTTTAGGAAAATTCATGCAATCCCGGTTCGCCAGTCGAACCTCCCCTTCAATCCAGAATGAGGAGTCACCATGGGTATATTGAGCGATATTTTCAGCAAGATTTTTCCGGCTTCGCACCCTGCATCCGGAAGCCCTCAAGCAACCGGGGCCGCTACCGCCCCTGCATCGACAACCGCCAGCGCTCCTGCGCCGGCGACCGCTCCGATGCCGGAAGTCGATGTGGAAGCGATGCTCGATCAACGCATGCAGCAGAGCGGCGAGAAACTGAACTGGCGTACGTCGATTGTCGATTTGATGAAGTTGCTTGCGCTCGACAGCAGTTTGACCGCTCGCAAGCAACTGGCGCAAGAACTCAAATACACGGGCGATATGAATGACTCGGCCACGATGAATATGTGGCTTCATAAACAAGTGATGAACAAGATCGCCGCCAATGGCGGAAAGGTGCCGGCCGATCTTAAATAAAAGGGCGGCGGGAAACCGAGCGCGCTCTCAGCCCGTTCGCCAGCAGCCTCGGATTTGCCAAAACACTTCTTTCAGAGGAACACCCCAATGAGCCTGATGGACATCCTGAAGCAATACGCCGAACCCAATGAGGCAAGTGCAGCGACCAGCCCTTCTCATTTCGATCAAGCCGCGCAAAGCGCTTCGCCGCAAATGATCGGCAACGGCATGGCGGCCGCGTTCCGATCGGACAAGACCCCGCCGTTCCCCGACATGGTGAGCCAGTTGTTCGGACAATCGAATGGGCAGCAACAAGCTGGAGTCCTCAATCAGCTGCTCGGTTCCATCAGCCCGGGACTGATCTCCGGTTTGGCGGGAGGGGTGCTGGGACGCTTTCTCGGTCGCGCGCCCGACAGCGGCGGCGCGTCGGCTGCGCCCACCCTCACTGCCGAGCAGGCCTCTCAGGTGACGCCGGATCAGGTGCGGGAAATCGCGGCACATGCCGAACAACACGATCCGAGCATCATCGACAAGGTGGGAAGCTTCTATGGCCAGCATCCGCAGTTGGTCAAGTCCTTGGGGGGAATGGCCCTGGCCGTCATCCTGGGAAAGATGATGCGCTGACCGTAGCGGACTTCCGCCTCATTTAAGATAAGCATCGCCATCGCGTCGCCGGGCGACCGGGTTTGATCTTCGCGCAAGATGTCTCGCGTCGTTCGGATGTGCTGCGCAAACGTTCGACGATCAAGATCAGACGATGAAGTTCAAGGATTACTACGAAGCTCTCGGCGTGGCGCGCGACGCGTCGGATGCCGACATCAAGAAGGCGTATCGCAAGCTCGCGCACAAATATCATCCCGACGTGTCGAAGGATCCCCAGGGCGAAGAGAAGTTCAAGGATATCGCCGAGGCTTACTCGACGTTGAAGGACACCGAGAAACGCGCGGCATACGATCAGCTCGGCCGGCATCGCTCCGGGGAAGATTTCGTTCCGCCGCGCGATTGGCAGCAGCACTATGCGCAGCAACCCAACGGGTCCGGCGGCGCTCACTTCGAGGACATCGATCTGTCGGATCTGTTCGCGGCATTCGCCTCGCACGAGGGCGGCGGTCGTGCGCGCACGCGAGCCCGCGTTGCGCGGCCCGGTCAGGACTTCGAAGTCAACGCGTCGGTCACGCTCGAGCAGATTCATGCGGGCGCGGAAATGGACATCGAACTCGCATTGCCCGAGACCGGTGACGACGGGATGCCGCATCGGATTTCGAAGACCTTTCGCGTCAAGATTCCCAAGGGTGCTGAAGAAGGCCAGCGGCTGCGACTCGCCGGCAAGGGCGGCGCAGGGATCAACGGCGGCGCGAACGGCGACTTGTATATCGTTCTCGCGTTGCAGCCGCATGCGCTCTATCGCGTGACCGGCCGCGATCTCTATCTCGACCTCCCGCTCGCGCCATGGGAAGCGGTGCTCGGCGCAAACGTCGAAGTACCGACGCTTGCGGGCACGGTCGAAATGAACATACCGGCCGGTACGTCGGCCGGCCGCAAGCTGCGGCTCGCAAAACGCGGACTGCCTTCGGCGAAAGGCGAGCCCGGCGATCTCTATGCGATGGTGCGCATCGAAGTGCCCGCGTCCATCTCGGAGGGCGAACGCGAACTCTACGGCCGGTTGCAAACGGCATCGAGCTTCGACCCGCGCGCGCGCCTGTTTACCGGGGGACGTTCATGAAGATCGAACGCACCGAAGTCATCTGGCTAGAATCGCAGTCCCATTACACCGCACGCGATCTTGCGAACCTGTCGGGATTGCCGATCGAGTTGCTGCACGATCTGATGGAACGCGGCGCGCTGCCCGCATCATCCGGACCGGGCGATGCGCGCTTCGAAGCCGAATGCATCGCGCTGGTTCGCGCCGCAAGACGGCTGCGAGACGACTTCGAACTCGACGTCAACGGGCTCGCGGTAGCGGTGTCGCTTTTGCGTCGCATGCACACGCTCGAAGCCAGACTTGCCGAAGCGCAAGCGCGCGGCGCGGCGATCGTCGAAGAGCGTGACGCGGACGCAAATTAGGCGCCGTCCAGGTCGATCGCCACACCGGCGACGCGCGGACTCCTTGAACACGTCACAGACAGCGTTCATTCTGCTGGATTCTGGAATGCGAAACCCTTATCGTCACTCACTGCGCGCCGGCTTTGAAGAATGGTTTGATCGTCTGTTTGTCTTCCGTGCACAGTTCCACGCCCGCCGCTTTGGCTCCAGCAGCAAAAAAACAATCCGTAGACTGCCCGATGCGTTCCCGAGCAAATGCGAAAACCTCCGCGGTGAGTCGGTATTTTTTGGGACATGCCGCGACTGCCGCGATCTTGTTCGGCTTGTCCTCGCTCATGCTTTGGCTAGCGATGGATCGATCCGCCCTCAACTTTTACGACGAGGGCGTTGTCGTTTATGGCGCTCAGCGTGTGTTGGAAGGCGATCGTCCCTATCGGGATTTCTGGGTTCTTTATCCGCCCGGCCAATTCTGGGTCATCGCCGCGCTATTCAAGCTTTTCGGTTCGTCCATTCTCGTCGAGCGCGGCTGGGACATCGCGGTGCGCGCGGCCGTTGCGTCGCTGAGTTATCTCATCACCGCGCACATTGCGCCTCGGCCATGGGCCCTGCTGGCGTGGGCATTCAGCATCGCCTGGTTATGGGCGGTCGGCTTCCATGGATATCCGCTGCTGCCGGCTCTCGCGTTGACGCTGGCAAGTTGTTGGTTTTTTATCGGCGCACTGCAGAAGCGCTCGGAGCGTGCAAATTTGTTTCTTGCGGGGCTGTTCGTGGGAGTCGCGATCGCGTTCCGGCACGACATCGCCTTTTATGTCTTTCTCTCCGAAGTAGTTGCGCTGCGGTTGGTCGCGCGGTCGAAAGCCGAAGCACAGCCGGCTCGCATCATTTGGCGAAAGTGGATTCACGACACACTGATATTGATGGCTGGCATCGCAGGCCCCGCCGTCATTCTGGGAGGTTATCTGATCGGTACTACACCAGCGAAAGATCTATTGGAGCAATTGATCGTCTTTCCTGCGACCGTTTATCCCGGCGTGCGGTCGCTGCCTTATCCGCTGCCGACGCGCGATTCGCTACTGACCGTGTTTCCATTTTATTTTCATTTCATCGTGCTTGGCGCAGCAATGGTTTTTTTATTCACGACCCGCAAATCGAAGGACTCTGACAAGACTTTCTTCTTGCGCGGCGTCGTTCTGTTCCTCTCGGTACTGGTCGGACTCCTGTTTCTGAAATCGCTGGTCAGGCCTCATGTGGTGCACATGATTCATTTTTTCGTACCGACCTTCATCCTTGCGGCGTGCCTGATGGCGCAGGTGCGAAAAGAACTGATATTGGGTGGTATGGGTTTGATACTCGCTTCGGCATTATGTGGAATGACCATTTTCCCGGTTGTCAAGGCGCAGGAGGTGATTGACCGCACCGAATCGCTGCGCCGAAATACGGTGTTGAATCAGCGTCAGAATCAATTCCCGCGCGCCGGCGGCCTCGTTATCGACGCCAATCAGGCGGCCGCCGTCAAATATGTGCAAGACCACGTACCCCCGAAAGGCAAGATATTCGTGGGCGCCGGCAGGCACGACACGCTGGTCTTCAACGATGTGTTGTTCTATTTCCTGTCGGAACGCGACAGCGCAACGCGCTATCACGAGCTGCATCCCGGGCAGATCACCACCCGATCCGTACAGCAGGAAATCGTCGAGGAACTCCAGCGGGAACACGTCGAGTACGTGGTCCTCTATGTCGGGGCTGACCATTATCACGAGCCGAACAGAAGCGGCATTTCGAGCCACGTGACCGTGCTGGATGACTTTCTTGGTAGCCACTATGAAACCGTCGAGGAGTTCGGAAAATACAAATTGCTGAGAATCAGCAAGTGAACCGGCAAGTGAACCGTCGAGGGGCCATGCCTATTGCTGTCACTCGCCGTTTTCGCTCAATTGTCGGTTGATGTGTGTTATAGAAGAGTTAAAGAACAATTCTTCAGTCGACCGCATTCGCAGTCGTGGTCAATGGCCAGCGATCCAATATGCAGCCTGCCGGTTGGGGGTCTATCCTTGCGCGACAACGATGGCTGCGCGCCATCGTCGGGTTTGCAATAAGCGGCTTATTGCTATGGCTTTCTATACGATCAATTGATGTTCGACAATTGATTCAGCTTCTCGGTTCGGCAAGTATCGGATGGATCATCGTTGGATTGGGCATTTACTGGGTGGAATTGACATTTCGGATTCAGCGATGGGCAATCATCCTTAGGCCGGTTCGCGCCCTGCGATTCCGCCAGATTGCGATGGCGTTGATCATCGGCTATGCGGCCAATAACGTCTTGCCGGCTCGGCTGGGAGAATTGTTTCGGGCGGACTTTCTCGGGCGCCGCTTCAAGGTATCCAGGTTCTCGGCAGTGGGTACGATCGTGATCGAGCGCACGTTGGACCTTGCTCTCGTCGCTGCCTGCGCGGTCTTCGGGGCGGTGATCTTTATCCATCGCAAGTCGATCATTTCACCTTCGCTGCTGACAGGTATCGTTGTAGTGAGTTGTCTGGTCGCAGTCGGAATCGCGGGCCTGTATGTCATCACGCTACGCTCGCCGCGCTCGTTACTGTTGCGGTTCCCGCGCCTTTCCTTCCCGATTCACGCACTGACGGACGGCTTGCGCGCGATCAATCACCCTCGGCTTCTTCTGTCATTGACGGGACTTTCCGCGCTCATCTGGTTCTGCAATGGGCTGGGAGTCTGGGTCACGTTGCATGCATTGGGGGTATCGCTCGATTATGTTGCGATCGTGCTTTTGATCGGCGTCACGGGTATCTCGGCTGCGATACCGGCCGGTCCTGCAAACTTGGGAACCTTGCAGTTCGCATTCATCACCGTGCTCGCAATCGCAGGAAGGCCGGAAGCAGCCGGTTTCGCCGCTGCTCTGCTCATTCAGGTGTTCTGGTTCGGCAGCGTCACCCTCGTCGGTGCGCTTTTGTATGCGGTCTCCAGTCTCGGAACACCCGATCGATCCAGCCATGCAGCCGCGCGAGGTTAAGCCACCCCTGTTGCGGCAATCTCGATTTGTGACCTTCGATGGCGCGGTCGCTCTCTCGACTTCGCATCAGCGACCTGATCGCTACCGGCACCTGGAACATGACTTTGCGAGAGCGGCTCGCATCCCTCGTGGTGGCGGGTACTCGTATGCCGCCGCGAGTTTCGGAGAGCGCGTCATCGTGCAGGAAATGACGGCGTTCAATCGATTGCTCGCCTTCGACCCACGAAGATCTTCGGTGCGCGTGGAGGGGGGCGTAACGCTGAACCGACTGCTTGAGTGGGCCATTCAGCGTGACTTGTATTTTCCGGTGTTGCCGGGCTATCCACTGATTACGGTCGGCGGATGTGTCGCAGCCGACGTGCATGGCAAGAACCCGCTGCGCGATGGGACCTTCGGCGATTGGGTGGAGGCGATGACCGTCTATCATCCTGCGGCCGGATATCAATCGATTACACGCATCTCGCAGCCGGAGTTGTTCGCAGCGACATGCGGTGGCTTCGGCCTTACCGGGATCATCGTCGATGCGACGTTGCGGTTGATCCCGCTGCCTTCTCGAGCCGTGGTCGTCGAGAAGAATCCGGTCGCATCGCTCGCTGAGGCGGTGGCCCGGCTGACCTCTCTTTCAACCAGCGACTTTGCTTACAGTTGGCATGATGGAACGGCTCGAAACGGCGCATTCGGACGCGGAGTCGTATTTCGTGGCGAATGGGCCGATGCCGTTTCCGACCCGACGCGTTTTTCGTATCGAAGCATGACGGCGACCGAGCGGGGCAGGTTGCCATGGGCATTATGGAATCGCGCCAGCTTGGCGATGGGCAACGCCAGCTTTCGCGCGGTCTCTCGTCGCTCGGCGCGCGAAGTCAAGAATGTTTTCGATGTCGCCTTTCCGTTCGCGCGGCAAACCGCGTATCACCGGATGTTTGGAAGGAAAGGCTTCGCGGAAGCACAAGTCCTCGTGCCTCATAGGGCATTCGCCGATTTCGTCCGAGATCTTGCGGCGCAGGTCTCCCGCATGAATCCTTGTCTGGCTCTGCTTTCGGCAAAGGTTTTTTCAGGCCGACAAGCGTCGTTGAGCATGTCAGGCGATGGAATCCTGATCGCGCTCGATTTGGTCAGAGACACAACGACAGAAAAGTTTCTGACGGAGTTCGATGCGCTGACGATCAGCATGGGCGCGCAACCGAATCTCGCAAAAGATTCTCGGCTTCCCTTGGATGTCGCCACTCGCACCATTCCCGGACATGGCCGCTTTTGCCAAGCGATTCACCGCATTGATCCGGATCGGCTTTATCAATCCGAGTTGTCTCGGCGTCTCGGCCTATGACGATTCTGGTCATCGGCGGCTCATCGGGTCTTGGCCGCGCATTGGCGGAGCGCTTTGCACTCGCCGGCCATGCTCTGGTGCTCGTCTCGACAGATCGTCGCGATACCGAGGCGGTGGCGGCGGACCTCGAGCTGCGCTACCGGGTGACGGTGGTACCGGTCCTGCTGGACATGGCCGATCCGGATGCTTCGTTCAATACGATCGATGCCGCGATCGTTGGGCTCCCGCCGATTGCAGGCATATTGCTCGCTGCCGGCATGAATCACGCGGATGATGAACCGGGAGATCTACCCAATCACTTCGAGGCCATCGTGCGCGTCAATTTTTCGATGCCTTGCCGACTGGTGAATCACTATCTCTCAGGTTTACGCGATGGACAACCGGCCGTGATCATCGGCTTTGGAAGCGTTGCAGCGGTTCGCGGGCGCACGCGCAATGCCGCATATTCGGCCGCCAAACGCGCACTCGACAGTTATTTCGAAAGCCTGAGACATGCGTTGAGTCAATCGAATATCCGGGTTCAATTTTATGTGCTCGGATATCTCGACACCAATCTCGCGTTCGGACAAACAACACCGTTGCCACGGGCGTCGCCCACGCGGCTCGCGGACTTCGTATTCAGGCATCAACGCCTGGACTTCGGGCGAAAGTATTACCCGGGGTTCTGGCAGCCGGTTTGCCTCGCGCTGCAATGGTTGCCGTGGTTCGTTTATCGAAAATTGAAGTTCTAGGAGAGCGCCGTGTCGGACCCGCTGAACGTCAGTCTCTTCTTTCCTCTATATAAAGACGAGACCACGGTGCGCACCGTTGCCGAGGCCGCATTGCGCATGTTGCAGAGTTGTGCCAGCGCATTCGAGATCATCCTCATCGACGATGCCTCGCCCGATCGCTCGGGTGAAATCGCCGATGAGCTCGCAAGGGAGTATCCAGGCGTCGTTACGGCCATCCACAATTCCCGAAACATGGGGTATGGCGCCGTGTTGCGCAACGGCGTCGCGCTGTGTCGCCACGAATGGATCTGCATGATCGACGGAGACAACGAGTACGACGTCCTGGACTTGAAGAAGATGCTGGCGA
>JBBSEF010000045.1:0-23591 GCA_038240015.1 Burkholderiales bacterium
AGATCGACGATCTCATCATCGCGCGGCAGGACGGCGTGCCGACCTACAACTTCTGCGTCGTCGTCGATGACTGGGACATGCGCATCACCCACGTCTTTCGCGGCGACGAGCACGTCAACAACACGCCCTGGCAGATCAACATCTTCGATGCGCTAGGCGCGCCGCTGCCGCGGTTCGGCCACGTGCCGGTGATCCTCGGCGACGACGGGCAGAAGCTGTCGAAGCGGCGCGGCGCGGTGAGCGTGCTCGCGTACCGCGACGAAGGCTATCTGCCCGAGGCGATGGTCAACTATCTCGCGCGCCTGGGATGGAGCCACGGCGACGAAGAGTTGTTCACGAGCGAGCAACTGGTCGCTTGGTTCGACACCAGACACTTGGTCAAGAGCGCCGCGCATTGGGACCCGAAGAAGCTGGCCTGGGTCAACAATCACTACATCAAGGCGGCCGACAACGCGCGGCTCGCGGAACTCGTCAAGCCGATGATCGATGCGCGAGGTGCTGCTTACGATCGCGAGAGCGCCGACGCGTCCAACCGCCTGGCGCATCTCGCATCGGTGATCGCGTTTATGAAGGACCGTTGCGACACGCTCGTGCAGTTGGCCGACGCGGCGATGCTGTTCTATCGCGACGTGAAGATCGATCCTGCGTTGAAGGCGCAAAGCGTGACCGCGGCGATCGTGCCCGCACTCGATGCGTTCGCCGATCGCGCGGCGGGCATCGAATGGACGCGCGTCGAGATCGGCGCGCTACTGAAGTCCGTGCTTGCCGAACATCGGCTGAAAATGCCGCAGCTCGCGATCCCGCTACGCGTGCTGGTTGCAGGTCAACGCGAGACGCCGTCGGTCGACGCCACGCTCGAACTGTTCGGCAAGGAGCACGTGATCGATGCGGTGAAGAAGGGCGTCGCCAACGTCGCTGCGTGAAGCCTCTTCGCCTTTGGCAACGCAACCGCTTTTCATTTTTGCGAGCCGCATCAATTCGCTTATAATCGCGCCCTTCGTTGGGGGTATAGCTCAGCTGGGAGAGCGCTTGCATGGCATGCAAGAGGTCAGCGGTTCGATCCCGCTTACCTCCACCAATAGAAAGAAGCGCGTCCGCAGTCCCCATCGTCTAGAGGCCTAGGACACTACCCTTTCACGGTAGGTACGGGGGTTCGAATCCCCCTGGGGACGCCATACTTCGCGGTGGTACCAGCACGATCTTCATGCGCGCCCTGGCGTTCGTCCTCTTCATCCTGGCGGTACAGACCGCTTGCATCGGCGAGTCGCGTGACGCGCGCGCGCAGTCGAGTTCGATTGCGAAGCCGACACAGATCATCAAGGACGCCGACGGCCTCGAGCCTTCGGCGATTGGATCGTTCGCAACGCAGCCGCGTCCCACGGATTACGTCCACACGATCGCTTATCCTGCGCCGCATGCGCCGCGCACACGGCGCTTCGTACCCACGCCCCGGGGAACCGGATGGCGTGAGATTCCCGACACCAAGCTGATCGGCGTAGCGACGCCCGAGATGGGAACCGGCGGTATATACGCCGTGGTGACGAATTGGACGGGCGGCGATTTCTCCGAAGAGTTGCAACTCTTCATCAACCCGCCGGGCGGCGGTCATCTCGGCAACGACAACAGCACCTTCTATGGCTTCGATGTCGATGCGCTCGAGGTCTTCGAGTTCTATCCGCCATCGCCTCTTCAGACGTCGCCGGGGAGCGGCGCCATGTACGGCGGAGACCGCGCTCCGGTTTCACCGTCGCTTCCTCAAGCGACCCACGTCTATGACGGGTCAGCCTGGACAAAGAACAAGAACGGGAAGCCGGTTTTCCTGTTCACGGGGTATCGAGGTAAGGCCGGAGACTCCGATGACCCGCTTGCTTTTTATCCGTGGATCTTCGACCCCGAAGCGATCAGCGTCGAACGAGGCACGCCTTATCGGATGAAGGGGGACGGCGATGGATCGGTCTCGCTCGGCGAACAGTGGATCGGCGTCAAGGCGCAAGGCGATCCCAAGCGCGGCGTGGTGTTCATGCAAACCACCACGCGCGCCAATCAGTTGTCGCATTACGATCCGATCCGCAATCGCTGGTTCGACCATGGCAACCGAAAGAGTTGGGGCGAGTACGGCGGGCAGGAGCTCCAGATCAACTACGCCTCGGTATTGCGCATCGATCCCGAGCACGACATCGCGGTGCTGCTGGGCGCACACGACGGCCTTGCAACGCTAGACCTGAAGCGCCTGAAAGGCCCTGAGCCGCTCGGCTTTCATCGCATCAAACGCGCAGAAGAGATGCCGCTCGTCACCGCAGACATGAGCTTCGCGTGGGACCCGGTTGCGAAGGACTGGCTTTGCTACGGCAGCAAGGGCGTGTTCTCGATGGACCCGGTCACGTGGGAGATGAAGCTGATCGATGCGAACGGGCCGAAGCCGCAGGAGACCGGCACCTTCGATCGCTGGTTCCATTCGGCCAAGCGCGACGAGTTCTTCACGCAAAACGCGGCCGATCACAACTGGTGGTCTTACAAGCGACCGCGATAAATTCGCGTGCGCGAACGACCTCAAGGCCGGGTCGCTTCGCAATTCCAGCATTGAAAGAACTGGCCTTCGACGACTTCGCCGCAACCGGTGCATCGCCAAGAGGGCAACGCGCTCGGCCGTCGCAGTTCGTCGAGCAGCGCCGATGCGCGGCCTTCGTCGCGATCGTCGCGTATCCACACTTGCGGCGCGACCTGATCGGCAGGCAACTCGCCGACGGCCGCACCGATATAGCGGTTGCGAATCTCGCACGGAATCCCTGCGGCTTCGAGCATGCGTTGCCAGAGCGTGGCGATGAGGAGGTTGTCGGCGCGGGTCAGAAGTTTCATCGATGCGGTTTCATGTGCGTGATCGCGCGCGGTCAACGATCGCGAAAGCCGCTGCTCTCGCGCGTGAGCTTGGCGAACAAATCGTAGCGGCGCGCCGTGATGTCGCCTCGATCGCGCGCCTCGATGACCGCGCAGCCCGGCTCCTGCAAGTGCATGCAGTTGACGAAGCGGCACTGCCCGAGGAACGCGCGAAGCTCGGGGAACGCGCGCTCGATCGTGCCCGGCGTCAGATGCGCCAATCCGAATTCCTGAAAGCCCGGCGTATCGATCAATGCGCCGCCTTGATGCACGTCATCGGCAGTCGCTAGACGATAGAGACGCGCATCGGTGGTGGTGTGCTTGCCGGTCTGCAAGGCTTCCGAGATTTCGCGGATCGCCGCCTGCGCATCGGGGACCAGCAGATTGAGCAGCGACGATTTGCCCATGCCCGACTGTCCGACCAGCAAGGTCGTGCGCGCGGTCAGGTGCGGCATCAGCGTCGCGCGCGTATGGTCCGCATCGGTCCGCACCGAGATCTCGTCGACCGCGTAGCCGAGCGATGCATAAAGCGATAGCGTCTGCCGCGCGGCGTCGACGCGATCGACGAGGTCGATCTTGTTGAGCAGGATGCGGACCGGCACATCGATGCTCGCCGCCGCGACCAGGGTGCGGCCGAGCAGTTCTTCGGAGAACGGCGGCGACGTGGCGACGACGATCGCGAGCTGATCGAGGTTCGCCGCGACGAGCTTGGTGCGAAAGGAATTGGAGCGCGACAACAGATTGCGCCGAAACCGGATCGCCGCGATCACGCCCTGGCCCGAACCGGTGTCCACGACATCGACCTGGTCGCCGCATGCGGCTTCGCTCTTCTTGCCGCGTGTGAAGCAGACCAGGCGCTGACCCGACTCGGTGACGACGACGTAATGCCGGCCGTGCGCCGCGACGATGCGACCGGCGATCGAGTCGCTCAAGGCGATGCTTTGGGCAGGTGCGGACGATTCGCATAAGCCGCGTCGCACTTGGACGCGCAGATGAAATCGTTGATCGAGATGCCGCCGAGCGAATGCGTATCGAAGCGCGCCTCGATTTTGTTATATCCAACCATCAGCTCGGGGTGGTGGTCCTCGCGATGAATCGTGGAGGCGATCGCATTGACGAAGGCGATCACTTCCCAGTAGTTCGCAAACTCATAGGTGCGATGGATCCGCTTGCCGTCGCGCACTTCTTCCTGTCTCCATTCCGGGAGCTCGACCAGTTGTGCGCGCACCGCGTCGTCGTTCATTGCCTTGCCGCCTTCGAGCGGACGACAATGCGACTCGAACAGTTGCGTGAAAGTCTTGATCATGCGGCGGAGGGTTGAGCGGCGAGGTCTCGAGCCCGCGGGGCCAACGACTCGAGTCTTCCGATCCGCAAGGCCGCGGGCGGATGCGAATCGTAGAAGGTCGAGTGGAGCGGATCGGGCGTCAAGGTCGACGCATTGTCTTCGTAAAGCTTGACCAGCGCGCGGATCAGATCGCCGGGATCGGCGTGCGCTGCCGCATAGGCGTCGGCCTCGAACTCGTGGCGTCGCGATGCGAAGCTCGACAAGGGCGAAAGCGGAAACAGGAACACCGGCAGCACGAGGAAGAACAGCATCAGCGCGAAGACATTTCGCGTGGCGACCACAGGATCTGTACCGAGCCCGAGATAGAACCACGGCTGCTGTGCCAGCCATCCGAGCAGAGCGAGACCGACGAGACTCATCGCGAACGCCCATGCGATGCGCTTGACCACGTGCTTCCTGGCGAAGTGTCCGAGCTCGTGCGCGAGCACCGCCTCGATTTCGTCGGGCGTCAGCTTGGTGATCAGCGTGTCGAAGAACACGATGCGCTTGGCTGCGCCCAGACCCGTGAAATACGCATTGCCGTGCGCCGAGCGCTTGCTGCCGTCCATCACGAACACGCCCTTGGACGCGAAGCCGCAGCGCGTGAGCAAGCGTTCTATCCGCGCCTTCAGGCTGGTGTCCGCGAGCGGCTGAAACTTGTTGAACAGCGGCGCGATGAAGGTGGGATACAGCCACAGCAGCAACAGGTTGAAAGCCATCCACGCGAACCATGCGTAGAGCCACCACATCGACCCCGCCGCCTGCATCAACCACAACACCAGCGCGAGCAGCGGCGCGCCGAGCACGATGCCGAGCAAGGTGTTCTTGGCCATGTCCGCGACAAAAAGTCCGAGCGTCATGCGATTGAAGCCGAAGCGCGCTTCGAGCACGAATTGCCGATACAGCGAGAACGGTAGATCGACGATCGTGTAGATCACCGAGACCACACCGACCAACGCAAGCTGACGCCATATCGGATGCGCCTTTGCGATCGATTGCGCGAGGACATCGTCGATGACCTGCAGGCCGCCGAGCAAGGTGAACGCGACCAGGAGCGCGGCGAGCACCAGCGTTTCGATCATGCCGATCCGTACGCGCGCGATGGTGTAGTCGGCCGCTTTCCGGTGCGCGGCCAGCGTGACGCGCTCGGCGAATCGCGCCGGCACCGCGCCGCGATGCGCGGCGACATGGCGCATCTGACGCGACGAAAGCCAGAGCTTGCCGACGGTCGTCAGCAGGAGTGCCGCAATGAACAGATTCGTGAAGAGGCTCGTGAACATATGAGAAGATTCGATGCAATTTTGAATAGCGCTATCGGACACCAGAAAAAAATTATGTCACAACCCGCAGGCTCGACGTCCGCCGAAGAATTGTCCACCAAAGCTGGCACGGATGAGAGCCGATTGATCTGGCTCGACATGGAGATGACCGGGCTCGACCCCGACCGCGATCGCGTGATCGAAATCGCGGTCGTCGTGACCGATGCGAATCTCGAGACGATTGCCGAGGCGCCGGTCCATGTGATCCATCAGAGCGACGAAGTTCTGGCGGGCATGGACGGGTGGAACACCTCCACGCACGCGCGCTCGGGACTCACCGACAAGGTGCGCGCGTCGACGACGAGCGAAGCCGATGTCGAAGCCGCGTTGATTGGCTTCCTGAAGCGCCACGTGCCGCGCGGCAAGTCGCCGATGTGCGGCAACTCGATCTGTCAGGATCGTCGTTTCATGGCGCGCGCGATGCCCAGGCTCGAAGCCTTCTTTCACTACCGCAACCTCGACGTGAGCACGCTGAAGGAATTGTGCAAGCGCTGGAAGCCCGAGGTCGCCGCGTCGTTCAAGAAGCATCAGAAGCACGAGGCGCTGGCGGATATCCACGAATCGATCGCCGAGTTGAAGCATTATCGCGAGTTTTTTTTGAGGGCTTGAGCAGAGCGCACGCCGTCATCCCGACGAAGGCCATTTATTGCGATTCCCGCAACGGCCTGCGCGACACGCGCACCATCCACACCGCCAGTACCAGGGCCGCCACTCCCAGGCTCACCGTCGATGCGCCCCACAGACCGCTCGCTCCGAGCGGTGCGCCGCCGATCACCGGATGAAACGCGATCCACCATCCGCCCACCAGACCGATGCCCCACAGCGACACGGTGTACACCACCATCGGCGCGACCGCGTGCTTGTAGGCGCGCAGGATGAATCCGGACATGCCCTGCACGGCGTCGAAGAGATGGAACATCGCGATGAAGCCGATCAGCGACAACGCCACCGCCGCAACGCCGCCATCATCGGTATAGAAGCCGATGATCGAATGGCGACCGAACCAGACCAGGCTCGACACGACGATCGCAATGGCCGTGGCCAGTCGCAGACCCGCGCGCGTCGCGCGCCGGGCGCCGACGCCGTCGTTCGCGCCGATGAACTGCGCGACGATGGCCGACGTCGCGACCGCCAGCGACAGCGGCAGCATGAAGCAGAACGCCGCGAGGTTCGCGACGATCTGATGTCCGCCCGTCACTTGCGTGCCCAGACCCGCGACGAGCAAGGTCATGAACGTGAACGACGTGACCTCGACGATGTATGAGAGCCCGGTCGGGATGCCGAGCCGCAGAAGTTCTCGCTGGTATTTCCAACGCGGCCAGTCGAAGTGGATCGCAAAGCGTCGATAGAACGGGTCGCGCGACAGGGCGATCAATGCGATGCCGCACGAGGCCCACATCACGATCGCGGTCGCATAGCCGCAGCCCGCGGCGCCCAACGCCGGCAAGCCGAACTTGCCGTAGATCAGGATGTAGTTCAGCGGGACCTTGAGCCCGAGACCGATCAGGTTGATCGCCATCGTGACCTTAGGTCTCGACACCGCGACGTTGAGCGAGTACACGGTGCGAAACACGAGCGCGGCCGGCAACGCGAACATCAACGCATGCAGGTACGCGGCCACGCGCGACGCCACGCCTTCGTCGACCGCGCTCATCACCAGCCACACATCGGGGAAGCCCATCGCGATGTCGCCCACGAGGGTCATCCACAACGCCAGCCACAGGCCCTGCATATAAGTCTTGCCGATCTCGGCGTGACGCTCGCCGCCGAAGTGCTGCGCGATGATCGGCGTCAATGCGATCACCACGCCCATCAGCCCGATGAACACGCTCGCGTAGATGCTGGCCCCGAGCGCCATCGCCGCGAGATCCTGCGGTGAAGAATGTCCCACCATGATCGTGTCGGCGACGCCGAATCCGATCGCCGCCCACTGTCCGATCAGCACCGGCCACGCTTGCGCGAGGATGCGGCGAACCAGGGCGACGCCGCTCAGACGCTGGGTTGCGCAATCGATCCGATCGCGAGGTGTTGCGTTGGTCTCGGTCACGGCGCCTTTTTCAGGACGTCGGCCGGCCGGGTGATGTTCTGACCCGCCGCGGGACTCTCCGCGTTTGGCGAGGGACCGATCAGCGCGCCGGAAGGCGAGAGCGTATCGCGCCCTTCGTTGCGATCGATCGCATCGCCCGCGCCGCGAGTCGTGCCGTTGCCGCTCTTCTGATAGAGCCTGAAGCGTTCGTCGGTGTCGGCCGCGCGGCGGCCTTCCCATAACAGTTTCCATCGACCCTGCGGCAGGGCCTCTTCGCGCGGCTTGCGCGACAGATCCTGGCGCAAGAGGTAGTTGCACTCGTCGATGTTGTTGCCGGCGTAGTCGACTTGCGAGAAGCGCACACCCGCAAACCACGCGAACGAGGCGCGCTGCGCGAGTCCGAGTCCGTCGGTGGCGATACAGGAGCCACCGAGCACGTTGCCGTAACGCGCATCGCGAGCGGGCATGCCTGTCGATCCCGCAGGTGCGCGTGCGCGCTTGCCGGACGGCGCGACATTTTTCTGCGCGGCCGTGAGTGCGGTGGACAATCCGCCGGCCACGTCGCGGTAGGTACGGCTGTAGTCGATCGCGTGCAGGAACAGGGTGGCGGTCAAGGTCCATACCAGGATCAGCCCGCCCGACGCGAGCACCACGCTGCGCCACAGTACCTTCGGATGAGACACGATGCGCCAGCGAACGATAGCGAGCCACGCGATCGTCGCTGCGATCGCGATCGCAAACACGATCGGTCTGAACTCGGGTGTGGCGCCGGGCACCAGCCGCGCGATGCTGCGCGCGAACCCCTCGGGCGCGCCGGTCATCCGCGCGAACCACGCGAACCAGATGAAGATCGCGACGATCGAGTAGAGCATCAGGCTGAACCAGTCGAACGCGTTCGCGCCGCCGCGTCGCAGGGTCGGCAGACCGAAGGCGGCGAGCATCACGAGTCCGGGCAGCACCAGCAGCAGTTGTCCGTCCGACGTGTCCGAGGTGGAACACAACACGCCGAGCATCGCGAGTACGAAGCCGCCGGGCAGCGCGATGTGCACGGAGTTCAGTCGCTTGCGCCAGGTCCATACCCCCCAAAACGCCAGAGGCCACGCGATCCACGTCGTCCACGGCAACGTGCGCACGTACTTGCCGGCGGCTCGCGCATCGATGCCGCCGAAGTAGCGGGCCCATTCGGAGAGGCGAGCGTTGATATGCGTCGCGGCGTCGGGCACCGCGATCCATGTGACCAGAGGCCATGCGGCCAATCCCGCAATCGTGAGCGGAGCGAGGACGATCGCCGTCGCGCGTCGCGCCGGTTTGAAGTCCTTGTTGAACGCAATAAGCACCAGCCACAGCGCGAGGATCGCGAGCGCGGGCGCCGGTCCGCGCGAGAGCATGAGACCGACGATCGCGAGTGCAATCCAGCCGACCCCTTGATTGTGAAATTCGAGGCTGCGCGCCATGCCGTAGAGCGCGATCGACAGCATCGCAAGCATTGCGACGTCCGAGGAACTTTCGTGCGCGCGCACCAAGAGACCGATGGTCGCCAGCAGGATCAAGAGCGCGCCGTCGGCGAGCACGCGGCCGTAGTCGCGCGCCTCGGGCTGGCCGCCGAACGCGAGCGCGGCCGGCTGCGCGGCGGGCCGCCGTCCCACGAGATAGGTCGCGTACCAGACGCCCGTGACGGCTACGAAAAAGAAGAACACCGTCGCGATGCGCGCCGCGAGCGCGGCATCGACGGCATGTCCGAAAACGGCTAGGCAGAGATTGATGAGCGCGGCGCCCACCCAATACATCAGCGGACCCGACTCGAGCACCGGCGCGCCCGCGACATTGGGCAACAGCCAGTCCGCGATGCCGCCATACCCCGCGCCGGTGGCCATCGTCCACATCACGCCGAAACCCGCGGCGTCTTCGCTCTTCCACGGGTCGCGCCCGATCAGGCCCGGCAGGATGTACACGAGGCACAGCGCGACGAGCGCCCAGCGCGGCAGCTTCATCGTGTCCGAAGCGATCAGGCGTGCGGGCGAATGATTGGTCGAGCGCGGAAGCGCAGTATTGGAGTTGAGGGAAAACATCGGTTCACATCATGGCGCAATTGCGCGGCCGGTCGATACGCAAAGATGCAACGAAACATTCCAACAAAAAAGGCAGCCTCGGCTGCCTTGTCTGTTGCTGCGTCAATCGACCAAACGCGATCAGGCCGCAGCCTTGCCCGAACGATTGCCGAACTTCTGGCGAAATTTTTCGACTCTTCCCGCAGTGTCGACGATCTTGTGCTTGCCCGTATAGAACGGATGCGACTCGGACGAGACCTCGATCTTGACGAGCGGGTATTCCTTGCCGTCGATCGTGATCTTTTCCTTCGCGCTCATGGTCGAGCGGGTGATGAACTTGAAGTCGTTCGAAAGATCGACGAACGCGACCTCGCGGTAATTGGGGTGAATGTCTTTTTTCATGGGGACCTGGGATCGGTTTGGCAGCCGGTTCGCAGCGCTTCTCAAAAAAGCGAAGCCATCACGCGAGCTACTTGCCGCAATTGGACAACACACGATTATGCCAGATTCATCGCGCTCGGTCGCCGCGATGTTTCGTTTCCCGTACCCGATACCACGCGGCCGGCTCAGTTGCCAAGGCCCTTGGCGATCTTGTCGATGCCGACCTGGGCACACGCCGCGTCCTTCTCGCCACCGGGCGCGCCCGAGATGCCGATCGCGCCGACCAACTCCTTGCCGGCGAAGATCGGCAGGCCGCCCTCGATCACGGTGATCTTGTCGAGCAGCATGAAACCCGCGAGTCCGGGCTGCGGCCGCTTGGCCATTTCCGCCGTCGGCGCCCGGGTCGTGAACGCGGTATAGGCCTTGCGCATGCTGTTCTCGATGGTGTGCGGATTGACGCCGTCGTCGCTGAGCACGACCGCAGTACGCGCATGACGATTGAGCACCGTGATCGTGACCTTGTAGCCGTCGGCTCGACAGCGCTCGAGACTCGCCGAAGCCATCTCAAGCGCGGTATTCACCGAAATGCTGCGATCGGTGACCAGGGCCTGCGCACTTGCAATGCACGGCAGCAGCGCCAATGTCGCGGCGAGCATCGTGATTCGTTTCACTTTCATTGAACCTCCGTATCGAGAGAAGCGCGGCCCTTGCGACGCCCACACAGATCGTCTAGTGCACGTAGCGCGCAATCGTGAAGCACGCGCCTGCAAGTACGATGCCGACGGCGGTCACCCAGCCGACGATTTTCCAGGTTTGCGACGCGATCTCGGAATGCAGATTTGGCTCTTGTGGCGAGCATGGGCCGCGTCGCATCGAGCCGCGCGATGATGCCGGCAACGGCTCCTTCCAATGACCGTTTGCGTGCTTCCATTGCGCGATCTTCGGGGCCGCGCCGCGGGTTGTCAACAGAAGGAAGCGGCATGATGAATCGCTCATTCGAAGTACTGCCGACGGATCAGCTCCCCCGCCGCATCAAATCAAAAAATTCATTGTTGTTCTTGGTCTGCTTCATCTTGTCGAGCATGAATTCCATCGCTTCGATTTCATCCATGCTGTAAAGCAGTTTGCGCAGCACCCAGATCTTCTGCAGCAGCTCGGGCTTGATCAATAACTCTTCACGCCGCGTGCCCGACTTGTTGAGGTTCATCGCGGGGTACACACGCTTCTCTGCGAGCCGTCGTTCCAGGTGCACTTCCATGTTGCCGGTGCCCTTGAACTCTTCGTAGATCACGTCGTCCATGCGGCTGCCGGTTTCGATCAGTGCGGTCGCGATGATGGTGAGCGAGCCGCCTTCCTCGATGTTGCGTGCCGCGCCGAAGAAGCGCTTGGGACGCTGCAACGCATTCGCATCGACACCGCCGGTCAACACCTTGCCCGACGCGGGAATTACCGTGTTGTACGCGCGACCCAGACGCGTGATCGAGTCGAGCAGGATGACGACGTCCTTTTTCATCTCGACCAGACGCTTGGCTTTTTCGATCACCATCTCGGCGACCTGCACATGGCGCGTGGCGGGTTCGTCGAAGGTCGATGCGACCACTTCGCCGCGCACCGAACGCTGCATCTCGGTGACTTCTTCGGGACGCTCGTCGATCAAGAGCACGATCAGCACCACGTCGGGGTGGTTCGCCGCGATCGCATGCGCGATGTGCTGCATCATCACCGTCTTGCCGCTCTTGGGCGATGCGACCAAGAGGCCGCGCTGGCCCTTGCCGATCGGCGAGAGCATGTCGATCACGCGACCGGTGATGTTCTCGTCGCCCTTCATCTCGCGCTCGAGCGGCATCGGCTCGTTGGGAAACAGCGGCGTCAAATTCTCGAACATGATCTTGTGCTTCGACGCTTCGGGCGGGAAGTCGTTGACCTTGTCGACCTTGACCAGCGCGAAGTAGCGCTCGCCGTCTTTCGGTGTCCGCACCTCGCCTTCGATCGAATCGCCGGTATGCAGATTGAAGCGGCGGATCTGCGACGGGCTGATATAGATGTCGTCGGGCGACGCCATGTAGCTTTCCTCGGGCGAGCGTAGAAAGCCGAAGCCGTCGGGCAGGACTTCGAGGCAACCGTCGCCGAAGATCTGCTCGCCGGTGCGGGCGCGCTTCTTTAGGATCGCGAACATCAACTCCTGCTTGCGCATGCGGTTGGCGTTGTCGATCTCCAGGCCGTTGGCCATTTCGAGCAGGGCCGAGACGTGGAGGGCTTTGAGTTCTGAGAGGTGCATGAGGCGTTCCCTGAGGGGAGGTGCCGGGCCTTTGGGGGCGGTACGTGTATCGATCTTGAGGAATCAATGCAGCGGATGTGCGGGTGCGGCCCGGGCGGGGTGGTACGGACTTTCGAGGAAGAGCGCGAGTCACCAGGAACGGTGCTGCGCGAAGGATCGGAAACCACGCGTTGTGAGCGCGGAGGCCGCAACGAGCGACCTGAACCGATAACCACTGGCGACGAACTGCCAGCGAACCGAAGACCAGCAAAAATAAAACAGCGAGCGGATTACGGCCGGATTGTGAGGCTCGTCAGAGCACTACACAAGCCATCCCCGCACAACCCGCGCCCGCTTGTTGCGCGGACGCGTCAGACGCCGCTCTGCGCGAGCAGCGGCCGGGATGGGACGTTTGGTTCAGATATTGCTGTCGATGAACTGCGTGAGCTGCGACTTCGACATCGCGCCGACCTTGGTGCCGACGATCTCGCCCTTGTTGAAGAGCATCAGCGTGGGGATGCCGCGAATGCCGTACTTGGCAGGCACCGACGTGTTCTCGTCGACGTTGAGCTTGGCGATGGTGAGCTTGCCAGCATAGGCCTTCGACACTTCGTCGAGTATCGGCGCGACCATCTTGCAGGGTCCGCACCATTCGGCCCAGTAATCGACCAGCACCGGTCCGTCCGACTTCAACACGTCCGCATCGAACGTCGCGTCCGAAACGGTCTTGATGGTTTCGCTCATGAATACCTCTGGGTTTGAGAAAGCCGCCGCGAATCAGGCTGTCAATCCAGCTATACATCACGCTGCGGCCTCGTAGAACTTGCTGCGCGCAACGCCTGTCGCGCTGCCCGATGTGCGACAGATGATGACATAAATGCGCGATTCAAGAGGCGTGCAGTACCCGCATAAGTCGCGGCAGATGCACTTGCGTTACGCTGTTTGCGATGAGCTCTTTGCGATGATCACGCGCATTCCCTTCGACGAGCGTTACTGGGACACGATCGCGTCGCGCGTGTTCGAGCGCTGCGCTGAAGGCGCGCTGCGCGTCCTGGTCCCGGCTATCGCGCTCGCAAAGCCGCTTCGCGCCGCGATCGCGTCGCATATGAGCGCGCACGGTATGACCGTGACCGCGCTTCCCCGCATCACGACACTGTCCGGGTGGGTCGGCGATACGGTGATCGACCTCGCGGCCGGTCCGATCGCAAGCGACACCGCGCGGCAACTCGCGCTCTTCGATTCGCTACGACGCAACGCGTGGCTCGCGAACGGTCTCGCGGCGGGCGGGCCCACCGCGATGTGGGCGATGGCGCGGCAACTGATCGCGCTGGGCGACGATCTGTCGCGCGCCGCCTTCGCCACGCATGCGGATCGATCGCGGATCAACGCGGCGATCGCCGCGCATTATCACGGGCGCGCGCAGGTCGCAGCGTCGCCCGAGGCCGAGCTGGTGCTCGGGGTGTGGCACGCCAATTCGGGTGACGCGTCCGATCCGGTCACGGCCGAATTGCGCGCGATGCAGAGCCTCGTCGATGCGGCCTCGCAGCCGCTGCTCGTGATTCGCGCGATCGGGCCACAGGCGAAGCACGAGGCGGCATTTCTTCGACGCTATGGCGAGCGCGCGCCAGTCGAGATCATCGAAGTCGATGTGGCCGCGTCGCTCGCGCCGCATCCCGCAATGCTCGCAGCATGGCCCGAACTGTCGGCCGGTCTTCGCGACCACGACGAACGATCCGCCCCATTGCTCGAGCGCGCGAAGGCCCTGGCGAAAACGCAGCACTCGATGTCGCATGTCGTGTGTCTCGACGCGGCGAGCCTGGAGGAAGAAGCGACCGCGGCCGCTTCGCGGATCGTGCAATGGCTCGCGTCCGAAAGCAGCGACGCGCCGCGCAGCATCGCGTTGGTCGCGCTCGATCGAAGAGTCGCGCGGCGCGTGCGCGCGCTGCTCGAACGCGCCAAGGTCTTGCCGATTGACGAATCCGGTTGGCGCCTGTCCACCACCACCGCGGCGGGCGCGCTGATGCGCTGGCTGGACCTCGCTTCGCCCGATGGCGCGACCTGCGAGAGC
This sequence comes from Burkholderiales bacterium, assembly GCA_038240015.1. Taxonomy (GTDB): domain Bacteria; phylum Pseudomonadota; class Gammaproteobacteria; order Burkholderiales; family Burkholderiaceae_D; genus CAHJXF01. The sequence goes on from JBBSEF010000045.1 coordinate 14,298, forward strand.
GCGACGCTGCTCGACTGGGCCAAGTCGGGCTTCGCGTGGGCGGACCTCGACGACAAGCCGGAAGTCGTCGCGACCATCGAGCGCGCCATTCGCAGCGAGAACGTCAGCCGTGGATGGGATGCGGTGATTGCCGCAGTCGTCGATTCGATCGATCGTGCGCCGCGACTCGTGTCGCAAGCCACCCACGAACGACGCCAATCCGAGCGACTACGCGCGCGCATGCATTTGCGTCGCCTGCATACACTCGCCACCGTCGCTCGCGGACGCCATCAGTTGTCGGTGTTCTTCGACTGGTTGCGACAAGCGCTGATCGACAACGGCATGCACGCGGCGCTGCGCGCCGATCGTGTGGGCGCTAAGCTGCTCGACGTCGTAGAGGGGCTTGCGGACGCGGTAGCGAGAGCGGTTCCCCCGGCAAGCAGCGCATCGCGCGCTTCGAAGAGACGCAATGCGGACCGCGAGACGCGCGGCCCGGGCTTCCGCAGTCCAAGCTTCACTTATGCAGAGTGGCGCGGTCTGCTCGCCGATGCGCTCGAATCCGCGACCGTGCGCGACACCGCGATCGACAGCCCGGTGACCTTCACGTCGCTAGTCGGCGCGGCCTTGCGGCGCTTCGACGCGGTGGTGGTGATCGGGACCGACGCCAGCCATTTCCCCACGCGCGCGGTCGATGACTTCTTTCTCACTCCGGGACTTCGCGCCGAACTCGGGCTGGGGCGGCGCGAAGAGGCCGAGCAGGGCGAGCTCGCGACCCTCGCGCTGGTGCTCGCACAGGCTCGTCATGCGCTCGTGACCTGGCAGGCGCACGCCGATGGCGAAGCGCGTCTGCCCGCGTCGGCGATCGAGCGACTGTTGCAGGTCGAGCGTATCGCGTCGACCTTTCGCGCCTGCACCGCGCCGCGTGAGCACACGCGTGATGCAGCCACGATGCGCGAGGTCCAGACGACTCCCGTGCATCAACCCGCGCCCGCCGCGACGATGCTCGTGCCGATGCAAATCACCGCCTCGCAGGCGAATGCCTTCATCAGTTGTCCTTATCGTTTTTTTGCGCGCACCATGCTCGGCCTCGCGCCGCTCGACGACATCAACGAAGAAGCCGAGAAGCGCGACTACGGCGAGGTGGTGCACGGCATACTCGAGACCTTCCATCGCGAGCGGGCCGCGCGTTTGTTTTCGGACGATCGCGCCGATCGTCCTGATGACAGCGATGCGCATCGTGAACAAGCTCTGCGCGATATCGCCGAGACCGTCTTCACCGAGCGCATCGCGGCCAACCCCGACTATCTGGCATGGCGTGCGCGCTGGATGGCGCTCGTACCGAGCTACATCGCGTGGTGGCGCGACTGGACCGACCAGGGCTGGCGCTTCGACGCGGCCGAGACCAAACGCGAAGTTGCCTACGAGCTCGATGCCGATGGCGCACCACGCACCTTCACATTGCGGGGTCGCCTCGATCGCGTCGATCGTTCGAGCGATGGCGCACGTGTCGCGATCCTCGACTACAAGGCGCGTCCGAAATCCGCGCTGAAGAAAGAGCTCGCCGATCCCGGCGAAGACGTGCAACTGCCGTTCTATCGTCTGTTGATGCGCGAGGCGGGCACGACGGTGGATGTCGCGAACTATCTGAGCGTCGATCGGGCCAGGGTCGAGTCCGTCTCGCCCACGCAGCCGCTGGAATGGTTGAGCGAACTCGTCGAGAAGCGCCTGGTCGGTGATTTCCGCCGGCTGCACGAGGGTGCGCCGATGCGCGCGCAAGGGATAGCAGAAGTCTGCAAGCGCTGCGACATGCGCGGGTTGTGCCGCAAGGGCGCGTGGGTCGAAGGAGATGCGTCGGTGCGGACGGTGCAATGAGCGCGATGGATGTCCATGCCGGCAACGCTCTTCTGATCGACGACGAGCCGGTCGATCGAGCGAAGTTCAATCGCGCGGCGCTCGATCCGTCGCACAGTGTCGTGATCGAAGCGGCGGCCGGCAGCGGCAAGACCTGGCTCCTGGTCGCGCGCATGGTGCGCGCGCTGCTTGCGGGGGCGGCGCCCTCGGCTGTCCTGGCGATCACGTTCACGCGCAAGGCCGCAGCCGAGATGCGCGAACGTCTCGTGCGCGCGCTCGAAGAACTCGCGGCATGCGCCGAGACGCGCGCGGTTGCGCTGCTGACCGAACATGGGTTGGCTGAGCGCGAAGCGCTCGAACTCTTGCCGCGCGCGAGAGATCTGCTCGAAGCCCATCTCACCGTATCGCCGTCGATGACGATCGATACCTTTCACGGTTGGTTCGCGCGCATCGCCAGAAGCGCGCCCCTGGCCGCGGGGATTCCCGCCGGGTTTGAGATCGCCGAGAAGACCGGCGCGTTGAGGCGCGACGCGTGGCGGCGATTCTTGAACGACGTATCGAGCAACGAGGCTTTGCGCACGCACTATCTCGAGCTGCTCAAGCGCGCAGAAAGTGCATCTACCGCGAAGCGATTGCTCGATGCCATGCTCAAGCGTCGCAACGAATGGAAGCGCTTTCTCGCGCGACATCAAGCGCAAGACGATATCGGCATCGCGGTATCGGCGCTCGCGCGCGAACTCGGGGTCGATGAAGGAGATGGGGTCGATCCGCGCGCGGCGATCTACCATGACAGCGCCTTTGTTGCGCGCCACGAGGCTGTCCTCGAACTCTATGAGTGCGGAACGCGGAGCGACCGCGAGCACGTCGCGAAAGCTCACGCCGCAGCCGAGAACATCCGACTAGAGTTCACTGCGGCCCAATTCGAGTTGGCCTTTGCGCCGTTCGCTGTCCAGCGCCTCAAGAAGCCGCGCGACCAACGCAACGGTGTCAAGGCCGCTGCAATCGCCCGCTACGGCTCCAACGGAGAGGCTCGCCTCGCAGCAGAAGCGCGGTCGCTCATCGATTTGTTGAAAGCAGCGTCGATGGAACAGACCGAACGCGACGTGCTGGCGATCAACCGCGCGGCCTTTCATTGCGGGGCCGCCTACATCGCGGCGTATGAAGCGATCAAGCGCGAGCAATCCTTGCTCGACTTCGACGATCTCGAATGGCACGCGGCTGCATTGATGTCCGACGACGCCAGCGCCGCTTACGTGCAAAGACGGCTCGACGCGCGCTACCAGCACATCCTCGTCGATGAATTTCAGGACACCAATCCCTTGCAGTGGATGGTCTTGAAACGCTGGCTTCTGATCTACACCGAAGACGCGGACCTCGCGGCCGCGCGGCCGTCGGTGTTCATCGTCGGTGATCCTAAGCAGTCGATCTATCGCTTCCGGCGCGCGGAGCCGCGGCTGTTCAATGCGGCGCGTGCGTTTCTGAAAAACGATTACGGCGCGATGGTGCTGCGAACCGACGAGACGCGCCGCGTCGCCCCCGCATTGATGGACGAACTCAACACCGCATTCGTGCGCGGTACGTTTTCGTTGTTTCATCCGCATCGAAGCGACTCTCATGCAGAGGGCGAGGCTTGGCGCTTGCCCCTGATCTCGCGTGCGGTCGAGGCACAATCCACGGACGAGGCCGAAGCGAACGCGCCTCTGGTCTTGCGCGACGTGCTGACCACGCCGCGCGCCGAAAAACCCGAAGACCTTCACGACGTCGAAGCGCGCGCGATCGTCGATGCATTGCGAGCGATCGTCGGGCGCCGCATGATCGACGACACGCATGGAGGCCGGCGGCTCGCGCGCTGGGGCGACGTGATGATTCTCGCGCGCAAGCGCAGCCGCATCGCGCCGATCGAGAATGCGCTTCGCGCGTCGGGCATCGCGTATGCAAGCGCACGTCGCGGCGGCCTGCTCGAGACGCTCGAAGCTTCGGATCTGTGCGCGTTGCTTCAGGTTCTGGTTGCGCCGTTCTCCGATCTCGCGCTTGCGCAAACGCTGCGCTCGCCGCTGTTCGGATGCAGCGACGACGACTTGATCCGGCTCGCCAGCCTCGCACGAGAACTTCCGGACGATCCGCATCCGCATTGGTGGTCGCGCCTGGAAACGCTGGCGGCGCATGATGACCCATCCGCGGATACGTCGACGCTGGCGCGCGCGCATCGCCTCTTGTCATCGTGGCGTGTAGCCGCAGCCACCTTGCCGGCGCACGATCTGCTCGATCGCATCGTGCATGAAGGCGAATGGAACCCACGCAACGTCGCTGCGACCGTACCCGAGATGCGCGATCAGGTGCGCGCCAATCTGTCTGCCTATCTCGAACTCGCGCTCGCTCAGGACAGCGGACGCTTTCCCAGTCTGCCGCGCTTCATCGATGAATTGACCGCGCTCGCGCGGATCGCCGACGATGCACCCGACGAAGGCGCCGCAGATCACGAATCGGACATGGACGCGGGCGAGGTCGAGTCCGAAGAAGAGTCAGCGGCATCGCGGGCACACGGCAATGCCAACGCGGTACGCATCCTCACTGTTCACGGCGCCAAGGGACTCGAAGCGCCGATCGTCGTCATCGCCGACGCGCATCCGAAGCGCAGCAGCAAGAAGTCCAACGATGTCCTGATCGCGTGGCCGCCCGACAGCGACGCGCCCTTGCACTTGTCGGTGTTCGGAAAAGTCGAACAGCGCGGCGCGAAGCGCGATATGCACTTCGAGCGCGAAGCCGAATTCTCCGAGGCCGAGGACTGGAACGTGCTCTATGTCGCAGCCACGCGCGCGCGCGAAGTCTTGCTGATCGCCGGATGCGTGCCCGGCAAGGCGGATGACCACGACAGTTGGTATCGGCGTCTGGAGTCGCTGAGCGAGTGGTCATCGCCTCTTGACGGCGCGGCTGGTGACGTGGGGCATTCGTTGGACGATGCAAGCACGCCCGAGACGTCGATTCGGGTCGCCGTCTTCAGTCCGCCGCTGCTATCGATCGGCAAGCGCCGCATCGATGATGATGCGCGCGCCATCGACGTTGCCGGGGACGACGCTGCACACGACGCAAGAGACGACGCAGCGGACAACGAGCGCGCGCGACGCATCGGCATCGCCTTGCATCGCGTGCTCGAACGGCAGGGACGCTTCGCGTCGAGTCAGGGGTTCGATCGCGCGCAGTCCGTGACGATCGCGATGCACTGCGGACTTTCGGCGAGCGCGGCGGCAATGGTGGCCGATCGCGCGGCGCGCATGTGGTCGGCGCCCGAGCTGCGGCGTTTCTTCGCACCCGCGCAGTACGCGGCGGCGTCGAATGAATTCGAATTGCTGACGTCCGACGGGCAATTGATGCGCATCGATCGACTGGTCGAATTCGCGGCTCACGCATCGAACCCGTCGGGCCGGCGCGAGGTCTGGGTGCTCGATTACAAGTCGCAGCATCGAAGCGCGCACGGCGATGTGGCGCCAGCTTACGTCGAGCAGCTCGCGCGCTATCGCCGCGAGGTCGCCTCACTCTATCCGCATCACGTCGTGCGCAGCGCTTTGATCTTCGGCGACGGCAGCTCGATCGAATTGCGCGACCCGGATTGATGTCGCCGGCCTGATAGAATCGCAACGGGCGGGCCCCCTCGCATTGCGGCGTGACGAACCTGGTCAGGTCGGGAACGAAGCAGCCATAGTTGCTACCCGTAAGTGCCGAGGACCAGGCTCGCCTCTTTCACGTCTGGCACGAGCAGCGCGTGCAGGATGGAAATCAAAAAACCTCATGTCCTACCAAGTCCTCGCGCGCAAGTGGCGCCCTCGAAATTTCTCGACGCTGGTGGGTCAAGAGCACGTGGTCCGCGCGCTCACGAACGCGCTCGATCAGCAGCGGCTGCATCATGCATGGTTGTTCACCGGAACGCGCGGCGTGGGCAAGACGACCCTGTCGCGCATCCTCGCGAAGTGCCTCAACTGCATTGGCCCCGGCGGCGACGGCCGCATCACCTCGAAGCCCTGCGGCGCGTGCCCGCCGTGCGTCGAGATCGACGCGGGGCGCTTCGTCGATTACATCGAGCTCGACGCGGCATCCAATCGCGGCGTCGACGAGATGACGCAATTGCTCGAGCGGGCGGTGTACTCGCCGGCCAATGCGCGCTTCAAGGTCTATATGATCGACGAAGTGCACATGCTGTCGAACCACGCGTTCAACGCGATGCTGAAGACGCTCGAAGAGCCGCCCGAGCACGTCAAGTTCATCCTCGCGACCACCGATCCGCAGAAGGTTCCGGTGACGGTTTTGTCGCGCTGCCTGCAATTCAACTTGAAGCAGATGCCGGTTGCAGACATCACGCGACATCTCGCGCATGTGCTGACCGAAGAGGGCATCGCATTCGAGCGCGGCGCGCTGTTGCCGCTGGCGCGCGCAGCCGCCGGTTCTATGCGCGACGCCTTGTCGCTGACCGATCAGGCGATCGCGTACAGCGCGGGGCAGGTCAGCGAAGAGACCGTGCGCGGCATGCTCGGTGCGCTCGATCAGACCTATCTGGTGCGCCTGCTCGACGCGCTGGCCGATGGCGACGGGCCGATGCTGATGAGCGTGGTCGACGAGATCGCCGCGCGCAGCCTGTCGTTCGGCAATGCGCTGCAGGACCTGGCCGCGCTCCTGCATCGCATCGCGCTGCTGCAGATGATTCCGTCGAAAGCGATGAACGCCGATGAACCGGCGGACGTTGCGACGCTCGATGACGATCTTCTCGCGGCACTCGCAGCGCGCCTCTCGCCTGAGGCGGTGCAGCTCTACTATCAGATCGCCGCGATCGGCCGGCGCGATCTCTATCTCGCACCCGACGAGACGACCGGCTTCTCGATGACGCTGTTGCGCATGCTGGCGTTTCGGCCCGAAGAGTCCGCAGTCGCTGCGGCTGGGGGGGTGGTTGCGCGCCCATTGGCGAAGCAACAAGAGGCTCGCGCCGAGCAACGTGCGGAACGACGTGTGGAGCAACGCGACGAGCCACAACGTGCGTCGATCGAATCGGAGTCCGCCATCGAGCGCACGCCGCATGCATCGCTGCCGATCGACGATTGGCTGGCCACCGTGGGCCAACTCAAGTTGACCGGCCTCGCTCGCGAACTCGTGCAACAGGCTGAACTCATCGCACAAGATCAACGCTCGATCACGCTGCGCGTCCCGATCAAGTCCGTCAGTGCGCCGACTGTCGACAAAGTCAAGGCCTCGCTCGCTCAGCACTTCGGCCGGCCGATTGCGGTGACGATCGAGGTCGGCGCAGTGAAAGGCTCTACCGTTGCGGCCGCGAGGAGCGACGAGCGCGCCGCACGACAGGCCGAGGCGCAAGCGGTGATCGATGCCGATCCCTTCGTGCAAACGCTGTTGCGCGACTTCGGCGCGACCGTGGTGCCGGGATCGGTCAAGCCGGTCTGAACTGAATCTGGATTTGGAGCACGACCATGATGAAGAACCAGCTCGCTGGAATGATGAAGCAGGTCCAGCAGATGCAAGACAACGTGAAGAAGGTTCAGGACTCGCTGGCGACGATCGAAGTCGAAGGCCAGTCGGGCGCGGGTCTGGTCAAGGTCACGATGACTTGCAAGAATGACGTCAAGCGCGTCGTGATCGACCCGTCGCTCTTCGGCGACGACAAGGACATGCTCGAAGACCTCGTCGCCGCCGCGGTCAACGACGCCGTGCGCAAGGCCGAAGCGACCGCCACCGAGAAGATGGCCGCGGTCACCGCGGGGATGCCGCTGCCGCCGGGGATGAAGTTTCCGTTCTGACGGCCGATATAACCCGCAGGGCCTCGAAGCGGGAGAAAATGATGCGGCCATGCGCATCCTGCTGATCACCGATAGTCACCTCGCGGACATCGCCTCGGACTTCGTCGCGAACTGGCATGCGGCTGCGCGCTACGCGAAGCGCTCCGCGATCGATCTCACGATTCATCTGGGCGACATCAGCTTCGACGCGATCAACGTTCACGCGCAATTACAGGAATCCAGGGCCCTGGTCGATGCGTGGCCGACGCCGATGCGCCTGATCCCGGGCAATCACGACATCGGTGACAACCCCGGCACGCTCGACGTCCCGGAACGTGAATGGCTGACCAACGCGAGCCGGGCGCGCTACGTCGCGCTGTTCGGCGATGATCGTTGGGCGATCGACGCCGACGGATGGCAATTGATCGCGTTCGATGCGCAGTTGTTCGGCAGCGAGACGTCGGAAGAAGAAGAGCAGTGGGAGTGGATCGCGAACGCGTTCGCGAACGCGAGCGGGAAGCCCATAGTCGTGATTCTCCACAAGCCGTTGTTCGAGAACCTTTCGACCGACAGCGACCATCACATGCGCTATCTACCGCACACCGCACGCGATCGCCTGCTGGCGATGATCGGTCAGGCCGATGTCCGGCTGGTCGTCTGCGGCCACGCGCACCAGTATCTCGACCGCACCATCGATGGCGTACGGCATGTGTGGCTGCCGTCGTGCGCCTTCATCATTCCCGACCTGCATCAAAAACGTCTGGGTGAAAAAATCGTCGGCGTCGGATTGCTCGAACTCACGCGCGACGGCGACGATCATCGATACGGGCTCGACGTGGTGGTTGCCGAGGGTCTCGTGGCCTACGACGTGACGCAATCGCGAAAAGCGATGCGCCCCTAGATCGCTCAAACCGTGTGCCGCTCGAGGCTGGTTGATGGGCTGCCTGGCACGTGTGGTCATGCCGGCCGGGCGACGAACCGCAAGTGGCCGTTCTTGATCCAGACGCGCGCCCCTTCGGGCCCCGCCACGACCTGAGCATTGCCGCCGATCGGCACGCGAAGCCACGCGTGTGCGTGAAGGTCGTCGTCGCCTTCGACGAAACTACCCGTGATCACGAAGAGCTCGGCACCGCCCGAGGTGTCGACCGAGGTTTGCGTGCCGGGCGCCCAGTTCTCGATGCGAACGCTCTCGCATTGATCGCGAAACAGCGGCGTCACGGTAACGCCGCGACGCGCTGGAGCGGGGATCGATTCCATCTGGTCGGAATGGAGCCGCACAGACGTGCGATCGGTCGGATCGAATTGCCACAGCTTGACGAACAGTACGCAGCCCGGCAGCGAGCCCGGCGCGTGCCGCGACTGCGGCGGGTTGCGGATGTAGCAGCCCGCGGGATAGGCGCCGTGCTCGTCCTCGAACACACCTTCGAGGACGACGAACTCTTCACCGCCGCCATGCAGGTGCGGCGAAAACCTGCTTCCGGGCGCATAGCTGACGATGGTGGTTGCGCGAGCCACCTCGTCACCGATGCGATCGAGCATGCGCCGACGCACGCCCGGCATGGGCGACGCGATCCATGGGAGCGCATCGGCGTGCATCACGACGCGCTTCGAGAAGTCGGCGTTCAGTTCCATCATGGCTTGCATTCTCGCAGAGCACGCTTCGCGTTGAAGGCCTGCCGCCCTAGAACAA
>JBBSEF010000046.1:0-23077 GCA_038240015.1 Burkholderiales bacterium
AGTCGTCACCTGCGCGTTGCAGGAAGACGTGCAGGGCATCGCCGTGTCGAGTTATCAGGGCGGCCACGTCGAATACTTCAAGTACATGATCGACTTGTTGAAGCAGCGCGGCGGCGCGCACATCAAGGTGTTCGCGGGCGGGGGCGGCGTGATCGTTGCCGATGAGATCGCCGAGTTGCAGGCGTATGGCGTCGAGCGCATCTACAGTCCCGAAGACGGCCAGCGCATGGGCCTTGCGGGGATGATCCGCGACATGATCGAACGCTGCGATGTCGATCTGTCGGTGCATGCGCCGAAGACGCTGGATGGCATTCGCAAAGGAGATCGCCGCGCGCTAGCGCAATTGATCACGGCGCTCGAGAATCGCCGCGGCATGCCAACGAGCGGAGCCGATGCCGCGAATCAAGACTTCGCGCATTTGCGCGAGGCGCTCTACCAGGCGGCCGATGGCGCGACCGTGCCGACGCTCGGCATCACCGGCACCGGTGGTGCGGGCAAGTCGTCGTTGACCGACGAGTTGATTCGCCGCATCCGGCTCGATCAGGACGACGCGTTGCAGATCGCGGTCGTCTCGATCGATCCGTCGCGTCGCAAGTCGGGCGGGGCATTGCTCGGCGATCGCATCCGCATGAACGCGATCGGCCCGTGGAAGCGGACCGATGGAACACAGCGAGCCAGCGTCTTCATGCGCTCGCTCGCCACGCGCGAAGCAGGCCAGGAAATTTCGGACGCATTGCCCGACGTGATCGCCGCATGCAAGGCCGCGGGCTTCGACCTGATCGTCGTCGAGACCTCGGGCATCGGGCAGGGCGACGCGGCGATCGTGCCGCTGGTGGACGTGAGCATGTACGTGATGACGCCCGAGTTCGGCGCGGCCAGCCAGCTCGAGAAGATCGACATGCTCGACTTCGCGGACTTCGTCGCGATCAACAAGTTCGATCGCAAGGGCGCGGCCGATGCGCTGCGCGATGTCGCCAAGCAGGTGCAACGCAATCGCGAAGCTTTCACGATGTCGCCGGATCAGATGCCGGTGTACGGCACCCAGGCGTCGAAGTTCAACGACGATGGCGTGACGGCGCTCTATCAAGGCTTGTTGCCCAAGCTCGCCGAGTTCGGATTGAAGATTGGCGAGGGCCGTCTGCCGAAAGTTGCTACGCATCGCTCAACTGCCACCAACGTGATCGTGCCGCCGGCGCGTTCGCGTTATCTCGCGGAGATTGCGGATGTGGTTCGCGGCTATCTCAAGCGCGCCGATGCGCAGAGCGCGATTGCGCGGGAGGTGCAGCAGTTGCGGGCGGCGGTGCGGATGCTCGACGAATCGAAAGGCGAAGGTGCGCAAGCGTCGCCTTCCGATCGCCTGCAGAAACTCGCCGCCGACCGCGAGTCCCGTCTCGACGCACACAGCAAGAAACTCCTCGCGATGTGGCCCACGATGCAGAAGGCCTACGCCGGCGACGAGTACGTCGTGAAGATTCGCGACAAGGAGCTTCGCACCGCGCTCACCACCAAGTCGCTGTCGGGCACGACCATCCGCAAGGTCGCACTGCCGCGCTATCTGGACGACGGCGAGATTCTCAAGTGGCTGATGCGCGAGAACGTCCCCGGCTCGTTCCCGTTCACCGCGGGCACGTTCGCATTCAAGCGCGAAGGTGAAGACCCGACCCGCATGTTCGCAGGCGAAGGCGACCCCTTTCGCACCAACCGTCGCTTTCATCTGTTGTCCGAAGGCATGCCGGCCAAGCGCCTGTCGACGGCCTTCGACAGCGTCACGCTCTACGGACACGAGCCGGATCTCAGGCCCGACATCTACGGCAAGGTCGGCAACTCGGGGGTCTCGATCGCGACACTCGACGACATGAAGGTGCTGTATTCGGGCTTTGACCTGACGAGCCCGAGCACGTCGGTGTCGATGACCATCAACGGTCCCGCGCCCTCGATCCTCGCGATGTTCATGAATACCGCGATCGATCAGAACATCGACAAGTTCAAGATCGACAACGGCCGCGAGCCGACCGACGACGAAGCGCAGAAGATCCGCCAATGGGTTGTGGAGAACGTGCGCGGCACCGTGCAGGCCGACATCCTGAAGGAAGACCAGGGCCAGAACACCTGCATCTTCTCGACCGAGTTTTCGTTGAAGGTGATGGGCGACATCCAGCAGTACTTCGTGCAGCACCGTGTAAAGAATTTTTACTCGGTCTCAATCAGCGGCTATCACATTGCCGAAGCCGGAGCCAATCCGATCTCGCAGCTCGCGTTCACGCTCTCCAACGGCTTTACCTTCGTCGAAGCCTATCTCGCGCGCGGCATGCACGTCGACGATTTCGCGCAGAACCTGTCGTTCTTCTTTTCCAACGGTATGGACCCCGAGTACACCGTGATGGGCAGAGTCGCGCGCCGCATCTGGGCGGTGGCGATGCGCGACCAATACGGCGCCAATGAACGCAGTCAGAAGTTGAAATACCACATCCAGACGTCCGGTCGATCGCTGCACGCGCAGGAGATCCAGTTCAACGACATCCGCACGACCTTGCAGGCGCTGATCGCGATCTACGACAACTGCAATTCGCTGCACACCAATGCCTTCGACGAAGCGATCACTACACCCACCGAGGACAGCGTGCGCCGCGCGATGGCGATCCAGCTCATCATCAATCGCGAGTGGGGCCTGGCGAAGAACGAGAACCCGAACCAGGGCGCGTTCATCATCGACGAGCTGACCGACCTCGTCGAAGAAGCCGTGCTGCAGGAGTTCGAGAAGATCGCCGAGCGTGGCGGCGTGCTCGGCGCGATGGAGACCGGCTACCAGCGCGGCAAGATCCAGGAAGAGTCGATGACGTACGAGATGTTGAAGCACACCGGCGAGCTACCGATCATCGGCGTGAACACCTTCCGCAATCCGCACGGCGACCCGCATTCGCAGAAGGTCGAGCTGATGCGCTCGACCGAGGAAGAGAAGCAGTCGCAGTTGAAGCGGCTGCATGACTTTCATCAAGCGCATGCGGATGAGTCACCCGCGATGCTCGCGCGGCTGCGTCAGGCGGTGATCGACAATCGAAACGTGTTTGAAGTGCTGATGGATGCGGTGCGCGTGTGCTCGTTGGGGCAGATCACCGATGCGCTGTTCGAGGTGGGTGGGCAGTATCGAAGAAGCATGTGACGCGGCGCCGCGGGAAGCGCTCGGGTTCCATCTTCTGCACCACGATTTCCACGATGAGACGCTCGTAGCCGGGATAGGTGATCGCGCCACGCGTCACTTCCCCGGGCGCGAACGGGCTTTCCAGCTTCACGCGAAACCATTCGCCGAACTCGCGGTGAAAGGCCTTCGCCGACTGCGGGAGTCCGGCGGTCAGCCCGCTACCTGACGGGAATTTTCTGCGTCTGAGGGACGGCGACCGCGGTGATTCCGTTCTTCGGCGAGCCATCGATGAGCCTGTCGGAATAGGTCAGGTAGACCAGTGTGTTGCGTTTCGGATCGACCATGCGCACGATCCGAAGGCGCTTGAACAGAATCGACAAGCGCTCGCTGAATACCTCTTCCTTGAGCGGCAGCGGCGCGGAGAATGAAAGCGCGGCGACCTGGCGGCACGCGATCGAGGCTTCCGCCTTGTCCTCGGCGACGCCAAGTGCGCCCGAGATGCCGCCTTTTTTCGCGCGCGACACATAGCAGGTGACGCCCGCGACCTTTGGATCGTCGTAGGCATCGACGACGATCTTGTGATCCGGGCCGATCAATTTGAATGCCGTGTCGACGTCGCCGATCGGCTCGGCGGGCGATAGCGCAGGCGCTATCAGGAAAGCCAGTGCGAGCAGGGGTTTCATCGTTGTGCCTCACGGAGTAAGAACGCGTTGCGCCGCGGGTCGCACACGCCGGCCACCGCAACGGCGAGCGGCGACGGCAGCTTGAGCTCGGCGGCGATTTCGAAATAGCGATCGGCCTTGCCGTCGCGCGGCGCGACTTCGAAGATGACGGCCATCATGATGCGACCTCATGTGCCCGAAGCTGGAAGGTCTCCGCGACGACCTCGGTGAAGCGGCGTTCTTCGCGCACGATGAAGCGCTCGGCCTGCGCGAATTCGAAGTTCGCGCGACCTTCGGGATCGGCCTTGACGCGCCGTCGATAAGCCTCATACGCGGCGAGGCTGTCGAAGGCGATCAAGCCCCAACCTTCGACGTTCGAGCCTTCGTACGGCAGGAAATACCCAATCAAGTGGCCGCCGCATCGCGGGATGATGCGGCCCCACGCCACCGCGTAGCGGCGAAAGTCTTCGAGCTTGCTCGGATCGATTTCATAGCGGATGAAGCAGGTGATGGTCATGGCGCACCGTTGGTTGGTTGGCTTGCCCCGACGATAAGCGACCTCGGGTACGTCATGCTTCGCTTCGTATCGAAACGTCGAACACGGGCGCCAGCAGATGTGCGATCGAGTTCGCGTAATAGCGAAGCAGCGGCTCCTCGCTTTCATGCAGTCGGAAGAGGCCGTCGCGTTCGTCGACCAAGTGGCGCTGCGTGAGCATGCGCAGGCCGACGCCGACCGCATAGTCCCAATCGCCGCGCGGCACGTACAGCTTCGCGCCGGCAGACTCCAGCTCGCGCACGATCGCAGCGATGCCGGCCTTGATGTCGAGTTCGCTCAAACCTTGCTCGGGTTCGCGCAGCAACACGGTCGCCACCAGCGGCACCGGCAGCACCGGAATCAGCCGCCCCACGCGGTCCATCAGATGCCGGCCCAGCGCGGCCACTTCGTCCTGACGCTGCGCACGATCCATGGTTGCGAAATCGATGCCGCGCTCGGCGCACCAGGCGCGCACCGACACCGGGCTGCCGAAGTTGACGCAGGCATAGCCGTGCCGATGCCACCGCCCGCGCAGTGCCAGCCCGACCTGCGAGGCGACGAACTTCAGCAAGATGCCCGCGACCCGCAGTCGGCCCGGCCGTGGAGAATCGACGTTACCGGCGCGCAGTTGCGTGCGGTCCTCGAGCACGCGGTCGTAGTTCAGACCCAACGGTACGAACACCAGGTCGCGCTCGCCGTGCAGCCTGAAGCCGCGCAGCATGTAGTCGAACACGCCCAGCCGTGGCTCGCGCAGGCGGCCGTCACGCGTCAGGCCGCCTTCGGGGTAAACCGCTTGCGTGACGCCAGCTTCGGTGGCCATCGAGATGTAGCGCCCGAGCACGCGCCGGTACAACTCGTCTTTCGAATTGCGCCGCACGAAGTACGCGCCCATCGCGCGGATCAGCTGCTGCAGGCCCCAGACGCGCGCCCATTCGCCCACGGCAAAGGACAGCACCACGCGCTCCGACGCGAGGTAAGACGTGATGATGTAGTCCATGTTGCTGCGATGGTTCATCACGAACACCACGGTCGCGCTCTCGGGAACCGCGCCCAGGCCGGCGTCATCGGTATAGCCGATGCGCACGCGATACAGGCTCTGCGACAACCGCTTGCCGACCCAATACGCGACGCGAAAATATATGTAGGCGTTGAACGCCGGCACGATTTCGCGCGCGTAGCGCTTGACCTGCTGAAGCGCCACCTCGCGCGGCATGCCCTGCGCGGTGGCGAAGACCGCGGTCGCCTGCTGCACCTGTTCGTCGAAGATCAGGCGGTCGATCGGCGCTTGGCGCTGTACCTGCTGGAACGGGCGAATGCCGATGCTCAGCCGGGCGCTGACCTCGTCGAGCACCTTGTCGGCGCGACTGCGGATAAACCAGCGCGCAGACGGCATCAGCAGGCGATCGAGCAGCGCCAAAAGAGCAAGCACGGCGGCCACCAGCACCAGCCACAACGGGATCGCGATCAGGGTGGACATGGGCTCCTCGATGGCGAATGTACGCGGGAGCGCGTAACGCGCAGCTCAATTCGCGCAGCTCAATTCGAAAGCGGGTACTTCCGTATCAGTGTCTGCTGCTTCAGGTAATGCCGCGCCAGTGTCCTGACGCCCACGGGCCTATGCCCCCGCTCGCGCATGGCGTTGCCGAGCGCGAACAACTGCCGCTGCTTGCCGAAGACGATGCGATAGGCTTGCCGCAGACTCAGCGAAGGATCCCACGCGTGCACCGCTTCCGAGCCCGCGCCGTTGACTTCGATGATGGAAAAGCCGCGCCCTGCGCAGAGCGCCGCCAGGCTCTCGTACTTGACGTCGAAGCGGCCGACGTGGAAGTCCTTCATGTCCTGCGCAATCGCGTCGATCGCGGCTGTCATCGGCGCGGTGATCGATGCGGTGCCGTCTTCATACAAGCCGCCAACGCGGGTCGAGCCGACGATCGCGATGCGCACCTCTTCGCCGGATGGAGGAACGATCGTCGGGTCGCAGCAGGTCTCGCTCAAACCATCGCGGCCGAGCCGACATGCGCGCGGGTGCGCCGCGATCAACTCGCCAATCGTGCGCACGCCATCGCCGATCACGCGCGGATAGTGGCGCAGCAGAAGGCCGATCAGGCGGCCGTGCGCCTGGTCGGGCCGGCGCAGATAGAAGAGTCCCGCTTCGCCCGCTTCCGGCAGGAAGCGTTGGATCACGATGCGCTCGCCATGAGGAAAGCGTTGCAGGTAGGCGATCAGTTCGCTGCGGTTCGCGATCCGGCGCACACCGAAGCCGCACCAGCCCAGATCGGGCTTCACGATGATCGGGTAGGCAAGACCGCAGCGCTGCATCGCGGCTTCGGCATCGTCGACCGACCCGACTCCCGCAGCCTGCATCGAAGTGGTCGTCGCCGTCGCCGCCAAGGCATGCGGCCCCATGATGTTCAGGTATTCCATCTTGCCCTCGCCGACCATGCCGCCGGTGGTGATCGCGGGATTGGCGCACGACGGCAGCGTGACCGAGCGATAGCGCAGCGACAGCCACAGCCATTGCGAAATCATCGGCACGAGATTGAGCCACTTCGGAAGTCGTTCGAGACGGCCGATGCCCGACGGGCGGGTCGGCTCGCGCGCCGTCATCGCCTCAGATGCCAGGCGCATGAGCGGAGCCATCGCCACGGCGGGACGGCTGATACCGAAAGAGAGCGAGGGGGGTCAACGTAGAATCACTGCCTTCAAAATCCAGCGGCGTCGGTTCGATGAGCGAGCATTCCCCCAAGGCAGACCGCGTGTCAACCAAAACGCAAAGCGCGCCGCGCGTGGCAAACAAGAAGATGGAGCAGCGACGGACGAGCATGGAGTTGCTGCTCGACGCCGCGCTGCGCCTGTTCGTATCTCAGGGTTATCGCTCGACCAATCTCGAGCAGATCGCGGGCGCGGCCAAGCTGACCAAGGGCGCTGTCTATTTTTATTTTCGCAGCAAGGAAGCCGTGCTGATCGCGTTGCGCGACTCTGGCAAGAAGTCGGCGACGCTGGTTCGATAGCGGCGCGCTTCCGGCCCCAAAGCACATTGCAAGCCGGCGCGAGAGCGGGCAGACTGCTCCTCCCACACATGCCTTGGTTGTCCGACACCGCTCGACGACAAGATCACTGGAGACACTTCATGGAAACTCGCTTCAATCGCGTGGCTGCGATCCTCGCATTGCTGGCCGCCCCGGTCTTCGCAACAGCCGCCGGAGTCAGCGTGCGAATGGATCATTCCAGCCCATCGTCAACGCCCTTTCCCAGCGACCGATTCACGCGAGTGGACTTCACGCAGAACACGTTCAAGCGCGTCAACCTGCCCAAGCCGGATTGCGCCGTGCGGCCGTCCGACTGCCAGGATATCGACGTGATCAACACGCTCGACGGCTTCAACACGCAGCCGCGCATCACCGTGCCGTTCACCGGCAACATCAATTTGTCCACCGTGACCAGCCAGACCGTGTACATCGTCAACCTCGGCGACACGCTGTCGGGCGAGGGCTTCGGCCAGCGCGTAGGGATCAATCAGGTGTCTTTCGACGTGGCGGCCAAGACGCTGGTGTTCGAGTCCGATGATTTGCTCAACGAGCATTCGCGCTATCTGCTGGTGGTGACCGACGGCGTACGCGACGCGGCCGGCGATCCCATCGAGGGACGCGCGTTCGAAAAATTCAAGCACGAGCCCAACGAGGACGAAGAGAGGGACCGCGACCTGATGGACTATCGCAAGGCGCTTACCGACGGTGAGCACTCTGCGCATTCGACGAATCACGTGGTCGCACTGAGCCTGTTCACCACGCAGAGCATCAGCGCCGACCTGCACAAGATCCAGCGTCAGATCAGGCATTCGCATCCAGCGCCTGTGAGCTTCATGATCGGCAATGGCGGCGCCGCGCG
Organism: Burkholderiales bacterium; assembly: GCA_038240015.1. Classification (GTDB taxonomy): domain Bacteria; phylum Pseudomonadota; class Gammaproteobacteria; order Burkholderiales; family Burkholderiaceae_D; genus CAHJXF01. Next base: position 8,225 of record JBBSEF010000046.1, read on the forward strand.
CGCGGTGTTTCCCGTCGCGACCCTGACGGCGATCCAGTGGATGCAGCAGACCAGCACCGCCGCGCCGTTATTCACCACGTCTTTCGTTCCCACGCCCGCGCTCAACGTGATTCCCGGCGCGATCGGTCGCGTGGCCTTCGGCAAGTTCCGTTCGCCCGATTACGAGACCGCGGCCAAATTCATCCCGGCGACAGGAACGCTGACCGGCGAGCCGGTGCCCCAGTCGAGCAACGAACTGGTTTTCGAACTGTTCCTGCCCAGCGGCCCGAGGCCCGCGGGCGGTTGGCCGGTGGCGATCTTCGGCCATGGCTTTACCGACAGCATGTACGGCGCGCCATGGACGGTGGCGTCGGTGTTCGCGTCCAGAGGCATCGCGACCATCGCCATCAGCGTCGTGGGTCATGGAGGCGGCGCGCTGGGGACGCTGAACGTGATTCGCAGCAATGGCGCCCCGGTGGTCGTCCCGTCGGGCGGCCGCGGTATCGATCAGAACGGCGACGGCACGATCGACTCGACCGAAGGCGTGAACGCCGCGGCGCCCCGGACCATCATCGCAGGGCGCGACGGTCTGAGGCAGACGGTCGTCGACTTGATGCAATTGGTACGCGAGATTCAGGTCGGGATCGATGTCGACGGCAATGGCGGCATCGATCTGGATCGCGAGCGTATCTACTACTCTGGACAGTCCTTCGGCGGCATCTACGGCACCATCTTCCTGGGAGTCGAGCCTGCGCTCAAAGCCGGAGTTCCCAATGTACCGGGAGGCTCCATTACCGAAGTCGCTCGGCTAGGTGCTTTCCGTGTGTTGTCCGCGATCGCGCTGGCCACGCGTCAGCCGCAGTTGTTGAACCTGCCGCCGACACCCAACGTGCCGCCGCCGTTCAATCTCAACTTCAACGAGAACATCCCGCTGCGCAACCTGCCGCCGTTGCTCAACACGGTGCCCGGCTCGAGCGCGATCCAGGTCGTGTTCGACAACAACGAGTGGGTGCAGCAAGCGGGCAACCCGGTCTCGTACGCGCCGTACATTCGCAAGCAACCGCTGGGCGGCAACGCGCAGAAGCCGGTCATCGTGCAGTTCGCCAAGGGTGACGGTACCGTGCCTAATCCGACCACGACGGCGCTGCTTCGCGCGGGCGATCTCGCCGATCGGGCCACTTACTTCCGCAACGATCTCGCCTTCGCGGCAACCGGTGGACTGATACCGAAAAATCCGCATACGTTTCTGACCAACATCGGTATCCCGGCGGCTGCGCCGTTCGCAGTCGCCGCGCAGATCCAGATCGCGGTGTTCTTCGCTTCGAACGGTGCGACGACCATCGATCCGGACGGAGCCGGCCCGATCTTCGAAACGCCGATTCATCCGCCTTTGCCGGAAACGCTGAACTTCCTGCCGTAACTCGCGGGTCGACGCCCACCGGACTTTGAAACCGGCGGGCGTCGACATGGCGGTTCCGCATCCGCCGTGTCGCGCCCGGCGTCATGCGAACCGCTGAAAATCTCACTGCTCCGCTTCGCCGCGGACGCTTGATTAAATTGTGTACAATGCAATCGTGTGTAATGCAATTGGCTGAATGATGATAGCAGCACGCCTAGGCATGCCGAACAAATCCCGAACCCGGACGACCGACAGCACCACGCTGCATCTGGACAACCAGTTGTGCTTCGCGCTTTACTCGACGTCGCTCACCATGACGCGGGTCTACCAGCCGCTGCTCAGGAAGCTGAAGGTGACCTATCCGCAATATTTGGTGCTGCTGGTGCTGTGGGAGCACGACGAGCGGACCGTGTCGGCGCTGGGCGAAAAATTGTTTCTCGACTCGGGTACGTTGACGCCTTTGCTCAAGCGCCTCGAGTCGGTGAACTACGTGCGGCGCGAACGCGATGCGAACGACGAGCGCCGCGTGATCGTGTCGCTCACGCCCGCCGGACGCGCCCTGCGCCAACGCGCTCAGGCGCTGCATGACCAGGTCGCATGCTCAACCCGGTGTTCGGCCACCGAACGCGCTTCACTCACACGGCAGCTCGGCCGCCTGCGCAACATGCTCAAGCAAACGCTGACCGAACGCTGAACCCGCGCATCGATCGCTTCCGACTTGGATTTTTCACACGCTGCGCTTCGACTTGCCGTCAGGCAGGAAGGCATCGCGGCTCTCTCACCTCAACGCAATGGAGCTTTCATGAAACTCGAAAAAGTGGTGTACCAGGCGCACGCCAAGGCCAGCGGCGGTCGCGAAGGCCGCGCCGTTTCTTCCGACGGCGCACTCGATGTCAAGCTAACCACGCCGAAAGAAATGGGCGGCGCGGGAGCGGCAGGCGCGAACCCGGAACAGCTCTTCGCCGCGGGCTATGCGGCTTGCTTCATCGGTGCGATGAAGCATGTCGCGATGATGAAGAAGATCAAGCTGCCCGGAGACCCGGTGATCGATTCGACGGTCGGCATCGGCCCGATTCCCAACGGCTTCGGCATCGAGGTCGAGATGAACATCAGTGTGCCGGGCATGGACAAGGTCGAAACGGAAGCGTTGGTCGCGGCCGCACATCAGGTATGTCCCTATTCGAATGCGACACGCAACAACATCGATGTGAAACTCAACGTGGTGTGATGCGCGGTGTGTCGGCGGATTGCGGCACGAAACAATCAGCCTTGCCGCACCCTGACCATTCGATGCGCGGAGCGAGCCGCGATCTTCAGCGACTCGCTCCGTAAACGAAGTCGTCGAACGACGTCACGCTGTCGGCCTTGGTCCACACCCCCACCGCACCCGGGCCGCCGATGTGCTGATCGTCGGTCTCGATAGCGCGTTTGCCATCGAGAGACACCGCGATGCGCGTGCCCACGAACTCGACTCGCAGCGTGTGCCAGGTACCGCTTGCTACAGGCGCATCGACGTACTTGAGGGTTTTGCGCCTGCCCCGCTCGGTGTAGTAGAGAGAGACATTGTTCTCCAGCGCGTTGGCGCGCGCGACGTAGTAGTTGTCACTGTCCTTCCAGCGCCAAACGACACCGCCTGCCTGATCCTCGCGACCCGAGATCGGCTTGAATTTCACTTCGACGAAACCGTCGGTGATGGTCGTGGCGCTCTTCACGCACCACGGATAGGTACCGCTTGCGCTCTGCGTGAGTACGTTGCGCCCGCTCAGCGCCCCGGCATCCGCAGTCACGGCCCAGTGCGGGCAGCCGCCACCGGTTACGCCGCAGATCCAACCGGCCGGCACCGAGCCGATCGCGTCGCTGTCGAAATTGACGGGCTGCGCGAAGGACATCTCCGACGCGAGCAAAGCCAATGCGCCGATCAATAGCTGAGTCATCACCATTCTCCTGTTGTTCATGAGTCGCGCGCGGCTTCGCGTTCGAAGTGCGCGTACAACGAGTCCAGCACCATGCTCATCGCTTCGAGCAGCGAGTCGTCGTTTGAAATGCGCTCGCGCGCACCAGCGAGCACCGCCTCGAACCCCTTGGCTTCCGGCATCGGATCGCCGCCCACGTCGAGCGCCCGGACCATCGCCGCAAGACGCATCAACGCTGCATCGGCCTCGAGACCGAAGCTGGCCATCAGCGTCTCGAAGCTCACACGCTCACCGACGTGCGTGAATGCGGCCCCGTCGAAATCGAAGCCGAGCGCACTCTTCGGACAATCGGAAGGATCGGCCAACCAACGAAAGCGCGCCTTGCGGTCGATGAATCTGCGGATCAACCAGGCGCTTGCCACACGATCCACCCACAAGCGGCGACGGGTCGCCCATAAGCGGCCTTGATAATCACCGGCATCGAGCAGCGGGACGTGGCCCTTCGTCTCGTGCGGCTCGTCAGGCGACAGCAGACCATCGACGCGCGTGTTGAACTTGACCCAGGCGGCTTCCGCTTCCACGCTCGCGTCATCGGGGAAGAAGTCGATTGCCCGGAGTGCCTCGTACTCGCGCTGCAGTTTTCGTCGCAGCCGCGCCAGTTCCGCCGGCTCCAACGAGCTCAACGCCCGGTTCGCGCTCTTCCAACTCTTGCGAAGCTCGGCATGGTCACGCGTGCGGTCGAACAACTTGCGATAGACACTCGCCTCATCGGTCGCGCGCGGCTGCACGGTCATCAACCATGCGTTGCCGCCTTCGTTTATGCATTCGTTCGCAAGGTCCTCGAGCGCCTGCTCGGCATCGGGGCTGGCGGGCAGCAGATAGGCGCCATCGCGTAGCGCTACGCAACCGAGCGTCTTGATCGCGCGCCAGATGCGCATGCGGGCCGTCGCGCTGGACGTCGGCAATGAAACGATCAGGAGCAGCCAGGTCGGCGGAATCATCTGATTCATGTAGTGAACAATACATTAATGTCGAGTATGCTACAACAAATTGATCCATCGAGACCGAACCCATGCATCCTCCACTGAGACCATGGTTGACCCGGCTGTTGCTGCCCTCCGGCGTCGACCCCAGCGCGCTGCCGTTGCTGATGGCGCGAGGACTTCGCGCATTCGCCGACGGCTACATGGCCGTGCTGCTGCCGGCGTATCTGCTGGGCCTGGGCTTGAGTACGCTCGAGGTCGGGCTGGTTGCGACCGCGACCATGCTCGGCTCGGCCTTCGCCACGATGGCGGTCGGTGCGTGGGGCTACCGCTTTCATTCGACTCGCCTGTTGCGAAGCGCCGCGCTGCTGATGGCGGCGACGGGCCTCTGCTTCGCCGGGTTCTCATCGTTCTGGCCGCTGATGATCGTGGCCTTCATCGGCACGCTCAATCCCAGCTCGGGAGACGTGAGCGTGTTCCTGCCGCTCGAACAGGCACGACTCGCAGCCGCGGGAGAGGGCCACGCGAGAACCGAGCTGTTCGCGCGCTACAGCGTGTTCGGTGCGCTGTGTGCCGCGCTGGGCGCGCTGGCCGCGGCGCTGCCCGACTGGTTGGTCGCCCACGCCGGTGCAGCGCGCCTCGATGCGTTGCGCCTGATGTTCGTCGCCTACGGTGCGATCGGCCTCGCGGTGTGGCTGCTCTATCGACAACTCGCATCCGAACCCGCGAGCGCTTCCGCTCAGATCACAGCGCCGCCGTCGACGGCGCTCGGCCCCTCGCGCCGCATCGTCGTGAAGCTCGCCGCGCTTTTTTCCATCGATTCGTTCGCGGGCGGCTTGGTCGTCAACGCATTGCTGTCGTTGTGGCTGATGCAACGCTTCGGGATGTCGCTGTCGCAGACCGGCGTGTTCTTTTTCTGCGCGGGGTTGTTGAGCGCCGCGTCGCAGTTGCTCGCGCCTCTGGTGGCCAGGCGCATCGGTCTCTTGAACACGATGGTGTTCACGCATATTCCGGCGAGCATCTGCCTGATTTTCGCCGCGCTCGCGCCGAGCATGCCCGTTGCGCTCGCGCTGCTGTTGATCCGAAGCGCGCTGTCGCAGATGGACGTGCCCACGCGCACGGCTTACGTGATGGCGGTCGTGACACCGGCCGAGCGACCCGCGGCATCGAGCTTCACCGCCGTGCCGCGCAGCCTTGCGGGCGCGCTCAGTCCGTCGCTGAGCGGCGCGTTGTTCGCTGCAGGATTCATCTCGCTGCCGCTGATCGCATGCGGCGTGCTGAAGATCGCGTACGACCTGGTGCTGTGGCGCGCGTGCAAAGGCGACTCGCTCGATGAACGGTGACGCTGCCGCGAACAACGGACCTCGACGGGACTGAAAATTCTCGATCGACCCTCAAGTTTGTGCTTCGCCCAGTCGATACGCAGCGAAGAGGTCCCTCGAACTTCAACGATTGCTGCGCGATTCGACGCGGCCCGCCACCACTTCGTCCACGCAGCACAAGGGCCAGCCTCGGTCTGCCGTGCAAGCAAAGATTTCGAACCATGCGCACAACAAGCAGACAGGCTCTTGTCGTCGACGACAACCAACTCAACACCCGATTGGTGGCGTTGTTCCTCAAGAAGCTTGGATGGGAAGCGCACGCGGTCGACAGCGGCGAGCTTGCCCTGGCCTTGCTCCAGAAGCGGACGTTCGATCTGGTCCTGCTCGATCTGCGGATGCCCAACCTGAGCGGCGAGCAGGTGTGCCGAACGATTCGCAATGAATTGGGCCTCGAGGCGCTGCCGGTGATCGCCTACACCGCTCACGGCATGCCGGAAGAAAAGGCACGCATACTCGGCGCGGGCTTCAATGGGTTGTTGATCAAACCGATCTCGTTCGCCGACGTCAAAGCAATCTGCGACGACGTCGTCGCGGGGACGTTGGCGAGCGCTTCGGCATGAGCTGCGCGCTGGCCGATCTCGCGTTCACTGACGTCATCGCGCCGGTCGCCCACCGGTTCATCGAGCAGAAGCGCACTGCGTGGATTGTCATCGACGGCCGACATGAGACGGACACGATTGCAGCGATTCTGTCGGACTCGGGCTGGGCCGTTCTGCATACCGTGCGCAACATGGCCGAAGTCGATGTCCTGTTCGCGCTCGAAGAGCGAGCCCCTGATCTGATCGTCACCGGACTGCGCTTTTGCGATGGCGACGGATTCCAATTGATCCGAAAGCTCGCACGACACAGGAAACAGCCAGCCCTCTTCATCGTCAGCCATCAGCAACGCGCGGTCATCAAGTGCGCAGTCGCACTGGCGGCCGTTTGCGGACTCAGGCTCGCGGGAATTGCCGAACAACCGATCGAGCCGCAAGCGCTTCGCAGCGATCTCGCGAACTTCGAGTCGCGCACCCAGGCGCCGTTGCGGCTTGCGACATCACCGATGCCGGTGCCTGCGCTGACACGCGGCGAGCTGACGTCTTTGCTCGATCGCGGAGCTCTCGTGGCGTGGCTGCAGCCCAAGCTGCGCATCGCCACGCGCGAGGTCGTGGGATTCGAAGCGTTGATGCGCGCGCACGACGACGAAGGAAATCTGATCGGCCCGGATCGCCTGGTGGGCGCGCTCGGCGTGCATGGTTTGCTCGATCAGGCGACGCTTTGCGTGGCGCGACAGACGATCGACTTCGTGGCGCGCTGCCTCGCCGAAGGAATGGCGGTCAGCGCGTCGATCAACGTGTCGATGCAGGCGCTTTCGAGCCTGGCGTTCTGCCAGGCCCTATCGGATGCGGTCGAGAGCGTTCGACTGGATCCGAGCTGGATCACGATCGAGATCACCGAGACCGACGCCATGGCCGATCTCGCATCGGTCATCGAGAACACCGGGCGCATCCGCATGCTCGGATTCAATATCGCGATCGACGACTTCGGCACCGGGTATTCGAGCCTCTTTCAACTGTCTCGCATTCCGTTTTCGGAACTCAAGATCGAGAGAGCATTCGTCACGGGCGTCGATAGCGACAGCGGCAAACAGGCGATCGTCACCGCGTGCGCGCAACTGGGCGCATCGCTCGGACTGCATGTGGTCGCCGAAGGAGTCGAGACGGCTGCGGAACTCGAATACGTGACGCGAGCCGGGTGCGCTCAGATCCAGGGTTATCTCGTCGCGCAACCCATGCCAGCGATCGAAGCGCTGGAATGGCTGCGGACGCTGGAAGACCTGCGCTTCCCGATCACTTGACGAAGCGACGCTGCAAGAAAGGGTTTGACCCGCACAAGGCGTGCGGTCGCCGTGGTTCTCAGTCGTTCGTGCGCACCGCTTCGCGCGCGTGATCGATCAGGCTTTCGCATAGCGCCGCGGCGCGCGCATGGTTCCCCGAGAACAGTTCCGCATCGACCGCGGCGGCCATGTCGGTGAGCTTGGGAAAGCCATACGATCCGGCCGTTCCCTTCAAGACGTGGATAAGAGATTGGAGTCTGGTCCAGTCCGACGAATCGAGAGAAGTGCGAATCGCATCGATTTGCGCGGGGAGTCCTTCGCGAAATTCATTCGCGAGCGCATGCAGCTCTGCGCAATAGCCCGGATCATCGGCCGGGTCGGCCGACTGTTGCCACGATAGTGCGTTTGCCGAGGTGAACTCCATCAACACTTCGTAGAAACGCTCGCGATCCACCGGCTTGGCCAGAACCTCGTTGCAGCCCGCGTCCCGACATCGCTGGATGTCGGCCTTCATCACGTTGGCGGTCAGTGCCACGATAGGGCCACCATAGCCCGCTTCGCGCAGTGTGCGTGTGGCACAGACGCCATCCATCTCGGGCATCTGCATATCCATGAGGATGAGATCGAAGTCCTCTGCGAGTGCCGCATCGACCGCTTCGCGTCCGTTGTTGACGATCGTCGCGCTCAAGCCGGCGCGCTTGAGAAAGGCACTCAGCAATCGCTGGTTGTCGACGCCGTCCTCGGCGAGCAGCACGCGACCGCTCAAATCCGGAACGATGACTTGCGTGACGGTGAAGTCGGGAAGCGCCCGCGACATCAGGTCTTCTTCGGCAAACAGCATCGGTACGGCGCGCGCACTCTCGGGCATGTCGAGCTGCAGGTCGAAGCGACTTCCGCGACCCAATTGACTCTCTACACAAATCTTCCCGCCGATCAGCGCGGCAAGCTGCTGGGAGATCGTCAAGCCGAGTCCGGTGCCGCCGAATTTTCGGGTCGTCGACGTATCGGCCTGCACGAAGGGCTGAAACAGCTTGGCCACTTGCTGGGGACTCATGCCGATGCCCGTATCGACGATGCGAAAGACCATGAGTCGACGCGCCACCGAATAATGCAGCTCAAGCGTCACGCTTCCTTTGGGCGTGAACTTGATCGCGTTGCTGCACAGGTTCAGCAGGATCTGCTTCAAGCGCACCGGATCCGAATGGAGCACGGCGGGCAACGGAAAGTACGGGACGATCTTGAGCTCGAGCGAACGTTCCGCCGCGCGGCTGGCGACGAGTGCCTTGATGTCGCGCATCAGTCTGGGGACCGGAACCTCGATGTGCTCGACGTCGACTTGACGCATCTCGATCTTGGCGAGGTCGAGGATGTCGTTGATGACATCGAGCAAATGCCGTCCGTTGCGGATGATGGTCTGCAGCGCTTCGGGCGCGTTGAAGGAATCCTTGTCGGGATCGAGCAGAAGCTCGGCAAAGCCGATGATCGACGTGAGCGGCGTACGAATCTCATGGCTCATGTTCGCGAGGAAGGCGCTTTTGGCGCTGCTCGCGGAGAGCGCCTCGTCGAGCGCACGGCGTATGTCCCCGGTGCGTCGGCTCACCTGTTCTTCCTGCAGCGCGTTCAGCTTGCGCAGATGGCCGCGAACTTCTGCGAGCTCGCTACGCAATTTCGCCGCAGCGACCTCCGCCTCTTGACGCGCCTTGCGTTCCTTTGCGAGTTCATGATGGAGCAGGTCGGCCGGCGGCTCGTCGGTCGCATCGGCGCGCAGAGGGAACGCCTCGTTATGGACGAGACTGAGCGTCATGGCTCGAAGCAGCTAGAGCGCGAACCGGATCGACGGTTATGCCGGGTCTTGGAAAGCATAGGGGCTGTGCGACGTGGCGCGCCGACGCGAATGCGCCGGCCTGTTCTGGTTTCGGCACAGAACTCGAAAACTTGAAGTGCGGCTTCGTCTTGCGGCGTCAGGGTACGCGGGACGGAGTGGACGGGTACGAGGACCGTCCGCTGTCGACCGCGAGCGCAACCTCAAGTGCATGCCGCATCAAGATGCGAACTCGATCGCCGCTTCCCGCGCGATGTACTGCACGTATCGGAAATCGCGGATCGCGATCACTTCGCCATCGAACAGCGTCACGTCGATGAAATAGCCGGGCCGCGCGGCGCTCAGGCCGGCAAAAACCGCCAGCACCTCGCGGTCATCGAGCCATCCTGCGACCAGATGCCAATCGCTCACTCGCTCGTAGTTCGTGAAGTAGACACCCACCTTGCGGCGGCCATCGGCCTTGAGCCGCGACACCAGGTCGAGCTTCACGTCGTCGGCGAGCATCGCGCGGACACCATCCCAGTCGTGCGCGTTGAACAAGCTCGCATAGCGCGCAAGCGTTGGCGAGATCGTGCGCGCGGCAGGCGCCGCTCGCGGCCCTTCCGACATCTCGCGCAACTGCGTGCGTCCACGATGCAGCGCCGCCTTGACCGCGGGCACGCTCAATTCCAATTGACTCGCGATCTCGTCGAGTGAGTGATCGAGCACGTCCTTCAGGATCACACAGGCGCGTTGCGCCGGAGCAAGCGAGAGGAACGACGTGATCGCCGCGCGCACGGCCTGGCTGCGCGCCAGCGCGTTCTCGGGCTCGCGTGCGGCATCGTCGGTGATCTCCATCGCGGACTCAAGCGGCTCGCTGATTCGATAAGCGTCGCGCCGGTGGTAGTCGATCGCGCGGTTGTGAGCGATGCGAAACAGCCAGGGACGCAGCGGCGGAAGTTCCTTCAGTTCTGACAACTGGTAATAGGCGCGCGCAAGCGTGTCCTGCACCACGTCTTCCCCATCGGCGATCGAGCCGGTCATGCGCGCGCAATAGCGATGCAAGTCGGGCCGCACGTGAGCGACGAGATCGAGGAATCGTCGGCGCCCATCTTCCAGCGTGGCGAGGATGGCGTCGTGCCCAACGGTCACGAGATCTGAGTCACGCGTCGAAGAAGCCATGGATTCGATTTCTCCGATGTGCTCACCGACCGCACTCCAGCTTTGGATACCAGTTCGGGTCGCGGCCCTCGGGGGTCATGTCGAAGATCGTCCACATCGGCTGCAGGTCGGGAGCGCCGCGCGGGTCCTGACCCGGATCGGCGGTCTCCATCCCCATCTCTTCGCCCCAGAAATGACGGATGGTCTCGCCGTCCTTGACGAACACATTCAACGCCGCCCAGTCTTCGCCGTCGGGGCCTACGCCGCGATAGTCCTCGGCGTAGCTGTTGCCGGCGGTCGAATACATCTTGAGGCTGCGCCAACCGCGCTCCGTCTTGAACGCCATCTGACGTTCGATCGTTGAGCGCCCCACGATCGCGATCGGCACCCGCTGGGCAATGTCGCGCGCCGTGCCGTCGAGTCCGCCGAGTAACGCGGTGCACATCGGGCAGGGCCGCTCGCGTTGCGGCCCGTACATCCAGGTGTAAACGACGAGCGTGTCGCTGTCTCCGAACATCGAGGAGAGGTGGACCTGCTTTCCGTCCTCGTCTTCGAACGCATAGTCTTCCGGCACCGTGCCACCGGCCGGCAAGGTGCGGCGCTGCGCGGCCACCCGTTCGATATGTCTCCTGAGTTCGATCTCTTCAGCGAGCAGCGCCTTGCGTGCGGCGCGATACTCGGCGCTGTCGTTCGGGTAAGGCCTGCTCGCTGCTTCGGCGAGTTCGGCAGCCGGCTTCAGGGCGTCACTATTGGTCATGAACGTCACTCCTTTTTGATTGCGTGTCAGGCGGCTCTGGACTCGCGGCGATCGAAAGCGGCGAGCTGCGCCGCGAGCGCGCGCTGAAACGCGGGCCGCGTCGTAGCGCGCTCGACATAGGCGGCGAGGTTCGGGCGGCTCGAAACGAGATCGGTCCCGCCTGCTTCGCGCAGCACCGTCGCCATCGCGATGTCGGCGATGCTGAAGTCGCCCGCGAACCAATCCTTGCCGCCCAGCGCGTCGGCGAGCCTGTCGAAGCGCTGGCCGGCGAAGTCGAGCAGGCTAGGACGGCGCAGCCTCGCCCATTCCTCGCCCTCGGCGAAAATATCGACGTTCGAGAGCTCGAACATCAGAGGCTCGACGCTGTTGTAGGCAGCGAACAGCCAGCAGATTGCGGTCTCGCGCGCCTGCGGCCCGGTCGGCAGCAGCCGCGCGTCCTTCTCGCCGAGATGGAGCAGGATCGCTCCCGACTCGAAGACGTGCAGGCCCGTGTCCTTGAGCACGGGAACCTGACCCCAAGGCTGCTCGCGATAATAGCTTTGGGGCCGCGGACCGGTCCCGCTCAGCAGCCGTTCGGAATAGGCGAGACCGATTTCCTCGCACGCCCATCGCGGGCGCAGATCGCGGACGAAGCCGCGTGCGAAATCGGGTACCCAATCGAAAGCGGTGATCTCTATCGCAGCGTCTTGATCGATCGTCATGACAGTAGTCCTCCTTCAGGTTTTCATCTCGGTGGAGCGCGCTCTCACTTGCTCACGCCGTCGTTGGCAACTGCGTCGACAGCGTCGAGCTTGCGACCGCAGAGGAAGACCTTCGCACCTTCACGAGCGAAGGCGCGGGCGACCGCATTGCCGATTGCATCTGCCGCTCCGTAAATCACGGCGTCCGTGTTCTCGAGCAGCATCGTGTTCTCCTTTGTTGTACAGGTTGATCGGTTCATCTCAGGCGCGCGCCTCGACTTGCACGGAAGTTGTCTTGCCTCGTCCCGATAGCCACAAGCCCGCAATTGCACCGACGAGCGACAGCGCGGACGCGACGCCCATCGCACTCGCGAAACCGCGGCTGAAAATCTGTGGGGAGGCCAGTCCTCCGGCATGTGTGAACACTTCGACGAGAAGCGCGATTCCGAACACGCCGCCGAGATAGCGAAACATGTTGAAGGTCCCGGATGCCTTGCCCATCTCCGTCGGCGCAACCGCACTCAGGACGGCGTTCTGCACGGCGGGCATCGCCATCGAAGCGCCCGCACCCGTGACGACCAGAGGTACGATGAGCCGGGCATAGGCGAGATCGGGCGTCGCGATCAACGCAATCCACGCGGTCCCCAGCGCCTGGAGCAGCAGGCCGCCCGCTACGAACCGGCGTTCGCCGAAGCGATTCACCAAGCCACCCGCCATTGGCGCAATGACGAAAAGCGTGGCGGTCCAAGGAAGCAGTCGCAGCCCTGCGCCGAAGGCTCCGACACCCTGCGCCTGCAGGAACTGCGGCAGGAAGAAGAGGGTTCCATACAGCGGCGCATAGAGCAGGAAACTCACCGTGATGCCTGCCAAGAACCCGCGTGAATGGAAGAGCCGCATCGGCAACATCGGCGCTCGAGCTCGCCGCTCCCAAGCGACGAAGACGATCGCAAGCAGCAAGGCCATCGACAAGGCTGCGACGACTTCGACGCTGCTCCACCCGACGACATGTCCGCGCACCAGTCCCCACACAGCGCCAAGCGCCGCACCGGTCGCGAGCACGAGACCGGGAAAGTCGAGTGCGGCGTTCGGTCCGCGGCTCTCTCGAATCGTCTTGAGCGCGAGCGGGACGAGGATCAGACCGATCGGCACATTGATCCAGAATATCCATTGCCACGCCAAGCCTTCGGCGACCGCTCCTCCGATAGCCGGCCCGACGATGAGGGCCAGCCCTGTTACGCTACCGAAGATGCCGAGCGCTTTGGCTCGCGTCTCTTTCGGGAAGGCCGCACTCAACAGCGCCATCCCGAGCGGCATCGCAAAGGCTGCTCCCACTCCTTGCACTGCGCGCGCTGCGATCAGCCACGCGACGCTGTTCGCCATCGCGCATGCGGCCGACGCAGCCACGAACAGCATCACGCCGAACGTCAACATTCGCCTGCGTCCGAAGCGGTCACCGAGCGCAGCGCCCGTCATCAGCAGCACCGCAAAGCTGAGGTTGTAGGCGTTGACGGTCCACTCGATCGCCTCGACCGAGGCATCGAACTCGACGCGGATCGTGGGCAACGCGGTAGTGACGACCAGCGCGTCGAGCGCGACCATGAAGGACGCCAACGACGTCAGTGCGAGCACCCATGTGCTCGATGGTCGTCCGTCAGCTTCGTGCAGATTCCGCGGTGCCACGACGGTCATGCTCGATCTCCTTGTTATCGGCTACCTGACAAAGACGATCGAGCTTGCCAAAAGGATGCGGTGTCGTGAGTCATTCACGAGACTCGAGCAAAGCAGCCGCGAGCTGCTGCTACTGCTCCGCTCTGTGGCGCGGCGTTGGGATCCATGCGCATCCACTCCCACATGGCCGTCCTGAAGCCGAGACTTGCGAAGAAAGCGCGAGTGCGCTCGAGGTTCTTGATCGGGAGATTGACGTAGATTCGCCGGCTCGTGACTTTTTTCCCGACGTGAATGAATCGGGCCTTTCAATCACACGACGAACGGGTCGACGCGAAATCGACACTGCGAAATCGGCAATCCGCAAAAAATTCCGAAACCGCGCGATGAACCCTCATCAGCTCGCGGCCTCAGCCCGCTTCCTCATAGCAAGGCGCAAGCGCGCGGACTTCGACCGTGGCCCATTCGGCGGCCGGACATTGCGCCGCGATGGCGATCGCCTCCTGCTTCGTTTCGCAGTCGAGCAGAAAGAATCCGCCCACCATCTCCTTGGCTTCGACGAAGGGTCCGTCGACGACTTGCGAGCGTCCGCCTCGCACCTGGACGCGCGTCGCTCGTGCGTAAGACTGCAACGACTCGCTCGCGATCAACAATCCGCGGTCCTTAAGGCCCTGGCCGAAGCGCAGCATCTGGTCGTATGCCGCTCGACCTTCGGTTTCATTGCGGGCGAGCCTCTGTTCGGTGGGTTCGACAATCAGCAGCATGTAGGCCATTGCGATTCTTGTCCTCGTCGGTTGACGTGCAGAGAGCGCGAATTAAATCATGGCCGGGCATGGCGCGAGAACTCGCAGTCGCGATCAGAGTCCCTTTCGTTTCGACCATGACGACCCTGCGGAGCAACCGATGATCGCCCTCTACTACTGCGGCACGCCCAACGGCCACAAACTCACGCTGTGTCTCGAAGAGCTTGGCCTGCCTTACCGGATCATCGCGGTGGACGTCGGCAAGGGCGAGCAATTCAAGCCCGAGTACCTCGCGATTTCGCCGAACAACAAGATCCCCGCGCTGATCGATCGCGATCCTGCCGACGGCGGCCCACCGGTGGACTCGGACCGATGGCCGGGCAGGCCGGGCACTTTCGGTCGCATGCGTCCGAGCCGGTGCCGTATGCGATCGATCGCTACACGCGCGAGACGGCGCGCCTGTACGGCGTGTTGAACAATCGGCTCGAAACGCGCGAATACATCGTCGATCTATTTTCGATCGCCGACATCGCGTGCTATCCGTGGATCGTGCCGCATGAAGGACACGGCCAGG
>JBBSEF010000047.1:0-23040 GCA_038240015.1 Burkholderiales bacterium
CGCGGAGAACAGGTTGACGATCACCTGCGCGCCCCAGAACGACATCTGGCCCCACGGCAGCAAATATCCGAAGAAGGCTTCGGCCATCATGCATAGAAAGATCGCCGTGCCGAAGATCCACACCAGTTCGCGCGGCCTGCGGTACGACCCGTACAAAAGACCGCGCGTCATGTGCAGATAGACGACGATGAAGAACATCGACGCGCCGGTCGAATGCATGTAGCGGATCAGCCAGCCCCACGGCACTTCGCGCATGATGTATTCGACACTCGCGAAGGCCACCGGAATGCCCGCATCGTTGAGCGACGCATCGGGCTTGTAGTGCATCGTGAGAAAGATGCCCGTGACGATCTGAATCACCAGCACGAGAAGCGCGAGCGAACCGAAGAAGTACCAGAAGTTGAAATTCTTCGGCGCGTAATACTCCGACAGATGCGCCTTCCAGGTCGACGTCAGCGGGAAGCGCGCATCGACCCAGCCCAGTAGTCGCCCGGCTGCGGGAAGATCGGCAACCTGTGCCGCAGAGACGGGCCTTTGATTCGCCGCCCTTTGATTCGTCGCCTTTTGATTCGCCATGTTCTCTCCGCGCCCTCAATCACGCTGCTGCTGTGCTTGCGTCCATACACCGTGAATCGATGGCCCCTGCTTACGCCTTGGTCTCTTCACCGATCACGATCCTGCTGTCGGAGAGGAATTTGTACGGCGGCACCGGCAGATTGTCGGGCGCCGGTTTGTTCTTGAACACGCGGCCAGCGAGATCGAAGGTCGAGCCGTGGCACGGGCAAAGAAAACCTCCCGGCCAATCGTCGGGCAGGCTTGCCTGCGCCCCTGGCGTGAAGCGCGCGATCGGCGAGCAACCCAGATGCGTACACACGCCCACGGCCACCAGATACTCGGGCTTCAACGAGCGATACTCGTTGCGCGTCTGGGGCATCGGCGTCAGCTCGTCTTGATTGCGCTTGGACAGCGGGTCGGCCAATTCGGGATCGTTCTTCTTCAACTCCTCGACCATCGCGGTACTGCGGCGAATCACCCACACCGGCTTGCCGCGCCATTCGAAGGTGCGCAACTCCCCCACCGCCATACCTCCGATGTCCACCTCGACGGGAGCGCCGGCGGCCTTGGCCTTTTCGGACGGCTCGAAACTGCCGACCAGCGGTGCGAGGACCGCAACGCCGGCGACGCCGCCCGCCGCACAGGTCGCAACCAGAAGATTGCGGCGCGAGTTGTCAACGGGCTTGCCGTCGCTCATAGGACCCTCGGGAGATTTCTTGGAAGGAAAATTGCTGAAGTTATTGCTGACCGCGCCGTCGGGAAACTGTGCGCCAGATGAGGCTGCAAAACTGTCTGCGCTGGACATGGGAACGTTGTGAGGGGACGTCAATTCGGGCACGATTTTAGAAAGTCTGCGATTTTACCGGAATCGCCCTGCGAATCCAAATTCCCATTTGAACGGTTGCTTGATCGAATGCCATGCGCGACACGGACTGACATAAAATGTGCGAGTCGGAAATTGCGCATCATCGCTGTTCGATCATCGTCCATTCAAATGGGGGAGGCGTTGTCCATGAGCATGCTGAAGGAATTTCGTGATTTCGCGGTCAAGGGAAACGTGGTCGACCTTGCGGTCGCGGTCATCATCGGCGCCGCCTTCGGCAAGATCGTCGATTCGCTGGTGAAGGACCTGATCATGCCGGTCGTCGGCGCGATCTTCGGCGGCCTCGACTTCTCGAACTACTTCATCCAGCTCGGGGCGATCAGGCCCGATCAACAGGCGAAGATCGGACACGCCGCGCCTTTTTCGTACAAGGAATTGGCCGACGCCGGAGCTGCGGTGTTCGGCTATGGCAGCTTCATCACCGTGCTGATCAATTTCATCATCCTCGCATTCATCATTTTCTGGATGGTGAAAATGATCACTCGAGCCAGACACACACCGGAGGCGGCCCCGACGCCGACGCCGGCGCCTACTGAAGACGTGCTGCTGCTGCGCGAAATTCGCGATTCGCTCAGGCGCCCGTAGTTCTCTCTCATTTTTCGAGGCGGGCAGTCGCCCGCTTTTTTTCGCGCCGATTTTCATTCTGCGATTTTGATTCTGCGATTTTCATTCTGATTTCTCATCGCATGTCCAACGATCGCGCCGACCGCAATACCCGCGTGATCGCGCGCAGGTTGTGGTTGTTGTTCGCGCAGACCGCAACCATCGCCATGGCATTGCTCTTCATCGTCGAAACCTTGCGACCCGAATGGCTGCGCATGTCGCGGCCCACCGGAACGGTCACGATCAGGCAAGCGCCGCCGCTGCCGGGCGCGGCCGCACCGATTTTCAAGACCGATCATCCGAACTCGTACAGCGAGGCAGTGCGTCTCGCGATGCCCGCGGTGGTGAGCATCAACATCAATGGCGCAGGCCACAAGATCCGCAGCGCATTGCCCGACGATCCCCGTCAGCGCCGCGCCCCGGATGCTCGCGCACCCAGCCGCTCGCCCGGTCGCTCGCCTGAGGGCGCGTTCGAACGCACGCTCGCGTCGGGTGTGATCGTCAGCAAGGACGGATACATCCTCACCAATCGTCACGTCATCGAAGGCGGCGAAGAAATCGAAGTGTCGCTCTCCGACAAGCGCAGCGCGATCGCGAAGATCATCGGCAGCGATGCCGAGACCGATATCGCCGTCCTCAAGGTCGAGCTCGATAATCTGCCGGTGATTACTTTTGGCCGCATGGAAGATGCGCGTGTCGGCGACGTCGTGCTCGCGATCGGCAATCCTTTCAACGTGGGACAAACGGTGACGATGGGCATCATCAGCGCGCTCGGACGCAATCACCTGAACCTCACCAACTTCGAGAACTACATCCAGACCGACGCGGCGATCAATCCCGGCAACTCGGGCGGCGCGCTCGTCAATGCCAACGGCGACCTGATCGGCATCAATTCGGCGATCTACGCGAAGGCGTCGGGCGGCTCGCTCGGCATCGGCTTCGCGATCCCCGTCTCGACCGCGAAGGAGGTGCTCGAGAACATCATCGCCCACGGCGAAGTGATTCGCGGCTACATCGGGGTCGAACCGCAGGATATCGCGCAGGCCGATGGCGAGGCATGGACCTATGGCCTCAAGAAAGGCGCGCTCCTCTCGGGCGTATTTCGAGGCGGACCCGCCGATCGGGCCGGCGTGAAGCCCGGCGACATCCTGGTGGCGGTGGACAATCTGACGATCGCCGACACGATGACGATGCTCGACGCCATCGCGCATTTGAAACCCGGCGCGACCGCACGCCTGACGCTGCTGCGAAAAAAAGAGGAGCTCGAACTTTCGGTGAAGGTTGCGGCACGACCGAAGCCGGGCTCCGGACCCGACGACTAGGAAGCTGACTTCTCAATGCATCTGCCCGCTCTCATCGCTTATCTGCAAGGCCTGCGCGAGAACAACGGCAAGGCGTGGTTCGTCATGAACAAACCCGCGTACGACATCCTGCGCACGGAGTTCATCACGCTGGTCGCCGAGGTGATCGCGACGCTTTCGAAAAGCGACGCACGGATCGCCGGCGTCGATCCGAAGAAGGCGCTGTTTCGCATCTATCGGGACATTCGCTTCGCTCACGACAAGACGCCGTACAAGACGCACTTCTCGGCCTCGATCGCCGATGGCGGCGTCAAGCATTGGGGTCCGATGTATTACCTGCAGATCGATGCCGACGGCCGCCTGCATCTCGGGGCCGGTTGTTATCTGCCGCCGCGCGACGTGCTCGCGCGACTTCGCGCCCACGTAGTTGCCGATCATCGAAGTCTTCATCGCGTGCTGAAGAACAAGCGCTTCGTCGCGACCTTCGGCGCTCTCAACGACGACGACAAACTCGTGCGATTGCCGAAGGGCTTCGATGCCGATGCCCCCGACATCGAACGCATCGGCGGGCTGTTGCGATTGAAGAGCTACGTCGTCAGCGCCGATCTCGATCTGACAGCGACGACGAATGCGAAGGCCGCGCGCGACTTGTCGCAGACCATCGCGACCACGCTCGCCGCCGCGGTTCCGCTCAACGATTGGCTGCGGGCCGCGCCAGCGGTGTGAGACGGATTGGTTCGCCTCAGCCCGACGCGATGCCTTCTTCGCGACGCTTCGAAACGCGCACGAAGCGCGCGACGAAGAGTCCGACCTCATAGAGCAGCACCAGCGGCACCGCAAGCAGCAGCATCGAGCCGGGGTCGGGCGGTGTGATGATGGCCGCGACCACGAACGACCCGACCACCACGTACGGTCGGATGCTCTTCAGGGTAAGAAGCGAGATGACGCCGAATCGCACCAGCACGACGACCACGATCGGCACTTCGAAGGTGATGCCGAACGCGATGAACATCGTCATCACGAAACCGAAATAACTATCGATGTCCGGCGCCACCGTCACCGACTTGGGCGCGAACTCGTTGATCACGCGAAACACGGTTCCGAACACGAAGTAGTAGCAGAACGCCACGCCCACCAGAAACAGGATGAAGCTCGACGAAATGATCGGCATCGCGAGCTTCTTCTCGTGCGCGTAGAGGCCGGGCGCGACGAAAGCCCACATCTGATAGAGCACGACCGGCAGCGCGATGATGAAGGCCACCAGCAGCGTGACCTTGATCGGAACGAGGAAAGGCGTGATGACGCCGGTCGCGATCATCTTGGTTCCCTGCGGCAACGCATTCAGCATCGGCGTCGCGAGAAAATCGTAGATGTGCGACGCGAACGGCGCGAGGCAGACGAAGGCCACCATGATCGCGAGCGCCGACTTGACGACGCGCGATCGCAATTCGACCAGATGCGAGATGAACGACTCGCCCTCGGCCCCGCCGTCGTGGGTCAGTTTTGGAGCAGCCATCAGCGCACGCGATAGCGCGCCACGCGCGCCGCGCCCGACTGCACGCGCGTGCGTTTTCTGTTCGCGCTCTTGAACCACAGCGGCAGCGCGCTCTGACGCTGTGCGAGGCTGCGTCTGAAGTTGCGGCGCTTGTGCGGCGTCATCGCTTCAGCAGGCGTCGGGGCAATCGGCCTCATCAGCTCGGCGGGCGACGCATCGAAGCTTGCATTGAGATCAGCTTGGGTTTCGTTCACGCCCTCGCGCACCGACGATTCGAACGAACTGGCGGCCTTCTGCACGGTGTCGCGCATCGAACGCAGCTCGTCGATCTGCATCTCGCGATTGACCTCGGCCTTGACGTCGGCGAGGTAGCGCTGCGCACGGCCGAGCAGCGTGCCGACGGTGCGCGCGACTTTCGGCAGGCGCTCGGGTCCGACGACGATCAGCGCGACCACACCGATGATGGCGAGTTTGGAAAGTCCGAGGTCGAGCACGTAGTCAGATGCGCACCGAGAGGTGCACGGCCATGAGAGTACGGCCCGAAGGCCGTGGGCGGATCAGGTGCGCGTCTTGTCGCGCGCCTCGACGTCGATCGTCGTGCGATCGGCTACCTTTTGAGGCGGCGCGTCGGAAGGACGATCGGCTGCGGGTTCGGAGCCGTCCTTCATGCCCGACTTGAAACCCTTGACCGCGCCGCCGAGATCCTCGCCGATGTTGCGCAACTTCTTCGTTCCGAAGATGAGGAGCACGACGGCCAGAACGATCAACCAATGCCAGATGCTGAAACTGCCCATTGCATTCTCCTATCGCGGCTTCCAGGGTCTGGGGCCGCCGATGACGTGCAGGTGCAGATGATAGACCTCTTGCCCTCCGCCCGGCCCGGTATTGAAGAGCGTCTTGAAGCCGCCCTGCCCGTCGGGTCCGTCGTAGCCCACGCCCTGTTCGCGCGCGATGCGTGGCGCGAGCGCCACCATCTTTCCCAACAGGTCGTGATGGCTATTCTCGCAGTCGGCCAGGGTTTCGATGTGCTCTTTGGGAATCACGAGCACATGCACCGGCGCAGCGGGGTTGATGTCGTGAAAGGCGAAGAACTCGTCGTCTTCGTAAGCTCTTTTCGAAGGAATCTGTCCGGCGGCGATCTTGCAGAAAAGGCAGCTGTCGTTTACTGGTCTGTTCATGTGTCCGATGATGGGCAAGT
Source organism: Burkholderiales bacterium (assembly GCA_038240015.1). GTDB lineage: Bacteria > Pseudomonadota > Gammaproteobacteria > Burkholderiales > Burkholderiaceae_D > CAHJXF01. Next base: position 6,036 of record JBBSEF010000047.1, read on the forward strand.
TGCGGGTCTTGTATAAGACATCAGAGTTGATCGCGGCCGCGCGCGACGTGCTTGCGTAGAGCGAATTCATCGAGACCCGAGAGGCCTTCGCGCCGCGCGAGTTCGAGCAGCACGTCGGCCGGCGCGAGGTCGAAGTGCGCAAGCATCACGAGACAATGGAACCACAGGTCGGCGGTCTCGGCGACGATGCGCTGCCGGTCGCCGTCCTTTGCGGCCATCACGGTCTCGGTCGCTTCTTCGCCGATTTTTTTCAGGATTCCATCAGCGCCGCGCGACAGCAGACGCGCGACGTAAGACGCCTCCGGATCGCCGCCGCGGCGTGACTCGATCACCTGCGCGAGCCGCGTGAGCACGTCTTTCTCGTTGACATCACTCATCGCGTCTCCGCGTCGGCGCTTGCAAGCGGCACGTCCGTTGATACCCATCGCGCCGCATCCCGCTCGCCTTCGAGCCTGCGATAGAAACAGCTATGTCGTCCGGTATGACACGCGATGCGATCGATCTGCTCGACCTGCATCAACACCGCGTCGCCATCGCAATCGAGACGGATTTCGCGGACCTTCTGAAAGTGTCCCGAAGCATCGCCCTTGTGCCAGAGCTGTTGACGCGATCGACTCCAGTACACGGCTTCCCCGCGTGCCAGCGTTTCGCTCAAGGCTTCGCGATTCATCCACGCGAGCATCAGCACGTCGCCGCTGCCGACTTCCTGCGCAATCGCCGCGACCAGGCCATCGTCGTTCCATGCGACCTGATCGAGCCATGCGGGTGCGGCTTGCACCGATGCATTGCTCATGACAATCGCATCGCGATACCGCGGTCGGCCATGTAGCGCTTGGCTTCGCCGACCGTGAACGTGCCGTAGTGAAAGATGCTCGCGGCGAGCACGGCGTCGGCATGCCCATCGATCACACCGTCCGCCAGATGCGCGAGCGTGCCGACGCCGCCCGACGCGATCACTGGCACGGGCACCGCATCGCAGACCGCGCGCGTGAGCTCGATATCGAAGCCGGCCTGCGTGCCGTCGCGGTCCATGCTGGTCAAGAGGATCTCGCCTGCGCCACGCTCGGCGACTTCCTTCGCCCACGCAACCGCATCCAGCCCGGTGGCTCGACGCCCGCCGTGCGTGTACACCTGCCAACCCCCGCTGTCATCGGCTTTCGCATCGATCGCGACCACGATGCATTGCGAGCCGTAGCGCGCGGCCGCGTCGGTCACGAGTTGCGGATTGACAACCGCGCTCGAGTTGATGCTGATCTTGTCGGCGCCTGCGTTCAAGAGACGCCGTACATCGGCCACGGTGCGCACACCGCCGCCGACCGTGAGTGGAATAAAGACCTGCGACGCGACAGCCTCGATCATCTCGAGGATCAGGTCGCGATCATCGGCGGTGGCCGTGATGTCGAGGAAAGTGATCTCGTCGGCACCCGCTTCGTCATAGCGCTTCGCGACCTCGACCGGGTCGCCCGCATCGCGCAACCGGACGAAGTTGATGCCTTTCACGACACGGCCGGCGTGAACGTCGAGGCAGGGGATGACGCGTTTGGCGAGCATGTCAACGACTGACAAGAAACTTGGACCCCGGCCCGCGCCGGGGCGACGGGATGCTCACGTCGTCTCCAACCCGTCGGCGCGCGCCTGCGCCTGCTTGAAATCCAGGTCGCCCGAATAAATCGCGCGGCCGCAGATCACGCCTTCGATGCCTTCGTCTTCTATTGCGCACAGCGCCGCGACATCGGAGAGCGACGACAGCCCGCCGCTTGCGATCACGGGCACCGACACCGCTTGTGCAAGCTTCAAGGTCGCATCGATGTTGATACCCGTGAGCATGCCGTCGCGTCCGATGTCGGTATAGATGATCGCTTCAACGCCATAGCCTTCGAACTTCTTCGCGAGGTCGATCACTTCGTGTCCGGTCAGCTTGGACCAGCCGTCGGTGGCGACCTTGCCCTCGCGCGCGTCGAGACCCACGATGATCTGTCCGGGGAACGCGCCGCACGCGTCGTGCAGGAAGCCCGGGTTCTTGACCGCGGCCGTGCCGATGATGATGTAGGCGATGCCGTCGTCGAGATAGCGCTCGATGGTGTCGAGGTCGCGAATGCCGCCGCCGAGTTGCACCGGAATGCTGCCGCCGACCGCTTCGACGATCGCCTTGATCACCGATTCGTTTTTCGGTCGTCCCGCGACGGCGCCGTTGAGATCGACCAGATGAAGCCGTCGTGCGCCCTGCGCGACCCAATGCCTCGCCATGGCGGCGGGGTCTTCGGAGAAGATCGTGGCGTCGTTCAGATCGCCCTGCTTCAGACGGACGCAATGGCCGTCCTTCAGATCGATCGCGGGGATCAGCAGCATGTGACGGAATGCGTCAAAGCGAGCGGGCTGGGTTGAAAGCGGATCGGAATGCGGATCGAGATGCGGATCGGCGAGGCCTGCTCCGCGCGGTTTACAACAAGCATCGTGCGCTCACGGATTCCATGCGACGAAATTTCGATACAGCGCCAGACCGGCGTGGGCACTCTTCTCGGGGTGAAACTGCGTGGCAAAAATATTATCGCGGGCAATCGCTGCGGTAAAGGGCGATCCATAGACACTGCTGCCGGCCGCATCGGCGGCATCGCCGAGACGTACATGGTAACTGTGAACGAAGTAGAACCAGCTATCGTCTTCGATGCCGCGCCACAAGAGATGCCTGGCGCCGCCGCCTACAGCCTGGCTCACGCGATTCCAACCCATGTGCGGAACCTTCAGAGGACGCGCTTGATCGCCCGCCGACGGATCGAAGCGTACACACCGTCCCGCGATCAGGCCGAGTCCCGCCGTGGGATTGCCATCCGCGCTTTCGTCGCTCGCATCGACCAGCATCTGTTCTCCGATACACACGCCCAGAAGCGGCTTGACCCGGGCACACTTCATCAGCGTCTCGACGAGGCCGGTGTCGTTGAGATGCCGCATGCAGTCCGGCATCGCGCCCTGACCGGGCAACACGATGCGATCGGCCTCGAGCAGATCGTTCGCGCTGCCCGAGATGCGCACATCCGCGTCGGGCGCGACATGCTTCAAGGCCTGCGCCACGCTGCGCACATTGCCCATGCCGTAATCGACGATGACGATCACGCCAACGGCGCGCGGAAGCCCGCGCAATCAACGCCTACCGTTGACCCCATCCCCACCCCAACCCTCTCCTTGAAGAAGAGAGAGCCTTTGCATCACGATCAAAGCGATCCCTTGGTACTCGGTATCGTCCCCGCCATTCGCGCATCGCGTTCGGCCGCCATCCGCAGCGCGCGGCCGAAGGCCTTGAACACCGTCTCGCATTGATGGTGCGCGTTGTCGCCGCGCAGGTTGTCGACGTGCAGGGTGACCTGCGCGTGATTGACGAAGCCCTGGAAGAATTCGTGTGCGAGGTCGACATCGAAGCCGCCGATCATGGCGCGCGTGAACGGTACGTGCCACACCAGTTCGGGACGCCCTGAGAAATCGATCACGACTCTCGACAGCGCTTCATCGAGCGGCACATAGGCGTGGCCGTAACGACGGATGCCCTTTTTATCGCCGATCGCCTGCGCCACCGCCTGTCCGAGCGTGATGCCGATGTCCTCGACGGTGTGATGCGCATCGATATGCAGGTCGCCCTTAGCATCGATGTCGAGATCGACGAGGCCGTGGCGCGCGATCTGGTCGAGCATGTGATCGAGGAAGGCGACGCCGGTCGCGAGTTTCGCGCGACCGATGCCGTCGAGATCGACGGCGACCGCGATCTGTGTTTCCACCGTGTTGCGCGTGACGCTGCCGCGGCGCGCCAGGAGCGCCGTGTCGAGAGGTGCATTCATGGTGCTGTCGAACGTGACCGGTGGACTTCGTTGAGGGCCGAAGACAAGGCGTTGAGGAAGAGCGCGTCTTCTTCCGGAGTGGAAACCGTAACACGCAGGGCATTCGCGCACAACGGATGCATGCGGGACAGATCCTTGATCAGCACGCGACGACGCTTCAACGCTTCGAAGACTTGCGCGGCCGCCGTCGCATTTTCACTCTCGACGCGAAACAGAATGAAGTTCGCATCGGAAGGAAATGGCGTGATGCCATCGAACGCTTGCAGCGCCTCGAATAGTTTTTCGCGCTCGCCGCGCAGAATCTTGGACTGCGCATCGAGCACATCGCGATGTTCGAGCGCGAACTGCACCGCGCATTGCGTGAAGACGTTGATGTTGTACGGCGGCCTGATCTTGTCGATCTCGTTCAACCAAGACGGCGCACCCGAGAGATAGCCGAGGCGCGCGCCGGCGAGGCCGCTTTTGCTCATGGTGCGCAAGACGAGCAGGTGATCGTGGTGCGGCAGGTCGGCCATGAAACTGTCGGACGCGAACGCGTGATAGGCCTCGTCGACGATCACGAGCGTGTCGGTTTCGCGCGCTGCGATCACGAGCGCTTCGACATCGGCCCGCGCGAACAGATTGCCGGTCGGATTGTTCGGATACGCGATGAACGCCAGCGCGGGACGATGCGCGCGCATCGCCGCGATCGTCGCGTCGCGATCGAGCGTGAAGTCGGACTTCAAAGGGACGGCGATGTGCCCGACCCGCGCGATGCGCGCCGACAATTCGAACATCGCGAAGCCGGGAGCCAGCGACAGCACCGAGGCGCCATCGCGCGCGACAGCGGCGCAGGCGAGCGCGATCAATTCGTCCGAGCCGTTGCCGAGCAGTACGTCGCAGCCATCGGGCACTTGCATCACGCGACGGATCGTCGCGCGCAACGGATCAGCGCGCGGCATCGGATAGCGGTTCATCGCCACCCTCGCAAGTTTCTTGCCGAGGTCTTCGCGCAAATCCGCGGGCAATGCGTAGGGATTCTCCATCGCGTCGAGCTTCACGAAGCCCGTCGCATCGGGCACGGCGTAGGCATGCATCGTGCGAACGTCTTGACGGATCACCGAAGCGACCGTGGTGCTCATGAAATTTTTCCTTCGGCGCAGTCGGGTGCAGGGTTCATCCGAAATTCGGCAGAACGCGCATGCGCATCGAGCCCCTCTCCACGCGCGAGCGTGGACGCGAGCGCGCCCAGCGTCTGCGCACCGATCCTGCTGACTTCGATGATCGACGAGCGCTTCTGAAAATCGTATACGCCAAGCGGCGATGAGAAGCGCGCGGTGCGCGCGGTAGGCAAGACGTGATTGGGTCCCGCGCAATAGTCGCCGATCGCTTCGGACGAATGAATACCCATGAAAATCGCGCCGGCGTGGCGTATCTTCGGCAGCAGGGCCGCGGGATTCGCGACCGACAATTCCAGATGCTCGGGCGCGATGCGATTGACGAGTCCGCACGCGTCGTCGAGATCGCGCACCTTGATCAGCGCGCAACGATCGCGCATCGATGCCGTGACAATCTCCACGCGCGACAGCTCAGGCATGAGCTGCGCGATGCTCGCCCAGACCGCATCGATATAACTCGCATCGGGACACAACAGGATCGCCTGCGCGACCTCGTCGTGTTCGGCTTGCGAGAACAAATCCATCGCGACCCAGTCGGCAGGCGCCGTCCCGTCAGCGACCACCAGAATTTCCGACGGCCCCGCGATCATGTCGATGCCGACCGTGCCGAACACGCGCCGCTTGGCCGCCGCGACATACGCGTTGCCGGGACCGACGATCTTGTCGACCGCGGGAACCGTCGCGGTGCCGTATGCGAGCGCGGCGATCGCCTGCGCGCCGCCGATCGTGAAGACGCGGTCGACACCGGCGATCGCCGCGGCTGCGAGCACCATCGCATTGCGCGCGCCGTCCGGCGTGGGTGTGACCATCACGATTTCGCCAACCCCTGCGACCTTCGCGGGAATGGCGGCCATCAACACCGACGACGGATAGGCCGCGAGTCCGCCGGGCACGTAGACGCCGACGCGATCGAGCGGCGTGACCCGTTGCCCGATACGGGTGCCATCGTCGTCGGCGATGTCCCACGACTCGCCGCGTTGATGTTCGTGAAAGCGACGGATACGCGCGGCGGCGGCTTCGAGTGCGTTGCGTTGATCGGCGGGCAACGCGTCGCGCGCCGCGCCGATCGCTTCGCGTGGAACTTCGAGTGCTGCGGGCGATGCGATCGTGAAGCGGTCGAAACGCCGGGTGTATTCGACCAGCGCCGCATCGCCGCGTGTACGCACGTCGGCAATGATGGTGGCCACGGCGCGATCGACGCTCGAGTCGACATCGGTATCGAAGCGCAGCAGCGCCGCGAGTTCGGCGTCGAAGCTTTGCGAAGAGCTATCGAGACGGCGCACGACGGATCGCACGTCCGATATCTTGCTCACGACTGCGAAGCCCTCTCACGTTGCGCATCGACCGCCTTCGCCAACGCATCGAGCAACGGCTGTATCGCGTGGCGCTTCAACTTCAACGCGGCCTGATTGACGATCAGACGCGACGAGATCGGCATGATGGTCTCGACTTCGACGAGGTCGTTGGCCGCCAGCGTCGCACCCGACGACACCAGGTCGACGATCGCGTCGGCGAGGCCGGTCAACGGTCCGAGCTCCATCGAACCATAGAGCTTGATCAGATCGACGTGCACGCCCTTCATGTCGAAGTGTTCGCGCGCCGTGCGCACATATTTGGTCGCGATCGACAGGCGCGCGCCCTGCCGCACCGCGTTCGCGTAGTCGAATCCGCGCGGCGCGGCAACCGACATGCGGCAGCGCGCAATCTCCAGGTCGAGCGGCTGATAGAGGCCGCCGCTGTTCGAGCCGTCGCCGTGTTCCAGCAGCACGTCCTTGCCCGCCACGCCGAGGTCGGCCGCACCGTACTCGACGTAGGTCGGCACATCCGATGCGCGAACGATGATGATGCGCAGCGCGGGGTTCGAGGTCGCGATGATCAGCTTGCGCGACGCTTCGGGATCTTCGGACGCGACGATGCCTGCCGCGGCGAAGAGCGGCAAGGTCTCGGCGATGATCCGGCCCTTGGAAAGTGCAAGCGTCAACATGATGGGTCGGTCTTAATCGGCGACGCGCCGAATCGTCGCACCGAGCGCGGTGAGCTTGGTCTCCATCGCCTCGTAGCCGCGATCGAGATGGTAGATGCGATCGATGGTGGTCTCGCCATCGGCCACCAGCGCGGCGATCACGAGGCCCGCCGACGCGCGCAGATCGGTCGCCATCACGGTCGCCCCCGACAGTCGCGGCACGCCCTTGACGATCGCGGTGTTGCCTTCGATCTCGATCGCGGCGCCCAGACGGCTCAGCTCCTGCACGTGCATGAAGCGATTCTCGAAGATGGTCTCGGTGACGCGGCTGGTGCCCTCGGCGATGCAGTCGAGCGCCATGAATTGGGCTTGCATGTCGGTCGGAAACGCGGGGTACTCGGACGTGCGGATGTTGACGCCGGTGAGAGGATCGGTGCTGCCGTTGCGGTAGACGCGAATCCAGTCGTCTCGTGCCTCGAGCGCCACGCCCGCTTCGGCGAGCTTGTCGAGCACGGCCTCGAGCGTATGCGTCCTCACGTTCTTCAACACCACGTCGCCGCCGTGACGCGACACTGTCGCCGCGGCAGCGCAAAGAAAGGTTCCGGTCTCGATGCGATCAGGCATGACCGCGTGACGTGCGCCCGACAAGCCGGCCACGCCTTCGATCACGATCCGATCGGTTCCCGCGCCCTGGATGCGCGCCCCCATCGCGATCAACACGGTCGCCAGGTCGACGACTTCGGGCTCGCGCGCCGCGTTCTCGATCACGGTCTCGCCGTCGGCGAGCGTGGCGGCCATCATCAGATTCTCGGTGCCGGTCACGGTCACCATGTCGGGGACGATGCGCGCCCCCTTCAAGCGCCCGCCGGCCGCATCGATGCGCGCGACGAGGTAGCCCTGCTCGACTTCGATGGTCGCGCCCATCGCCTGCAGACCCTTGATGTGCTGATCGACCGGCCGTTGTCCGATCGCGCAACCGCCGGGCAACGACACGCGAGCCTCGCCGAAGCGCGCGAGCATCGGCCCGAGCACGAGAATAGCTGCGCGCATCGTCTTGACGAGGTCGTACGCCGCTTCGAGCGCGGTGATCGCATCGGCGCGCAGCGTGACGCAGTGTTCGCCGCGCTTGACGACCATGCCCATGCGTTCGAGCAGATGAAGCATGGTGCCCACGTCGCGCAGATCGGGCACGTTGGAAATTTCGAGCGGCTCGCTCGTCAACAGGCTCGCGGCGAGGATGGGCAGCGCCGCGTTCTTCGCGCCCGAGATCGCGACCTCGCCCGACAGACGCTGGCCGCCGGTGATGACGAGCCTATCCACCCTGCGCATCCGCGCGCGTTTCGTCCGCGCGCTCGTCGGGTGTCAGGGTCTTGAACGACAGCGCATGAATCGCTTCACGCATGTGATCGCCGAGCGCCGCATAGACGAGCTGATGGCGCGCAACGCGCGACTTGCCGACGAAAGCCGGCGCGACGATGGTCGCTTCGAAATGCGCGCCGTCGTCTCCGCGCACATCGAGCTCGGTGCAATCGATATGGGTCGCGATCAGCTCGCGGATCATTTCCTTGTTCATCATGGTGAGAGCAATCTAGTGTCGCGTCTTGTAGCCCGACGCAAGCAGGCGCAGCGCGATCGCCACGATCACGATGCAGGCGGCGCCGACGATCGCGAGGCTGGTCCACGGCGACACGTCGGACACGCCGAAGAAGCCGTAGCGGAAGCCGTCGATCATGTAGAAAAAAGGATTGGCTCGCGACACGCTCTGCCAGAAAGCGGGCAGCGAGTGCACCGAGTAGAACACGCCGGACAGAAAGGTCGCCGGCATGATCAGAAAATTCTGGAAGGCCGCGATCTGATCGAACTTCTCGGCCCATACGCCGACGATCAGTCCGAGCGTGCCGAGCGTGGCCGTGGCGAGCAACGCGAACACGGCGATCCACAGCGGCGCAGCGAAGTCGGGCACCGCGAACCAGAGCGTGACGACCAGCACGCCCGCGCCGACCACCAGCCCGCGCACCATCGAAGCCAGTACATAGGCCGCGAACACTTCGCGATGCGACAGCGGCGCCAGCAATACGAACACCAGGTTGCCGCTGATCTTCGACTGGATCAGTGACGACGTGCTGTTGGCGAACGCGTTCTGCAGCATCGCCATCATCACGAGACCGGGGATCAGAAACGCGGTGTACGACACGCGCCCGTAAACCTTCACGTGATCTTCGAGCACGTGCGAAAAGATCATCAGGTAAAGCACCGCGGTGAGAATGGGCGCACCGACGGTTTGATAGCCTACCTTCCAGAAGCGCAGCGACTCCTTGTAGAAGAGCGTGCGAAAGCCGGTGGCCGCGCCGAGCACCGCGCCGTTGGGAGCGGGCGGCATTGCCGAGCCGACGACGGAGGTCGGTGCCGACGCCGTCATCGAAGGCGCATCCGCAGGCAAAGGTGTGGACGCCGTATTCATGCCGGCACCGCGCGGGGGTCCACGGACGTCTCAGCAGACGTCCCCGCATACGTCCCCGCATAAGTCCCGCCACGCGCGCCGTTCATGATCTGCACGAACACGTCTTCGAGATCGGCGCGCTGGATCGACACCTGATCGATGACGGCGCCCGACGCGCGGCAACTCGCGAGGATAGGCTCGACTTCGTTGGCGGCGGCGAGGCGCAACGCGACGCGATCGGATGTCCGCGCGGTCTCGGGCTCGACCGCGCGATCGACCAGGCCCTCGGGCAATTGGCCCTGCGCGAAATGCAGGATCAACTGCGCCGCATCGAAACGCGCGAGCAACGACGCCGTCGATTCCAGTGCGACGACGCGGCCGTGTTGAAGCATCGCGATACGCTTGCAGAGCGCCTGCGCTTCCTCGAGGTAGTGCGTGGTCAGCACGATCGTGTGGCCCTCACGATTCAGACGCGAGATGAATTGCCACAAGGTCTGCCGCAACTCGACATCGACACCCGCGGTCGGCTCGTCGAGCACGATCACCGGCGGCTTGTGGACCAGCGCCTGCGCCACCAGCACGCGGCGCTTCATGCCGCCCGACAGCGCGCGCATGTTCACGTTCGCCTTCGATGTGAGATCCAGGTTGTGCATGATCTCGTCGATCCACGAGTCGTTCTTCGACAGGCCGAAGTAACCCGACTGGATGCGCAAGGTCTCGCGCACCGTGAAGAAGGGATCGAACACCAGCTCCTGCGGCACGACGCCCAAGAGACGCCGGCTCGCGCGGTAGTCGGTCACGACATCGTGGCCGAGCACGCGCGCCGAACCCGCGTCGGCTCGCGTGAGCCCCGCGATGATCGAGATCAACGTCGTCTTGCCGGCGCCGTTGGGGCCGAGCAGTCCGAAGAAATCGCCCTCGTCGATCGCGAAGCCGACGCCCGCGAGCGCCGTGAGCGCGCGATAGCGCTTCTGAACGTTCTCGAGATGAATGGCGGCCGGCATGGGGACGAATGGGAAACGGCGGGGATGCTGGGAGAAGCGCCGCGGCAAGCTGGGAGGCGCGGCGAGGGCGAGATTATAAGGCCGCCCCCGAGCGGGGCGTCGCTCGCGTCGTCACGAGCACGCGTCGTCGTCTCGCTGCCGGCGTCCGCCAGGCTGGTCCACTACGGCGTCGCCGTCGCGCGCGCTCCCAAGAGTGCATCGACGCCGTAAAGCGTCGCGAGGCTGGCGACCGCCTCGGGCATGTTGGTCAAACGCAGCGCCTTGCCCATCGTGCGCGCATGGCGGGCGACCGCGAGGAGAACCGCGACCGCGGACGAATCCGAGCGGCCGAGCGCATCGAGGTCGAATTCCGTTTCGCCGCCGTCGATCGCACGAATCCCTTCGACAAGATTCGCGGACGCGTTGCCCATCGTGATCGGCGCTGTAAAACGATACATCTGCGTATGGTGCGGCGAGTGACGTCGTGATCGGGTCCGCGCGCGAACGCCCGATCAGCTCTTGCGACGGCTGGACGAATTCGCGAGCGCCTTGTTCTTGTCGGTCAGCGCCTTGATCAGACCGTCGATGCCGCCCTTGCTCACTTCCTGCTGGAAGGTGTTGCGATAGTTCTCGACGAGCCACACACCGAGCACGTTCACGTCGATGATCTTCCAGCCGTCGCCGCCCTTCTCGAGGCGATAGTTGAGCGTGATCGGCTCACCGCCGCGCGTGTTGACGATCTGCGTGTTGACCTGCGCGACCGTGTCGGCGGGATCGGCGCGAAAGGGCTTGTACTCCACCTTCTGATCGCTCACCTCGGTCAGCGCACCCGAATACGTATAGATCAACAATTGCCGGAACTGGTCGGTGATCTGCTTTTGCTGTTCGAGCGTCGCCTGCGACCAATTGCGCCCCACGGCGCTCGCGGTCATCTTCTGAAAGTTGACATAGGGCAGCACCGAGGTCTCGACCAGCGACTGAATCTTGTTGATGTTGCCGGATTGAATGTCCTTGTCGGACTTGACGGTCGCGAGCACGTCCTCGGTCAGCTTCTTGACGAGCGCGTCGGGCGCAAGACTTTGCGCGAAGGCTTGACCGCCCAGGGCGAGCGCAGTCGATGCCGCGGTCAGGGCGATCAAACCGCGCAAGAGGCCGAGCGATCTGTTGCGCAATCTTTGCAAGTCCGGAAGCGGGCTTGTCATGAGTCTCTCCAGTTGAGCGGACAACCGCAGGAACGATAGTCCGGTTTCGCGGTGCGAATGACGCGCATCCGCCGGGCCGTGCAGCCATTAACCCGGGCCGGCGCAATTCGGATGACACGCATGATGACGGCTAGCGCGCAAACCCATCACCATTCATTGCTTCTTCACACTCCCGTCCGCGGGCTTGGGACCGGCCGTCGGCTGCAACGCGTCGCCTCCGGGCGTATCGGTCGCAGGCGGCGCATCGCCATCGTTGACGAGGCTGCGACGGCGCGCGAGATAGGCGTCGCGAACGAAGATATAGGGATCGAGCGCAGCGTCTTCGAGGAAATTGGTCGTGTCGAGCAGTTGCGCGCGTCGATCGATCAAACGCACGCCATACGTGATATTGCGTGCCGGCACGTCGTTGACGTAACGCACAGGATCGAGTCGGGAATCGACCGCGAGCTGCGCGGCCGCATCGCGCAGCGTGCTCGGCCCGAGCAACGGCAACACGAGGTACGGGCCGGTCGGGACGCCATAGCGTCCGAGCGTCTGACCAAAGTCTTCGTTGTGTTTCTCGAAGCCCCACTTGGACGCAATGTCGAAGCAACCCAACAGGCCGACCGTCGTGTTGACCCCGACGCGACACAGGTCCGAACCACCGTCCCGGATCTTGCCTTGAAGGAAATTGTTCAGCGACGTCGGGACGTCCGAGATGTTGCCGAAGAAATTCGATACGCAATAGCGCACCTGCGTCGGCAGGATCGCCTTGTAGCCTTCCGCAACCGGCTTGACGACCGCCTTGTCGATCCTGTCGTTGATGGTATAGACCACGCGGTTGACCGGCTCGATCGGGTCAAAGCGATCGAAGCGCGATTGCGCGGACTTGACCTGATCGATCGCCTGCCTCGTCGTCGCGCAACCGGTCACGAACGCGGTCGATGCCGCGAGACCCGCAACCGCGGCCCAGCGCGCCAGCATTGTTGTTGCACGGTTCATGGTTTGTTGTCCTTGGAGTCCGACGACGGCTGCGACGGCTGTTGCGATGGCTTGCCTTCTGCCGCCTTGCTGAATAGAAACTGACTGATCAAATTTTCCAGGATGACCGCGGATTGGGTGCTGGTCAGGCGGTCGCCGTTGGCCAGCATCTTCTGTTCGGCTCCTGGTTCCAGACCCAGATACTGCTCACCAAGCAGACCCGAGGTCAGTATTTTGGCAGAACTATCCTTCGGAAACTTGTAGCTGGAGTCCAGGTCGATGTCGGCCACTGCCTGATACGTCTTGTCGTCGAAGCGAATCGCGGCCACGCGTCCGACCACCACGCCCGCGCTTTTTACCGGCGCGCGCGGCTTCAATCCCCCGATGTTGTCGAACTTCGCATTGATCCGATACGTGTCCTGCGTCGAAAAGGATGCGAGGTTGCCCGCCTTCAACGCGAGGAACAGGAGGGCGGCCGCCCCGGCGATGACGAACAGGCCGACCCAGAAATCGATTGCTCTTGCTTGCAAGTTCAGTTGCATGTGCTTTCCTTTGACGCCTACGTGCTCAGCTGGTACTGAACATCAGCGCCGTCAATATGAAGTCGAGGCCGAGGACCGCGAGCGATGCGGCCACCACGGTCCGCGTGGTCGCGCGCGATACGCCCTCGGGCGTGGGCTTCGCCTCATAGCCCTGACGAAGCGCGATGAAGGTCACCGCGATGCCGAACACGAAGCTCTTGATCACGCCATTGCCCACATCGTTCCACACATCGACGCCGCCTTGCATCTGCGACCAGAACGCGCCTTCGTCGACGCCGATCAACTGCACGCCCACGATGTAGCCGCCGATGATGCCGACGGCCGAGAACAACGCGGCGAGTATCGGCATCGCGATCACACCGGCGATGAAGCGCGGCGCGATCACGCGCGCGACCGGGTCGACCGCCATCATCTCCATCGCCGACAATTGTTCGCCCGCCTTCATGAGACCGATTTCGGCGGTCAGCGACGTGCCCGCGCGTCCGGCAAACAAGAGAGCGGTGACGACCGGGCCGAGTTCGCGCACCAGCGACAACGCGACCAGCAATCCCAACGCCTGTTCCGATCCGTAGCGCCTTAGCGTGTAGTACCCCTGCAAGCCCAGCACGAAGCCGACGAACAGTCCCGAGACGACGATGATGACGAACGAGTAGTTGCCCAGAAAATGGATCTGATCGCGCACCAGCCGAAATCGCAGCAACGCGTGAAAGGTGCGCGCGACCACCGCGATGAAAAAACGCGCGGCATTGCCCGCGTTGCGCACTACGTCCAGGCACCAGCCTCCCAATGCGGCGACCGGATTCATGGCCGACTCGTGTTGGAGTTCGCCTCGGCCAAGCCGAGATCGACCGCATACGACGGTGCGGGATAGTGGAACGGCACCGGCCCGTCGGGCGCGCCATCGACGAACTGGCGCACGAAGGGGTCGGTCGACTTCGCGATGTCGTCGGGCGTGCCCTCGGCCGCGACCTTGCCCGACGCGATGAAGTACGCGTAGTCGGCGATCGCAAGCGACTCGGCGACATCGTGCGTGACGACAATCGACGTCGCCCCCAGCGCATCGGTCGACGAGCGGATCAGGTTCGCGGTCACGCCCAGCGAAATCGGATCGAGACCTGCGAACGGTTCGTCGTAGAGGATCAGTTCCGGATCGAGCGCGATCGCTCGGGCCAGCGCCACACGCCGCGCCATGCCGCCCGAGATTTCACCGGGCATCAGCGCTTGGGCGCCGCGAAGGCCGACCGCATTGAGCTTCATCAACACCAGGTCGCGAATCAACTCGTCCGAAAGGTCGGTGTGTTCGCGCAGAGGAAACGCGACGTTCTCGAAAACGCTCATGTCGGTGAACAGCGCGCCGAACTGGAACAGCATCCCCATGCGGCGACGAGCCGCGTACAACTCGCGTTCGTTCAACGCGGCTATCTCCTGACCGGCGACGCGTACCGCGCCCGACTCGGGGCGCAACTGACCGCCGATCAATTTGAGGATGGTGGTCTTGCCCGAACCCGAGCCGCCCATCACGGCCGTCACCTTGCCGCGCCCGAACTGCATCGTCACGCCCGACAGGATGGCGCGCTCACCGTATCGAAAATGCAGATCGGAAATATCGACGAGCGGGCCGTCCGGAACCGCGGTGGCGGCGGGTTCGTTCATCAGTGGGAAAGGCTTGGGGAACAACGCGCGATTATAACGATGCCCTTGAAACTCGACGGCGCAAGGCTGTAGGCGCAGACCCGATTCGATTCGATGCGTCTGCTCCAATAGCGCAGCTTCGCGCCCTCTTCGCGTCACCTTCGATCGCGCGTCTCCGCGAGTCGCTCTTCGGCCAGGGCCAGCGCTTCGAGCGAGCCGCGCAACACCAGGCCGTCGCCCGCCAGGAGCAGCGCATCGGGCGAGGGATCGACCCCGCGGATCCCGCGTCGTCGAATCGCGGTCACGGCCACGCCCAGCTTGTCGATACCGGTATCGGCCAGCGTCTTGCCGATCGCATGACTGTTCGCGGCCAGCATCACCGAACGCAGCCGCACGCGGCGCGCATCGTTCAGCGCGTCGTCACTCCCGTCATCGCGTGCATCGTCGCGCGCATCGTCGATCACGGCGTCCTTGTCGTCGGCGCCGTGAAAGAAACCCGACAGCATCTGATAGCGCGACTCGCGCGCCTGCGAAAGACGCTCGGCCACGCGCGCCACGGGCACGCCCAACAGAAGCAATGCGTGCGACGCGAGCATCAGGCTGCCCTCGACGATTTCGGGAACGACTTCGGTCGCGCCCGCGCGGCGCAAACGATCGAGGTCGCTATCGTCGTGGGTGCGCACGATCACCGGCAGATGCGGCGCGAGTTCATGCGCGAAGTGCAGGGTCTTCTCGGCCGCGTTGGTTTCCGCATAGGTCACGACGAGCGCAGCCGCGCGCTGTATGCCCGCGGCCGCGAGCGACTCGCGGCGCGTCGCATCGCCATAGACCACCGAGTCGCCGGCGAGCTGCGCTTCGCGAACCCGATCGGGGTCGAGGTCGAGCGCGACGTAGGCGATGCTCTCCTGATCGAGCAGCCGCACCAGTCCTTGCCCGCTGCGTCCGAAGCCGCACACGATCACGTGTCCGCGCGTGGCCATCGTGCGGCTCGCGATCTGCGTCAACGCGAGCGATTGCAGCATCCATTCGGAAGACGACACGCGCAACGCGATGCGCTCGCTGTACTGGATCAGAAAGGGTGCTGCGAGCATCGACAACAACATCGCGGCCAACACGATCTGCAACAGCAGCGCATCGAGAAGCTGCAGGCCGCCCGCGAGATTCAGCAGCACGAAACCGAACTCGCCGGCCTGCGCGAGGCCCAGACCGGTGCGAATCGCAACGCCTGGCGACGCACCGAACCACCTCGCAAGCGCCGTGATCAGAATCAGCTTCAACGCGATCGGCACGAGCAACAGCACCAGCACCAGGCCGATGTGACCGACCACCACCTGCACGTTGAGCAGCATGCCGATGGTGATGAAGAAGAGCCCGAGCAACACGTCGCGAAACGGCTTGATGTCTTCTTCGACGCGATGCCGATATTCGGTCTCGGAGATCAGCATGCCGGCGACGAACGCGCCGAGCGCAAGCGACAGGCCGGCGAGTTCGGTGATCCACGCGAGGCCGAGCGTGACCAGCAACAGGTTGAGCATGAAGAGCTCTTGCGATCGTCGGCGAGCAACGATCGTGAACCAGCTTCGCATCAGCTTCTGGCCGAAGTACAGCAGCAGCGCCAACACGCAGGCCGCCTTGATGAAGGCGATCACCAGCGTCTGCGTGAGCTCGCCTTCGGGCGAGGCCAGCGCAGGGACGATGATCAACAGTGGCACGACCGCAAGGTCCTGGAATAGCAGCACACCCACGATGCGGCGACCGTGCTCGGTCTCGAGCTCGATGCGCTCGGTCAGCATCTTGACGACGATCGCGGTCGACGACATCGCCAGTGCGCCGCCGAGCGCGAGCAGTGCCGCGCCTCCGGGTTGACCGAACAGGCCGGGGACGAGTCGCGTCAGGCCATATCCACCGACCAGCGTGATGGCGATCGTGATCGCGACCTGTGCGAGCCCGAGACCGAACACGATGCGCTTCATCGCGTACAGCTTGGCGAGACTGAACTCGAGGCCGATCGAAAACATCAGGAACACGACGCCGAACTCAGCGAGGTGCCGCGTGCCTTCGAGGTCGGCAACCCAGCCCAATGCATGGGGGCCGATCGCGATGCCGACCGCGAGATAGCCGATCAGCGGCGGCAGGTGGAGCATGCGAAACACCACCACGCCGAACACGGCGGCGAACAGGAACAGCAGCGACAGTTCGAGTGTGCTCAAGGTGCTCGCTCGATGGTGTGCGATTTCGTGTGTGACTTCGTGTGCGCCGTCACCTGCGGCACCCCGTTCTGCATCCGTTCGGCATCCCG
>JBBSEF010000048.1:0-22797 GCA_038240015.1 Burkholderiales bacterium
GGCGCGCTTTGCCGAACAAGGCGGTGCGCGCGTGGGCGTGAGCGTCAACGTGTCGCTCTGGCAGTTGCACGACCGCGCCTTCGTTCACGGCGTCGAGGCGGCGCTCTCGCAGCATGGCTTCGCGCCGTCCGAGTTGACGATGGAAATCGCCGAGACCGCGTTTCTCGAAGACATCCGCCTGGTCGCCGATACGCTGGCGGAACTCTCCGCGCTCGGCGTGCGACTGGCGATCGATCACTTCGGCGTGGGTACGGCCGGGCTGGTCGCCTTGAAATCGTTGCCGATCAGCGAAATCAAGATCGACCGCAGCTTCATCGCCGGCGCCGCGATCGACGCGTTCGATGCGACCATCGTCCGCGGACTGATCTCGATGGCACACAATCTGGGCATCGTGGTCACGGCCGAAGGGGTTGAACGCGCCGACCAGATCGCGGCATTGAGCCAGATGCGCTGCGATGCCATCCAGGGTTATTTCGTCGGCGAGCCGATGCGCGCGTCCGAACTGGTCGCGATGCCGCGGCTGTGGCGCAAGACGCGCGACCCCAGGTCGTGAGGTCGAATCGATGCGTGTACTGCTGGTCGAAGACGACGCGATGATCGGAACCAGCGTGCGCGCGGGTTTGCGGCCGGATGGCTTCGCGATCGATTGGGTCACCGATGGCGCGGCTGCCGAAAGCGCGCTGTCGGCCGCGCAGGGAAGCGACGCATACGACCTGGTGTTGCTCGACCTCGGACTTCCGAAGAAAGGCGGGCTCGAGGTGTTGCGCGGTTTGCGCGGGCGTGGAAACGGCGTGCCCGTGCTGATCATGACCGCCCGCGATGCGGTCGCCGATCGTGTCGCCGGCCTCGATGCGGGGGCGGACGACTATCTCGTCAAGCCCTTCGATCTCGATGAACTCGGCGCGCGCATGCGCGCGCTGCATCGACGGCGCAGCGGGCGCGCCGAAACCCTGATGCGTCATCGCCATGTCGGCGGTGTCGTCACGCTCGATCCGGCGCGTCGCGAAGTGCGCAAGAACGAAGAGCTCGTGATGCTCTCGGCACGCGAGTTCGCAGTGCTCGAAGCCTTGCTCGAACGCCCCGGTGCGGTACTGTCGCGCGCGCAACTCGAAGAGAAGCTGTACGGATGGGACGAGGAGCCGGGCAGCAATACCATCGAGGTCTATGTGCACGGGTTGAGAAAGAAGCTCGGCGCCGACCTGATCCGCAATGTGCGCGGCGTCGGCTACACGATTTCCGTGCACTGATCGCGCCGCATCGATCTCATCGAACCAGTCTTCACGATGGTTAAGCCCGAGGCTCGGATATCCATGCGTACGTCGACGATGTCGATTCAACGAAGACTGCTGTTGTCGGTCTTCGCCGTGATGGTCGCGGGCATCGCGATCACGGGCGGCGTGGTCTATCTACAGGCGCGCGACGAGGCCAATGCGCTTTTCGACATGCAGTTGCGCCAGTTCGCGGCTTCGCTGCCGGTGCGCGCGTTCGGCGCTCTTGCACCGCAGGCGCCCGGCGTGCCGGAAGCCGGTGAGGACGTCGTGATCCGCATCTGGAATAGAGTCGGCGTGTTCGTCTACAGCTCGCACGCCGACGTGCCGTTGCCCGCGCGCGCCGAGCTCGGTCTCACGACAGTCAGCACGCCGCGCGGCGACTGGCGCGTGTTCGCGGCGATGGTCGACGAGAACCTGCTCGAAGTCGCGCAGCCGATGCGCGTGCGCAGCGCGCTAGCGGCGCAGGTCGCATTGCGTACCGTGTTGCCGCTGCTGATCTTGTTGCCGATCCTCGCCGGGTCGCTGTGGTGGGTGGTCGGTCGGGGCCTCGCGCCACTGCGCCGTGTCGCCGGCGAAGTCGCATCGCGCAAGCCCGAAGCACTCGAGCGTCTGTCCGAAGACGCCCTGCCCGAAGAGGTCGCGCCTCTGGTCGCATCGCTCAATCGCCTGCTCGCCGATCTCGCGTCGGCGCGCGACGCGCAACGCGCCTTCATCGCCGATGCCGCGCATGAATTGAGAACGCCGCTGACGGCTTTGCAATTGCAGCTCCAGATCGCAGAACGCGCCGACGACGCGACCGCGCGCGCCGCGGCGCTCGATGCGTTGCGCGAAGGTCTGGAGCGGGCATCGCGTCTGGTCGAGCAGTTGCTCGCGCTCGCGCGCGCCGAACCCGATGCAGGCGCCGCGTCGTCGCCACTGCAATCGGCCACGTCGCTCGCGCACGCATCGACGCGCGTGGATCTGCGCGCGCTCGCGCACGAGTCGGTCGCGGCTCACGCGCACCTGGCGCTCGATCGCGGCATCGATCTGGGGATCGGGCCGCAGGTGTCGAGTGAGGATCAAGGCGGAGGTGCGGCCGCCGCGGACGATGCCGCGGAGAGCGCGGCGACGCTGGCGGCAGCGACACCGATCGAAGTCGTCGGCGACCGCGACGCGCTGTACACGCTGCTGGGCAATCTCATCGACAACGCGTTGCGCTATACGCCGCGCGGCGGACGCGTTGATGTCGCAGTCGATGTCGCCGGACACGACTCGGGCGATGATGCCGGCGAAGCAGGCAAGCGGGGTCGCGAGACTGTCGTGCTGTCGGTCAGCGATGATGGTCCGGGCATCGCGCCGCACGAACGCGAGCGTGTGTTCGATCGCTTCCATCGGGGCGAAGCGGCAAGGGCCGCGGGCGATACGCGCGGCAGCGGCCTCGGTCTTGCGATCGTGAGACGCATCGCCGAGCGCCACGGCGCGCGGGTCGTGCTTTCCGATCGAACGACGGGTGGGGGGCTCACGGTCGAGGTGCGCTTCCCGGCGGCATAGGTCATCGGCGATTCGCAAAAGGTCTTTGCGATGATCGCCGGCCTCGCTAGAATTCGGGGCCTTGCCGCAGCACCTGTTCGACGTGTCCTGTCTTTGCGTGCCGCCCGCTCGCGTCACGCGCTGCTTGTCAACCCAACGGAGGCATCATGAAACGCAACGCGCTGTCGTTCACGCAGGGTTTGCTTTTGCTCTGTGCCGCATGGACCGTCGCCCCATTGCAGGCGCTTGCCTGGGATCGCGGCGAGGTGACGCGCTTCGCCACGCTGCCGGCAGGCGCCAACAATCCCGAAGGCATCGCTGCGGATTTCTTCGGCAACTTCTACGTCGCCGATTTCGCGGTCGGCGGCACACCCAGCGGCGTCGGCCAGATCGTCGTGCTCGATCGCGAAGGCCGAACCAGTCGCACGCTCAACGTGGCCCATTCGAGCACGCTGCTGCTCGGACTCGACTTCCATCCGATCACGCGCGCGCTGCTGGTGATCGACTTCGGCGGCGGCAAGGTGCTGCGCGTGGATCCCGACACCGGCGCGTCGTCGGTGTTCATGACCGTGACCGGCGCGTCGGGACTGAACGCATTGACCTTCGACGCGGCCGGCAACGTGTACGTCTCCGACTCCGCGCAAGGAATCATCTGGAAGACCGGGCCGGGCGGTGGAGCGGCGAGCGCATGGGTGACGAGCCCGTTACTGACGACCATCGGCGTGCCGCCGTTCGGCGCGAACGGCCTGGGCTTCAACAAGGCGAGAAACATCTTGTTCGTGGCCAACACCGGCAACGACACGATCGTGAAGATCCCCGTTGCCGGCGGCGTACCCGGCACGCCCGCGGTGTTCGTCAACAGCATCAACGGCGCCGACGGACTGATCCTCGACGACGACGACAATCTCTGGGTCGCCGCGAATCAGGCCGACGAGATCGTGGTCGTCAATCCATCGGGGCGCGTGATCGCCAAGCTGGGCGACTTCAATGGCATCGATCGCAAGGGTTCTCCGCGCGGCCTGTTGTTCCCCGCGAGCCTGGTGCGCGTCGGGCACTTCATCTACATCACCAATCTCGCGCTCGATCTGCGATTGTTCGGATTGCCGCAAGCGGTGGATTCGCAGTGGGCAGCGCAGGTCACGCGCCACACCGTCTCGCGCGTGCCGGCGCGCATTCCGGCGCTTCAGGACGGCGGTGACGACGACTAGCTGTAGCCGACGCCGACAAGGGCGCGATCTTCGCGCCCATTTTTTCCAGATGCGCTCTTAAGCCTTGCTTAAGATTGGCGGCATAGCATGCGGACATCCAAATTCTTTTCGAGTGGGATGACCCCGATGAAACTGAACCGACTGACTCGTAATCTCGTTCTCGCCGGCGTGATCGGCGGCGCAGGCTTCGCTCTTGCGCGCGTCGACATGCCGGTCGTCGATCCGGCGCAAGCCGCGACCGATCCGATCACCACGCTCGCGGCGGGTGCTCCGGTCGTGCCGACTGCACCCGCGGCCGCGCAACTCGTGACGCCGCAGGCGCAGCTTCCCAACTTCACGGGGCTGGTGCAGCGCTATGGCCCGGCGGTGGTCAACATCACGGTCACGCAACGCGCGAGCAGGACTTCGTTCAATCCGCACAGGCGCTCCGACCCGCGCGCCGATCCCAACGGCGACGACGAGGAAGATCCCTTCAGCCAGTTCTTCCGCGGGCTTCCGTTCGGCCCCAACGGGCCGCAGTCCCAGGGGCCTCGCGGCCGTCCGTCGCATGGCCTCGGGTCGGGCTTCATCGTCAGTCCCGACGGCACCATCCTCACCAACGCGCACGTCGTCGATGGCGCGTCCGAAGTCACGGTCAAGCTGACCGACCGGCGCGAGTTCAAGGCCAAGGTGGTGGGCAGCGACAAGAAGAGCGACATCGCGGTCATCAAGATCGACGCGAAGAACCTGCCGGTGGTGTCGCTCGGCTCGGCGGAAAAACTCAACGTCGGCGAATGGGTGGTCGCCATCGGCTCGCCGTTCGGCTTCGACAACAGCGTGACGGCGGGCATCGTCAGCGCCAAGTCGCGCTCGCTGCCGACCGACAGCTATCCGTTCATCCAGACCGATGTCGCGGTCAACCCGGGCAACTCGGGAGGGCCGCTGTTCAATCTGAATGGCGAAGTGGTCGGCATCAACTCGCAGATCTTTTCGGAGTCGGGTGGCTATCAGGGCATCTCGTTCGCGGTGCCGATCGACATCGCGATCCACGTCAAGGACCAACTGGTCGCGCACGGCAAGGTCACACGCGCGCGGCTGGGCGTGACCATCCAGGACGTCAATCAGAAACTGGCCAACAACTTCAAGCTGCCGCGGCCGATGGGGGCGCTGGTGTCCGACGTCGAGGCCGGCAGCCCGGCAGCCAAGGCGGGTCTTCAGGCGAGCGACGTGATCACCAAACTCGACGGCCGCGAGATCGATCGCTCGAGCGACCTGCCCGCACGGATTTCGCTGCTCAAGCCCGGATCGATCACGCACCTTCAGGTGTGGCGCGCAGGCAAGCCGGTCGATATCGACGTGGCGCTCGGAGAGTTCAAGGAGACCAGCGCGATCGCGAAGGCCGACGTGACGGGCGACGAAGCGGGCCGACTCGGCGTCGCGGTTCGTCCGCTGCGTCCCGACGAGGCGAAGCGCTTCGGCTCGATCGCAAGCGGCAACGGTCTCGTCGTCGAAGAAGCCAGCGGACCTGCGGCCGAGGCGGGCATCGAGCCGGGAGACGTGATCCTCTCGTTCAACGGGCAGCCGGTCCAGTCGGCCGAACAGTTGAAGGGCCTGATCGCCAAGGCTGGCAAGAATGCGGCGCTTCTGATTCAACGGGGACGCGCGCGCATCTTCGTGCCGATCGAATTGGGCTGATCGCTGGTTCCCCGCTTCGTCTGCGGAGCGGGCGCCACAGCGCGAACCCGGCGCTGCGCGAACGGTCACACCCGTTCGCGCGTTTCCCACGCGCTCAACTTGCGAAGGACCGTCATGAAAAAAGTGATCCGTCGTTTCGTTGCACCGATCGCGCTGGTTGCGAGCCTGGCTGCCTCAGTCGGCGCGTTCGCACAAGCGCCGATGCCGCAAGCGCAGACCCAGGGGAGCGTTGCGTACCTGAACGGCGGCGCGGGCGACGAGGAAGTCCAGTACATCAAGCAGGCCATGAAGGATTATTCGATGGCGCTGGCCTTCGCGCGCGCGGCGAGCCCACGCGCCGAATATGTCGCGAACGTCGCCGTCACGGTCAAGGACGTCAAGGGCAACACGGTGTTCGAAGTGCCTGCCGGCGGACCCTATCTGTTGCTCAAGCTGCCCGCCGGCAGCTACGTCGTCACCGCGACCTATGAGGGACAGACGCGAACGCGAACCGTGAGCGCCGGCAAGGCGTCGCTCGTCACGTTCGAGTGGAAGTAAGCGCAGGGCGCCGATGACATACGCACCGCAGTCGAAACGACATCGGCCGCGTTTGACGCTCAAGAGGTGTTGGGCTAATGTCCGCCTCGATTCGATACGCGCCGATTTGATGCCGCTTCACAGCGGCCTCAGCTTGCGGGCGCTCGGACCGAGGGAGGATCCTTCAGGTCTGAAATAAATACGGCTAAAGCGATCCGACCCGACGCGCTTTGGTTCATGCCGTCGGGTTTTTTCTGGACGCTCGTGCCTTGGATTCATCGTCAGCCGTCGAGAGACCGGCATCTTCCGCGGCGTCCCCGGCGGCTTCTCCCGCAGTATCCCCCGCGGTGTCCCGCTTCGTCGTTGCGCAGCGCTTCGTATTCGCCCAGGCGTTGCCGTTGCAAAGCGGCGCGAGTCTGTCGAACTACGAACTCGCGGTCGAGACCTACGGCACGCTCAACGCCGCGCGATCCAATGCGGTCCTGATCTGCCACGCGCTCAATGCTTCGCATCACGTCGCGGGCACGTACGAGAATGAAGACGCCGACGCGCCCGAAGACCTCGGCTGGTGGGATAACATGGTCGGTCCCGGCAAGCCCGTCGACACCGATCGCTTCTTCGTCGTCGGTGTGAACAACCCGGGTTCGTGCTTCGGATCGACCGGCCCTTCATCGATCGATCCCGCAACCGGCAAGCCTTACGGCGCGTCGTTCCCGGTCGTCACGGTCGAAGATTGGGTCGATGCCCAGGCGCTTCTCGCCGATGTACTCGGCATAGACCGCTTCGCCGCCGTGATGGGCGGATCGCTCGGCGGCATGCAGGCGCTCGCGTGGAGCGTGCGACATCCGGATCGCGTCGCGCATTGCATCGCGATCGCATCGACCGCGAAACTCTCGGCGCAGAACATCGCCTTCAACGATGTCGCACGTCAAGCCATCCTCACCGATCCGGACTTCCACGGCGGCGACTTCTACGCGCATCACGTCGTCCCCCGCCGCGGGCTGCGCGTCGCGCGCATGATCGGCCACATCACTTATCTGTCGGACGACGACATGGCCGAAAAATTCGGGCGCTCGTTGAAGGCCGACGACCTCGCGTTCGGCTACGGCGCCGAGTTCGAAATCGAAAGCTATCTGCGCTATCAAGGCGACAAGTTCTCCGACTACTTCGATGCGAACTCGTATCTGCTGATCACCAAGGCGCTCGACTATTTCGATCCGGCCGCACGGTTCGATGGCTCGCTCACGCATGCACTCGCACGCGCACGCGCGCGTTTTCTGGTCGTCTCGTTCTCGACCGACTGGCGCTTCGCCCCCGAGAAGAGTCGCGAAATCGTCAAGGCGCTGCTAGACAACAAGCACGCAGTGACCTATGCCGAAATCGACGCGCCGCACGGACACGATGCCTTTCTTCTCGACGATGCGCGCTATCACGCGTTGCTGGGCGCGTACTTCGATCGCATCCACGAAGCGCTTGACGGGTGCCGGGTGCAATGACGCGGACGACCACGCAGCGATCGCACGCATCGCATCCCGCCGCGTTGCGTCCCGATCTTGCGGCAATAGCCGAATGGATCGCGCCGGGCTCTTCGGTTCTCGACCTGGGCTGCGGCGATGGCGCGCTGCTGGCGTGGCTGCAGAAAGAAAAGGGCTGCCGCTGCGTCGGCGTCGAAATCGATGACGCCAAGGTGCTCGCGTGCGTCAACAACGGTGTCGAAGTCGTTCAGCAGAACCTCGAAGACGGGTTGGCACTATTTTCCGATAGCTCTTTCGATACAGTCGTACAACTGGAAACCCTGCAGATGGTCACGCACACTGAAGGCATGCTGCGCGAGCTCGGCCGCGTGGGAAGCGAGAGCATCGTGACGTTTCCCAACTTCGCGTTCTGGTCGCATCGCATTTCGATCGCGAAGGGCCGCATGCCGGTGACGCGGTCATTGCCCTATCAGTGGTACGACACGCCCAACCTGCGCTTTGCCACCTTCACCGACTTTCGCGAACTCGCACGCAAGAGCGGCTTTCGCTTGCGCGACCAGTTCGCGTTGCGCGACGGAAGAGTCGTGCGATTTCTTCCGAATCTGTTCGGGCGGGTCGCGGTCTTCAGGTTGGCCGGGGGAGCCGGGGCGTGAGCACTCTTGGCTGGTCGGTCGCAATCTTCACCGCGCGCGAAACGCCCGAGACACTGGCGCGGACCATCGCCGCGGCCGAGGTCGCGTGCGGCGATGTGCCGAGCACGATCGACATCGTCGTCAACGGCAACCGAGCGCTGGCCGAGACGATCGCGGCAAAGCTCGAACGCGCACGGCCTTCCAATACACGATTGCGCGTGTGGTTCATCGCGCTCGGCGACAAGTCGCATGCGTGGAATCAGTACCTCGAAACCATCGCGCCGCAAAGCGATGTGGCCTTCTTCGTCGACGGATACGCGCGGCTCGCGCCCGACAGCCTGCGCTTGATCGAGGCCACGTTCGCCGACCAACCGGAGGCTTGGGCGGCAAGCGGCGTGCCCACGGTGGGTCGTTCCGCGAAGCGCTTGCGCGGGCGCATGCAGACCGAAGGCGGAATCCACGGCAGCCTCTACGCGCTGCGCGGATCGGTCGTCGCGATGCTCAAGGCCAGGGGCTTCCGCTATCCGTTGGGGATGTATCGCAACGAACCGTTGCTCGGCGCCGTCGTGTGCTTTGGCGTCGATCCCGGCGCGCACCGATGGAACGCGAAGCGCCTCGTGGTCGTTGCGGGGGCAAGCTGGACCAACGAGACGCTGCGCTGGACCCGCTGGAGCAGCTTTGTCACGCAGTGGAAGCGCATGCAGCGTCAGGCCCAGGGCGATCTCGAAAACGCAGCGGTGCGCCAGCATCTCGGCCTCGATCGTCTACCCGCCGAGGCCCTGCCGCAGACCGCTGCCGAACTGGTTGCGCGATGGCGAGCGGCGCATCCCGAAGAAGCGCTGGCGCTGCTGCGGCATCCTCTGCGTCGTCGCGCCGCACGCCAGCTCGCCGTGCGGCGCGACTGGTCTCTCGCCGAGAAAGCGCCCGAACTGCTGCTCGACCGCCGAGCCGCGACCAGCTAATGTAGCTTTCCGCGGGTGGGCATTCGCTACACTGGCGGCAATGCCTTCTGGATCAGGATAGTCGATGCCCACCACCCGACACTTCTCGGAGAGCTACGCCGACGCCCGAAGCCGCTTTCTGGACGCGGTCGCGCGTGCCGACGCACCGCTTGAAAGCTTCGAGAACCCGGTGGGCAAGGGGCCGACCGGCGAGACGCTCGCGACCGACGTCGCGCTCTTCGGTCCCGACGACGCGAAGCATCTCCTGATCCTCGTCTCGGGGACCCACGGCGTCGAAGGCTTCGCGGGTTCGGGCGCCCAGGTCGCGATGATCGAAGGTCTGCGCTTCGCGGCCCTGCCCGCGCGCACCGCGGTTCTGGTCGTCCATGCGATCAATCCCTATGGCTTCGCGTGGCTGCGGCGCGTGAACGAAGACAACGTCGATCTGAATCGCAACTCGATCGACTTCAAGGCGCTGCCGGCATCGAGCGATGACTTCATCGCGCTTGCCCCGCATCTGGTGCCGCGCGACTGGGACGACCTCGCCACCGCGGAAAGCATCATCAAGCAGTTCATCGACCAGCGCGGCTTCAGGCGTTATCAGGAAGTGGTTGCCGGCGGGCAGTACACCCACCCCGAAGGCTTGTTCTACGGCGGCTCGAAGCCGGTGTGGTCGACGCGAACCTTCAAGGAAATCGTGACGCGCTATGGACGCGGCAAGAAGCGCATCGCGGTCATCGACTTCCATACCGGGCTCGGCCCGCTCGGCTATGGAGAGCCGATCTACACCGGCGAGAACGACGAGGAAGCCGCGCGTGCGCGCGAGTGGTACGGACCCGACGTGACGGCGATCTATAGCGGCAATTCGAGTTCGGTGATCGTGCAGGGGCCGATGATCAACGCGGTGAATTCGTTCTTCGAGGGCCAGAAGACCAAGCCCCAGGTCACGACCCTCGCGCTCGAATACGGCACGCTGCCCGAAGACATCGTGCTCGACCTGCTGCGCGCGGAGGCCTGGATGCATGCGCACGGCGACGTCACCTTCGACACGCCGGTGGGTCGCGCCATCAAGCGACGCTTTCGCGACGCCTTCTATGTCGACGAGCATGCGTGGAAACGCAGCGTGGTCGATCGCGCGCTCGAGATGACCGGCCATGCCTTGGCCGGACTCGCGGGCTGACGCCCGTTGCTGCAATCGCGCTTTGCCGCGACGTGATCCTGATCGCGCGGTCGATCGCGCGACCGGTGGTGCGCCGCGCGCAGCGCCGGCATCGAGCGTGATGCCATGACCGAACCGCGCGAGCGCATCTGGCAGGCCCTGCTCAACCGGCGCATGCTGGTCTGCGTCTTCCTCGGCTTCACGTCGGGGCTGCCGCTTTTCATCCTGCTCAATCTGCTGCAGGCATGGCTGAAGACCGAAGGCGTGTCGCTCAAGGACATCGGCCTGTTCGCGCTGATCCAGTTTCCCTACACATGGAAATTCATGTGGGCGCCGCTGGTCGATCGCTACACGGTGCCCGGTCTTGCGGCGCTCGGACGACGACGCGGCTGGATGCTGGTCACGCAGATCGTCGTGTTGATGATCGTGGCCGCACTCGGCAGGCTCGACCCGAAGAGCGACCTGCCGACGATCGCGACGCTGTGCGCGGCGCTCGCCTTTTTTTCCGCGAGCCTCGACATCGTGATCGATGCGTTTCGACGCGAGATCCTGCCCGATCCCGAACTCGGCCTGGGCACGGCGGTGCACGTCAACGCTTACCGGCTCGCGGGTCTGGTACCCGGTGCGCTGTCGCTGATCCTCGCCGACCATCTACCCTGGGACGCGGTGTTCGCGATCACGGCGGCCTTCATGCTGCCGGGGATCGCGCTGGTGTTCTTCGTCGCGGAACCTGTTGCGCATGGCGCATCGCCGAAGTCCTTGCGCGATGCGGTGGTGCTGCCCTTCTCTGAATTCATCGCGCGCGACGGCTGGCGTCATGCGCTGTTGATCCTCGCGTTCATCTTTCTCTACAAGCTGGGCGACTCGATGGCGACCGCCCTGTCGACTTCCTTCTATCTGGACCTCGGCTTTTCGAAGACCGACGTCGGCTTGATCGCGAAGAATGTGGGTCTGTGGGCTAGCGTGATCGGCGGCCTGGTGGGCGGCATATGGTTGGTGCGCCTGGGCATCAATCGCGGTTTGTGGGTCTTCGGCGTGCTGCAACTGGTTGCGATCTTCGGCTTCGCGTGGCTTGCCAAGGTAGGGCCCGATCGGGCGGTGCTCGCGTTCGCGATCGGCTTCGAAGCCTTCGCGAGCGTCGGCCTCGGCACCGCGGCCTTCGTCGCCTTCATCGCGCGCAGCACCGACCCGCGCTTCACCGCGACCCAGTTCGCGCTCTTTACCAGCCTCGCCTCGGTGCCGCGTACTTTCGCGAATGCGGGTGCCGGCTATATCGTCACGGGAACCGGATGGTTCGATTTCTTTCTGATCTGCGGCGCGCTTGGATTGCCGGGCCTGCTACTGTTGCCCAAGGTCGCGCCGTGGCGGCAAGATAGCGACCTTCACAATCGCGCGTCATCGAATATCGAGGAGAACCCATGAGTCTTGCATCGCGCGCGTTGCGCCCTCTGTTGATCGCCTTCACGCTGGTCTGCTGTGGACTGCCGACGGGCGCGCGTGCACAGAATCTCGAGCAGCAGTTCGAGAAGCAGGCCGACCAGCAGTATCACGAACTCTTGCAACAGGCCGTGGCCAAGGGCGCGCTCGCGCCCGACGGCAACGCGGATGTGCAGCGGCTGCGCCGCATCCAGCAGCGCATCCTGCCGTTCACTTATGCGGTCAATCCTCGCGCGCAGCAGTGGCGGTGGGAAGTCAATCTACTGGGCAGCGACCAGATCAACGCGTTCTGCATGCCGGGTGGCAAGATCGCCTTCTACAGCGGCATCCTCAACAAGCTCAGGCTCACCGACGACGAGATCGCGATCGTGATGGGCCACGAAATCACGCATGCGTTGAGAGAGCACGGCGTGGAGCAGGCACAGAAGCAGGCGTACGGCGAACTCGCGGCACGCGCGGGCGGCGCGTTGTTGTCGTCGTGGCTCGGCATCGATCCCAACATCACTAACCTCGGCGCACGCGCGGCCAACGGCCTCTTCCAGTTGCGCTTCTCGCGGGCAGATGAAAGCGAAGCCGATGCGGTCGGGCTGGAACTCGCGGCTCGTGCCGGCTACGACCCGCGCGCCGGCGTCGCGCTCTGGCAGAAGATGGCGCAAGCCTCTCAGGGCGGACCGCCGCAATGGCTGTCGAGCCACCCGGCCGGCGGCAATCGCATCGCCGAGATCCAGCGACGCCTGCCGAACGTGATGCCGATCTATGCGCAAACTGTCGGGACGTCGGTCGATCGATTGCCGCCGTATCGGACGACGGCGATCGTGGCGAGGTAGTTCAGACTTGGTTGCCCGACATCCGCGCTCACTCGTTGTCGCGGATCATCGTGACTCCACCAACCCCGCCGCCAACAATCCGCCATCGACATTGAGCACGTGACCGGTGATGAAGCTCGCGCGCTTGTCGTCGAGCAGAAACACGATCGCGGTCGCGATCTCGTGCGGCTCCGCATAGCGGTGCTGCGGCGTGAGCGCGGTCCAGCGCGCGCGCATCTCGGGCGTATGCATCGCATCTACGAGCGGCGTTGCGACCGGCCCCGGTGACACCGCGTTGACGCGAATGCCGAGGCTCGCAAGCTCGACCGCCATCACTTGCGTGAGCACGATCACCGCGCCCTTGGCCGAACCATAGGCCGATCGTTCGAGGTTGCCGCGCTGTCCCGCGGTGGATGTGAGATTGACGATTGCGCCACCGCGGCCGACGTCGCGCATCGTTTCCGCAACCGCTTTCGCGACGATGAAGCTGCCCACGACGTTGACCTCGAACATGCGGCGCATGTCGTTCGCATCGGTGTCGAAGAAGCGCTTGGCGATTCCCACGCCCGCGTTGTTGACGAGTCCTGCGATGCCGCCATCGCGTGACGCAATGTTCGCGACCGTCGTTCGGACCGCAGCTTCGTCGGTGATGTCCACGCCATGCCATGAGACATTCGCATGCTCGATCATGCGCGCGCCTTCATGCAACGCGCGCTCATCGCGATCGAGCACCGCGACCGTCCAACCTTCGTCGATCAAGACGCGCGCCGTCGCAAGCCCGATGCCCGATGCGCCTCCGGTCACGATGCAGGTCTTCATGTCGTCTCCTGATTTGAGATCGCGCATCATCATTGCGCCATCGTCATATCCTCGCACGCGGGTTCGCGCCTATCGCGTCGCGCGCGACGCTTGGGTAGACTCGCGCAACTTGGGACACCCACGCTGGGACAATCACAATTTTTCGAGGAGACCGCGATGACGACTGACACCACCCGGCGCGAGGTGCTGAAGCTCACCGGCGCGATCGGCACCACCGCAGCGCTAGCGGGTTTCGCGAGGCCGGTCCGCGCGGCCGAGTTCACCTACAAGTACGCGAACAATCTGCCGCTCACGCACCCAATGAACGCGCGCGCCAAAGAGGCCGCCGACAAGATCGAGAAGGAAACCAACGGCCGCGTCGCGATCCAGATTTTTCCGTCGAACCAGCTCGGCAGCGACACCGACATGTTGAGCCAGGTGCGCTCGGGCGCGATCGAGTTCTTCACGCTGTCGGGGCTGATCCTCTCCACGCTGGTTCCGATCGCGTCGATCAACGGCATCGGCTTCGCGTTCGCCGACTACGACGCGGTGTGGAAGGCGATGGACGGCGACCTCGGCAAATTCGTGCGCGGCGAAATCGGCAAGGCCAACCTGGTCGCGATGGACAAGATCTGGGACAACGGCTTTCGCCAGATAACCACCAGCACCAAGCCGATCGTCACGCCCGCGGATCTGAAGGGCTTCAAGATTCGCGTGCCGGTGAGCCCGTTGTGGACCTCGATGTTCAAGGCTTTCGACGCGTCGCCCGCGAGTATCAACTTCGCCGAAGTCTATTCGGCGCTGCAAACGAAAATCGTCGAAGGCCAGGAGAACCCGCTCGCGGTGATCTCGACCGCCAAGCTTTACGAAGTGCAGAAGTATTGCTCGATGACCAATCACATGTGGGATGGCTTCTGGATGCTCGCCAACAAGCGCGCATGGGACAAGCTGCCGGCCGACTTGCAGGTCATCGTCGCGCGTAACTGGAACGCGGCGGCGCTGCTCGAGCGCGAAGACACGGCCAAGCTGAATGCAAGTCTGCAAGCCGATCTTGCCAAGCAGGGACTCGTATTCAATCAACCGAAGCCGAACGATTTTCGCGACGCGTTGAGGAAGGCGGGTTTCTACAACGAGTGGAAGACCAAGTACGGGGCGGAGGCGTGGGCGCTGCTGGAGACGGCGTCGGGGACGTTGGCGTAGAGGTCCCTTGTCATTCCGAATGAAATGAGGAATCTCATCCGCGTCGATTGTCGTGGCTGATGAGATTCCTCGCGTTGCTCGGAATGACAGTGCAATGAACCTCGCCCTCGAAACCGGCGTCCCTGACATTCCTCCGCTACGCGGTCGCGCCGCGCGCATCGCGTCACGCATCGACCACGCGCTCGCGTGGGCCGTCGAAGTTCCCGCCGCAATCCTCGTCACGGTCGAGATCGCCGTGCTCTTCGCAGGCGTCGTCTCGCGCTACGTGTTCCATCGACCGCTGGTGTGGTCAGACGAACTCGCATCGATCCTCTTCATGTGGCTGGCGATGTTGGGCGCGGTGGTGGCGTTCGAGAAAAGCGCACACATGCGCATGACCGCGCTCGTGTCGCGCTTGCCGCCCGCGCGGCGCGCGTGGGCCGAGGCCGCTGCGCTGATTGTGCCGATCGTGTTTCTCGCACTGCTCTTTCCGGCCGCGCTCGAATACGCGAAGGGCGAGATGGACATCGTTACGCCGGCCCTCGAAATCGCCAACGCGTGGCGCGCGGCCGCACTGCCCATCGGCATCGCATTGATGGGCGTGTTCGCCATGCTGCAAATCGTGGAGCGCGCGACGTTGGCGCAGGCGGTGGTGACGGCGGCCATCGCGATGGCACTGGTGCTCGCGCTCTTTGCGCTCGCGTCGTATGCGCCGAGCGTCTTCGCATCGCTGGGGCGATGGAACCTCGTCCTCTTCTTCGTCGTCGGCGTAGGCGCGATGGTGCTCTCGGGCATTCCGATCGCATTCGCGTTCGGCCTCGCAGCCTTCGGCTTCATCGCGCTCACGACCGGCGTGCCATCGTCGGTGGTGGTCGGCCGCATGGACGAAGGCATGTCGCATCTCATCCTGCTCGCGGTGCCGCTCTTCATTTTCTTGGGCGGCCTGATCGAAGTGACCGGCATGGCGAAGAAGATGGTCGACTTTCTCGCGAGCCTGATCGGCCATGTGAAGGGAGGCCTGTCGTATGTGCTGTTGGGCGCGATGGTTTTGGTGTCTGGCATCTCGGGCGCGAAGGCCGCCGACATGGCCGCGGTCGCGCCGGTGCTGTTCCCCGAGATGAAGGAGCGCGGAGCTGCGCCGGGTGAACTGGTCGCGTTGTTGTCCGCATCGGGCGCGATGAGCGAAACGATTCCGCCGAGTTTGGTGTTGATCACGATCGGCTCGGTCACGGGCGTGTCGATCGCTGCGCTGTTCACCGGAGGGCTCGTGCCGGCGTTGGTGCTGGCGATCGCATTGGCCTGCGTCGCGCGCTGGCGTGCGAAGGGCGAAGTCGTGTCGCATGCGACTCGTGCAACCGGGAGCACGATCGCAAAGCTCTTCGCAATCTCGTTGCCCGGACTCGCGCTGCCCTTCATCATTCGCGCGGCCGTCATCGAAGGCGTCGCCACCGCGACCGAAGTCTCGACCATCGGCGTGGTCTATGCGCTCGTGATCGGCACCGTTCTCTATCGACGCTGCCCGCCGCGCGCGCTCGCGAAATTGCTGGTCGATACGGCCAGCCTCTCGGGCGCGATCCTGCTCATCATCGGCACCGCGACGGCGATGGCCTGGGCGCTCACGCAGTCGGGCTTCTCGACTGCGCTCGCCAACGCGATGGGCTCCTTGCCCGGGGGGAAGGCGAGCTTCATCGCGATCTCTATCGTTGCGTTCGTGATTCTGGGCAGCGTGCTCGAAGGCATTCCCGCGATCGTGCTGTTCGGGCCGCTGCTGTTTCCGATCGCGCGCATCGTCGGTGTGCACGAAGTGCACTACGCGATGGTGGTCGTGCTCGCGATGGGCATCGGCCTGTTCGCCCCGCCGTTCGGGGTCGGGTATTACGCGGCGTGCGCGATCGGGCGGGTCGATCCGGATGCGGGGATGCGGCCGATCGTGGGCTATCTCGTCGCGTTGTTGATCGGGCTCACCGTGGTGGCCGTCGTACCTTGGCTGTCGGTCGGTTTCTTGTAAGCTCCGGCGGGCCGAGTGCCGCTCTGGCGTCATCGGCGACGGCTACGATACGATCGACTTCTTCGCTCGTGTGTCCTCATGACCGCTCACCATCCCATGCCTTGACAGGCGGGTACGATCGTTGCTTCGGTCATCATAGAATTGACCGCCATCGCAATCATGATTCATTTTTTCCCCAAATTCTCCAACGATGCCTCCCACTCTCCGCTCGCGCGCGAGCTTGCAGCTTCGGGCGTCGAGCATCGCTTGTTGGCCGCCGAACTGAATCTGCAATACCGTTCGCGGGTCTGGCTGGTGCTTGTGGGATGGCCCAAGGTTTTCATGTTCGCGCTTCGGTCCGCCTGGCGTTCGCTGGTCAAGAGCACTCCCCGGCCTGACGTGGTGGTGCTCAACAACGATATCGAAGTGCTTGTGTTCGGAGTGTTTCGCGCGCTCAGGCGCGCCAGAAAGCCACGTATCGTGTTGCTCGGGTTCATTTTCACCGATCGTCCCAACCGCCTGCAGAGGGCGTTGCGCACGTTGTACTTTCGGTGCGTCTTCGCGTTCGCAGACATCGTGCTCTGCCACTCGGCAGTTGAACTCGAAACCTATCGTCGGATTTTTCGCGGCTGCCACGCGCGCTTCGAATACATTCCCTTCGGCTTGCACGTAGCCGGCCGCGAGTCGGTGTCCAGCGTTGCGGTCGAACCCCGCTACGTGCTCGCGGCGGGCCGCTCGGGACGCGACTATCGAACGCTGTTCGAAGCAGTACGCCAGCGCGACATTCAACTGCGCGTGGTCTGCGACAACTCGGACGCGCTGGCCGACATCGACGTGCCGCCGAACGTGGTGGTCCTGCGCGACTGCTACGGCGGCGCGTACATCAATGAACTGGCGGGGGCCAGCATCGTGGCTGTACCGCTGGCGGTGGACAACATCTCGGCGGGCCAGATGGTGATGATTCAGGCCATGGCCCTCGGCAAACCGGTCGTCGTCACGCGCACGCCGACGATCGAAGAGTACGTGGCGGACAACGAGCAAGCTCTGCTGGTTCCGCGCGGCGATCCGGCGGCGATGTGGTCGGCGATCGAAAGCCTGCTCTCGTCGCCCGAGCGTATCGATGCGATGGGTCGGGCGGGCCTGCGAACCTTCGAGGACAAATTCAGCATGCGCTCCTACGTGCGCAATGTGCTGGGCGCCATTTGAGCGCTTGACCCGGACAACGCATAGTCGATGATCAACGGCGCGTGATCCGAGAACCGCGTCTGTTTCCAGATGCTCGCCTGCATCGCTTTCGCGGCCAGGCCCGGCGTCGCGATCTGATAGTCGATCCGCCACCCGACATTGTTGGCCCACGCCTGACCGCGATTGCTCCACCACGTATAGCTCTCGCCGGTCGCTTCGGGATGCAGCACGCGATACACATCGACCCAGCCGATTTCATCGAACACGTGCGACAGCCACGCGCGCTCTTCGGGCAGGAAGCCCGAGTTCTTTTGATTGCTGCGCCAGTTCTTCAAATCGATTTCGCGATGCGCGATGTTCCAGTCGCCGCAGAGTACGAACTCGCGGCCGGTCGCTGCGCTTTCCTTCTTCAGCGCCACGAGGTGCGGCAGGAACTCTTCGAGAAAACGGAACTTCGCTTCTTGGCGCTCGGGCGAGCTCGAACCCGACGGCATGTAGAGGCTGATCACCGACATCCTGTCGAGGCCGGCCTCGGTCTCGCGATCGAAGTCGGCGCGCACGTAGCGGCCTTCGCTGTCGAACTCTTGCGAACGGAAGCCGATGTGCGTCGTTGCCGGCGGAATGCGCGCGTAGAGTCCCGCGCCGCTGTAGCCCTTCTTCTGCGCGTAGTGGAACCAGCCGGTATGCGTGGCGTTCGCGAGAAAATGCGCGGCCATGTCGGCCTCTTGCGCTTTCAATTCCTGCACGCAGACCACGTCGGCGTGTTGTGTCGCAAGCCACTCGAAGACGCCCTTCTTCGCGGCCGCGCGGATGCCGTTGAGGTTCAGCGAGATAATGCGGAACCGCGTGCGGACCTGCGTGAGAAGCCGCGTACCCCGCGGTGCGGCCGGCGAAGCGCGGCGCGACGATGGCCCTGAACGTTTGATTGCGGTCATGGGTAAAAAGAGGGATGGGCTTTATGTTGAACAATCGTCCGAACAGCGAGCGGGAAACGAAGGAGACGTGTTGACGAATCACCGAGCAGAATTCATAGCCTTCGCATTGAAGAGCCAGGCACTCGCCTTCGGCGCCTTCACCACCAAGGCGGGACGCCGCTCTCCGTATTTTTTCAATGCCGGGCGCTTCGATGGTGGTGCGTCGCTCGCGGCGCTCGGGCAATTCTATGCGAGGACCCTGGTCGCGGCCGAGCGTGAACGCGGCCTCTCGTTCGACATGCTGTTCGGCCCCGCATACAAGGGCATCACGCTGGCGGCCGCGACCGCGATGGCGTTCGCCGCGATGCCCGAGAACGAAGGCGGCCGCAACATCGGTTTTGCGTACAACCGCAAGGAGGCGAAGGCGCACGGCGAAGGCGGAACGCTGGTGGGGGCAAAACTCGCCGGCAGAGTGATGATCGTCGACGATGTGCTGACGGACGGCGCGTCCAAGCGCGAATCGGTCGATATCATTCGTGGCGCGGGCGCCGAGCCGGTCGGCGTGGTGATCGCGCTCGATCGCATGGAACGCCGGGACGAACGCAAGCGGGAGGGGGACGTGTCCACCGGCTCGGCGGTTCAGGCGTTCGAAGTGGAGTACGGCATGCCGGTGTACGCGATCGCGAACCTCGACGACATCATGGATTGGTTGAAGAACGACAACAGTGGTGAACTGGCCGCGCATGCCGACGCGGTATCGACCTATCGATCCCGATACGGTGCGGCGCCGCGCCTGGTTGCCGCGTCCGCATGAAGGTGAGCACGATCAGTCGCTCGCTCGCATTCGTGCTGGTGCTCGCGTCGGGAACGCTCGCCGCGAATGCGGCGGAGCAGGCGACCATCTACACCTGCCGCGATCGCGCCGGACGAACCATCACGTCCGATCGCCCGATCGTCGAATGTGCCGATCGCGCGGTGCGCGAGCTCGGACCCAGCGGCGTCGTCAAGCGCGAGATCGCAGCTCCGCTGACACCCGAGCAGCAGCGACTGAAAGATATCGACGACCGCAACAAGCGGCTCGCCGCCGACGCCGCGCGAGAGAAAAGACGGCGCGATTCGGCGCTGCTGGCTGCGTATTCGAACGAAGCGCAAATCGAAAACGCGCGCCGTCGCGCACTCGCCGATGCGGAGGACAGCATCAAGATTTCGCATCTTCATCTGGCCGATCTGAATTCGGAAAAGAAAGCGTTGGCGCAGGAAGGCGAGTTCTACAAGAACAAGCGAATGCCGCTGCTGGTCAAGCGCAGGTTCGACGACAACGAGGCTGCGATCACCGATGAGCAAGCCACGATCAAGATGCGCCAGTCCGATGTCGAGCGCATCAACCAACGCTACGACGAAGAGATCAAGCGCTTTCGTGAGTTGACGGACCCGAGCAAGGGCGTTTCAAGATAGCGGCAACCGCTATTTGCCTGCCGTTTCGGCCTCGGCGGTCAGGGAAAGGCTGACCGCGACAGACAGGTCGGTAGGCCGGTCGCTGGCCTGGATCCTCGACCATGAAGAGCGGCTGATCCGATTGGAAGAACGCGGCCAGTCACCTACGCCTGTCGCGCCGCGCGCTTCCGAAAAACGCATCGCCGGGAAGCGATGAGCGGCGCGCCTCAACCTGCGAGCTTCCTCTTCAACAACTCGTTCAACTGCTGCGGGTTGGCCTTGCCTTGCGTGGCCTTCATCGCTTGGCCGACAAAGTAGCCGAATAGTTTTTCCTTGCCGGCGCGATAGTCGGCGAGTTGCGATGGACTCGCGGCGAGGATCGCATCGATCGCAGCTTCGAGCGGCCCCACGTCTGAAATCTGTTTTAGACCACGTTCTGAAATCAACGCGTCGATTGCGTCAGGCAGAGATTGCAAGCCGGACGAGCGACCCTTGATCCAAAGGTCTGCGAATAATTCCTTCGCAATCTTTCCGTTGATCGTGCCATCGTGAATTCGCTCCACGAGCCTGCCAAGTGTCGGCTCACTCACGGCCGCGTTCCAATGCGGAGCGCTGTCCTCATTGAGCTTCGCAAGCACCTCACCCATAACCCAATTAGCGACCAGCTTCGGATTGGCGGGGGAGCCGTTTGTACTCAGTGGCCCATGCTGACAGACGCTCTCGAAGTATTCTGCGATCTCGCGAGAAGCCGTCAACGCGTACGCGTCGTATTCGGACAGACCCATGTTCGTAAACCGCTCGCGTATTTCATTCTGCAAAGTAGGCATCTCGCTCTTCACCCGCGCAATCCATTGGTCCGAGATCACCAGCGGCGGCAGATCGGGGTCGGGGAAGTAGCGGTAGTCGTGCGCGTCTTCCTTGCTGCGCATCGCCCGCGTTTCATTGCGATCGGGATCGAACAGACGCGTCTGCTGCACCACCTTGCCGCCGTCTTCGATCAACGCGATCTGACGCTCGACTTCGTAGTCGATCGCCTGCTGCATGAAGCGAAACGAGTTGAGGTTCTTGATTTCGCAACGAGTGCCGAGCGTGGTCGACCCCGCGGGTCGCACCGATACGTTGGCGTCGCAGCGAAACGAGCCTTCCTGCATGTTGCCGTCGCAGATACCCAGCCACATGACCAGCGCGTGCAGCGCCTTTGCATACGCGACCGCTTCGGCCGACGAACGCATCTCGGGCTCGGACACGATCTCGAGCAGCGGAGTGCCGGCGCGATTCAGATCGATGCCCGTGCTCTTTTCACCGTAGAGGCCCACGAAGTCATCGTGCAAGGACTTGCCCGCGTCTTCTTCGAGATGCGCGCGCGTGAGGTTCACGGTCTTCATCACGGCCTTGCCGCCTTCCTCAACGACGAACGACACGGCGCCGCCCTGCACGACCGGGATTTCGTACTGGCTGATCTGATAGCCCTTCGGCAGATCGGGATAGAAGTAATTCTTGCGCGCGAAAATCGAGACCGGCGCGATGGTCGCACCGATCGCGAGGCCGAAGCGGATCGCGCATTCGACCGCGCCGCGATTCAACACCGGCAAGGTTCCCGGCAACGCGAGATCGACCGCGCTCGCCTGCGTGTTCGGCAGCGCACCGAACGCGGTCGACGCGCCGCTGAAGATCTTCGAATGCGTCGAGAGCTGCGTATGCGTCTCGAGGCCGATGACGACTTCCCATCGCATGGTTGCCACGCTCCCGTCAGGCACTACGTTTGAAAGACGCCAGCAACAACCCCGCGCCGACGAACAGACCGCCGAACACGCGATTCATCCATCGCACATGATGCGGCTCGCGCAGCGACGACAGCACGCGCGCGGCCAGCAACGCGTAGACGCTCATCGCGACCAGGTCGGTCGCAAGCAAGGTCGCGATCATCGTCAGGTATTGAGGCCACTGCGGCGTGTTCAGGTCGATGAACTGCGGCAACACCGCGAGCATGAAGACGATCGCCTTGGGGTTGCTGGCGTTGATCAGGAAGCCTTGCATCACGAGCTTGCGAGTCGACGCGGGCGCGATACGCGCATCGAGCGTGATCGGTTGAACCCTCGCCCGCCACTGCTGCACGCCGAGGAAGATCAGATATCCGACGCCGAGCCATTTCACGGCGGCGAACGCGACCGCGCTTGCAGCGAGGATGGCGCCCAGGCCGGCTGCGACGATCGCGATCAAAAGGCCGATGCCGAGCTCGAGGCCCGCGATGTTCCAGAGAGCGCGGCGATAGCCCTGGCGCATCCCGACGCTCATGCACGAGATCGCGCCGGCGCCCGGCGAGAAACTGATCAGCCAGCTCGCCGCGAAGAAGGTCAACCAGCTGGACCAGGTCATGGCGATGCCTCAGTCGATGTGCGCGCACCGGCCCGACGACGAATCGAACGACACCGGCCACGCCTCGTCGTAGATGCCGGCCGTGCAGCGCGCTTCGCAATCCGCGTGCGCGAGCGTGACGCGACCGGGTTGTTGCCATACGAATAGTTTGCAGCGGCTGCCGTCGTTCGCAAGCAGTTCGACTTGCGGCTTTTCGCGCGTCTGTTTGAAATCCTGGAACGCGAAGCGACACGAGCCGCGCAGACCCACCCACAATTGCCAGTCGAGCGCGCGCACGCGGTTGTCGTCGATCGACA